>SKRM01000024.1 GCA_007118495.1 Bacteroidales bacterium
GCGGTAAGGTAGTTGTGGGCTGCGTAGAAGGAGAATTTCACCAGGTCGGGGCCAGAATGGTTGCAGACATGTTCGAGATAAAAGGATGGGATACCTGGTTTCCGGGATCAAACGTCCCAACAGCCGAATTAATCCGCTATATAAACAAGGTTAATCCCGATCTGGTCGCGATATCTGCCAGCATTTATTTTCACCTGCCTATGCTGGCAAAAATGATGGATGAAATCATGTCAGCATTTCAGGGGTTGGACATACTTGTAGGAGGACAGGCATTCAGGCATGGTGGTATAAGTTTGTTATCCGCTTACCCGACAGCAAGCTTTATTAAAGACCTTCAGGAACTTGAAATATTCATAGATAATTATGCCAATGAAGATGCATGAACTAATAGAATCGGCCCGGACACTGGGCCCATTCAGTGAAGATGATGCACTTGCCTATCAACGTTATGCCCCCCGTCTGGTTGCCCTGGTAAACGAACGGATGACCGAACGCGAAGATATCCATGATCTGCTGGGAGTAGCCTCACTGGAGCTCATGAGGGACAACCATGCCAATCATGCACGCTTTATTGGTTCAATCCTGAAAGCATTTCAGGCCGAGGTGCTGGTCGAAACCATTATCTGGGTGCTCAGAACGTATAAAAGCAGGGGCATTTCTTCAGCATACTGGGCTGCCCAGCTTAACACGTGGCATATAGTTATCAGTGAGACACTGAAAGAAGCAGAGGTCGCCAATGTACTTGAGCTTTATGCGTGGATACAGGTTCATCTGCCTGTATTTGACAAACTTGCACAAATGGAATCGGGGCAGGAACAAAACCTTTAACAACCCAATCTATGAAACAAATCTCACACAAGGTACTTTCAGCATGGTATGGCGTGATCAATGAAAGCGCCATCAAAAGTGAAGCCCTGTGTATTGCACTGTTTCATACGAACTCACGCAATTTCCTATTTGGCAACAAAGCATTTCTAAACCTATCGAAAGGTGATCCGGCACTCAGTCTGATCAACCCCGATTTTAACACCCTGGCCGAAAATGTAACCAGTGAATCAGCTGACATACAAAACATTTTTGAAGGCCTACTCACTATAGGTGATGAAAAATCGCTGAACACAACCATTCAGGCCAGGGTATTTGAAAAGCAAGGTCAAATTTTGGTCGTTGGAGAAATTGATTTATTCAAGATCAACCAGCAGCACCAGATTTTGACCGGGCTGAACCGGGAGGTCAGCAACCTCCAACGCCAGCTTACCAAAGAAAAGATTCAGCTGGAGCGCGCCCTCAATGAGCTAAAAAAAGCCAACAACGAACTGGCCATTCTGAATGCAGAAAAAAACAGATTTCTGAACATGGCCGCCCATGACTTGCGCAATCCCATTTCAACGGCCATCTCCTATGCCGATCTTTTGATCAGAGATCGCGACAGTTACACAGAAGAACAAAGGATCTTGTTCTTGCGAAAAATGGAAGACAGGTTACAGTTTGCCATACGGTTGATGACTGAATTACTGGATGTCTCCAAGATCGAAGCGGGAACGGTTGAACTGGATAAGCGTGAACAGGATTTCACTACGTTGATCAGGCAGGTGGTCGAGTTCAACCAACTGATAGCCAACTACAAAAACATCAACATTGATTTGCATACCGGACCAGGTAAACATATCTTTCCTTTTGACAAAAATAAAATGGAACAGGTTCTCAACAACATCATCAGCAATGCCATCAAATATTCACCCCATAATAGCCACATAATAGTTCATGTGGATGCAGGCCAGCATACAGCCACCGTCTCTGTGAAAGACAATGGGCCAGGTATAAAACCAGAGGAATTACCCCTGGTGTTTGAGCCCTTTCAGAAAACGAGTAACAAACCAACGGCAGGAGAATCAAGCACAGGCCTTGGCCTGGCAATTTCAAAAAAAATAGTGGAGCAACATGGGGGCAGCATACATGTTGACAGTGAATCCGGAAGGGGTTCAGTCTTTTATTTCAGTATTCCTGTTTATTGATCACACATCGGTAGGGAAAATTCAATAAAAATGACCGAAACAGAAAGAAAACTCAGAGAAAGGGTCAAGGAACTCAGTTGCCTTTATGCAATAAGTCAGGCCATGCTTTCTAAACTTTCACCAGAATCTTTTTCTGAGTTAGTAAAAAAAGAATTGGTAAACAGTTTGCAGTTTCCCGATGCAGCAAGGGTTGAGGTATTTGTCAACAAGACAAAAAGAAAAGAAGAACCAAACCAGTCATTCCATGCCAGCATCATGGTGCAAGGCCATGAAAGAGGTTTTATAAGCGCATATTACGACAAGCCAGGATTACAACTTCTACCTGAAGAACACAAGCTGATACAAAGCATCGCCCGCCTTGCTTCTTTGTGGCTTCAGGAGTTCGAAACCGAAAAACACAATTACAAACTGGCCCTTGAAGAAAGTGAAAAAAAATACAGGGAGCTGTTTGAACATGCAAGTGATGCCATCATTATCCTGTCTGGAGATAAGATCATTGACTGCAACCAACGTGCCGCTGTTTTATTTCGGGGCCTGAAAGATGATCTGTTGGGGCTTACCCCCCGGGAACTTTCACCCGACATCCAGCCTGATGGCAATAGTTCAGCAACCAAGGCCATGCGATTGATCCAACTCTCAGGCAAAGGCAAACCGGTCAGGTTTGAGTGGCAGCACAAAACCCTTGACGGCCAGTTATTCGATGCTGAAATAAGTCTTCAGAAACTGGTTCTGCAAAACGAAAGCTTTCTATTATCTATTGTGCGCGATGTCTCAGACCGTAAAAAAGCAGAAAAGGAATTGGCGTCAGAGAAACATTTCTTTGAGCAGATGTTTCTGCAGTCAACCATCAGCACCCAGATACTAGACAAAGACGGCTGGTGTATCAGTATAAATCCGAAATTATCCCAGCTATTCGGTGTCAAACCTGAAGATATTGAAGGAAGAAAATACAATATCCTCAAAGATCAGGAGGTCATTGACAAAGGTGTTATTAAACACCTTGAGAAGGTTTTTAGCAAATTGAGGCCCGCATCATGGGAAGTTCATTTTGACATAGGCGCTGCTGCATCTTCACAACAGATCAAGGTAAGCTCACCGGTCTTGAAATGGTTTCGGAATTGGGCCTTCCCCATCACCGACCGCGAAGGAATACTGCAGTATGTGGTCATCCAGCACATGGACATCACTGAAGAAAAAGAAAAAGTCCTGGCCCAGGATATTTTTTATCAGATCGCCAGCGCCTCAATAACCACCAAAAATCTGGAAGACCTGCTGGCAAGGGTAAGGTCAGAATTGGGAAGGTTGATTGATACCACCAACTTCTTTGCGGCCCTGTACGAAGAAGAAACAGGCATGTTATCGATTCCATTTATTAAAGACGATAAAGAAATAACAGACTGTTTGCCAGCCAGAGGGTCACTTTCTGGGCTTGTTATTGAGAAAAAGCAGACCCTCTTGCTAAAAAAAGAAGACATCCACAAATTGATAGGCGACGGGCTCATCAATGCCACCGGAGAGGTTTCAGAAGTCTGGCTGGGGACACCGCTTTTGGTCGACAAAAAGGTGTTTGGTGTTATCGCAGTACAGCATTATGAAAACCCCAATGCTTATGACGCAAAAAGTGTTGCTATGTTTGAGTTTGTCGGGAGCCAGATAAGCCTGGCCATTCAACGGAAACAACATACCGACCAACTAAGAGAAGCCAAAACCAGGGCAGAACAAAGTGACAGGCTAAAAACGGCCTTTCTCAACAACCTGTCTCATGAAATACGCACTCCGCTGAATGCCATCATGGGATTTTCAGAGGTATTATGTGATGGCAATCTGGCAGACGACAAGATGCGCCATATAACAACCATAATTCGGCAAAGTGGCTTGCAGTTGATGTCGGTTATCGATGACATCATTGACATGTCGAGCATAGAAAGCGGAATGATGGAGGCCGATATGGAAGAAACCAATTTAAACAATATACTGGAGTTACTCTTCCATCAGTTTACACCCCAGGCCAAAGAAAAGTCTGTAGAACTGGTTTTACAAAAAAAGTTGCCGGCCCATGAAGCTTCAATCATTACCGACAAAACCAAAGTTACCCAGGTATTGACCAACCTTTTGCAAAATGCCCTGAAATTCACCGAAACAGGTATCATCGCCTATGGTTGCAAAAGAGAGAAGAATCAATTGATGTTTTATGTGAAGGATACAGGTATTGGTATTGCCAAAGAAGATCAGCAAAAAATATTTGATCGTTTTACCCAGATTGAAACCATGCCTGCAGGCCAAAGGTCAGGTGTCGGACTGGGGTTGTCAATTTCCAGATCGTTTGTGGAGTTGCTGGGGGGTAGAATTTGGGTAGACTCCAGCCCGGGACAGGGGTCTGAATTTCACTTTGCGCTACCATGGATTCCGGCAAAATGGTCAGCAACCCACCAGGAGCAAGCAGATCCAATACAAAAGGATATTGCCGGTATGAGGATACTGGTGGCTGAAGATGAGATTCTTAACTATGAGCTTGTAAGGGAGATCTTGTCTATGCATGGGTTTGTGACTCTGCATGCAGTCAACGGTGAAGAAGCGGTAAGCATCGTTCAAGAACGCCAGGATATTTCAATGGTATTGATGGATATCAAAATGCCTGTACTTGACGGACTGGAGGCAAGCAGATTAATCAAGGCCATAAAACCAGATCTGCCAATTGTAGCGCTGACAGCCCACGTCCTGCAAGGTGACCGTGAAAAAACGCTGGAAGCGGGCTGTGATGATTACCTCACCAAACCTGTTTCGAGAAAAATCCTTATTGATTGTATAGAGAAATACACTGGAAAATCAAGCTCTTGAAACACCCTGCTGCATTGATCAGAGATATTCCAGTATCCGACCTGAGATACGTAACAATGAGATTTCAGCCAGTTTTGTCTGGTATTGTATGGAAACCAATCTTTCTTCGGCTTCAAGTAAACTCTTTTGCACCTCTCTGAGTTCCAACCCTGACAATGCTCCCAAACGGTAACGCTCCATGGCAATTTCAAGGGTTTCGTAGGCGACAGACAGGTTATGGGTTTCCATCTCAACAAGTCGCAGGTTATTCAGGTATACGTTATATGTCCTGAGCAAATCTGCTTTCAATGCATTTTCTGTATCCTCAATGCGCAGCCGGCTATTCTCAACCTCAATGGCTGCATTGCTCATGCGTCTGCGCTGGTTAAAACCATCAAAAATATTAACCCCTATCGTTACAGCATAATTCATCCCAAAAGTCTGTTGATCACTGAAAGCACCCGTCTGAAAGGTATTGTGTGAATAGCCATACCCTGTGCTAAAGTTTACATAGGGGTAATTACGCGAGGCCACGATGCGCTGATCCTGGACAGACAAGTCTTTAAAACGTTGTGCCATGATCATAGAGGTGTTGTTTTCTCTGGCAGATGCAAGCAAGGTTTCATAAATAAGGATATCTCTCAATTGTATAACAGAATCGGCAGGCTCCAATCCACGACTCAGGTCATCTGATGCCATCAACTCGTGAAGCCGTATGCGTGATGCACGCACCACCTCTTCCTGTCTCCCCATCCTTGAACTGTCAGCATTCAAAAATACTTCTGCCTGAAGCAATTGTAGCTTAGAGCCAGATCCCAGAAGGAAACGTTCTTCATCAATTCTCACCCTTTCTCTGGACAGCTCAACGGCAAACTGCAGATTTTTCAGCAGCCGCTTTTGTTGGATAAGATTAAAATACTCAGCAGCCAGGTTAGAAACCAGGTTCTCAACAGCCATCCTTGTATTCAATTCACCCATATCTTTGAGGGTTTCAAGTCGCTCGTAGCTTGCCTGAACACGAAACCCGTCAAAAATTGTCCATCCAAGGCTCATATTTACATTGGCAACCGTGTTGTGAATATTTCTCAACGAAGAGGTCTGCCCGTCAAAATCAGTGCGGTCAGTGCTGTTCCGGTTACCTGAATATTGACTACGCAGGTCAAGTGAGGGCAAAAAACCAGCGTTTCCGGGTGAATGGTTATTTGCAGATATCTCTTGCTGATTTCTGGTAACCTGCAAGGCGTAATTGTTCTCGAGCCCAAACGATATGACTTCCTGCAAACTGATCAGCTGTTGCGAAAACAACCCATTAACCAATAAAGCGAATACAACACTAAGCGTCAAGCGTTTCATCATCATTTTTTATATTCTTTGAATCTGAGGATATATAACTATAAACTGCCGGAACCACAAACAATGTGAGGAAAGTGGACAAAATCAGGCCTCCGATTACGGCCACACCCATTGAAATACGACCCTGGGCGCCTTCACCGAATCCAAGTGTCAGTGGCATAACACCCAAAATGGTAGACAGGCTGGTCATCAGAATTGGACGGAACCGGGCAGCTGCCGCAAATTTTATGGCTTCAAGCTTTTGCATGCCCGCCTGTTTCCGCTGGTTGGCAAATTCAACCATCAGAATACCGTTTTTCGAAACCAAGCCTATGAGCATGATAATACCGATCTGGCTAAAAATATTCATGGTTATACCAAAATACCAGAGAAAGACCATGGCACCTGTAATGGCAAGGGGGACAGTCATCATAACAATCAAGGGGTCTTTGAAGCTTTCAAACTGAGCCGAAAGAACCAGGAAAATCAGAATAATGGCCAGTACAAAAGCAAAAATCAGGCTTGAGGAACTTTCTTCAAAATCTTTGGAATCGCCGGTCAGGGCAGTTCTGAAAGTTTCGTCCAGCACTTCATCAGATATTCTGTACATTTCATTCAATCCTTCACTGATAGTCCGACCCGGTGCCAGGTTTGCCGAAACCGTTGCAGATACAAAGCGATTGTATCGAAACAGCTGCGGAGGTGCAGTATGTTCGTGCAAGCTGACCAGGTTGTCCAATTGTACCATGTCACCGTTATTGCTTCTAACATAAAGTGACTTCAGGTCAAGGGGGGTATTCCTGTCTTCTCTGGCAAGTTCACCCAATACCTGATACTGTTTCCCATGCATAAAGAAGTATCCGAAACGTTGTCCGCTGAGGGCCAGCTGTAGCGTTTGCCCGATATTCTGCGTAGAAACTCCAAGGGCATTGGCCTTATCCCGGTCAATATGAATCTGCATTTCAGGCAGGTTGAAACGAAGGTTCAGATCAGGAGCCTGCAGAATGGAGCTTTCATTGGCTTTTTCCATGAATTCAGGAAGCACATCTCTCAACCTCTCAATGCTTTGTGCCTGAATTACGAATTGTACAGGTCGGCCACCTCTTCTTCCACCAAAAGTTGACTGCTGGTTTACAAAGGCTGCTGCTCTGGTCTTATCCCTCAACGCCAATGACATCCTGTCAGCAATTTCTTGCTGACTCGCTTCGCGTTCATTGGGTTTGACAAGGTTAACCCTGATATTTCCTCTGCCGCCAAAAATCATGGTGGTAATGGTTTCCCGCTCGGGAATCAGTTCTTCTGCCAGCTCAGCCACATCTTCAATATAGTCACGCATGAATTCATATGTAGTTCCTTCAGGCATCCTTGAACTGATGGAAATCTGGCTACGGTCTTCAAGGGGAGCCATTTCGGCCGGAATGTTTATATACAGCAACACCACAAGACCTCCGGCTGCAAAAAGGATGACGATGGCAAGCCACCTTCGTTGCAGAAAACTGTCCAGGGCATTTTTATACGTATTGTTCATTGACTGGAAAAAACCTTCAGTTTTGTGATAGAACCATCCCCTGGTTTTTCGCTGTTTCAATATTTTGGTTGATATCATGGGCGTAAAACTCAGGGCCACAAAACTGGAAATGGCCACTGCTCCGGCAATAACAATACTAAACTCTCTGAACAACCTGCCTGTCATACCCTCGAGGAACACGATGGGAAAGAAAACAGCCACCAGTGTAATGGTAGTGGCGATGATGGCAAAAAAGATCTCCTTTGCTCCTGCCAGACCAGCTTCAACCGGTGTCATGCCTTGCTCAATCTTGACATATATGTTTTCCATCATAACAATGGCATCATCAACCACAAGTCCGATGGCAAGCACAATGGCAAGCAGGGTCAGCACATTGATTGAAAAACCTGCTATATACATGATGAAAAATGATCCCACTAGTGAAATGGGGATAACCAAAACAGGTATAATGGTGGTCCTCCAGTCACGTAGAAACAAGAATATGATGATCACAACCAGAACAAAGGCTATGAAAATGGTATTCCTTACCTCTCGTATGGATGAGCGGATATATTCGGTATTATCAAATCCGATATTCAGGCTGACATCATCAGGAAGATCCCTTTTGATCATTTCAAGCCTGCGGTATACCTCATCTGTAATTTCAATATGGTTTGACCCGGGTTGGGGAACAATGGCGTTTCCAACAAGCGGGACGCCATCTCTCCGTACGATACCGCGAAGGTCTTCGGGGCCCAGCTCAGCCCGTCCTATATCCCTGAACCTGACAATTCTTCCTTCACGCTCACTAAGGATCATATTGTTGAATTCTTCGGGGGTTGACATTAAGCCAATGGTCCTGATGGTCAACTCAACAGTATTTCCTTCAATGCGGCCTGAAGGTAACTCAACATTTTCTCTTTGCAGCGCATTGCGAACATCCAGCGGTGTAAGGCCATAACCGGCCAGCTTGACCGGATCAAGCCACAGTCGCATGGCATATCGTTTCTGACCCCAAATATGGATTCCACTCACCCCCTCAATGGTCTGTAACTGTTCTGCCAGGGTCAACTCGGCAATTTCAGAAAGTTCGAGAAGGTTACGGGTCTCGCTTTCAACCGTTACAAACATAATGGGGGTAGCATCCGCATCAGCCTTTGAAACAATGGGCGGATCAACGTCCCTCGGAAGCCTTCGCTGTGCCTGCGCAACCTTATCCCGCACATCATTGGCAGCGGTTTCCATATCTACGGTTAATTCAAACTCAATGGTTATATTGCTGCTCCCCTGTCTGCTCACACTTGTCAGCGAGCGGATACCAGGCACGGCGTTTATGGCCTGTTCAAGGGGCTCGGTAATCTGTGTCTCAATCACATCTGAGTTGGCTCCCGGATAAGAAGTACGTACTGAGATGATTGGAGGATCAACACTGGGGAACTCCCTTACGCCAAGAAAGGTCATCCCGATTAAACCAAACAGCAAAATCAGGATGGTAAAAACAGAGGCCAGTACAGGCCTTTTGATACTTAACGACGATAGACTCATTGACAAATATTATTATAAATTATCCAAAACCACTGGCAATCCATGGCGTAGCTGCAATACTCCTGTGGTAAGCAGGGTATCACCAAACGACAGTCCATCCAGTATTTGTATCCTGTCTTCGGTACGGATACCCGAGCGGACATACACTGCTTCAGCCCTGCCAGATCTGTAAACAAAAACCCTGTCTCCCTCCATTTCAGGAATCAATGCCTCTGAAGGGATGGCAATGGCATCACTGGTTTCAGAAAGTTGCAGAGTAATGGATGCAAATCGGCCCGGATTCAGCACTTCATTTACGTTATCATATAAACCGCGTACGCGGAAGGTGCGGGTTCTTTCTTCAACAAAGGGATCAACAGCATATACCTGAGCAGCGAAAGGCTCAAGAAAACCGTCAATTCTGAATTGGAAAGGGAAGCCTGGCCCAATTTCACCTGAATATCTTTCGGGAACAGAAAATTCAATTTTTAAAGGACTGACTTTGATGAGTCGTGCAAGTCTTGAATTTGGCGATGCAAAACTTCCCTCACTCAGGTAGCGCATACCCACTACACCGTCAAAAGGTGCCCTGACCTCTGTTTCTGCAATTCGGGCTTCAAGCAGCTCTATATCAGCATCAAGCGACTCCAATTCAGTTACTGCCTGGTCATAGGCTTCCTGGCTAATGGCATCGCGTTCAAGGAGTGACCGCTGCCTGAATTCCCTTTCAACTGATAATCGTCTCTGGGCCTCCAGTTTTTGCAGCTGGGCCTGAAGATGCCTGTCATTCATTTTGGCCATAAGCTCCCCTTTCGAAACATGGGTGCCTTCCTGAAAATATATACCAACAACTTTTCCTGAAGTTTCAAAAGCAAGGTCAACCTCTTCATCGGGCAGCAGGGTGCCGGTACTGCGTATGAACTCCCTGAGTTCTCTCGGTTCAACAATGTATGCGCTAACACTCAGCGGCTGTCGTTGCTGTGGCTGAAAACCCGGACCCTGCTGAGCAGAACTACTTGAAAAAAGAGGTCTGATTTTTGGGTAAGCGATGATTCCGATTAAAACCAGAAGCAAAAAGAAATTTACTAAAAAGCGGAGATTCTTGTTCATTTGAAAACGATTTATAACTGCATGTATTAGACGGTCACTGGCCTCAGGGTAAAAGCCTTTTCATTTATTTGCCTGTTTATTTTGATTGTTCCCAGTTATATTGGATGGTTTACCAGGTATATGGTTTAATGAAGTTGAAAAAAAATTACAGTGTTTTGTGTTTATATATTCAAACAACTAAAAAATGTTATTGTTTTGGCAACCTGACCATTTCCAAAAATGCCTATCAGTCAAGCGGTTGATTAACCAATAAGGACAATCGGTAAAAATAGCCTAAAATTATTCATCCCAAAAAAACACACTGCTTATGATTTTCACTATTTTTAGCCATTCTTTTGACTTATCCGGCGCCCGTTTGCTTTCATGTCTTTAAGAGAGGGATTGGCAGGAAATTATTTTTTTCATAATTAAACATAAAAAAGCATGAGAGATTTTTTTTCAGGCAGGCTGGTTCTCATACTGGCTGTCATTTTTTCACTCGGAGGGAATACGCTTGCACAGCGCACTTACCCTTACGAATCTGTCCAGGGCGATCCTATTAACGCCCGCATCTATACCCTTGATAACGGGTTAAAAGTGTATTTGTCGGTATATGAAGAAGAACCCCGCATTCAGACTTATGTGGCCGTCAGGGTTGGAAGCAAGCATGACCCTGCCGAAACAACCGGCCTGGCTCATTATTTCGAACACCTGATGTTCAAGGGGACCAGTAGTTTTGGCACCCTTGACTGGGAAAAGGAAAAACCCCTGCTTGACGAAATTGAATCTCTTTTTGAAATTTACAGACAAGAAACCGACGATGCAAAAAGAGCAGCAATCTACAGGCAAATAGACAGCATTTCTTACATTGCCTCTACATACGCCATTGCCAATGAGTATGACAGATTAATGACAGCCATCGGCTCTATTGGTACCAATGCAGGGACTTCAAATGATTATACAATCTATATGGAGAACATCCCCTCTAATCAGATTGAGCACTGGGCCAGGATACAGGCTGATCGTTTTAATGATCCGGTACTGAGGCTTTTCCACACAGAACTCGAAACTGTTTATGAAGAATTTAATATGTCACTCACAAGTGATGCAAGAAGGGCTTCGCAGGAGCTATACAGGGGCCTGTTTCCAGCACATCCCTATGGGCTTCAAACCACCCTGGGCGAAGCTGAACACCTGAAAAATCCCTCCATCATCAATATCAAGAACTTTTTTGCCGACTACTATGTCCCAAACAATATGGCTGTAGTTATGTCAGGCGACTTTGACCCCGATGAAGTCATTCAGATTATCGACATGCATTTTGGACAGCTAAAACCCTCACCCTTGCCGGAGCTGGTATTTGAACCCCAGCCAGAAATAACAAGTCCGATCATCCATGAGGTTACAGGCCTGCAAGCTGAGAACATACAAATCGGATGGCGATTTGAAGGCGCAACCTCTGAACATGTGCCCTACATCAATATGATCCGCATGATTATGTCCAATGGCCGGTCGGGTTTAATCGACCAGAACCTGAACCAGCAAATGGCCACCCTTGGAGCAGGATCGGGTGTCCGCACCATGGCTGATTATTCTGTTTTCACGCTATCAGGGCGCAACAGAAGGGGACAAACTCTCGACGAAGTTAAAGACCTTCTTTTTGAGCAGCTTGCCTTGCTTAAAAATGGCGAATTCCCCGACTGGATAATGGAGGCAGCCATCAACAATATGCGGCTACAGGAAATCAGGAGCCTTGAAAACAACAGAAGCAGAGCCATGTCAATGGCCATGAGCTTTCTAAACAATGTACCCTATGAGCAAAGTATCGGCAGCCTTGACAGATTGGCTTCGATTACCAGAGATGATCTTGTGGCGTTTGCCAATGAACATCTCAGAGAAGACAACTATGTGGTAGTGTACAAATGGCAAGGGCAAGCTGATGATTTTGAGCAGGTTGACAAGCCACAAATCACCCCTATATACATCAACCGTGATGCAGAATCTGAGCTGTTGAGAGAAATTAACAAGGCACAAGTAGAGCCTCTGCAACCAGTATTTATTGATTATGCAAGAGATATTGAACGGGGCAAAACTCCTGGGGGAATCGAAGTTCTTTATTCACAAAATGATGTTAACCAATCTTTTACATTGACTTACTTCTGGCGAATGGGCAGCTACCATGACCCATACCTGCCACTGGCGGCTAATTTCATACGCTTTATGGAAACAAGTCAATACACATCTGAAGACATCTCAAACGAATTCTTCAAACTGGCATGCACATACAATGTAAGCGTTGGGTCAGATGAAACACGCATTTCAGTGAGCGGGTTGGCTGAAAATATGGAAGCTGCCCTCGAATTATTTGAGCACCTGATTGCAGAAGCAAAAGCAGATGAGTCTGCCCTGCAGAGGTATATTCAAAACCTGATAAACGCAAGAGAGAACAGCAAAGCTGACCAGAGCGCCAATTTTTCTGCACTGGTAAACTACGCCATGTATGGCCCCGAAAACCCGTCAACCTACGCACTTACAAATGAGGTGTTGGAGAGCTTAACAACAGAACAACTCATTCACTCTCTCAGGAACCTCTGGAACATCCGGCACAAGGTGGTATTTTATGGTCCACAGTCAATGAATGAAATAACCGGAGTTATTGAAAGACATCATCCAACACCGGCACAAATGGCCACAGTACCCGATGGAATCAGATTTACACCAAGGGAGACCAAACAAAGCGTTGTATATTTTGCGCATTATGACGCAAACCAAAGCTATCTGCAAACCATCACCAAAGGCATGGAGTACAACACAGAAATGGTTCCGCTCATTTCAATGTATAACAGATACTTCGGAGGTGGCATGAATGCCATTGTGTTCCAGGAAATGCGTGAAAAGCGGGGATTGGCGTACACAGCCAGATCAAGCTACTCTTCTCCTTCATGGCCTGATGAACATTATATGAATACCAGCTTTATCGCAACCCAAAACGACAAAGTTATTGATGCGTTTGATGCATTTAATGAACTCTTTAATGATATGCCGGTTTCTGAAACAGCTTTCCGCCTGGCTCAGGAACAAGCTATCACCAATATTCGCACCCAGCGCATTCGCAACACATCAATTATCTGGGATTACCTGTCTGCAAAACGCATGGGCAGAGATTATGACCAACGCGAAGTACTTTTTAGCGAAATACCTGGTATTAGCCTTGATGATGTACTTACTTTCAACAGGACGTTCATTCAAAACCAACCCAAAACCTATGTTATTCTGGGAAATGAAAATATCGTTGATTTTGATGAAGTTGAAAAGCGTTATGGCCCGGTTATCAGATTAACCCAAGAAGACTTGTTTATATTTTAATTATTTGTTTATTTTGCAAAGGCCGTCATTCCTTCGACAGGAGACGGCTTTTGCTTTACCGCCATTTTCCTTTGAAGATAAAAAATAAAATAACCATTCCCAACGCCCTCTCCTTTTACAGGATACTGGCTTTCCCTGTTATTCTCGTGCTGGCACTTGAAGGTCATGAAAGGGCTTTTGCACTGCTGATTGTAATTAACCTTATTACTGATGTACTAGACGGATTGCTGGCCAGGATGCTAAAGCAACAGACAGAATTTGGAGCCCGGCTTGACAGTATTGCAGATATCGGAACCTATTTTTTGGTCTTCCTCGGCATCTGGCTGTTTAAGCGGGATGATTTTGCACCCCATATTTTGAGTTTTTCTGTTTTTATCGGATTGCTTTTTATTGCTCTTGGTCTGTCAGTCATCAAATTCGGACGGTTTCCCAGCCTTCATCTTTATTCGTGGAAAATCGGAGGGTATATCCAGGGTTTCTTTTTCTTTTTATTGTTTACCGTCGGATTCCAGACTGTTTTCTATTTTTTTATGATCAGTTGGGGCATATTGGCTTTTATTGAACATATAGTTATTCAGTTGATCATTCCTGAAATGAGGTCAAACGCCAAAGGTCTTTACTGGGTGCTGAGAGAACGAAAAAACAAGGATGATCCGGAATAATAAACGGTTTGTCAAACAATCAATATAATCATGGAGCAAAACTTATACATGGCTATTTTGGTTTACTTCCTGCTTGGAGCTGCGGCATTTGCTTATATATCCAGAAACAAGGACAGGAATACCAGAAGAGCCATATGGACCAAATACATCTCCTATCTGCTCATTATCCATACCCTTTTTGCCTCCATTTATTTTGGGCCTCATATTTTCACTTTTGTTGGGGCAATTATCGTAACTGCAGGAGTGTATGAGCTTATTCGCACCCATTTAACCCATGGAGGGCAGCGTTCGCGGATGTTTTTGGCGAGCTCTATGCTGCTTTATCTGGTCTTTGCCTTTGGGTTTCTCCGCTATACAAGCCTTGAAAAGGAGTTATTGTATTTTGTTTTCTTTATTGTGACGGTTTTTGATGCTTTCAGTCAGATAAGCGGACAATTGATTGGCGGGACCAAGCTCTGGCCATCCATCAGCCCCGCAAAAACAATTTCAGGAACGGTTGGCGGAGGTACGCTTGCCCTCATTACCGCATCTGTATTAGCCGGTATAATCGGCACCTCTTTGATCTTTGCCTTGTTTTTTGCGCTGATCATCGTTATATTTGCACTATCGGGTGATCTTCTGGCATCCTTTTACAAGAGACATTATGGAGTAAAAGACTTCAGCCACTTCATCCCGGGTCACGGAGGTTTCCTTGACCGGTTTGACAGCCTGATCCCGGGTGGCGCGGCCATGTACATTATAAACTGTTTGCTATGATCAGTCAGGAACTACTCTATACCCTCTTTTACTCCATTGCTTTTCTGGTTATTCTGGTAACAGGAGAGATTCTGCACATCAGGTACAGCATCAAAGCCGAACATACCAGGAAACTTGCACATAGCAGTGCTTCGTTATTGTCTCTGTCATTCCCCATGGTTTATGATGGTTATGGGTATGTGCTGGTTATGGGAGTGCTCTTTTTTCTGATACTGCTCATTGCCCAGCGACGCAAGCTGTTACAGTCAATCAACGATGTTTCAAGACATACTTACGGAGGTATCTTACTTCCTGTTGCCATTTGCGGAGCCTTTATCATATCCGTCTGGCAAAACGACACCAAATTGTTTATCATTCCCATTCTCATCATGGGGATAAGCGACTCATTGGCAGGGCTGGCAGGGATGTCTCTTGGATTAAAGATGAAAAGAATTACACTCTTCAGAAAAGAATTCAATAAAACCTATCTCGGGTCAGGGGTATTTCTTATTTCAACCTTTGCCATTTCGGTAGTTGTTCTGCACCAATACCTTGGCAACTACAGTCTGGCAACCATTCTGACTGCAACTGCCCTGGCAGTAGGAACAGCAGTAGCAGAGGCATTAAGCAGCAAGGGTCTGGACAATTTATCTGTTCCCCTTGCTGCAATTCTAATTTTAATGATTTCCTGATAAGGTACAAATGGAGTTACATATCAGCCAAAAGATACGAAAGCAATATCAATTGGATGCATCTCTGTTTTCAGTCAGGGGGAATATGTTGTTTTCTGATTTTACAGCTGTAAGAAAATTTGCACACCATTGGAATCTTGAAAATCCCCCTTCAGACCATATCAACGCACTGCAGTTGGCCGCTTCAGGGCTTATCCATGAGGTGTCCCACATGGTCATCATGGCCATTCAATCAGGCAAAAACATCAGTGTGTTTCAAAAGGCCATACAATCAATGGAAGAAAAATTGGGTAAGGCCGGGCTATACAGTTCACTGATAGATTTTGTGCAGACATTTCCTCCATCTGAGGTTTACAGGGGCAGGTTGAAAACCACCGAATATATTGATGCAAGTACCGGGGAGAGGTCAAACGCCAGCATACTTGTTGAAGAAAGCATGCTCCTTTCACTGGCCAATGAAAATCCGGCCAACAAAGCCTTGTTGCCTTTGTTTGGAATCAGCAACCTGGCTAACCCGTCCTCGTTCATCAAGCAGATGGAAGAACTTGAATGGTTTTTCAACGCATATCCCCTGCCCCGTGGACAGGGCGAAGGTCTGTTTTCTTTTTTGCGCCGCCCGTTTTTACACGCCCCTGACAACCTTGAAGCGCAAATTGACTTTATTCTGGCAAACTGGAAAAAATACCTTAATACCGAAACAATAGCCCTCATCATGAGAGGCAAAGACTTTATCAGAGAAGAGGCATTTGCCGATCAGGGGCAGGTATGGGGTCAGGCCCCAAGTGTCGTACCGGTCTATGGCAAAGAGCAAGCAACTGGTTCAATGCCACTGGGCAAGTCAGGTTTTGATGCAGTAGGCGAATCAGCCCGAGATTACGCAGAGCATCAGCAGTTTACCCCTGACACGCACTGGATGCCAAGGGTGGTACTCCTGGCCAAAAATACCTACGTGTGGCTTGACCAGCTCTCAAAAAAATACGGACGGACAATCAGCCGTCTTGACCAGATTCCTGATAAAGAATTGGAGCAGATGGCTTCATGGCACATCAATGGCCTTTGGCTCATTGGCATCTGGGAAAGAAGTGATGCATCGCGCAAAATAAAGCATCAAATGGGCAACCATGATGCTACTGCTTCAGCCTATGCACTTTTTGATTATCAAATTGCCAGTGATCTGGGTGGAGATGAAGCATGGAGAGACCTGCATGAGAGGGCAACAAGATTTGGTATCAGGCTCGCAGGCGATATGGTACCCAATCACACAGGCATCTTTTCAAAATGGGTGGTTGAGCATCCTGAATATTTCATTCAGACCCATGAGCCGCCATTTCCTTCATACACATTTTCAGGTAAAAACTTATCAGATAACCCAAATCTGGAAATCAGGATTGAAGATGGTTATTATACCAAAACCGACGCAGCTGTGGTCTTTCAGCGTATAGACAAACGTTTGAACAACATCACTTACATCTACCACGGAAATGATGGAACAGTTATGCCCTGGAACGATACAGCCCAGCTGGACATGATCAAAGCTGAAGTCAGGGAGGCGGTCATCGCAAAAATATTTGACGTTGCCAGAAAGTTCTCCATCATACGCTTTGATGCAGCCATGACATTGGCCAAAAAACATTTTTCAAGGCTTTGGTATCCCATACCGGGAAGCGGAGGAGACATTCCTTCAAGAGCAAGCTATTCCATGACAAGGGATGAGTTTGACAGCTTGTTTCCCGTTGAGTTTTGGCGCGAAGTGGTTGACCGCATAAACCAGGAGTTGCCTGAAACCCTGCTCCTTGCCGAAGCTTTCTGGTTTATGGAAGGGTATTTTGTACGAACACTGGGTATGCACAGGGTGTATAATTCGGCCTTTATGCATATGCTCAAAAATGAAGAAAACGAAAAATACAGAGACCTCATTACCAATACGCTTGAATTTGAGCCTGATATTCTTAAACGCTACGTCAACTTCATGAGCAATCCTGACGAAGAAACAGCTATTCAACAATTTGGCACAGGTGATAAATATTTTGGCGTTTGCATACTTATGAACACACTACCGGGATTACCCATGTTTGCACACGGACAAATTGAAGGATTTACTGAAAAGTATGGCATGGAATACCTGCGGGCCAGGTACCACGAAACTGCCAATGAGGCGCTGTTGGAAAGGCACAGGAGAGAAATTTTTCCGCTTACCGGCATGAGATACTTGTTCAGTGAGGTAAAGCATTTCCATTTATTTGACTATCTGGATCATCAGCATTCGGTGAACGAGAATGTCTTTGCATATATCAACAGACACAACCATGAGAAAGCCCTGATACTTTTCAACAACACCTATGACAGGGCGAATGGGTATATCGAAAGATCTGTCCCCAGACTTCCGTCAGATGGTTCAGGGAAAAACACCTTTAGCCTGTCACTGGGTGATGCCCTCGACCTTAGAGACGACGATAATACATTTTACGTACTAGACGAGCACATATCAGGATTACAATACCTTTACAAGGGGAAAGACATTCACACCCATGGATTTCAATGGAATCTGCAAGGTTTTGAATACAGGGTATTTCTGTCATTTGATGAGTTGACCGACCATGATGGAAGCATCGGGCAGTTGCACCAACATCTGCAAGGTCAGGGAACAGACAATGTAAAAGAGGCCCTGATGCGTCTTCAGCTTTCAGACATCCACAGTGCATTTGCTTCAATATTCGACAACCAGCTCATTGACGCCCTTATAAAGCATCTTAAAGCCAAAAAGCACCTGGCCGGTGAAGAAAACATAAAGATAAAAATAACTGACAATTTCCGACACTTTGCAACTCTGGTATGCAGCCATGAAAACAACCCTGAAGCAAGCATCCTGGAAGCGACAGCCTTATTTGATGATAGCCTGCAGGCCTTTTCTGCGGCAAACTCCGGCACCGATTTGCCAGCTCAAAATGACCTTGCTTTTACTGAGGACACAAAGACCAACACTGCCGAAGCACTTTTCGTAGCTACTGCAGCCAACCCCTATCGGGATAATACATTGGTTGCCCTATTGTATCTAACACTGTCTGAACTTGAAAATTTGCTGGACAACCCCGAGCACCTCCATGACTTTGACACTGGCCCCCTTATGCTAAAATGGCCATTGCAGGACATTTTATCCCAGACTGGTAAAAGCCGTGAAGACACCCTGGCAGACTTTTCTCTACTTAAAATTTTGTTGCGTTATCGGAATCAAATCATGTGTCGGAAATCAACTGTCAGCTACAACCAGATCAATACATTGCTGTTGGATGATGAAGTCAGACAATTTCTGGGGATCAATAGTTACAAGGGAGTAGAATATTATAGCAAAGAGAAACTGGAACAATTGGTCAAGTGGTTGTTTTCAGTTTACTATATCTCACTCAAAAAAAGAAGACCGGCACCACTGTCAGCTCCATTCGTCAAGGTAAAAACCCTTGAGGGTGCTCAGTTTTATACCGGTCTCCTTCAAAAATCATTCCGAGCCGGTTATCGCATGTCTGCCCTCAGAGAGATGCTGACAGCAGAAAATGGCTCAGCCGATTAAAAAATTGCCTTTGGTTAAATGGGGTTGGTCAGATCAAAATCAGCCTGAAAGACTACTTCACCATCATATAACAACCTGTATGAAAATGTGGTCATTTGTTCATCAAGTACCACATGCCATTCGCGGCCATAGAACCCCTGAAGGAGTTCTCTTGAATATTCATCTTTCGGAAAATACTGTTCATAGGCCGTGCCTTTTCCATCAGCATATCCGCCATAAAGTGTTTGTGCATGGGGTGTTCCGTCAGGATAACTGTGATCATGCCTGAATCGCAACCTGCCATTTTCATTGATAAACATCCAGGTACGTGAGGTATCATCAGACAAATGGAAGGGGATATGAACCAAATCCTCTTCGCATACTGTTACATGCATCACAAAATCAAGGTGTGCCCAGCTTTCACGACCATCAGCCATATAGGTTTCCTGGCCTCTGAACGATTGACCACAAAGACTTGCAAGATTATCCATGAAAGCCCTTTCCTCAGCTGAAAGCCCTGGCTCTGAAGCTTGTTCTTCTCTGGGTGCCTGTCCGCATGATGCCATTATAAACAATGCCAGCGTTGCAATAAAAAAATTTTTGTACATCTTTTGTTTTTTTGGTGAATGATTGAAATGGATTACGAATGTACGATTTTTTCAAAAACCCCTGTAACTTTTCAATGCTGAAGCCGTCTTATGTCTGAAAAGCAAAAGAAATGACTGCCATGAATAACATATACAAAACAAACCGGGCCATCCTTATGATCGTACTGCTGGTTTCGGGCCTCCTGCTGCAAGCGTGCTATGTAGGGAGCACCAATGTGGTAAGAGGAGATGGCCAGGTGCTGGCCAAAACACACAGACTTGAAAATTTCAGGCACATCGACATACAGGGGATGTTTGACATTCAGGTCTCAAGGGGCGATGATACTTCAGTGGTTCTGGAAACAGATGAAAATCTTCACGAACTTACATCCATTGAAGTCAGAGACAATACCCTCTTTATCTGGACAGAAAAAGACGTAGTCATCAGACCCACAAAAATGGAGTTGAAGATCACCTTTGCACAGTTGGACGAAATTCATATTGGAGGAGCCTGTAAGCTACACGCTGCAGAGACCTTGATTGCAGACAGGCTGCAACTGCAGGTGAGTGGTGCCGCTGATATCGACCTTGACCTCAATGTAACAGACTTGATCACCTCAATCTCAGGAGCAGCCAACATTCAGCTTGCGGGCATAGCTTCATCCCATCATATCAGCTTATCCGGAGCAAGCAATATGCGGGCAGAAAGCCTCAGAACAGAGCAAACCAACATCAGGGTGTCAGGAGCAGGTTCAGCGCATGTTTTTGCCACAGAGAAATTACATGCCTCACTCAGCGGCGTTGGCAACATCAGGTACTACGGTAACCCCCGTCAGGTAACTACAGATAAATCGGGACTGGGGTCTATCAGAAGTGCAAATTAAGTTCATACAATTACGAATAATCGAAAAAACAAAGCCATGAAAACAATAAAAAACATGATTATGCTGGCATTCCTTATTCTGCCTGCAGGGCTATTGGCCCAGGATATAAAAGAGGAACGCTATATGCCAGATCTTCAATTTACTGGTATCGAGACAACCAGCATATTTAAGATCACTATTGAGCAGGCAGACAACTATTCTATTATAGTTGAAGCACCTGAAGAACATATTGATGATATCATGACTTACGTAAGCAATGGGGTACTGAATATTGAATATACAGGCAACCAGCGGAATGTGCGTGGCTTAAAGGTGCATCTCCAGCTTCCGGTCATTGATTATTTACATGTTGGTGGAGCAACCGAATTAACCGGCTTGCATACCATTGAGGCCAGCAGGCTCAAATTAGTGGTTTCAGGAGCTGCAAGCATTGAACTGGATGTGGAGGCTGAGCGTCTTGCTACAACAGTGAGCGGAGCATCCCGGATAACACTTTCAGGATTAGCCGGAAGGCACGAATTGATTGCCAGTGGTGTTTCTCAGGTAAGGGCCTATAATCTGTCAACAGATATAACAAATGTGCAAACCTCAGGAACAGCCACAGCCAGGGTCACTGTGCATGAAAGCATTGCAGCTGAAGCCAGTGGTACCTCAAGTATCATGGTAAGAGGCAATCCAGAAGTCACCCGCTACAATAAATCAACGGCAGCCACCATTCGGGGCATAGACAGAGCAGCTGCAACCACACGGACAGCAGCCCCCACCACAAAAGCCAGTTCAGACACCCTGGTCATCAGGATGGGGAATCGCGAAGTAACCATGATTGACGGTCGCCGGGTGAGTACCAGAACCATTTCACGGGCAAGCTGGAATTCAACATGGACAGGTCTTTACCTGGGGGTGAATGGCTATCTTACTCCTGATAACAGCCTCGATTTAAAACCTGAAGACGCATACTTAGATCTTGAATACAATAATTCCATTTCTGTTAACCTCAACTTATGGCAACAAAACCTCAGCCTTTCCAGGGGAAGCAACAGCGCATTGGGGATGTACACAGGACTGGGATTCAGTTGGAATAACTATAGGTTCAAGAACAATATCAGGTTGGTGCATGAAGATGACCAGATAGGATATATAACTGACTCAGAGCATAATTTCAAGAAAAATAAACTCACTGTTTCACATCTGAATATCCCGCTGATGATCGAATTCCAGAGCAGTCAGCGTAACCCGCGCAGCCAGTTTCATATGTCGGCCGGGGTGAACCTTGGCATCAGATTGCGGAGCCATACCAAGCAGGTTTATACCTCAGACGGAAGCAAGGTAAAGGACAAGGATTTCCAGGATTTTCACCTGGCGCCATTTCGCTATGAGGCCATCGCCAGGGTCGGATGGGGAAAGCTTAACCTTTTTGCAAGCTATGCTCTCAACGAGATGTTCAGAGAGGACAAAGGCCCGGAGATACACCCATTTAGTTTAGGGATACGGGTCTTAAACTTCTGATCAATTTTTATTATCGCTCTTTTTAATGTGGTTGGTTTTTGGGACAGCCGGTGGAAACACCGGCTGTTTTTTTGATCATAAAGTTGAGAATTGATTAATTTTGAGAAAAAATTCCACATATGGCAGGTCACAGTAAATGGTCAACAATTAAACGCAAGAAGGGCGCTCTTGATGCCAGGCGTTCAAAGATCTTCTCCAGAATTGTAAAAGAGATCAACATCTCAGTTAAGGAAGGCGGTAATGACCCTGCAGGCAATCCACGACTCAGGCTGGCAATAGCCAATGCGAAGGGTGTTAACATGCCCAAAGACAACATCCAAAGAGCTATATCCAAGGCCGGAGATAAAGATGCTGCCAGTTTTCAGGAAGTAACTTACGAAGGTTATGCCAATTTCGGGGTGGCGGTTTATGTTGAGTGTCTCACCGATAATATTCAGCGTACTGTGGCCAATATCAGATCATACTTCAACAAACACAACGGCAAACTTGAAACCAACGGGGCACTTTCTTTTCTGTTTGACAGGAAAGGGGTTTTCACCCTGCCAGAAAAAAGCCCGCATGATAAAGACATGGAAGAAGATGATTTTATGATGGAAGTCATAGATGCCGGTGCTGAGGATGTTGAAAAAGAAGATGGCTTTTTTACCATTTATACGGCCATGGAAGACTTTGGAAAAATGATAAAAAAGCTTGAAGAAATGGAGCTGGAGGCAGAAAACGCTGAGCTACAACGAATTCCAAAAACCACGACAAGGCTTGATCCGGAAAATGCCCGAAAAGTACTCAAGCTGATAGATATGTTTGAAGATGATGATGATGTTCAGAACGTTTTCCACAACCTGGAACTTACCGATGAGATCATAGCTGATATGTAAACATCAATGTATAGGAATTGCTTCAATAAGTTTTCTTGTATAATTATTCCCTGGATTGGCATAGAGGGCATCGGCCTCATTTATATCAACGAGCCGGCCCTGGTACATGACCATTACCCTGTCTGACATATATTTTACAACCGACAAGTCATGTGAGATAAAAATATAGGTCAAACCAAACTCTTCTTTGAGGTCATTGAGCAAATTCAATACCTGCGCCTGTACAGACACATCAAGGGCAGAGACAGACTCATCGCACACAATAAAATCAGGATGCATGACAAGCGCCCTTGCAATACAAATTCTTTGCCGTTGCCCACCCGAGAACTCATGAGGATACCTGTCAAAATGCCTTGCTTCAAGTCCTACTTTCTCAAGAAGCCAGATAATCCTGTCCTTTCTTTGCTTTTTCCCTTCAAGAACACCGTGCACCTGCATGGGTTCCATCAAGGCACTGCCAATGCTAATTCCGGGTGTCAGCGAAGCATAGGGGTCTTGGAATATGATCTGAAATCTGGTTCTTAATTTTCGCAGCTCTTTTGCAGACAGTGCAGCCAGGTTAATGCCACTATAAACTACCTGCCCTTCTCCTGGGCGAACCAATTGCATAATGCTGCGGCCCAGTGTGGTTTTACCGCATCCTGATTCTCCTACAAGCCCCAGTGTTTCACCCTTAAAAACGGTGAAACTTACATCATTAACAGCAGTAAATGACCTTGTGGGGCGACCCCACCAGTTACGGCCGGTAACAAAAGATACTTTGAGGTTCTTAACTGCAAGCAAAGGTTCAGAAGCATATATTTTTTCGTGTCTTACCAGACGCCTCTTTTGTGTCAGAGACAAATTTTTCTTCCAGATTCCCAGACTGGCATTTGAAAGGAAGTCATCTACAATGGCAAGTCTTTCAGGACGCTCGCCCAGGGGTGGTCTGCAGGCGATCAATGCTTTTGTATACGGATGATCTGGGGTCTTAAATAGTTTTGTCGCCCTGCCCTGCTCCACCACATTGCCAAGCCGCATCACAGAAACCCTTGCTGAAAGCTCCTTTACCACCCCTAAATCATGCGATATAAACAATATGGACATCTGGTGTTTTAACTGCAGTGATTGCATGAGTTCAAGAATGCCTTTTTGAACGGTAACATCCAGAGCGGTGGTAGGCTCATCGGCAATGAGCATCAATGGATCACAGGCCATGGCCATGGCAATCATTACCCTTTGTTTCTGTCCTCCTGAAAGTTCATGGGGCCATGCATTAAACGCTTTTAAAGGATCATCAAGTCTGACCTCATTGAACAACTCCATCACCCGATCCCTTGCCAGGTGGGAACTCATTCGCTTGTGCCATAAAAGGCTTTCCATGACCTGCCACCCACAACGTCTGACGGGGTTAAGCGATGTCATGGGTTCTTGAAAAACCATGGATATGTACCTGCCCCTTATGGATTCCATGGCCGATGCAGGGATCTTTAACAAATCTGAAGGCCCCATCAGCGGGTGGTTGAACCAGATCTCACCCGAAATAATATGTGCCGACTTGCGATTTAGCAAGCCCATGATGGCCAAGGCGGTAACCGATTTTCCCGAACCGGATTCACCTACCAGGCCATGGGTCTCACCTGACATAATATCCAGATTGACATTTTCAGTGGCCATTTGCAAACCATCATCGGTGGTGAATGAAATGCTAAGGTTGCGCACTGAAATCAAATGCCCATTTGTCATATCCGCAGTTGTATGGAGTGACAAACTTACAAAATAAGATTATCTTTGCTTTCGTAAGACGTACATTTAATGCATAAAAACCAAGAACAATGACAGGAAAAAAAACTGCCGTTTTACTACTTTTTGCATGCGTGATGGTGTCATGTGCAAGTGGCACCCGTGATCAGGCCGAGGTAACTGAGGCACCAGCGGGCCTTCTCATTTCAGAGGCTCAACAGTCATTTTTTGAGAACCTGGCCAGTCTCTGCGGACAATCTTTTGCCGGTCAGCAAATCTACCGCAGCCACCATGCTTCGGGATGGGCTCATTTAGACATGGTTATGCATGTTGCCCTTTGTGAAGATGACCGCATCCATATCCCCTTTCATGTTGGATCAGATCAGTCAAGAACATGGATGTTCCTGGTTGAGGATGGTAGACTCCGTTTCCGGCACGATCATCGCTACCCTGATGGCACACCTGAAGAGGAAAGCCTATACGGAGGATATGCCGATATTTCCGGCACGGCCTTTGTACAACATTTCCCAGCAGATGAATATACAGCCCAGCTGATTGAAGGAGGAGGTGGCAACATCTGGACAGTGATGATTGACGAAGCCTTCACCACATTCACCTACCGCCTTGAACGGGATGGAGAGAAGAGGCTTAGGGTTGATTTTGATTTGACTAACCCTCTCTGATGTGATGAATTTGCAACTACAAAAAAATGGCACAGATGTTACCAAAAAGGTTGACAATCGGCCAAATCCTGAACATACCCCATTAAGCGGAGCCAGGTTATATTACAAAACGTATATCAAAGGGCCCGAAGCTCCCTGGGTAACATTAATTCATGGTGTTGGAGGAAGCTCTGTTATCTGGTTCAGACAAATCCGTGATTTCTCCCTGCATTTCAATTTACTTGTGGTAGATCTGCGCGGGCATGGCCGCTCACGTGATCTCTTTACTGCATATATGGGCAGGGATTATACCTTCGAAGATATCAGCATGGATGTTTTGGATGTGCTTGATCACCTAAATATCAAAAAAAGCCATTTTGTGGGTGTATCTCTGGGCACCATTCTGATCCGTGTCATTGCTGAACTTGATCCGGAGCGCGTAGAGTCAATGGTACTGGCCGGAGCCATCACCAGGCTGAATATCAGGTCTCGTTTTCTGGTGTGGGTAGCCAAGGTGTTTAAGCCTGTTATTCCCTTCATGTG
Organism: Bacteroidales bacterium; assembly: GCA_007118495.1. GTDB lineage: Bacteria > Bacteroidota > Bacteroidia > Bacteroidales > UBA7960 > PUPG01. The sequence goes on from SKRM01000024.1 coordinate 26,063, forward strand.
GCTATACCGGCTCATGGCAAGGATACTTATGCCCAGCAAACGACATAAAGAAAGCCGCTATCTTTTCATCAAAGAAGCACAAAAAATATACAGGCGTGAAATTAACCGCTGGTTCAAGATGCTAAGGAATGTTAATCCGCTGCTTCAGTATCAGCAGGAACAAAACCCCCACATCGCTACCCTTTACCTGATGGGAGATGAAGACCACCTCTTTTTAAGGCCTGTAAGAGAACTGGTAAAGCACAACGATATGGCTACGCTGATCACCATCAGTAACTCAGGCCACGTTTGCAATGTTGATCAGCCATTTGACTTTAACAGACACACCATTGATTTCATAAAAAACAAGGGTTAACTCCAGTATGGAAAAACCTGCCAGAAAATTCCTGAAACTTCCTCACCTTGATGGAGGGCGTGAGTTGTTGAAACAATTCATTAAGGAAAACTTACAATATCCCCCGGGGGCATTTAAGGCGGGTATTGAAGGAGACGTTATTGTTCGCTTCAAAGTAACTGGCAAAGGCGAAGTGATAGACCCGGTGGTTGAAAAGGGATTGGGCCATGGATGTGACGAAGAGGCCATCAGGCTCATAAAAATGCTGCGATACCAGGCAGTTAAAAACAGAGGCGTCAGGGTTACTGCCGGACAAAAGATCAAAATTCCTTTCAGAATCAAAAAATCCAATATTAAACAATCTGTTCACTACAGCTATACTACCGCACCCAAAACCCAACCTGGTCAAAAAACCACCGAAAAAGATACTGCAAAGAAAAATGGTGTGTATAGTTATACCATTCGAATCAGACAATAAATAAACGGAAAGCTTTTTCAGCCATGCATAAACAACCGGTAATACGCATCACCAAGCAATTTCGTTTCGAAGCGGCCCACGCACTCTGGAACTATGATGGTCCTTGCAGAAATGTGCATGGACACAGCTATCTGCTGTTTGTTACCATAAAAGGACATCCTGTAGATAATCAGAAAGATGCTAAAAATGGGATGGTGATGGACTTTTCTGCACTAAAGCTCATAGTAAACAGGCTGATCATCGAACCCTTTGACCACGCTTTGCTTGTAAATGGACAAACCCCTCACAGAGAGATGGCTTCAGGTGACCATCTCTTTGGCAAAGTCGCTTTAGTCCCCTATCAGCCAACATGTGAAAACATGGTAGTAGATTTTGCAGAAAAAATCGGCAAGGCTCTTCCTGCAGGTATCAGTTTACATTCATTGCGCCTGCATGAAACAACAACCGCATATGCAGAATGGGTTGCCGAAGACAATTAGAACAAAAATCGGTAACTTAGCCTGACGCTCAGATTATCTTTCCATTTAGGTAATCCATGGGGGCCGTATCTCATCATACACTCAAGACCCATACTGGAAAATCCTGAACCAATCAGGTCAAGAACAGCAATTCCCGACTCAAAATAGGCGCTTTCAAGCGTCCGGAAACCTTCGTGTTCGTGGTTTTCTCTATCACCAAGCGTCCCGGTTATAATATTTGTCAGCAGCAGAAACTGGGGATTAAAGCGTCCTCCCTTGTAAAGCAGGTTCTCAAAATGATGATACCAAAAGAGGGCTATATACCGGTCAGAAAAAAATTCACCCGGTCTCATTGTGGCAAAAGAAGCTGGGGTACTGAGAGCAAACTGGCTGAATGCTGCCGGCGGATGAAAACGTTTGTCCAAAGGAGCTTCACCCACGAACAGGCCTGCTCTTACACGCCAATGCTGGGCTCCCAGCATGGGGATTCTGAACTTCCTGTAAAGCATGGTTTCAATCCGCCAATAATCAAAGTCTCCATCCATCAGGCCATGTAATCCCCTCGCAATATTTAATTGTATTTCGGGAACAAGATCGCCCATTGAAAGTATTCTGTCAGGAGTTTGAATAAAACGCTCTCCCCAGGCCAGCCGTAACCTTATGCCTGTCTCAAAATATTTTGCATCTGCTGTTTGTTCATCGCCTGGCAGTGTCTCCATAGCCGGTTGAATAAACCGGTACCCGTCTGTGTGATTAATCCTTTCTAGCGCGACATAGGGTCTTATTGTCAGATAATTTCTAAAAATCCGCATATTTAGCCAAAGGCTGTGGCTTTCCATTAAGTCCATGTGCCGAAGATAAAACAGCCTCAGGTTTTGGGTTGACAAAAAGCCTCCATCGCCCAAAAATTTCGAACCTCCTCTTTCGGTCACATCATACAAATAATGATATCCCAGCCTGAGATCGGTCAATCTGTCAATCAATATGCTGCCACCTGCCTCATACTTCAAAGTTTGGTCTCTAAAACCATAGGCAATGCCTCCCCGCAGGTCAAACCCTGGAGAAAGCCTGTCGTTGGTTACAAAGCTGACTCCGGGTCTGAATCCCTCATGGGCATTATATCGAAGCAATGATGAAATAGCCACATTAAAAACGCCCCTGCGCCAGTAGCCGCTCAACAAAGCTTCGACTCGCGCAATCTGTCCGTCAAGATCAAGTTCACGGCCAATACTGTCGAGGTAATGGTAGGTATTGGTGTCTTTGGGTGATAATTGTTCTGCCCTGTACTTTTCCCAAAATGTCTCATCATCAACAATGGTCTCTGGTGAATAAGACAGATGAAAAGGAGAAAAATCCCTTCTGGTCAGCGGGGGGTCAAGCCTGATGTTTTTGAGATAGGTACGCCCCTCTCCCACAACCTTAAAACCACTTATATCATTGAGATCGATTATCTCAAAATCAGTATTCAGCTGAACCGGAAACCATTGCCGCCCCTGAACATGTTCATATTGTTGCTGAATTCTTATCCTGGTATTGCCGAAGTCACTGGCAGGCCCTGCAATAACCGACTGGAGAGCCCAGCCATTGGTGTTGATGTACATTACTCCACTCAGGCCTTCAAAATTCCTTCCACGCCCTGGCCTGTAAGAAATTACAAAAACTGTATCCCGTCCGACATATGTGGTGTCTTCAAGATGAAAAAAATACCTGTTTGTACCACCCCTGGCCAGTGGACTCAAATATTGATTATCAAATATCTGTATATAATCATCATAGAATGAGAAAGACTGCATTTGAGTCATCAATATGGCAAAAATTGGATTTTCAACCCCTGAAATTCTTGAGGCCAGAATTGTTTCGTTACTTCTGTCAGGATAACTAAACTTTCTCTCGGCCACCGTTTCCATGAGAAAAAAGTGTCGTTGCCCGATAAAACGGTTGATGCGCGAGGTGAGGGTGTCCCCGGAATCTTCGTCTCCACGGGCCTCAAGTTCACCGGTAAAGGTGAACTTATTGTAAGATTCATAGGTGAATGACCCCATTTTTTCAGGGTTGTTCAGGTCACGATTGGCCATGACCAAATCAATGATACGATTTGCAGGATTTTCACCGGGCAAAACAACCACCTCTGTCAATTCAATGGGCTTCCGCACCATGCTTATACTAAGAACTCCGGCTTCGTCAGGCAGTGTAAAAACTTTGGGTTCATATCCCACATAGCTTAACCTGAGAAAACTTTCGGTTTCATGAGAAGTTATGCGGAAATATCCATCAATATCTGTCATGGCCCCCAGCCGGCTTTCACCATACATAATATTTACAAAAGCAAGAGGCTCTCCGCTTTCGGCATCAACAACCCTTCCTGAAATGGATACAGGTGAGCCGCCCGCAAACACCGTTCCGGAAAAAATCAACAGCAGAACAGATAATAAGCTTGTCATGCTGTAAAGTTACCAATTTGATAACAGCAACTAAAGACTTATAAATTAATTCGCAGCCATATGTAAAATGTATTAATTTTGTATAAAACAAAGCATTAAAGGCAACCTTGACTGATTCAACGGAGACATTTTTATGGCTGGCACACAATCTGGCCACAATTTCGCTGCATTTATCCCCAAATATCCTTCTGGGCCTGGTAACCACATTATTACTCTTGTTTTTTTCAGCCATGATATCCGGCTCTGAGGTGGCTTTTTTCTCTCTAACACATAACCAGATAGAAAGATTCAGAAAACAACAGAAACCAGGTGATAAACTGGTGCTGTCTCTGTTGGAAAAACCCAACCGCTTGCTGGCAACCATTCTGATCGCCAATAATGTGATCAATATTGGCATTATCATTTTATCTTCTATAATTCTCAGCCCACTGACAGCACTTGACATACACCCTGCACTGGCCTTTATCCTGCAGGTAGCATTGATCACCTTTATCATTTTGCTTTTTGCTGAAATACTGCCAAAGGTATACGCGTCAAGACATGCTGAACGCTTTGCAGCTATAATGGCCGGGCCATTGCTGCTGTTGCGCAGGTTGTTCTATCCACTGAGTTCGCTGCTTGTTAAGACAACCCGCATCATTGACAAGCGCATGGCAAAAAAAAGACCCAATTTAAGCATGCACGAACTATCACATGCTTTGGATATTACCACCGATGATACCACTACCGAAGAAGACAGAAAACTGCTGCGGGGCATCGTCCGTTTTGGGAACACCTATGTGCGTGAAATAATGAAAGCCAGGGTTGATGTGGTATCAGTAGAGTTCAACACCCCGTTTGCAACACTCATTGAAATTATCAAAGATGCTGGCTACAGCCGGATACCTGTGTACAGGAACAGTTTTGATAATGTTGAAGGCATTCTGTATATCAAAGATCTGCTGCCCTACCTTGAGAAGAAAAGTGATTTTGCCTGGCAAAAACTGTTGCGCATCGGTTTCTTTGTGCCTGAAAGTAAACGAATAAGTGATTTGCTCAAAGAATTTCAAGAAAAGAAGATCCACATGGCCATTGTCGTAGATGAATATGGAGGAACTTCAGGCCTTGTTACGCTTGAAGATATTCTTGAAGAAATAGTTGGAGAAATCAACGATGAGTTTGATATGGAAGAGGCCTTTTACTCCAGGATAGATGCCAATACTTATATCTTCGAAGGGAAAACACTTTTGAAAGATTTTTGCAAAATCACTGGTGTCAACGACGAGGTTTTCAATGATGTAAAAGGTGAAGCCGATACCCTGGCCGGGTTGATCCTTGAGATCAAACAAGAAATCCCCTTTAAAGGCGCCAGGATATCATTCAATCAGTTTGAGTTTGAAGTTGAGGGAGTGGATAAGAGGCGCATCAAGGCGATTAAGGTCAAGGTTAAGGATAACGTTAAGGATAAGGATAAGGTTAAGAACAAGGAATGAACAGGTTAGTTTGGGTATACATGATTTTTACCGGCTTGCTCCTTGGCTCATGCCGTCAGGGTGATGCTCCCAAGCCCAGGGGGTACTTTCGCATTGATATGCCTGAGAGAGACTATCAGTTGCTGGACAAGAACTACCCCTATAGTTTCGAATTTCCTGTTTATACAGTATTTGCCCCCGATACCCGCCAAACTGCTGAGGCTTACTGGGCAGATGTAATTTACCCCGACTATAGGGGTCGCATCCATCTGAGCTACAAACACATTGAAAGCCGTGAAGACCTTGAAGCCTATCTTGAAGACACCAGAACCTTTGTTCACAGACATATCCCAAAAGCCACAGCCATTACGGATGAAATGATCATTCATACTGAAAACGACGCTTTCGGAATGATCTATCATATCAAGGGAAGGGAAGCCGCCTCAGCATTGCAATTTTTCGTTACCGACAGCGTAAAACACTTTTTAAGGGGGGCATTATATTTTGATGTATCACCCAATAATGATTCATTGGCACCTGTAATTTCACACATCGAGGGAGATGTACGCCACTTATTCAAAACAATTAACTGGCACTGACAGCTGCAGCGAACATTACTCATACTTTTGTTCCTGAAGCATATTATTGGCCGTGCTGATTTCAACAAATGACGGTCCGGCTTTTTTTCCGAAATTTCCTGCCAATACCACGATCAGGTCTCCTTCTGCAATTTCGTTCCTGTCAAGCAAGCGGGTAAGGGTGGCACGGATAAACTCCTTTTTCGATAATTCAACATCCATATAATCTGCAACTACCCCGTATGTGAGGGCCAATTCTCTCATCACACGTTCATCATAACATTGGGCATAAATGGGTGTCCTGCCCCTGAAGGCGGCAAGGTAGCGTGCCGTTTTACCCGTATCGGTGTCTGTGATAATAGCCCGCGAATTAAGCTTTTGAATAGATCGGACGGCAGCTTTTGACAAAAAAACTGAAATCTGATTATCATGTGGCATAACTTTACTGTCAACAGAAAAAGACCTGCTCTTTTCTGCCTCTCTAACCGTACTGGTCATTATCTGAACTGATTCAAGCGGATATTTCCCAAAGGCCGTTTCTCCACTGAGCATAACTGCATCTGTCCCGGAAAATACAGCCGTGGCGATGTCGCTGACCTCAGCCCTGGTGGGTCTCGGATTGCTAATCATACTATGCAACATCTGGGTAGCTATGATCACTGCTTTTTTTCGCCGTATGCATTTTTTAACCAAATCAGCCTGCAAGCCGGGAATTTTTTCAGCGGGAACTTCAATAGCCAGATCACCACGGGCTATCATGATACCATGAACATGGTCAAGAATTTCATCAATGTTGTCAACACCTTGCTGGTTCTCAATTTTGGCAATAATCTTAATCTCACTGTCGTGCTGATCAAGAATTGTCTGAATGGCAAGCACATCGTCCTTGTTACGTACAAATGAGTGGGCTATAAAGTCTAGCTCATGCTCAATGGCAAAACCAATATACTCCTTGTCTTTTTCACTTAGTGAGGGCAAGCTCACAGGAGTACCCGGAAGGTTAACACTTTTTCTGGGTTTGATAAACCCGGCGTTTTCGACACGACCTATCAGGTATCCTGAATGCTTTTCAACCACTGTAATGGCAATGTCTCCGTCGTCAATCATAATTTGTTTACCCACTTCGAGTTGGGCAGAAAACCCGGCATAGCTCACGTAGATGGTATCGGGACAAGAGCGTTTCTGCGGATTGCCTTCAAGGCGGATGAGCATTCCTTTTTCGACGGGTATCTCGCCATCTGATTCACAGGTTCTGATCTCCGGCCCTTTAGTATCAAGCATGAGCGGTATCTTATTGGATACCTTCCGGACATTCTCGACCACTTTCAACGTCTGAGCTTGCACCTGGTGGGCTGTATTAAGCCTCACCACATCCATTCCGGCTTCATAAAGAGAACGGATAAACCCAGGCTCACAGTGCTTGTCTGAAATGGTGGCAACTATTTTTGTCAGTTTCTGCATACAAAAAAATCTCAACCGGCTGATGTCCCGGTTATGGATACAAATTACACTTTTACTCGTAACGAAGCGACTCAATGGGATCTAGTCTTGATGCCTTGGCAGCAGGATAATATCCGGCGACAAGTCCAACCCCAAGACATAAAAGCACACCAGAAATGATCCACATCCAGGGAATAATAAACGGACTCCCGACTATGACAGATATTCCATTACCTGCCAGCATTCCGAAAATAATCCCCACAATACCCCCTATCTGACAAATCACAATAGCTTCTGAAAGAAACTGTTGCTTTATATTGGCTCTGGTAGCTCCAAGCGCTTTTCGAATGCCTATCTCCTGCGTCCTTTCAGTTACCGAAACCAGCATAATATTCATCAAACCAATGGCTGCACCGGCCAGGGTAATCAGGCCAATGATGGTGGCCGCCAGGGTAACAAAACGGATGTTTTCAAGCAGGGCCTGCGCAATATTGTCACTTTTTGACACATCAAAAGAGTTGGGATCGCCGAAACGATCTCCCCTGATAACGCGGAACAAGCCGGTGGCTTCATCGATGGCTTCTTCCAAACCTTCAAGGGTATATGAACTCACATTGATGGTATAATTCATATTAGGCCTTGAAAAGTTCTGTCTTACCGTTCTGTAAGGAATAACGCAATTCAGGTCTTCAGAAAACCCAAGGCCGGCTCCCTGTCTGGAAAGAACCCCAATCACCTGATACCTCTGACTGGCAATGCTGACTATTTCTCCCAGAGGGTCTTCGTTATTGGGGAACAATGTACTTGCCACATCATAACCCAATAGTACCACATTGGCTCCATATAGCAACTCAGGATTTGAAAAGTTACGGCCACGTTCAAGCTCGGCACCTGAAGTCAGCAGATAGTTTTCATCGCTTCCTATAATACGGATATTGGGATTGGTTTCTCTGCTTGCGTAACGTGCCGTAGCCGACCCGGTACCTGGCACCTGGATTGACACATAGGCAGGAAAGTCAAATCTTTCCTTGAAAGCGACAGCTTCATCGTAGGTGATCCTTGAAAACCACTGTGACTGAAAATTTCCTCCAGTCTGAATCAGGGTCCGGTTTTGTATGGAGAAGCTGTTGGCTCCCAGACGGGCAAAGTTGTCGGTAATAGAAAGCTTAATAGAGTCAATGGCCGTAAGGATGCCTACCAGAGCCATGATGCCAAAAGCAATAATCAGCACAGTAAGCGATGCCCGCAGCAAATGGCTGCGGATAGAATCCAGTGAAATTTTGATGTTCTCAAACAGAACAGTGTGGGTCAATTTCATCGGCAATGAGTATTATCTATAGTTTACTTCCAAAAGCGAGGTCGCCGGCATCACCGAGTCCGGGCACGATATAGGCCTTGGCAGTAAGCTCATCATCAACGGCTCCCAGCCACATGGTATAATCATCTGTAGGCATATGCTTTCGCACATAATCCACACCCTGGTTACTGGCCAGAATAGAAACGATATGTGTGTGAATGGGTCTGCCTTTTCTGATCAGCTCTTTGTAACCCAGTATCATCGAAGCACCTGTTGCGAGCATGGGATCGCTTATAATCAGTACTTTGTCATCAAGTGAAGGACTTGAAACATATTCAACCTGAATGTCGAAACGTCCATCTTTCCGGTGCTTTCGGTAAGCTGATATAAAAGAATTTTCTGCACGGTCAAAAGCATTGAGTAATCCCTGGTGCATCGGCAATCCTGCCCTGAGTATGGTGGCAATGACTGGCTGCCGCTTTAAGACTTCACAACTTGCAATACCTAAACCTGTCACCACATCTTTTTTCTCCCACTCAAGTGTTTTGCTTATCTCATAAGCAAAAATTTCACCAAGCCTTTCCATATTTCTCCTGAATCTCAGGCTGTCACGCTGAATATCAGAATCTCTGAGTTCAGCAATATACTGATTGAGCAACGAAGAAGAGTTTCCAAGTATCCGGATCATTGGCATCGAATTTAACATGATACTATCTGAGGCTAAGGTAAGCCCTGACCAAAGGTTTAATAATCAAGGGCATCTTATTTATTCTGATGTGTAAAAATACACATTCTTTAGAACCAAACCCACTATAAAATCGGGATAAATTAGCATCAGACGATCCTTCAAAGTCAAGGATCATTTCTTTGCCGGCATTTTCCCTGATAAAATGGTCAACAAGCAAACTCATGGCCCCATTATTTCTGGCTTCAGGGGTCGATCCTGAGAAAAGCCATACTGACTTTTTATGGCTGGTAAAAAAAATAATTCCTGCGCAGAAATTATTGGTCTCAGAATAGGCATACCTTATCTTAACCATACCACGATGCATTCCCGCATAAATCATATGCTTGAGTATCAAATAATCATGTTCAGAATAACCCACCTTGTACCTGCCCTTATGCTTCCTGAAAGCATCAATTACCTCTTCTGGTCTTCCGTGATCGGTTACAAAAACTCCATGTTTAACGGCTTTTTTAATGTTCCTGGCTGTATTGTCTGAATAGTTTGAAAAAAGTTGCTTATAGGGTGGTATCAGATCAAGTTCATGGGTTATTCCTTTTCCATAAACAAAAGGATGATCGTCGGCTATTCTGTTGTATGTGTTGAGGTTGTAGTCAAGAAACCGGATGTGGCCAGGCAAGGCGTTTAAAAACCTCTGACTAACCGCCGGAGATAAACTGTAGGTGCTGAAAACCCCCAATTGCTGTATAAAATACGGCTGATAAACATAATACAAGCCCAGTTTTTTTCTTAGGGGGAGTGGCATTACCGCCCTGTAGTCATCCTCAACCAGAGCATCCCATGTGTCTGCAGCCATATCCAGAAACCAGGAGTAGGCATAGAATATGCCATTGATGGAATTCTCCAAACAGCTATCCCATTTTTCAAAATCAATTTCATCATGCCGAATATATCGGATCATTGGCCTTGCTGTGTTTTTGCGATGCCCGCTGGTACATGCTGAGGTATACATCCCTCCAGCCCTGCCAGCCTTGACACTCGCACAATGCATCATTGTGCCAGAGGCTAATAAAAGTTCCCCCGACTTTTTCCACTTCATCCATCAGACTGTTAATAACTGCCAGCGCATTTTCCGGATTCATTTTAAGATAATCTCTGAATGTCCCGTCCATTATAGCAAAAGGCATGATGGTCAATGGGGCCTGGCTTTCGGTTTCCAGATCATAAAAAGGATACGGTGAACAAATGCCTGCCCGAAAACCTGGCTGGCTGGCATATCCCATTGAAAAGTCATATCGTATATTTTGTGAAACCAATGCCTGGTAGGTTCCCGGAAAATTCAACTTCAAAAAATGCTGTCGGCTGAAACGGGCCTCTTCATGCATGATTTTTTTCAGTCTCGCAATCTCTCTACCCATTAGTACTTCATTGTCTCCAGCTGCAAAACTGGGGTGGATGCCGATATGGGCATAATCTCCAAGTTTCCGTATAAGCAAAAACAGTTTTTGGGAAAAGTATGATACATTTTTGTCAAAAGGCCCATAGTCTCCCAGCAAAAAGAAATAAATGGCTCTGATCTCCGATTCACGTGATAATTTCAACTGAAGGTCAAAGGTATCAAAAGGATCTCTGTCCTTTCCCAATAGTACGTTAACTCTCTGAACAACAGAAGCAAAATCCATTGCAGCAATAGATCTCAGGGCGCCCAGGATTGTGCGCAAAATTCCTCTGCCCCTGTATGCAAATGCCACGTCAATATCATAGGTTGGAATAAAGGTAAATTCAGGCAGGCTGAAGTGGTAGTCAGGATAGAGTTTTGTTAACTGCTCCCTGATCAGCCGGGCATAGTGGTTGACAACTGGCAAATGCAGAAAACCATGCCTGAATGCATACGATTCAGTTGCTTCAAAACGTCCGCAACTGTCTTTTCTGTGGGGGAGGTATTCCTCATACCTGCTTAATTGATAGAAAATGGCCGAAAGCATGTCAAAAGCCAGTTCAATCTCCTTGTTTTCCATTGGAAAAAGTTCAGGGAGGTCATGATTCATTCTGCATTCGGGCCGGAAATAATGCACCCCCCTTTCCAGTAAAAATCCATGTGCCGGAATATGGAGCAACTTTCCATCGGGTTTTCTTTTTCCATAGCAAACCCTCGGACCTGAATGTGCAGCAAACTCATTTTCGCTGGTGGTCAAACCATACGATACATTCAACAGCTGTCCGAACAAAACAGAGACCGTATATTCAATACGGTTGGATATTTTTTCACTGTAGATAAGAATCATATTGATAGGGCTCAGGCTTTACTCCTGTAAAGGTATGCAAAATTAGCATTTCAGGTTATGCCTGCCTTACCCGGATCAATTCATAGCATGCCCTCATCAGCAAAACTGAAGTAATGCCCGCTGGTAATAATCATGTGGTCAAGAACCGGAAGGTCAAGAAAAGCACCCGCTTCACTACATTGTGAAGTAATTCGTTTATCGTTACTGCTGGGTGTGGTTTGACCGCTGGGGTGATTATGACAAAGGATAATGGAAGATGCATTATGCTCAAGGGCTGTCTTAAAAATCTTTTTCGGATCAGCAACTGTTCCTGATACACTACCCTCGCTGATGCACACGGTTTTCAGTATCCGATTCCCGCGGTTGAGCAACATGACCCAGAATTGTTCGTAGGGTAAATCACCAAGCAGTGGTTGCATAATTTCAAATGCATCCATGCTACAACCAATGGCCTTTTTCTGCAGACCCTCTGAGAGTCTTCGCCGTCTTGCAAGTTCCATCACAGCCATGATGTTGCTGGCCTTGGCAGTTCCTATGCCCTTAAATCTGAGCAGCGCGGGCAGGTCTAGCCTGGCCAGTTCTGAAAGGTTATTTGAAACACTGTTTAAGATATTTCTGGAAAGTTCTACGGCGCTTTGCCTGGCCGTTCCTGAGCCTATGACTATAGCCAGAAGCTCTGTATCCGTTAGTGCTCGCTGGCTTTTTGACAACAACTTTTCTCTGGGTCTGTCATCACGCGCCCATTGTTTTATCCCTACGGCAAAGTCAGCCTGATAATCTCTTTCATTACTGGTTGGCATATCTGACTGTTTTTCGGCGAAAATAGCATATACCCCGAAAAAAAAACAGGACCTTCCGGCTGAAAGGTCCTATTTGTAGCCCGTAGGGGATTCGAACCCCTGCTACCAGGATGAAAACCTGGCGTCCTAACCCCTAGACGAACGGGCCAAAATAAGTTTTAAGGAAACATGCAGGCATACCTGTACAAACCCCTATTGCATGTGATTAACACGCCTTGTCAGTTTCGACTTCAGGTTTGATGCCTTGTTTTTATGGATCACTGATTTTTTGGCCAGGCGGTCAATGAGAGAAATTACTGCCGGAAGATTTTCCTGGGCCTCAACCTTGTTCTGTGTCAGTTTGAGCTTTTTAATAGCCGTGCGGGTGGTCTTGGCATAATACCGGTTCCTAAGCCTTTTGGCATTATTGGCGCGGATTCTTTTTTTTGCTGATTTATGGTTGGCCATGATAACCTGTTAAATAATGTATAAAATGGTTTTCAAAGTAGCCCGTAGGGGATTCGAACCCCTGCTACCAGGATGAAAACCTGGCGTCCTAACCCCTAGACGAACGGGCCTTGTCCGGGACAGCTTCACGCTGAAAAGGAGTGCAAATGTAAAACAATTTTAGAATTCCACAAAACAGAATTTGATTTTTTGTTTTATAACAGCCCTGTACTGCCTTTAATTACTGAAAAAGTTTTTTACACTTAACCAAAAGTGGCTGATATTGTTTTATTCTTTTTTATATATTTGTACTCTCTAAGGCGGAAAATACAATAAAAACCAATCCTTTAAGATTAACCAATACAATTCAGGCATTATGAAAAACATCAACTTTAAATTACTGGCCGTAATGCTTATTACGGCAGGACTGTTCGCCAGCTGTGGACTCAACAGAATGGTGAGAAATTATGACGAGGGCGTCAGGTACACACCTGATGTAAACCCACTAGAGAACCACGGCGGGCAGGTAGCTGCCAATGTTGAGGGTTCTGTGCAAGAGGGCTATTTCCACCGCAGGGCTGTGGTTGAGATCACCCCGGTACTAAAGTATGCAGGTGGCGAGAAAGAACTTGAGACAGTCATTTTGCGCGGCAGTGGCACGACCACTGTTGGTACAATGGTTAATCGGGATCGCAGATCAGGCTTTAACCTGAACAATGTGATTTCTTACGAACCGGATATGCTGGCTTCAGAACTGTACGTCCGTGCCATCCTGTATCGTGAAGGCCGTGCTGACAATGCCAGGGTGCTTCCTGAACGCAAAGTTGCTGATGGAGTTATCCTGACTTCACAGCGTGTCAAAAAAGACCATTTGGTCTCGTTGGCACCCCACGGATACGAAGAAGAAACAATCATTTCAAAAACGGCCAATGTTTATTTTGCCTACATGCGTCACAACCTCAACTGGAGGCTTGAGCTGAACCGTGCTTCAGAAGCGCAGGCGAAAATTGCAGAAGTTACAGAGTTCATCCAAAGGGGATGGGAACTGAAGGCCGTTGATGTTCACGCATGGGCTTCACCTGAGGGAGAAATTGCCTTTAACATGAAGCTTTCTGAAAATCGTGCCAGCACGGGTGAAACTTACATCAAACGTCTGTTCAGCGATAAAGGAGTTGAAATGCCTCAGTTGAATGTGTTGGCAAAAGGGGAAGACTTTGATGGTTTCATGACAAAGCTCAACGCTTCTAATCTTCCTGACAAGCAAGCTATTGCCAACGTGATTAACACCCAGATCGCCCCAGCTGAAAGGGAAAGAAGAATCAAGGACATGACCCTGATCTATGCTGAAATTGAAAAAATTCTGGAACCTTTGCGTCGCGCAGAAATTACTGTTCACGCTTATGAGCCCAAGAAAACCAGGCAAGAGATCTCAAGGTTGGCAACAAGCAACCCTTCAGAACTCGATGAAAAAGAACTGCTTTTTGCAGCAACGCTTACTGACAACAAACAAACCCAACTGGCTATCTACCGCTCTGCCCAGCAGTTGTTCCCAAGAAACTACAAAGGCTTTAACAATGCAGCCGCCATTCTTCTTGAACTGGGTGAAGTGCAGCAGGCAGCTTCTTATCTGGAGCGCGCAAACCAGCTTGCTCCCGGCAATGGACATGTACAGAACAATCTAGGCGTAGTTGCTGCATGGCAATATGACGACGAAACTGCCGTGTCACTTTTCAACGCTGCAAAGGCCCAGGGTATCAATACTGATTACAACCTTGGCATTCTGCAAATAAGGGCAGGACAGTATCAGGCGGCCTTGTCATCTTTCACAGGACACACCTGCAAATTCAACGTAGCACTTGCTCAGCTAATGGCTGGCAATGAGAGAAATGCCGTAAACACCCTGAATTGCTCTCCTGAATGTGCACAGGTTGCTTACCTGAAGGCTGTCATTGCAGCAAGGAACAACGATGGAGCTGCTCTTTACAGCAACCTTCGCCGTTCTATTGAGTTGAATGCTGATATGAGAAATATTGCCAGAGAAGACCGTGAATTCATCCAGTTCTTCGGACAAAGTGAATTCCAGGACATCGTCCGTTAATTCTCAGAAATACGATAATTATCGAGCGTCCGTAGTTCATACGGACGCTTTTTTTATGTGGTAAGCCTGACGCTGGTCATTCCCTTTGGATAATCTTTATCAATGGCATCAATGACTTTGTCAAGGTGAAAGGGATAAGCTACAAAATCAATGTTATTGACATCAAGCAATAATATTCGCATCTGTGGTTGTTGCTGAAGGTAGTTAAAGTAACTGTCCTGTATCTTCTCAAGGTAGTTATCGGGTATGCGCTGTTCGTAGTCTCTTCCCCTGCTTTTAATATTCATCTGCAGCCTGTCGGTCTTAACGTACAAGTGGACCAATAAGTCCGGGCGGGGCAGGTTGGCGTTCATTATATTGAACAGGGTGATAAAAAGATGATATTCATCGTCATTCAATGTTTTTCTGGCAAAGATCAATGACTTGTTTAAAAAGTAATCGGAAATGGTGAAATCTGCAAATAATTCTTGATGAGACAGTTCACGTTTTAGTTGCTGATACCGGTCTGCAAGAAAAGAAAGCTCAAGAGGAAAAGCATATTTTTCCTGGTCATCATAAAATTTGGCAAGAAATGGATTGTCTTCAAATTGCTCCAATATAAGCTTACCGTTATACAGTCGTGCTATTTTGGTGGCCAGTGTTGTCTTGCCTGCGCCTATATTTCCTTCAATGGCAATGTAGTTATACCTCATGATTTGTTCACCGTATTTTCAAACTATGATTCCCAGTTTGGTAACTTTAAGTTTATCTGTACAATCCTGCAGTAATTGGCCGATGGTATGATGCAGTAACGGATGCCTGGCCAGAGGGGCAATTTCGTACAGGGGCTCCAAAACAAATCTTCGCAGATGCATTCTTGGATGGGGGATGGTTAGTTCAGGCAAACAGACAACCCGCTCATCAAAGAGCAAAATATCAATATCAATGTTTCTTGACAGCACCTGCCCTTCAATCCGGGTGCGCCCAAATATCTTTTCAATATCAAGTAAGGCGTTAAGCAATTCTACCGGATCCATTGAAGTAAAAACTTCAACAGCCTGGTTAATGAATAATTTGCCTGATTCCATTCCCCATGGCTCACTCTGATATAGGGCGCTTTTTCTCAGTACTGAAATACCTCTTGCTTCCAGAAGATTCAATGCATTGCTGAATGTATCCGGAACATCTCCAAGGTTCCCGCCCAGAAGCAGAAAAGCTTTATGCATAGCCACTAATTATGTAACAGCAAAATTGAACAAAAAAAACATCAACGCAAAATCTTAATAATTCCTATCTTTAAGCTTCTGAAAATATTTGTTTGTCCACAATCCGTAAAACCATGAAGCAATTTTTTAAATTTATGTTTGCATCCATGCTGGGATTCCTGATCACATTTGTGATCATCTTTTTCCTGGCCGTTGGAATGATCGCATCCATTGCAAGCTTTTCGTCAAAAGATTCAGTCGAAGTACCCCCCAATTCTGTGCTTCACCTCACACTATCAACAGAGATCGTTGACCGGGGAGGGCGCAACCCTTTTGAGTCTTTTGATTTTATGTCCATGCGGCCGTCCCGGACCATAGGACTCAATGAACTCATTGAGAACCTGAAAAAA
Source organism: Bacteroidales bacterium (assembly GCA_007118495.1). Lineage (GTDB taxonomy): Bacteria > Bacteroidota > Bacteroidia > Bacteroidales > UBA7960 > PUPG01. Next base: position 42,428 of record SKRM01000024.1, read on the forward strand.
GCAAAAGAAGACGAAAACATAGAGGGGATTTATCTTGACCTTAGTTTTTTGGCCACTGGTTGGGCAAGCGTCGACGAAATCCGTCAGGCCATCTCTGATTTCCGCGAATCAGGCAAGTTTGTCATTGCTTATGGTGAAACCATGATGCAAAGCGCATATTATCTAGCCAGTGTGGCAGATGAAATTTATATGCACCCCGAAGGACTGATCGACTTCAGGGGCATCAATGCTGAGCTTGTGTTCATTAAAAATATGCTTGACAAACTGGGTATAGACCCACAACTTATTCGTCATGGTGAATACAAAAGTGCTGGTGAACCCTTGTTCCGTGAAGACATGAGCCGCGAAAACAAGGAGCAGGTATTGTCTTATATTAGCGCCATCTGGAACAATATAATGGCAGATGTTGCTGATTCACGAGGACTTACAATCAATCACCTGAATGATGTAGCCAATGGGGTCAAAACCAGAAATGCCTTATCGGCACTTGAGTGGCAGATGATTGATGGCATTGCCCACAGGGATGAGATTATGGAAATCATCAGGGAGCGTTCAGGCGTAGAAGAGGGTGAGGAGCCTCGCCTTGTCACTTTCTCAAAGTACACCAATGCGCCCTTACCAAAAAGTATGGTTACGCCACGCAGCAGGGATAAAATTGCGGTTGTATATGGCAGTGGCAACATCATTTCCGGTCAGGGTAGTGACAGAATCATAGGTTCGGACAGGATAGCCGAGGCCATCAGAGACGCCCGCAAGGATGAAAGTGTGAAAGCCATTGTGTTCCGGATCAATTCTCCGGGTGGCAGTGCCCTTGCCTCTGACGTTATTTTGCGTGAGGTAGTACTGGCAGCAAAGGAGAAACCAGTGATAGCATCCATGGGAGACCTGGCGGCATCAGGAGGTTATTACATTGCCTGTGGGGCTGATTATATCATGGCCAGCGCCAATACATTAACTGGTTCAATCGGTGTTTTCGGAATGATTCCCAATATGAAAGAGTTTTTCAATGATAAACTGGGGGTGACTTTTGACAATGTCAAAACCAATGAATTTGCAGACCTGGGATCGGTATCAAGGCCATTGACACAGGCTGAGCGCAGACTGATTGAAGGTGAGATTGCCCAGGTTTATGAAACTTTCATTGGCCATGTTGCAAAAGGCCGCAATATTCCGGTGTCTACCGTGGATGAATTGGGTCGCGGCAGGGTATGGAGCGGAGTGGAAGCCAGGCGAAACGGGCTTATAGACGAATTGGGCGGACTCAATGATGCCGTCATAAAAGCTGCAGAAATGGCTGAACTTGAAAACTACCGTGTTGTGGAATACCCCATCCGTAAAGACTTCCTCACCCAGATCATGGAAGATTTTGGGGGTATCCGTGAACGGAAGATCCAAAAGGAATTAGGCCCTGCCTACCAATTCTACAGGCAATGGCAGGATGTTCAGCATATGACTGGCATACTTGCCAGACTGCCCTACAATATTGTGCTGGAGTAAAGAAAGGATCAACTTTCCTCTTTACCTGTTAAGGCGATGTACCTCAATTTGTGGTTTACCCCACATAAGGAATATGGCCTGGGCGATTTCTGTGTTCTGCAGAAACCTTCCGCGGACTGGGTCTTTCTCATCTGCAAACAAAGAAAATATTTCAACCCCGGGGCCCTTGGCGTAAAAGGGAACCAGCATATTGGTATGGGTATCAAAGTTCCATTGAACCTGGGGTAATTCACCCTGCCCCATATTGACTACGGCGTCATTAACCGGATTGGGGTGATTTGGGCCTGTCAGGTAACCACATTCGTGATCGCTGGTCACAATGATCAGGGTTTCATCCCATGAACTATGAGTTTCAACCCACTCAATGGCAGCAACAACACTATTGTTAAAATCAATCTGCTCTTCAATGGTTCTGACAATGTCATTATCATGGCTGGCCCAATCAATGGCTCCACCCTCTATCATCACAAAAAAGCCCTGATCATTTTGCCCCAACACATTTAGTGAAGCCCTGGTAAGTTCTTCGAGGGTGGGCACATTATCATTCAGGGGGGTACTGAATGGCATGGGTTCTCCTTCGCCATAGCTGCGGCCCTGATGAAGTGTAGAATAAGCCTTGGGAATACCCAGTACGCGCTTTGGTGTGGGGCCGCTGGCCAAAGAAACAAAATCTGCCCTGTCCTGAATAAAAGTCCATGGATCATGCTCACCATCACCATCCACATCCTGTACATAGAGAATATGATCTCCATCGGTAAAGCTGACACGCCCATCATTGGCCATAAGCTGTCCCCATATTTCACGACCTCCAACATAGCGGGCTGACATTTCTTCAGCTTGTCCGTCATTGTTATAGTCGGGGTGTCCCGGTGCCATAATCAAATCGAGCTGCGTACTAAATAATAAATATTTTCCCAGTTCTACATAATTTTGGCGGCTGTGGTTATGTGCTGCAAAACCTGCCGGTGTTGCATGGCTTAAAGGGACACTGCTGACAATCCCAATTGATTTACCCCTGGCCTTGGCTGCCTGGCTAATATGGGTCAGTGTATCACCACCCAGGGCAATGCCTATTGATCCGTCAAAAACTTTACTTCCGGTAGAAAGAGCTGTTGCAGCTGCTCCACTATCTGTATAATCACGCATAAGATAATCAGGATCTTCCCACGCTGTCCGTGGGGCATACCCATTCAGGTAGGTGGTATCACCATCTCTGAATCGGGCAGCACTATATGTGGCCTGGCCAAGGTGCAACCAGTCACTTTGCTCGTAAGGCTGCACCCCGTCTTGCCCATATTGATAATAATTTGCTGCCAGAACGTGGTTGTATCCCATCCCATCACCTACAAAAAAGATGATGTTTTTCGGATAAGGCATGGTTTCAGCTGTCTCCTGGCCAGTGTGTGTCTGACAGGAGAAGAGCGCAAAAAATAAAAATGCGAATAGTGCAAGCTTAAGGTGTCTCTTCGGTTTCATATGATTTAATTAAATGTGTCCGGATAAAAATTCGCATACAAAGGTATGAATATACAAATATGTAACCACCTCCTGGTCGACTTGTTCAAGACCACACTGCTATTTATCCTGCAAGAAACTTAACAGCCGATGCTTTAAATGCAACCCAGATATGCTCGCCAGGTTTTAATTGAAGTTTATCATATGATTGCCTGCTAATAGAAACAACAAACTCAATACCTGTATCCACGACCAGTTCCATACCCGAGCCTGCCAGGTAAGCTTCACTGATAAGCCCGGAGAATAGGTTTATGGCTGAAGTATCAATTGGTTGCCGTGATACAAATATGTCTTCTTGGGGGATCAGCAAAAAACCATCCTGGGGATGATGGTCGCCCAGAAAAGAAATTCGATTCTTTTTTGCAACAATTGCTTCCCTGACGCCAGTTCCGGGTTTTGCCTGTAGCACCTGGCAAGGGAAAAGGTTTTTGATTCCACTAAAACGGGCGACAAATTCCGTTGCGGGATGCCTGAAAACTTCGTCGGGAGTACCGCATTGTATAAGCCTTCCGTTTTCAACAATTGCAACTTTCGTTGCCAGGGTAGCAGCCTCCATAAAATCATGCGTTACATGAATAACCGTCTTTCCGCTTTTATGGATGCGGCGAAGCAACGACCTGAGTCCGGCCTTCAGCTTTACATCCAAATTAGACAACGGTTCATCCAATAACAGAATTTTCGGATCAGAGGCCAATGTCCTTGCTAGAGCAACCCTCTGAGCCTCCCCACCTGACAATGTGCCCGGAGAACGGTCAAGCAAATGAAGCACACCTGTTTCGCCAGCCAATTCACTAACCCGCTCTCTTACACCTTGCCGGCCAAGGTTTTTACTTTTGAGCGGATACGCTATGTTTTCAAAGACACTCATGTGGGGAAATAGTGAAAGATCTTGATAAACCAAGCCCATACCCCTATTCTGGATTTTGTCATCAGTGACATCCCTTTTCTCCAGATAGATTCTCCCTGTTTGTGGTTTGACAAGTCCGGCCAATACCTCAAGCAAAACGGTTTTTCCTGCGCCCGACATCCCAAGGAGAGCCAGATAATCACTCTTTTCCAGCTCAAGGCTGATATCTTCGAGTGCAAATGACTCAAAGCGAACACTTATGTTTTCAATGCTGATCATACTCTGTTTCCCTTTTTTTCAGCAGACAACAACCTCATGGCTACAAACACAGCAAGGCAAACTACCACAAAAACAGCAGCTACGGGTCGTGCATAAGATAAGCCGAATGAAGTAAATCTTTCCCAAATTAAAACTGGAGCAACCATGGGGTGGTAAGCAATAATGACCACAGCACCAAACTCACTTAAACCCCGGGCCCACATCATGGTTAAACCAGTGAGTATGTGGCGCCTGGCCAGCGGCAGAGAAACAGTGAAAAACACCCTGAAGGGTGAAGCGCCCAGGTTTAATGCGGCCTTTTCAAGTCTTTCGGGGACAGCTTCAAATCCGTCTCTGGCTGCATTAATTAAAAAAGGTATACTTACAAAAGCCATGGCCACCACAATTCCTGCCACCCCACCGACAAACTGTATACCAACAGCTTCTCCGGCTTGTCCAATAAAAGAACCCCTGCTTACAATTCCAAGAATTGCTATGCCGGCTGCAGAATGGGGGATTACCACCGGCAGGTCAATAACCCCATTAACCAAGCCTTTGCCCGGAAAACTTTTACGCGCCAGAAAATAGGAGAACGGAATGGCTGCTATACCAAAGATAATGACCCCGGCAAGCGAGCTGAACAAGGTAAGGCGGATGCTCTGCATTACCTGTTTGTCAGCCAATGTTTCAGTATACTCATCTACTGAAGTGTTCAGAAACATACCAAGAAGGGGAGCAATAATAAATAACAGGACAAACCCACTGAAAAAAAGAAATACGATACGGATTTTCCAGCTTTTTAGCATAGTTGCTTCACCTTTACCTGCACAACAAATTTACATGAATTTTTTCATGCGAAACGAAAGTCTGGTATGCCTCCGGCAGTTTCATTATCAAATCATAACTGTGATTTTTGTACCTTCGCAATCTGAAACAACAGATAATAATGGACTTAAAAGACCGCTACAAAAGGAATGAGAACATGCTCAGTCCGGATGAAAATAAGCGTTTGCGCAGCTTTAGGGTCGCAGTTGTGGGGTGCGGAGGCCTGGGCGGACATATTATTGAGATGCTGGCGCGCCTTGGGGTTGGTCATCTGACCTGTATCGATGCCGACGTATTTGAGGTTACAAACCTGAACCGACAGCTGCTTTCAACCCCAGACAACCTTGGACAGCCAAAATCTGCTGTGGCTGAAAAACGGGTAAAGCTCATTAACCCGGAGGTGAAGGTGAAAGTTCACCAAACCATGCTGGGTGCTGAAAACGCCTTGAAGTTGTTGCAAGACCATGATTTGGTTTGCGACGCCCTCGACAACATCGAAAGCCGCCGGGTGGTTGAGAAGTGTGCTTCAGAATTGGGTATCCCCATGGTGTTTGGAGCCATCGCCGGGTGGTATGCCCATGTGGGAGTAATTTTGCCTGGGCAGTCGTTGCTGGATAAGATTTATCCTGACGATCTCAACAAGGGAGCGGAGACGCATCTGGGAAATCCCTCATTTACTCCAGCCCTTGCCGCATCTCTTCAGGTGGCCGAAATCGTCAAGGTATTGTTGGACAAAGAAGGGGTGTTGTCTAATAAGCTATTAATGATCAACACATTGAATCACGATTATCAGATTATTGATTTCAACTGAAGCCCTGGTCAACAACACCCACGGCTATATATGCATAACTGCTGTTAAATATGGTAAGTTTTAAAGAAGCACTGGACATTATTCTGGGCAACGCCCGAACCTTGGGAAAGGAACAGGTGGAAGCGTCCATGGCACTTAACAGGATCTTGGCTGAGGATGTATTTTCAGATGTGGATATGCCACCCTTCAATAAAGCTGCCATGGACGGATATGCCTGCAAACACGAAGATATTCAGTCAGCGTTAAAGATTATTGAAATACTTGCTGCAGGTGATGTGCCATCAAAGACAATTAACAGGGGTCAGTGCAGTAAGATCATGACCGGAGCCATGGTGCCGGAAGGAGCAGATACAGTGATTATGATCGAGCACACAAGCCATACTGCCGATGGTAAAGTGCGATTTACCGCAGAAAAAACAGCTCCTAATATCGCCTTGAAAGGAGAAGACGTCAGGTCGGGTGATCTGATTTGCAAAAAGGGAACACAGCTGCTTGCCCAGCATATGGCTATGCTGGCAGCCGTGGGCTGCACCAATCCATGGGTGTACAAACAGCCATACGTAGCCATTTTGTCAACCGGTGACGAGCTTGTGGAGCCCTCTGCCAAACCAGAAAAAGGGAAGATTCGCAACACCAACGGGCCCCAATTGGTCTGTCAGGTTCAGGCAGCCAACTGCATGCCAAACTATATGGGCATAGTTCCTGACGATCAGGATGCCACCAATGCAGCCATTGCAAAAGCCCTGGCTGAGCATGATGTGGTTATCCTGAGCGGAGGTGTATCCATGGGCGATTTTGACTTTGTACCTGACATCCTGAAAAAGAATGGCGTATCACTTATGTTCCAAAAAGTAGCAGTTAAGCCGGGCAGACCTACCGTTTTTGGAAAAACCGCATCAAGTTTCGTTTTTGGGTTGCCGGGAAACCCTGTGTCGTCTTTTATTAATTTTGAAACATTTGTCAAGCCCTTGCTGTTTCAAATGATGGGAGCTACTTACAAGCCTCTTGAGGTGCAAATGCCCCTTGCTGAAAACTATTTTAGAAAAAAAACAGACCGTTTGGAGTTTCTGCCTGTAACCATCAACGATTTGGGGCAGGTTACACCTGTAAGCTATCATGGCTCAGCCCATATACATGCCCTCAGCCAGGCTCGCGGACTAATGACGATCCCTGAAGGGGTCAGTGAATTGAAAAAAGGAACAAACGTACATGTTAGACCGCTATAACAGAGAAATAAACTACCTGCGTATTTCGGTAACAGACCGCTGTAACCTCAGGTGTCATTATTGCATGCCCGAAAATGACCCATGTTTGCTTCGGCATGAAGACATCATGAGGTTTGAGGAGATAAGAGAAGTTGTTGGAGTGGCTGTATCCATGGGTGTTGATAAGATAAGGCTTACAGGCGGAGAGCCTTTGGTAAGAAAAGACATTGTCGATCTTGTTTCTATGATTGCATCAATATCTGGTGTTAAAGACCTGGCCATGACAACCAATGGGGTATTGCTGTCGAACTATGCGGCATCACTTGCCAAAGCCGGACTGCACAGGGTTAACATCAGCCTGGATACAATTGATCCGGTCAAATTTCGAAGCCTGACACGTGGAGGAGACATTCAGAAGGTGTTTAAAGGAATCAATGCCGCCAGGCATGCCAGATTGGAACCCATAAAGATCAATTGCGTAATCACTGAAAGCCCGGATGAAGCTGACGCCATGCAGGTTGGGAGCTTTTGCCGTGCAGAGGGCTTACAGGTCAGGTACATCCCAAAAATGGATTTACAGCTTGGTCATTTCGGTGTTGTTGACGGGGGGTCAGGTGGCGATTGCGGCAGTTGCAACCGACTCAGGCTGACAAGCGACGGCAAAATTAAGCCCTGTCTTTTCAGTGATATAGCTTATGATATCCGCATCACGGGCATAAGGAAGTCACTGGAAATGGCCCTGGGCAACAAACCTGAAAAAGGAACCATAAACCTGAGTAATTGTTTCCATAATATTGGTGGATAAAAAAACCTATGCTATGCATACATTTTCACATATAGATGACCAGGGCAAAGCACGCATGGTAGATGTGGGAAACAAGCCCATACAGCAACGTTCAGCTTCTGCTGAAGGGTTCATAAAACTAAGGTCGGAAACGCTGCAGCTGGTTGCTGAAAATAAACTAAAAAAAGGCGATGTGCTTACCGTGGCTGAAATAGCAGGTGTACAAGCTGCCAAACAAACTTCAAGCCTGATTCCGCTTTGTCATCCTTTACAGATTACCAAAGCAGTTGTTACAACCCAACTGATAAACGAAGAAAAACAAACCGGTGTCCTGGTAAGGGCCAGCGTGCATTGTAACGGCCAGACCGGGGTAGAAATGGAGGCGCTGACGGCCGTCAGCCTGGCCTTGTTGACCATTTACGATATGTGTAAAGCCGTGGATAAAAACATGGTAATTGAAAACATCCATTTAACCGCCAAGAAAAAAGAAACCCCATGCAGCTAAAAGTATTATCGGTTAATATTTCAAAAGAAAAAGGAACGGTAAAAACCCCGGTTCAAGAAATAACCCTGAATCACCGGGGCGTCATGGATGATGCCCATGCAGGCCCATGGCACAGGCAGGTAAGCATGCTGGGAAAAGAAAGCATTGACCGGTTCTCACATCAGGCTGGCCGTCCCATGAAACATGGGGAGTTCGCAGAAAACCTTACAACCGAAGGTATTGAACTGGTAAAAACCTCTCCGCTCGACAGATTTTCAGGAGAACATATTGAACTTGAAGTTACGCAGATTGGTAAGTCATGCCATGGTTCAGCATGTGCCATCTACAGAGAAGTGGGTAACTGTGTGATGCCAAAAGAAGGCATTTTTGCAAGGGTTATCCGTCAGGGGTCAGTCAAATCCGGTGACGTGCTGAAATATAAACCCCGCATATTCCGGTTCCATGTAGTCACCCTGAGTGACCGGGCCAGCCAGGGTGCGTACAGTGATCGAAGTGGACCACGAATCATTGAAATACTCAATGGGCATTTTGCTGACACGCCACGAAAGATTGAAATCACACATGATATCATTCCGGATGATGCTTCAAGCCTCAGTGTACTATTAGAAAAAACAACCTACGATGATATGGATGTGATCATCACCACAGGTGGTACCGGGATTGGCCCGAGGGATATTACAGTTGAAACCGTAAAACCCATGCTTGATAAGGAAATACCAGGCATCATGGAGCTGATCCGCGTCAAATATGGTCAGGAAAAGCCCAATGCACTATTAAGCAGGGGTGTTGCAGGTTTGATCGGTGGCAGCCTTATTTATACACTTCCGGGAAGTGTCAAGGCCGTGAACGAGTATATGAACGAAATTCTGAAAACCCTTGAACACCTCATATACATGCGCCACGGCCTGGACGTACACTAGCAGTAATCTGGCTTTTTAGAACAAACCAGAAATATTTCCATCATTATCAATATCAATCTTTTCTGCTGAAGGCATTGAGGGCAACCCAGGCATCCGCATGATTGTGCCCGCGATGGGAATCAGGAATCCTGCTCCAGCTGCAACCTCAAATTCTCTGATCTTGACGGTAAAGTCTTTGGGACGGCCCAACTTGTACTGGTCGTCAGACAATGATTTTTGGGTTTTGGCAACACATACCGGCAATTTATCCAAACCAAGCTTTTCAAACTGGACCATCTGCGACCTGGCTTTAACTGTATACTCCACATGGTCCGCTCCATAAAGCTTTGTGGCAATGGTATGGAGCTTTTCTTCAATACTTGAATCAAAATTATATAGTGGTGTAAAACAAGTTGTGCAAGATTCAGCTGCCTCTCTGACCATTTCGGCCAGTTCAATAGCACCCTTTCCACCTTTCTCCCAGCCCTCATAAATGGCAACTTTTACACCAAGTTGCTCACAATGCGCACGCACAATCTCAATCTCTTCATCGGTATCCGTGTAGAATTTATTGATGGCTACAACCGGCTGCAGGTTAAAGTGCTTGATATTCTCAATGTGTTTCTCCAGATTCTCCAGCCCCCTTGAAACAGCTTCAGGGTTGGGCTCTTTCAGGGTAGCAAGCTTTGCACCACCATGATATTTCAATGCGCGGATAGTCGCAACAACTACAGAGGCATTGGGCGATAAGCCACCATATTGACATTTGATGTCAAGGAATTTTTCAGCACCCAGTTCTGAGGCAAAACCAGCTTCTGTCACCACATAATCAGACAAGGATAAACCCATCTTGGTTGCTATCAGGGTGTTGGTCCCCTGGGCTATGTTGGCAAAAGGTCCACCATGCACAATTGCAGGATTGCCCTCAATGGTTTGTACAAGATTGGGCATGATAGCATACTTCATAAGTGCAGCCATGGCACCTTCAGCCTTGAAATCACGGGCATAAACCGGTTCATCATCGTAGGTGAAGCCAACCAGGATCTTGCCAAATTTTTCTTTCAGATCATTCAGGTCTTTGGCGAGGCACAAGGCAGCCATAATTTCTGAGGCAGCTGTAATATCAAATCCGGTCTGACGCGGGATACCCTGTTTTGGACCTCCCAGTCCGATGATGATATCCCTCAGTGCTCTTTCATTCATATCAATAACCCTTTTCCAGATGATCTTTCGTGGGTCAAGGTTCAGGGAATTGTTCTTGCTCTGCAAATGATTGTCAACAAGGGCAGCCAAAAGATTATGGGTTTTTTCAACAGCTGCCAGGTCACCAGTAAAATGCAGGTTGATATCCTCCATGGGAAGAACCTGGGCGCGACCACCTCCGGCTGCACCACCTTTAATGCCAAATACGGGCCCCAGCGAGGGCTCTCTGATTACCACCGTAGTTTTAATTCCCAAAAGGTTCAGCCCTTCAGACAAGCCTATTGAGGTTGTGGTTTTACCTTCACCGGCTGGTGTTGGAGTGATGGCAGTTACAAGAATAAGCTTCTTTTTCCTGGCAACTGAGTCATTGATAAGCTTTAATGGTAACTTGGCAATATATTTACCATATTGGTACAGGTCAGACTCTTCAACGCCGAGTTTTGCGGCAATCTCCGTGATGGGACGCATGGTAGCAGCCCTGGCAATGTCAAGATCAGTCTTCATAATCTGTGGATTTTTGTTGTGGTTTGGATTCAGTTCAAATTAAGAATTTATTGTACTTTAAACCAGCCAGTCATGTGTTTTGTTTAAGCCAATTGTTAATTCTCTGTATCTTAGTGTCGGTCTAAATCATTCACGCATGCGTAGTCTTCTATTTATTGCCATGATCATTTCCACCATTTTTTCATCCTGCCGCCCGGGAATCAGCAAATTGCTTGAACCCGGAGTTAGCAGAGAGCTGGCTTTATACAGGGTTAGATACATCAGCGATGTACATTACAAACTATTTCTCGACATTCCCGCTGATAAAAGCCAAGCTGTAACAGGTAACATACATATTGATTTCAAACAGGCACGTGCACAGCATGGGGTAATTATCGATTTCCAGGCTGCAGAAAACCACATTCACTGGGTTAGTGCCAACAATATGCCAACTGATTATCAATTCATCAACAACCATATAATCATTCCGGCATCATCCATAAAACCTGGACAAAACCAAATTTCGGTTTCCTTCACCTCTACTGACCAGGCCCTGAACAGGTCAGATGATTTTTTATATACACTGGTTGTGCCCGACAGGGCGTCAACCGTCTTTCCGTGCTTCGACCAACCAGATATCAAAGCCACCTATAGCCTTAGCTTGCAAATCCCTGAGGGATGGACAGCAGTAGCAAACGGTCCGGAAGTAATAAATGAAAATCCTGATCCGCCCCATGTGCTGCATTTCGAACAGAACCAACCTATCAGCACCTACCTGTTTGCATTCGCTGCCGGAAAATTTGAAAAGATATCTGAAACACAAAATGGTAGAGTCATAACTATATACCACAGAGAACCTGACAAAAAGAAGCTTGAACAAAACATATCCCAGATATTTGACCTTCATTTCAGCTCATTGAAATGGCTTGAAGACTATACCCAGATCACCTACCCTTTCAGCAAGTTCGACATGGTTCTGCTTCCCGGTTTCCAATACAGCGGAATGGAGCATCCGGGAGCCATCTGGTACAGAGATAATCGCCTGCTCCTGGATGAAGATCCTCCCATTACGCAGCGTTTATCCAGAGCCAGTCTCATAGCCCATGAAACTGCACATATGTGGTTTGGAAATCTGGTAACCATGGAGTGGTTTGATGATGTGTGGCTTAAGGAAGTGTTTGCGGGTTTTATGGCTGACAAAATAGTCCATCCGCTTTATCCTGACATTAATCATGAACTTCAGTTTTTGTTGACACATTATCCGAGAGCCTACGCTGTTGACCGCACCAGGGGTACTCACCCCATCAAGCAAAGTCTGGAAAACCTCAAGTTGGCAGGCACCTTGTACGGAGCCATAATATACAACAAGGCCCCTATTGTATTCCTTGAACTGGAAGCACTTATGGGCGAAAAAAACTTTCAGCAAGCTGTAAGGGAGTACCTCCAAAGCTATTATATGGATAATGCAGACTGGGATGATCTGGCTCAGATACTTGACCGTCACAGCCAGCATGACCTTAAAGCCTGGAGCCGGCAATGGATTTATGGGACAGGTATGCCGGGCATTTCAACTTCTGGTATGAGCCAGGAGACTGAACGTGCAGCCGGCTATCTGATGAAACATGAGGAATTCCTTCATCAGAAGGCAAATGCCCGGGCCTATATGCTCAGGTTGATGGAGCATTTGGAATCAGAAGAAAACACACAGATATCATCGTACCTGCTTGGTATTGCCCAGGATGTTTTCTGGTTGTTCTTAACTGAAAGCGAAAGAGAACTGTTGGCCCCAGGGTTTGAGTTATTGATGTGGGAAAAAGCTGAAAAACTGCCTCCGTCAGACGGGCAGATTTTTTTGGATGCCTTTGCAGGCATAGCCTATACATCAGAAAGTCAGCAAAAATTAATAGCCCTGTTGAAAGGCAATGTGAGGTTCCCGGGCTTAGAAATTTCTGAGGACAGACAGTTTGAAATAATCGCACAGTTAATGATTCGAAACAGGTATGAGGCTTCCGGATTAATGGAGAGACTTCTTTCAGCTACAGAAAACCCCGACCGGATCAGACGCATTAATTACCTGCTCCCTGCCTTGAATCCGGATCAGGATGTGAGGCATACTTTCTTTACTTCACTTGGCAACCCGGCCAACCGACGTCCTGAACCCTGGGCGTTGGATGGACTGCGTTTTCTTCATCACCCCACACGTCGCCAACAGAGTATTGAGTGGTTGCCAGGTGGATTGAACATGCTTGAAGAAATTCAGCAAAGCGGGGATATTTTTTTCCCCTTGCGTTGGCTTGAAGCCATGCTGGGCCGACATAACAGCCAGGAAGCGGCCGGTATGGTGATGGAGTATCTTGAAAGCAATCCACAGTTGCACCCCAACCTGCAGCTTAAGGTATGGCAGGCAGCCGATATGACGCTGCGTGCCGCTTGGTTCAATTAAGGTATATATCTACGCCCACCTTAAAGAATGGGTTGTCAAAGTAGACCTGACTCTTTTCATTCAGGTTATACAATAACAGGAGGTTAACCCTTACCCTGTCAGAAAGAGGTAGTCCATACCCCACACCGACAAGGACATTATTTTCTGTAATGGTGGGACGATCTTCAGGTGCGATAAGGCCAGCTCTCGATTGCAGGCGCAACCTTTCAACCTCTGAGTGTAGAAAAAAATGATCAACTACCCTGAACCTTGCAAAGACTGATCCGCCCACAACGTGCGATGAATGCGACTGGCCAAGAAAGCGGTCATTGGCATACTGATAGTTTCCGCCGATTCCTGCAGAAAAACGATTGGTGATCAGATACCCTACATGCAGGTGCAGGTTGATGGCAGTAAAAGTTCCCAATTGAACCCCCACAAAGCCTCCCACAAAGATCCTTTCCTTGTTGGTCATTTCTGAAACATCCCTGTCGGCAGCCTTTGCCTGGGATGGTGTAAATAAACTTCCAGCCATCAACAGGAGAAGTAAGATATTTCTTTTCATTGCATACTTTGTTTTACTGGTTATTATCATCTGAAGATGCCCACAACTCAGATGTGGCATCCAGCACAGCTTTAGCCTTTAACAGACATTCCTCATATTCTTTTTCAGGCACTGATCCCGCTGTAATGGCACTGCCTGCCATATATGAAAGATACTGCTTTTCACGATTATAAAGCAGACTTCTGATCACAACATTAAAATCAAAATCCTTGTTTGGGTCAATATATCCCACCGCCCCTGAATACAACCCCCTGAGTGTATCCTCAAATTGATCAATCAACTCCATGGCCCTGATTTTTGGAGCACCAGTCATTGAACCCATGGGGAATGCACACCTGATCGGATCAAGAAAATGTAAATCAGGTTTCAGGTTTGAAACCACGGTTGAGATCATTTGATGCACATGGCGAAACGGGTAAATTCCGAATAGTTCTTCAACCCTTACGCTATCCTTCACAGCGGTTCTGGCAAGATCATTTCTTACCAGGTCAACAATCATTACATTTTCACTTCTTTCTTTAGGATCATTGAACAACCTATGCATTCTGGCCTGGTCTTCTTCAGTATTATGGCCCCTGGCAAGCGTACCCTTTATAGGTTGAGAAATAATCTTCTGGCCCTGTTTCTTCATAAAACGTTCCGGACTGGCACATAAAAGATATTTATCATCCAGTTTATAAAAACACGAAAATGGTGTGGGTGAAACGGAATTCAGACTGAGGTAAACGTCAACAGGATCTATGACGGTTTCACTGGCAAAAAATTCAATACAGTAATTCATCTCATAAATATCCCCAGCCTGGATATGCTCTTTGATGGCATGGATCTTATCCAGGTATTTTTTCCTGCTCACCCTGGGCTTCATCTTTACAAGTGGAGGGTGCATTTCATGTTTGGCTTCATGTGTTGTGATGGCAGAATATACCCACCGGGGGTCAGACATATTTCCGTAACCCTGAAGACAGCCGATCTCCAGGCTGTCATCATGCATATGGATCATGATAACCGGTTGAAAAAAATGGGCCACGGGCATAAGAATACCATCAGGGTTTTTTGAATTAAGCTTTTCAAGCTGGTTTTTCAGTTCATATGAGAAAAAACCAAATATCCAGTCATTGATATTGTCTGCAAATCTCCTCAGTTCTGAAAAATCATCTGGCGCACCTCCAGTAAACGAGTTTGCTGCACCAATCGCAAAAACACCCTCCACATTGCCATAGCGGTCATGTTTATAATTGTTTGTATTCAGAAAAGCAATATGCTCGCTTACTGACTCAGACCATCGTAAAACACACTGCAAGGTTTGACAGGTATTTGGTTTTATATTAAACGACTGATATCTTCTGACTCCCATCCTATCATGCTTTTGAAAGGTAAAGATAGTTGTTTTGTAACTCAGGCTGAAAAACAAAGGGCTGGCAAATCAGTTTGCCAGCCCTATAATTATGTAACCAATAAGCTTGTTAAATTTCCCAGGTATCACCGCTGCGAAGCAGGTCGTTGACACATTGAATTTTTGAGGTTTTTTTGGCATTCTCAATCTGAAGCTCAATCAGGTCATCATATGTATCAGCCGGAGCTGAACGTATCACGCCAACAGCTACCGGGAAATCGGGTGCTTTCATGCGTCCCAGCATGCGATGTATGCTCGGATCGGTGGCGTACTGGTCGTGAACAAGCAGATCATTTTCATTGACCCCGTTTTTACCAATCTCAACCACCCTCAGGCCATTATTCATCAGCATGATACCTTTATCTCTGTTTTTACCAAAGATCATAGGCTCACCATGTTTGAGGAAAAGCTGTCTTTCTTCACGCATTTCACGGTTGGTGATATGCTCATGAACTTTATCCGCAAAAATGATACAGTTCTGGAGAATTTCCACCACCGAAGTTCCGTCATGCTTTGCCGCTTCATACAAGACCTCGGTCATTAGCTTGATATTGTTATCAGGAACACGTGCAAAGAAAGTGCCCTGGGCCCCCAATACAAGTCCTGAAACGGTGAAGGGGTGCTCTATGGTACCGTGGGGTGATGTTTTTGTTACAGTACCCATGGGGGTTGTGGGAGAGAACTGACCCTTTGTTAAACCGTAAATCTGGTTATTGAACAATAATATATTGATATCAATATTCCTTCTTAATACATGGATGAAGTGGTTACCACCGATGGCCATGGAATCACCATCGCCTGTCGCAACCCAGACACTAAGACCGGGATTGGCCACTTTAAGACCGCTTGCGATGGCTGATGCACGGCCATGGATTCCGTGAAAGCCGAAGGTGTCAACGTAGTATGGGAATCTGGACGAACAGCCAATCCCTGATACCATGGCAAAATTCTCCTTGCGGTAACCAATTTTTGGAAAAACATTACCTACAGCAGCCAAAATGGCATGTGCACCACACCCGGGGCACCATTTTACCATCTGGTCGCTGACAAAATCCTGTTTGGTTAATTCTACCGGAGATTTTTCTATTCTTTTATATTCTATCATGGTTATACCTCCTCCAATAATTTTGTGAATGTTTCGGTGAGTTCCTGGACATGGAATGGCAAACCCTGTACTTTGTTATACTGCTCATACTGGAATTCAGGATAGAGCATGCGCAGATAATTGACAAATTGCCCACTGTTCAACTCACAAACAACAATCTTTTTGAATCCTGCCAGAATTTCCCTGGTGTTTTTGGGAAGTGGCTTGATATAATTAAACTGTGCATGGCTGACGTTGTGTCCAGCTTCTTGCATTTGTTTTACAGTTGATAACAGGGCGCCTTCTGTGCCGCCCCAACCAACGACTAAAAGATCTCCTTCTGATTCGCCGTTGACTTCTTGCAAGGGAATAAAATCTGCAATCCGGTTTACTTTCTCTTCACGGATATTAACCATGAGTTGGTGGTTCAGGGGATCAGTTGAGACATTCCCATCAATATTTGTTTTCTCAAGCCCGCCGATACGGTGACGCAAACCTTCAACACCTGGGACAGCCCACTTGCGCACAAGGGTTTTTTCATCTCTTCGGTAAGGTTTAAAGTTTTTGTCATTGGGGTCAGCCATTGGCGGGGTGATTGAAGGCAGGTCATTTACATCAGGTATCCTAAATAACTCTGAGCCAAAGCCAAGGTAGCCGTCTGTCAGTAGAATAACCGGTGTCATGTGCTCCATGGAGAATTTTGACGCCATATAAGCATAATAAAAGCAATTGGCTGCACTTGAAGCTGCCATCACCATCAGGGGGCTTTCACCATTGCGTCCGAACAGAGCCTGCATCAGGTCAGACTGCTCACTTTTCGTGGGCATTCCCGTTGAAGGTCCGGCACGCTGCACATTTACGATCACCAGTGGGAGCTCAGTGATTACAGCAAGACCCATGGCCTCGCTCTTCAGGGAGAGGCCCGGGCCTGAGGTTGTGGTTACCGCCATGGAGCCTGCAAAACTGGCACCTATGGCAGAGCAGATTCCTGCAATTTCATCTTCAGCCTGAAAAACTCTGGCTCCCAAAGATTTATGCTTTGAAAGTTCCATGAGTATTTCAGTAGCAGGTGTAATGGGATATGATCCCAAAAACAGCGGCCTGCCGCTCCTCTCGGCGGCAGCGAGCAAACCCCAGGCTGTGGCAATATTTCCTACAATATTTCGGTACAATCCTTTGGGCAGGGTGGCAGGTCCAACCTTATAAGTCATTTTGATGGCTTCGGTTGTTTCAGCAAAATTATAGCCAGCTTTCAAAGCCGCCTGGTTTGCTTCAGCAACCTTGGGTTTTTCTTTAAATTTGGTTTTGATAAAGGCCAATGGCTTTTCTATCTCTCTGCCGAACAGGTAGAATACCATGCCCAGCACGAACATATTCTTGGTGCGCTCAGCAACCCTTTTATCAACGCCCAATACTGCAAGACTCTCGTGTGTAAGCTGGGCAATGGGAGCCGGGATAATCTGGAAAGTGCCCAATGATCCATCTTCTATCGGATTGGTAGTATAACCCGCTTTCTCAATGGCTTTCTCATCAAAAGCCGATGAGTCAACAATAATGGTAGCTCCTTTCTTTGCCCACTTCAGGTTTGACTTCAGCGAAGCTGGATTCATAGCTACAAGAACATCGCACATGTCACCGGAAGTATATATCTTCCTTTTGCCCATATGCACCTGAAAACCGCTAACTCCGGCTATTGTATTGTGAGGTGCCCTGATTTCAGCCGGGAAATCGGGAAAAGTGGCCAGGTCATTGCCGGAAATGGCAGCAGCATCGGAAAAAAGGGTTCCCACAAGCTGCATTCCGTCACCGGAATCACCTACAAATTTCACCACTACATCCTCTAGTTCACGTACATCATGTATTTTTACCATAACGAACTATTGATTTTTGTAGATAAGATGATGATAGGTTTTTTTATTCTAAATATTTGACAACAAATAATTTTGCGAAGTTACATGATTAAACCAAAATCACTAAGAAAAATCGGTACTTTTTTTCCATTTCAGTCTTCGCAAACCCCTGCAAACAAAAACTTTATTTAAATCAATTTCAAATTAAGGCCGCCAACTAAAATTCTGTCGCGTGTGTGTATAAAGCAAGTATATTTGTACCGGAATTAACCCATTTAGAAACCAATTAAAAACACAAAGAGATGGCTTATATTATCAATGAAGATTGCACTGCATGTGGCAGCTGCATTGACGAATGCCCGGTTGATGCTATTTCTGAGGGTGATATCTATGTAATAGACCCCGATGTATGTACTGACTGCGGTGCTTGTGCAGACGTTTGCCCGGTTGAAGCAATTCATCCCGCATAAGACCTGTCTGGCCGGGCTTGGTCCGGCACAGAAAACAAAAAGCACAGGCTGTCTCATATGAATGAGGCAGCCTGTGCTTTTTTTGCGCGGGTTTTTAAAACCCCGATTTTTAGCTTATTTTTGTCCGAACCTGAAAGCAATCATTTATAGTTATCCCGGTGGATCAGAACAAGCGAACATACAGAAAGCCACCCGATGGCACCATGACATTCTGGAGTCACCTGGAAGAATTACGCGGTCATCTGATCAGGTCAGCAACCGCTGTTCTGGTTTTTGCCATTGCTGCCTTTGTCTCAAAAGATTTTTTATTCAATCAGGTGATTCTTGCACCCAAAGAGCCTTACTTTTTAACCAACAGGGCATTCTGCTGGCTATCGCAACAACTCAATATGCCTGCACTTTGTATAAATGCTGATCCGGTAAAGCTCATCAACATCGACCTGGCCGGGCAGTTTACTACCCATGTAGTTGTTTCACTGATTGCCGGAATCATTATCGCTGTTCCATACATTGTGTGGGAAGTCTGGCGTTTTATCAGACCGGGGCTTAAACCCACTGAACAGGCAAACTCCCGTGGGGCCGTGCTGGTCATCTCAGGCCTGTTCCTCACTGGCATTTTATTCAGTTACTTTCTCATTGTTCCCCTGTCAATCAATTTTCTTGGGTCATACCAGGTGAGTGGCATGGTTGAAAACCAGGTGGCCCTCAGGTCATTTATAACCACTGTTACGACCATAACTTTTGCTACAGGAATTCTGTTTGAATTACCGGTGTTTGTATTTTTTCTCAGCAAAGTTGGCATTCTGACACCTGAAATCATGCGCAAACAACGCAAGCTGGCCTTTGTTATCATCATCGCTCTGGCTGCGCTAATCACCCCCCCCGATGTATTCAGCCAGATTATGGTCGGATTGCCCCTGTTCCTGCTTTACGAGATCAGCATCCGTATTTCAAGCCGTGTAGCAGCAAAGGAAGCTGAGCAATTCTAAGTTCTCCAAAAAAATGCTTTTGGCTCGTTTTAAACTTTTATCATTCAGGCTTGTTTGACTTATTAACCTGAATAATCATTTAAAACCACCATAAGATGAATAACGCACAATTTTTTTACAGCAGGCCCGACAATGAACCGATTTATCCTTACAAAAAGGGCACACCTGAGCGCGATGCGCTTGAAGCCGAGCTCAAAAGACAAAGTAAGCTTGAGGTGGAAATTCCTTTGATTATAGGTGGCAAAGAAATCAAAACAGGAAGAACCGGCCAGGTAGTCATGCCACACAACCATAAAAAGGTGCTTGCCACCTTTCATCAGGCAGGTGAGAAAGAAGTGCAGATGGCCATTGACGCAGCTTTGGTAGCCCACAGGCAATGGGCTGAAATGTCATGGGTAGAGCGTGTTTCTATTACTCTGAAAGCAGCAGCCCTAATCTCAGAAAAATACCGCTACCTGATCAATGCCTCTACCATGTTGGGGCAGGGCAAGAATGCCTACCAGGCCGAAATAGATTCGGTATGTGAAACCATTGACTTTATTAGATTCAATGCCCACTATGTGTCTGAAATTTATGATGACCAGCCTCATTCTGAAGTTGGAAATCTGAACCGGCTTGAATACAGGCCACTGGAAGGTTTTGTGTTTGCAGTGAGTCCCTTCAACTTCACCGCCATTGCATCTAATCTGGCTTTGGCCCCTGCTGTATTGGGCAACACCATCGTATGGAAACCAGCATCCACTTCTTTGCTTTCGAATTATTATCTGATGCAGGTATTCAAAGAAGCGGGATTTCCTGACGGAGTTATTAATTTCATTCCAGGTCCAGGGAGCACCATTGGAGACGCCATACTAAAAGATCGCAATCTGGCCGGAGTTCATTTTACAGGATCAAACAGAACCTTTAACCACATTTGGAAGTCAATTGGAAACAACCTCGAAAACTATCGTTCCTATCCCCGGATTGTCGGTGAAACCGGAGGAAAAGACTTCGTATTCGTACACCCATCGGCCGATGTGGACGAAGTGTCGACAGCGCTTGTCAGAGGAGCTTTTGAATACCAGGGACAAAAGTGTTCGGCTGCTTCAAGGGCCTATATTCCAAGTTCTTTGTGGAATTCTGTTCGCGAAAAAATTGAAGAAAATATTGGCCTGATCCGCAAAGGAGATGTCAGGAACTTTTGCAATTTCGTAAATGCAGTAATTGACGAGAAAGCTTTTGACAAAATCATGGGATATATTGAACAGGCAAAAAACTCGTCCGAAGCAGAGGTTATTATTGGGGGCAATGGAGACAAGTCGAAAGGCTACTTTATTGATCCAACCGTTGTCTTAACCACAAATCCCCACTTTGTCACTATGGAGGAAGAAATATTCGGACCTGTACTATCCATATATGTTTATGAAGACGACGATTTTGAAAAAACGCTTCATATATGTGATGAGACCTCTCCATATGGCCTGACAGGAGCTATATTCTCCAAAGACAGGTATGCAACCGTGAAGGCTTGCCAGGTTTTAAGGTATGCAGCGGGGAACTTTTACTTCAATGACAAACCAACAGGTGCGGTAGTGGGGCAGCAACCCTTTGGAGGTGCCAGAATGTCAGGAACAAATGATAAGGCAGGAAGCTATTTAAATCTACTCAGGTGGATCAACCCGCGTACTGTCAAAGAAACATTCAATCCGCCCACAGACTTCAGGTATCCGTTTATGCACGAAGAAAAATGTGCAAGCGATTTGCCATAAGCAAATCATGTTTAAACTGTCATTTCGCCACGTAGTGACTTTTGAAGGTATTTTTTAATCCGTTCAGGAGAGTAGTTGTTACCAAGCAGATACATCAGCTTGGTAATAGCTGCTTCGAGCGTGATGTCGGCTCCACTGATTACGCCAGCCTGTTCAAGCCAGGCGCTGGTTTCATACTTACCTTGAATAACCGCCCCGCCCCTGCATTGTGTAACATTGCAAACAACCAGGCCTTTATTGATGGCCTCAGTAAAAATATCTGCAAACCACTGGTTTGTGGGGGCATTCCCTGCTCCATAGGTTTCCATCACAACAGCTTTCAGTCCATCAATGGACAAAATTGATTTTACAACCGATGGACTGATCCCCGGAAACAATTTCAAAACTGCCAGGTTTGTATCCAGGCTGGTAAAAATCCTGAACTCCTGATCGGTTGACCTGTGAATAGCTGCCTCATTATATTTAATGTGGACTCCTGCCCGGGCCAAAACAGGGTAGTTGACTGAACGGAAGGCCTCAAAATGTTCGGCATTGTATTTATGTGTCCGGTTCCCTCTGTATAACTGATACTCAAAATAAATGCAAACTTCAGGGACCATGGCACGGCCATCTTTTTTGGCGGCAGCAATTTCTATGGCAGTGATGAAATTCTCCTTTCCGTCTGTCCTTATCATGCCGATGGGCAACTGTGATCCTGTCAGAATTACAGGCTTTGACAGATTTTCTAACATGAAGCTCAGGGCGGATGCAGTAAAAGCCATAGTGTCTGACCCATGCAGAATTACAAAACCATCATAACCCTCATAGTGAGATTCAATGAGTTTGGCTAACCTGACCCATACTGCAGGCTCCATATTGGATGAATCAATGATGGGGTCAAACGAGATACTGTCAATCTGATAATTGAATTTTCTAATCTCGGGAATCTGATCAGTCAGGTGCGTAAAGTCAAATGGGTTCAACACCCCTGTTTCAGAATCCTCGACCATTCCGATGGTACCACCGGTATAAATTACCAATATCCTGGGTTTTGACATCATCATTTAATCGTTATGCCCTCGCTGCGCCCGGGCGTTTTTACGTTGGGGAGTTGAAAGGTTGATCTGTGCCATTCCCAACCTTCCAACTCATTAACCTTCCAGCTCATTAACCTTCAAACTCACTAACCTCCAAACTCATTAACCCAAACAACCTGTTGGCATTTTCGGTGGTAATCCTGGCGATTTCTGCCTGTTCTATCCCCTTCAGCTCAGCAATCTTCTCTGCAATATATGGCAAATAGGCACTCTCATTGCGTTTCCCCCTGTGGGGAAAGGGTGACAAAAAAGGGGCGTCGGTCTCAAGGATGAGATGCTCCATCCCAACAGAACGAACCACATCAGCCATCAAGCTGTTTTTATAGGTTACCACACCGCCAATGCCCAGCATAAACCCCATATCCAACGCTTTAGCTGCCTGCTCAGGCGTTCCGGGAAAGCAATGAAAAACACCTGTCAATGAAAGATTTGAATGGGCTTCAAGCACATCAAATATCTCGTTCAGTGAGTTGCGGGCATGAATAACCAGGGGCAGGTCAAACTTCGAAGCCCAGATTATGTGTCTTGACAGTGCTTCCTTTTGTTCGGCGGCATAGGTTTTGTCCCAATAAAGGTCAATGCCCGTTTCTCCCACAGCCACAAAATCATGTTTTTCAAACCATCCCTCTATTACCTCAAGTTCGGTCATCCAGGTTGCCTTAACCGATGTTGGATGCAAACCCATCATGGGCAGGCATATCCCTTGAAAATCACGGGCAACCTTCATCATGGATACCACCGTGTGACTGTCAATATTGGGCATGAGCAAATGGCTGACCTGCGCATCTAATGCACGGTCAACCACCGCTGCCCTGTCCTGATTGAACTGCTCCAGGTAAATATGTGTATGTGTATCTATGAGTGGCAAAACCAAAAGCCTATTTCAACACCTTAAGTTCTTTACCCACCTTAATGAAGGCTTCAACACATTTATCAAGGTGCTCGGTTTCATGTGCAGCTGAAACCTGAACGCGAATACGGGCCTGGCCCTTTGGAACCACCGGGTAGTAGAATCCGATCACATAAATACCTTCGTCCAGTAGCTTGGCTGCAAATTGCTGTGATAAGGGTGCATCATAAAGCATAACTGCAATAATGGCCGACTGTGTGGGTTTAAGATCAAACCCGGCCTTTTGCATTTTGTCCATAAAATAGGCAGTGTTCTGGTGCAACTTATCTTGCAACTCATGGGTTTCAGCCATCATGTCAAACATTTTAATACCGGCTTTAACCACAGATGGTGGAAGGGAGTTTGAGAACAAATATGGCCTTGAGCGCTGGCGCAGAATCTCAATAATCTCCTTCTTACCGGTGGTAAACCCACCAATTGCACCGCCAAATGCCTTGCCAAGGGTGCCGGTGATAATATCAACCTTGCCCCTGATGTCGAAGAGTTCTGTAACACCACGTCCGGTTTCACCAACCACACCAGCCGAATGACATTCATCAACCATGACCATGGCATCGTATTTTTCAGCCAGTTCAACAATCTTATCCATGGGAGCAGAATTGCCATCCATTGAAAATACCCCATCGGTGACTATGATACGGAAGCGCTGAGCCTGAGCCTCTTTTAGCTTGGCTTCCAGATCTTCCATGTCTGCGTTTTTATAACGATAGCGGGCCGCCTTGCAAAGCCTGACACCGTCAATGATTGATGCATGGTTCAGTGCATCAGAAATAATGGCATCCTCTTCGGTAAGCAGGGGCTCAAACACCCCACCGTTTGCATCAAAACAGGCTGCATAAAGAATGGTGTCTTCGGTGCCAAAAAACTCAGCGACCTTTTTCTCAAGCTCTTTATGCAGATCTTGGGTGCCACAGATAAAACGAACGGATGACATCCCGAAACCATGGGAATCCATTCCTTCTTTGGCAGCCTGAATCAGCTCAGGATGGTTTGACAAACCCAGGTAGTTGTTTGCACAAAAGTTAAGCACTTCTTGCCCGGTTGACACCTTGATCTTTGCCGTCTGGGGTGTGGTAATGATTCTCTCTTCTTTATATAATCCGGCTTCGCGGATTTCCTTCAGTTCTTTTTGAAGATGTTCCTTAATTTTTCCGTACATATTGAATATCTGTTATGGTGTTAGTGAATAAGAATCCTTTAGCTCGCAAAGATAATTTTTTTGGTTGTTAAAGCATTCAAAAATACCTACTTTTGGTGCCATTGTTATCTTTGGCTTTTTGCGATCAGTTATGTTACATATATTAATGATTAAAACCAATACAGAATGAAAAACATCTTGGTAGTAGGATCAGCCGGACAGATCGGCTCTGAGTTAACATTGGCACTGCGTGATATTTATGGTGGAGACCATGTGATTGCGGGTGTACGTAAGACGAAACCGTCTGAAAAACTGACCAGTACAGGTCCTTGTGAAGTGGTCGACGCACTTGAAACCGACGCATTGATAAACGTGGTCAAGAAATATAAAATTGACGCGATCATCAATATGGCCGCCATCCTTTCAGGAACTGGAGAAAAAAACCCCATGCTGGCATGGGATGTGAACATGAACGGGCTCATCAACATCCTGGAAATAGCCAGGGAATTCAATATGAAGCAAGTGCTTGTTCCCAGTTCAATCGCCGTATTCGGCCCTACCACCCCTGTAGACAATACCCCACAGGAGACCATTCTTAAGCCCACTACCATTTATGGGGTAACAAAGGTTGCCGGAGAACTTCTTGGTGATTATTACGTAAAACGTTATGGTATGGATGTCAGAGGTTTGCGCTATCCTGGCATCATCAGCCATGAGACCCTGCCAGGTGGCGGAACCACCGATTATGCCGTAGCCATTTATTACGAAGCGGTGAAGAACAAAAAATATACCTGCTTTGTCAATGAAAACACCAGGCTGCCCATGATGTATATGCCTGACTGTCTTAAAGCCACCATTGATCTGATGCAGGCTGATTTTGACAAATTGAATTTCCACTCTGACTACAATGTTGGTGCAATGGACTTTACCGTGGCTGACATGGCTGAATCAATCAGAAAACACATTCCTGAATTCGAGATAAATTATGAACCTGATTTCCGCCAGGCCATTGCTGATAGTTGGCCAAACTCTGTTGATGACAGTGCTGCCAGAGAAGACTGGGGCTGGAAACCAGAATTTGACCTTGACGCCATGACAGCTGACATGCTCAAGGCCATCGGTGAAAAACACGCAAAAGGATTGATTTAATAAGTCATCAGATCCCGGCACACCGGTAAAGCGGTTGCCGGGGTTTTTTATGTATCTTTACGCCATGGCGTCATATGTTGTTTCTGCCCGCAAATACCGGCCGGCTACCTTTGACACGGTAGTAGGACAGGCTTCCATTACCAGCACATTAAAAAACGCCATCCGAACCAATCATCTTGCCCAGGCTTTCCTGTTTTGCGGGCCCAGGGGTGTGGGTAAAACGACATGCGCCCGAATCCTGGCAAAGACCATCAACTGCGAAAACATCACCAGCAATATAGAGGCCTGCAATGCATGTGAATCATGCAAATCATTCAACCAGTCACATTCATTCAATGTACACGAATTAGATGCCGCGTCGAACAATACCATTGAAGGAATCAGAACCCTCATTGACCAGGTAAGAATCCCTCCCCAGGTAGGCAATTATAAGGTATATATTATTGATGAGGTGCATATGCTATCACAGCAGGCATTCAATGCTTTTTTAAAGACCCTTGAAGAGCCACCGGCTTACGCAAAATTTATTCTGGCTACTACAGAAAAGCATAAGATTATTCCCACCATTTTATCCCGTTGCCAGATTTTTGATTTTTCAAGGATTACCGTTAAGGACATAGCAGCCCAATTACGTTTTGTTGCAGAGCATGAAGGTGTAGAAGCTGACCCCAATGCCCTGCATATTATAGCCCAAAAGGCCGATGGTGCCATGCGCGATGCCCTCACTATTTTTGACCAGATAGTGAGCTTTTCAGGTAATACAGTTAGCTATCAACAGGTTATTGACAACCTGAATGTGCTTGATTACGATTATTTTTTCAGGCTTACCGATCTCATATTGCATGAAAAACCCAGGGAGATACTCTTGTTGGTTAATGATATCCTCATGAAAGGGTTTGAAGGGGCAGATTTCATAGCAGGTTTTGGCTCCCATATGAGAGACCTGCTTATGTGCAAAGATCCTCTAACAGTAAAGCTTATTGAGGTGGGTGAAGATATTCGAAAAAAATACCTGGAACAATCAGCCAAATGCCCGGAAGAACTGCTTATGGGTGCCCTGGCCATTATCAACCATGCCGACGTGCAGTACAAGTCTACCAGTAATAAAAGA
Organism: Bacteroidales bacterium; assembly: GCA_007118495.1. Lineage (GTDB taxonomy): Bacteria > Bacteroidota > Bacteroidia > Bacteroidales > UBA7960 > PUPG01. The sequence continues at coordinate 69,165 of SKRM01000024.1, forward strand.
CTTTTACTAGAGTTATCCCTCCTTCAGACAGCTTCGCTGGTAAAAAAAAAAGCCCATAAATCAGCAGTAACTCCTGTAAGGGAGCTTATTGCCCCCCCTCCTGCAGAAAAAGGCGAAACACCACAGCCTGAGCAAAAACAAAAAGATACTACCAAAGAATCGCCTAAGCCTGATTTTCCCGAAACAGAAAATGCCAGCAAGGCTCAGACACTTTCTGGAGAGCAAATACAAGAACCAGTCCGACAAAGTACAGGCAAAAGGACAGGCCAGGATATTCCCATGGGTCGTATTAGCCTGAAAATTAAACCATCGGAAGATAAAACAGACGAAGTTGAAACCGATGATGAATATCTCTCAGAAAATGGGCCTGTTTCATCTTTTACCCAGAGTGAGTTTTTGCAAGCCTGGACAAATTTTGCCGAAAAACGAAAAGAAGAAAGTCTTGGCTTGTATCTCGCCATGACAAAACACAAACCCAGGGTGCTGAAAGATGGTATCATCCAAATATCACTGGATAACGCCATCCAGGAAGATACCCTTCAGGAAAGAAAACCTGAGCTTCTGACCTATTTGCGAAAAGAGCTGAACAATTACAGCATAAGCATCCAGACCCGCATCAGAAAATCTGATCAAACCCAAAAGGCATATCTGCCAAAAGAAAAGCTTGAAAAACTGGTGGAAAAGAATCCCCATCTGGAAACACTCAAGAGAGACCTGGGGCTCGACCTGATTTACTAAAATAGCCGCAATAACCTGTTCTGCAAAATTATTAAATCTGGTCGATTTTCCCAGTTTAACATTTCTTTAACCTTGGCCAAACCTTTTTTAATGTAGCTTTGTTTTTATTTTATTGCTTTAAAACCAATATTTCAGACAACAAATCATTTTTTAACAAATTATAAACACATGAAATCAACAAAAAGCCTGCTATTGGCGGCCCTTTTGCTCATCGGCACCTACTGCCTGCCTGCATTCGGCCAGAACATTGAGTTCACCGAATACACCCTTGACAATGGGCTGCATGTAATACTCCATCAAGACAATTCAACGCCCAATGTGGTTGTCAATATCATGTACCATGTGGGGGCAAAAAACGAGGATCGGAACCGTACAGGGTTTGCCCACTTCTTTGAGCATCTGATGTTTGAGGGAAGCAAGCATATTGGGAGGGGTGAATTTGCAGAAATAGTTGAAGAGGCCGGGGGGTCACTCAATGCATGGACTAGTTTTGACCAGACCAATTATTTTGTTCTGCTCCCCTCTAACCAGCTTGAATTGGGCTTATGGCTTGAATCAGAAAGGCTGCTCCATCCGGTAATTGACTCCATTGGCATCGCAACACAGAAAGACGTTGTTACTGAAGAAATGAAACAAACCCGTGACAACCAGCCCTATGGACGAATACTTACTGAAACCATCAAACGGGCATTCACGGTTCATCCCTACCAGTCAGATGTGCTAGGAAAGGATGCACACATTCGCAACGCGACTTATGATGACATCACCAGATTCCACGACACTTTTTATGTTCCCAACAATGCAGTACTGGTTGTTTCGGGTGATTTTGACATGGATGCTACCATTCCCCTGGTTGAAAAATATTTCGGGGACATTCCAGGGGGTCGTTATGAAATCAGCAGACCAGATGTGGTTGAGCCCATACGTACAAAAGAACTCCGGGACACGGTGTACGACAACATCCAACTTCCGGCCATCATCCAGGCCTACCATATCCCTGCCCAGGGCACAGATGACTTTTTCGCCCTTGAAATGCTGGGCACATTGCTATCACAAGGCCAGAGCAGCAGGCTTTATCGCAGGCTCGTTGTAGAGGATCAGACCGCCATCCAGATCCAGGCCATCCCCTTAGGGCTCGAAGACCCGGGCTTAAATATTATTTTGGGTATTCCAAATATGGGAGTAGATCCGCAAACACTTGAAGCCGGCATCAATGACGAAATTGAAAAAGTCAGAACTGAACTGATCAGCCAGGAAGAACTGCAAAAACTACAAAACCAGATTGAAAGCCGCCTGGTCAATAGCAACACTACCATCGCCAGCAGAGCCACCAACCTGGCCACCTATCACCTGCTGCATGGAGATGCCAGCCTGATAAACAGCCAGGCTGAAAAATATATGGCGGTAACACGGGAGGATATTTTACGGGTTGCTCAGCAATACCTGCGTGATGACAACAGAGTCGTGTTGTATTATCTCCCCAAGGCCCTCTAATCATGAAAACAAGAAAAAACCCAAAGATTATGAAGAATATATTTTTATACCTGATAATTAGCCTTTTTTCAATCAGCCAGCTAAGTGCCCAGCTTGACCGCAGCCAACGTCCCCAACCAGGACCAGCCCCGAGCATTCAGCTTGGTGATTTTGAAACCTTTACCCTGGATAATGGGTTAAAGGTCATCGTGGTTGAAAACAGGCAGGTTCCGGTTGTATCTTTCCAACTCACCCTTGATGTTGATCCTGTTCTTGAAGGCGAGGCAAAAGGTTATGTTTCGATGGCCGGATCCATGCTGCGTGAGGGCACAACAAACAGAAGCAAGGGAGAACTGGATGAAACCATCGATTTTATCGGAGCATCCATAAGCACATCGTCGACCGGGATTTTTGCATCTTCTCTTACCCGCCACCAGGAAACCTTGCTCGACCTGATGACAGATATTCTTTACAACCCATCATTTCCCGAAACAGAGTTTCAGCGTCTGATCACACAAAGCAAGTCTGGACTGGCAACAGTTAGAAATGATGCCAATGCCATGGCCTCCAATGTTGCAACCGCTGTGGTATATGGACCTGACCATCCATATGGTGAAATTGTTACAGAAGAAAGCCTCGATAATATCACACTTGACATGGTCAAACAATACTACAGGGAACATTTCAAACCCAACTTTGCATACCTGGTCATTGTAGGTGATATTGATGCTGCAGAAGCTAAGGCACTTACAACAACCTATTTTGCCCACTGGGAGCCGGGCGATGTACCCACCCGCAACTGGTCGGTGCCCGACCTGCCCCGGGGTCGCAAAGTTGCTTTGGCCAACCGCAGCGGAGCCATACAAAGCGTAGTGGTGGTAACCCATCCGGTGGTTCTGCCCCCGGGTCACGACGACGCCATCAAGGTAAGTGTCATGAATTCTATTTTAGGTGGGGGTGTATTTTCAGGCAGACTTATGCAGAACCTGCGTGAGGACAAAGGTTATACTTATGGTGCCCGCTCTAACATCTCGAATGACCGTCTTGTCGGAAGATTTACAGCCAGAACTGAGGTTCGAAATTCAGTTACTGACAGCACAGTAACCGAAATCCTTTATGAGATGGAGCGCATGATCAATGAACCAGTTGAAGAAAGCAGCTTGCAGCTGGTCAAGAACTTCATGACCGGAAGCTTTGCCCGTTCACTTGAAAGCCCGCGCACCATTGCCAACTTTGCTCTGAATATTGAGCGCTTTGGCCTGCCCGACGACTATTATGTCACATACCTTGAGAAACTAAACGAAGTTAGCGTGCAGGATGTCCAGGAAATGGCCGGCAAATATCTGCACCCTGACAGGTCATATATAGTTGTGGCTGGCAACAAGGATGAGGTAACCGAAACCCTTATTCCATTCAGTTCAGATGGAGAAGTCCATTTGTATGACCCCTTCGGGCGGCCTGCTGAACTGACAGCAATGGGTGATGTTCCTGAAGGCATAACAGCTGATGATGTTATTGATGCATATATAGATGCACTTGGAGGCCGAAGCAGGCTTGAAGCTGTAAAAGATATGACACAACACATGACTGCTTCGACCATGGGCATGCAGATACAACTTATCACCCGTCAAAAAGCGCCTGATTTGGTCTTGGTAAAAACCCAAATGGGAGGGATGACCCTTTCGCAGCAATTGTTTGATGGTGAAAAAGGGGTGGTGGCCACGCAGATGGGTGTCCAGGAATTTACAGAAGGACCCGAATTTGAGCAGCTCAAACTTCAGGCCGTGATGAATATGGAACTCAGCTACACTCAGTATGGCATCGACATTGCTTTACTCGGCATAGAGCGCGTTGACGGGCAAAACACATACAAAATTGCTTTGACCATGCCCTCTGGCATGCAGGTATTTGATTACTATAGCGTAGACACAGGCCTGAAAGTCAGGACAGAGTCAAACGGAAGTATTGCCAGGTATTCAGATTACAAAGAAACCGACGGCATATTGTTTGCGCACAGAATTATTCAGGAGGCCGGTGGACAAATAATAGAAATGGCTCTTGATAAGGTAGAGATCAACCAGGGTCTGGACAAATCGATCTTTACCATTAACTAACTTGCTTGATCAAGCAAAGAGGAAAGCGGCGAAACATGCGCCGCTTTTTTTATTTTCTTACATTTGATATGTCCTTAATTACTTGTTCTCATCAAGTTATCAGCCATGCAAAAAAAAATCAGGCAATTTTTTAAATCCATTGAAAAAGCTACCCATTTTGCCCGGGTGGATATCTGGCGAATGCCCCTGAAAGACCTCCCTCCAAGAAAAACCTTTCTTATCAGGCAACTGCGGATCCTGGTGCTTGCCATAAGGGGCTTTCGTGAAGATAAGGTGATGCTCAGGGCACCTGCCCTTACCTTTTATTCGATGTTCAGTATTGTACCTATAGCAGCCCTGGCATTTGGTATTGCCAAAGGCTTTGGTCTTGAAGTACATGTGGAAAGGCAGCTACAATTGGCCCTGGCAGGACGTGAGGAAGTTTTTTCGTGGGTCATGGAGATCATTGATTCCTTTTTCAGGGAAACCAGTGGAGGCGCTGTTGCAGTGCTGGGACTGAGTATATTGATTTATACCATAACCATGTTGCTTGTCAACATAGAAGAATCATTCAATGACATCTGGCAGGTTAGAAAGGCCCGGTCGTGGCCAAGAAAATTCAGTGATTATTTTGCCATGATGTTCATAGCACCTATTTTCTTCATCGTCGCAGGGGTCGCCACCGTATTTCTCAACACCCAGATACAAGAGGCCGGAGATACCCTTCTTAACCCACTACTGCTTTTTATGGTACGACTCATTCCCTACCTTATGCTGTGGTTTGTCTTTACCCTGCTTTACATGATCATGCCCAATACCAATGTTAAGCTATCCTCCGCATTGATCGCAGGTATCATTGCGGGCACTTTGTTTCAACTGGTCCAATGGGCCTATATAGCCTTTCAGATCGGGGCTGCCAAATATGGAGCCATATATGGTTCGTTTGCGGCCTTACCCTTATTGCTTTTGTGGATGCAGGTAAGCTGGATCGTTGTACTGTTCGGAGCAGAACTCTCCTTTGCCAACCAGAATGTTGGGAACTATGAATTTGAGGCTGAATCAAAAAACATTAGCCCATTGAATAAAAAGATACTGGCTCTATATATTATGCATCTTCTCATCAGCCGCTTTCGTGACGGAGAAAAACCTCTTACTCCTGAAGGGATATCGAATTGTTTGCATATCCCAAACAGCCTGGTCAGGATTATTCTGAATGAGTTGGAGACTGTCGGGCTTGTAAATGACACAGACCTGGAGCAAGCCAAGGAAAGTGGTTATCAGCCCGCCATGGATATAAACAGCATCAGGATCCGGACCGTGGTGGAAAAACTTGAACATGCGGGGATGGATGTGCTGATCGCCAAGCCATCCGAAACACTGGAAACCCTCAAGTTATCCATTAAAAACTTTTCATCACTCATAGAGAAATCAGAGCACAACAAGCCGCTGATTGACATCTAATAATTGCTTGTCACCTCATGCGACGTCTTTTGCTTTTGAAGCAAACGAAAGAGTAAAGCTACAACCACCAGACTTATCAGGGCAGCCCATGGAGCGAACCAGCCCGCTGACATGGCTTCAAGATCAAGATTGATTATACCATTATGATCAAGGAAAAAAATGATTACCGCCACTGCATTATTAAAGAAATGGGCAAAAACCGGCACCCAGATTGTTCCTGTATAAACAAATAAATACCCCAGCACAATCCCAAGTAACAGCCGCGGCAGAAAACCGAAAAATTGCAAATGCATGGCACTGAAAAGGATTGCGGTAATAATCACCGCAATATGTACATTGCCTGTCCATTGATTAAATATCCTTTGTAAGGCACCCCTGAAAATGAACTCTTCACCAATGGCTGGAATTACAGCAATGAGAAACAAGTTGAAAAGCAAGCCCTGCCACGTTGTGACCTGAAGAAATAATTTTGTCATGGTTTCTGCTGCATCTTCGGCACTGCGCATCCATTCTTCAATATTGGACATAGATTCAGGCAGGGATAATTGTTGGTTTACAGCAACCAGAAAGTTTACCATGGGTGCCGCAAAAAAAATGATCAGGGCCGACATCAACAACCAGTTTACAGGGGGGATATGAGATGCCGAAAGATAGGCCAGGGGCTTACTGCCAACAAGCATGGCAAAGACCAGTGATGATAGCACGAACAAGCCCAGGTGGCTTAATAACTGTACATACCTTTGTGCGTTGAGACTTTCAGCGCTGAGTGAGCCCAACTGCTGCAACAAATCGCTTCCAAAAAAGGGGAATCCGGCAAGCACTCCAACGACCAACACCACCAGGGTAGAGGCAGCCATGATCATTGCCAGCAGAATGAGCTTAACCAATGGGTGCAGACCACCCAGCATACCACGATCTTCCATTCCGTATATTTATTATATTTTTACCCTTTAATTGGTTTCAAAAATACAAATTCTTTTTTCTGTAATGCCTGAAGTGCCAGTTTCGCGATATTTTCATGGCTTGCGTATAGGTAACACTGTATTCAACAGTTTGCCCATCATATTGGCACCCATGGAAGATATTACCGATCCGCCATTCAGAACCCTATGCAAGGAGCTGGGGGCAGACTGGGTGTATACCGAATTTATTTCGGCCGACGGCTTGATCAGAGATGCTGTAAAAAGTTTGCACAAGCTGGATATATATCCTCAAGAGCGACCCGTAAGCATACAATTATTTGGCGCAGACACAGAAGCCATGTTACGAGCTGCCAAAGTTGCTGAACAAGCATCACCTGATTTTATAGACATCAATTTTGGCTGTCCGGTACGTAAAGTAGCCTCTAAAGGGGCTGGGTCGGGCATCATGAATGACGTGCCAAAAATGGTGCATATGACCCGCCGCATAGTTGAGGCCGTGGGCATTCCGGTAACCGTCAAGACCAGGCTGGGATACGACCAGCAACTAAAAAACATCAAAGATATCGCCGAACGCCTTCAGGATTGCGGCATTGCAGCACTGGCCATTCACGGCCGGACCCGCGATCAAATGTACCGTGGCCTTGCTGACTGGACACTCATTGGTGAAGTCAAAAACAACCCCCGTATGCATATCCCAATTATCGGGAACGGTGATATTGCCGATGGTAAGTCAGCTGCCCATGCCCTTGACACCTATGGTGTTGATGGGATCATGATTGGAAGAGCTGCCACAGGTAACCCCTGGATATTCAGAGAAGTCAAACATTACCTGAATACAGGTGAGCAAATACAGAAACCTCCTTTAAGTGAAAAGCTGGATATTTGCCGTCGCCATGTTGCGATGTCAGTAAAATGGAAAGGCGAAAAAACCGGTCTTTTTGAAATGAGGCGACATTATTGTCAATACTTCAAAGAAATTCCCCATTTTAAACCAATTCGCATGCGACTGGTTACTGCAGATACGCTGGAAAAACTGGAAGTAATTCTCCATGAGATCGAAACTAAATTCTGCTGATCGTTATTTATCACGTGAATGACGGTGTCAAGGCTGTTTCAAAAGTAGATCAGTAAGGTCGTTGAGCCTGTATGCAGGTGAAAACAGATCAAGCACATCTATTGAGGTAATATCAATCCACACAGCAAGTAAACCTGCCTTTCTTGCTCCCTCCACATGCTGGTAAGAGTCGTCAACAAACAAGGTCTGGTCTTTATTCAGTTTCTTATCATGTATGATATGCTCAAATATTTCGACATCGGGCTTTCGCATACCAAGCTCATAAGACAGGTATTGTTTTTCGAACAAGGCTTCAAGGTCACTAAATCCATACTGGCTATCCATATATGTCTGATACGCCGGATAATGAATGGCGTTGGTGTTGCTGAGTAAAAACAAACGATAGTGTCTGCTTACCCGGTCAAGCATGGCCAGGCGTTTGCCCGGCATATCCAGCAACATGGCATTCCAGGCTGAATCAATTTGTTGATCTGTAAGCGGTAGTTCTGTGATTTTCCGCAATTCATTCCTGAAAGTTTCAGGACTGATGTCTCCCCGGTCTAAACTGTCGAACAGGCCAATTTGGCTGGCCTGGGTAAATAACCCATCAAAATACTGAATGCCCAAATCTTTGAAGGCCTCTATGGTGCGCTGGTAGTCAATATTGAGCAGAACCCCGCCCAGGTCAAAAATGATATTACGTATTTGCATGAATCGGTCAGATTTGCGAACAGCCTCGTCTTATATTTAGGAGTGTAAAGAAAAAAAATCTTTTCCACATAAACAGATTATGTGTAAATTTGCAGTCGCCGCCGGGCATGTAAAATACGTCGGGCAACGGGCCCATAGCTCAGTTGGTTAGAGTAGCTGACTCATAATCAGTTGGTCCCTGGTTCGAGCCCAGGTGGGCCCACCACAAAAGCAGCCACTTACGAGAAATTCGCAAGTGGCTGTTATTTTTTGCCACAGCCATTGATCAAAGTTTTATATGATCAAAAACATAAAAATCTGAGGTGACATTGATATAGAAAAGGTCATTACAAGTTATAACCAGCTGGAAGAAGAAATTGAGCGACCCATTTCAGGTGCATACCCCTCTTTTGAAGCATTCCTTGAGGACATAAAATCGGTAGCTTTTATTGTTATCAGAAATGACACCATCATATACGAGCGTTTTTTTTACGGGTATAGCCATGACTCTCAACTCTCCTGGTTCTCAATGACAAAATCATTTCTTTCTATATTGGTGGGATGCCCAATCGATGATGGGTATATCCTGTCAGTTGATGAGCCAGTATACCATTATGTTCCAGAGTTAAGGGAAAAGGGTTTTGAGAATGTTACCATCAGGCATTTGCTGCAAATGACCTCGGGAATAAACTTCAGTGAGGTATACTACAATCCGTTCAGGGGTCCGGTTGACCTGTATTACAGCGAGGATATTTACAGCTCCCTGCTGGGATTAAAGGTAACAAAAGAACCAGGCACACGTCACAATTACAACAGCGGCGACTCCCAGCTACTGGGGCTTGTACTGCATCGGGCCCTCAAGGGGATGACCATTACCAGCTACATGCAAGAAAGGCTTTGGGGTCCTTTGGGAATGGAGTATGCAGGAAGCTGGGTTATTGACAGTGAAGAGTCGGGGATGGAGAAAACCTTCTGCTGCCTGAGCGGAAGTCCGGTTGACTTTGCAAAATTCGGACGCCTCTTTATGCACGGTGGAGTGTGGAACGGACAGAGAATCGTATCGGAAGAATGGATAAGGGAATCAACAAAAACAGACACCATGTATGGGAGTGATCGCGGTTATCAGTACCATTGGCATGTGACGGATAACAGCTTTTCAGCGTATGGTTATGCCGGGCAGGTTGTTTACGTTGAACCTGAACGCGGTCTTATTTTTGTGAGAGCAGGCACAGACCGCAGCAGACTGAACTGGGGATTATTCTTTTCAGTGGTTTCTCAAGCCTTGCAATGATAAAGGACAGGATGATTCTCAGGTATTAGCTTTTTGTAAAGTAAAAAAGAACGTACTGCCCTTACCCACAACTGATTCAACCCAAATGCTCCCACCCTGCTTTGCTACAAGTTCTTTGCACAGTGTCAGGCCAAAACCGGTGCCTTCTTCACCTGCTGTCCCGGTAGTTGAATGTGGAATACCAATATCCCATAGTTTGGGGATATTTTCTTGTTCTATACCTATGCCAGTATCTGATACGGCTACTAGTACATGTTGTTTTTCATTGGTTGCAATGATTCTTACAGTTCCATTTTCAGGGGTAAATTTAATGGCATTTGAAACCAGGTTGCGTAGAATTGTACGAAACATATGCTCATCAGTAAAGGCAACCACCGAACCAACCTCAGTACAATCAATGGAAATATTCTTTAATTCGGCCAGGGGCTTTAGCTTTAAAACCACAGCATCACATGAGCGGCAGAGCTGAACAAAGTCAGAGTGAAATGAGATTTTTCCCGATTGCACCCTTACCCATGCCAGGATATCATCCAACAGGGTAAGTGTCAATGAAGCCTGCGACCTGATACCCTGTAAAAGTTCCCTTACTTCATCCGTGCTGAGCTCTCCTGTATTTTCAAGCAGTATATCAGCCAGCCCAAGGATGGAGGCGAAGGGACTTCGGATATCATGTGACAAGATAGAAATGAAGGTGTCTTTAGTTGCGTTCAGCTCACTTAGCTGCATCTCACGTTGTATCAGGTTGAATTCTGCCTGTTTTTTTTCAGTAATATCAGCAACCATTCCAATGACCATTTTAACAACCCCATCCTGGTCTTTCAATGCAGATACAGACAAATCACCCCAGACATAATGGCCATCTTTGTGGATAAATCTTTTTTCTAACCTGTATTTATCAGTGCTTCCATTAACAATTTCAGAAAACTTTTTTTGCGTCTCCAGCCGGTCATCAGGATGGGTAATCTCTGCCACCGTTTTACCATCCATATCCTCAGTATCATAGCCCAGGTATTCCTGATACCATTTGTTGGTCATCAACAGCTTACCTGTCGGATCAGCAATGCTAAAGCCAATATTTGCATTATTGAATATGGTCCGCAGCTTAGCTTCACTTTCTTTTAAAGCTTCTTCAGCGCGCTTGCGGGATGTAATATCCTGGTAAATCCCTATGACTGACAGTGATCCTTCTTGCAATGATATGGGTGAACCGGTAATAGACACATGAAGCAAGCGGCCGTCTTTTGTCTTCCGGGTGGTTTCAATAAAAAGCCTTTGGCCTGAGGCAACGGTTTTTGTCGCCCCGAGTCCTTCATCCTGAAAGCGCTCAGGAACAATCAAATCATTGATCTTTCTGCCAATGGATTCTTCTCTGTCAAACCCAAACAACACTTTAAACCCTGCGTTGCAATCAATGATTCGGTCATCCTTGTCAAGCAAAACCACACCTGCAGGCACACTCTGAAACAGGTGTTCAAAATAGACTGCTTTATCCGTCATAATTTTATTTGTTTAGGTATGGTGAAGGAGAATATAGTCCTGACACATAATTCAGTTTTAAGCTAAATTTTTCAGCCCAATGTGTCAATAATGTAAAAATGATCTTGCCGAAACGTATTTTTTGCATAGCCAACAGAAATGCTTTATCCCAGTGCAATTTAATAAAACCCAGGCCAAAATGATGTGTCAGGGGAAAAGCCTTCTTACCCTGGGCCTGGCAGGAGGCAAACCAAAAAAACCCTCTTTTACGGTCTTTATCTCTTCAATGGTATAAAATGAGTTGGGGTGATGCGCATTGATAATCGCAATGGCCTGGCTGATCCGCTTACGTTTCATGATTGTAAAAACAATTTTAACGGGCCCGGAAGCCCCTTGTCCATCTACCACGGTAACACCAAAACCACTTTCACGAAATTGTCTGATCAAACTTGATGGATCCCTGTTGGGGATCATTCTTAATAGAACATTACCTATGGAAATTTTCTCTTCGAGTCTGATCCCGACATAATTTCCCATAGCAAAACCTGCCCCATAAGCTATATATGACAGGGGGTTATACAGATGTTTCAGCACCTGGGTCACCGCCAGCAACCAGATGATTACTTCAAAAAAACCAAGCAGAGGGCCGATATACCTGTAGCCTTTCGAAACAAATATGATACGGAGCGTCCCAATACTTTGGTCAAGGATACGACTTAAAAATATCAACAGGGGTAAAATAACCCAGCTCCACCATAACGAGTCAAAAAAGGACACTTCCATGATGATAATTTTTGGGCCAAAGTTAGGTGAATAATACATAAATGCGTGACTAATAATCAGCAATTACATAAGAAAATTACATGCGAATCAAGAGCCCTTGATTTTTACATAAACACGATTCTTTCTAACTTAGTTTGTAAAAACCAATGATCCCATGCAGAACCCTGTACCCTATCATGCAAGACAAAGTCCAGACTGGGTAAAACATGCCGTGATTTACCAGATCAACACGAGGCAATTCACCCCCGAAGGAACCTTCAGGGCAGCCATACAACAATTACCACGCCTGAAAGAATTGGGTGTTGATATTCTCTGGCTTATGCCGATCCACCCAATTGGTTCAAAGAACCGAAAAGGGAAGCTGGGCAGTCCGTATGCTGTAAGAGACTATTACGGGGTAAATCCTGAATTTGGTAGTTTCAGTGACCTGAAAAACTTCATTGACAAGGCACATGAGATGGGTTTGTATGTTATACTCGACTGGGTGGCTAACCATACTGCCTGGGATAACCCCCTGACCAGGCAAAACCCCGACTGGTACATCAGAGATAAAAAAGGCAATTTCAGGTCAACACCCTGGAGCGGATGGTCTGACATCATTGAGCTTGACTATAATTCAACGCAGCTGAGGGAGTATATGACCGAGACAATGTGCTGGTGGGTCAGGCAAGCAAATGTTGATGGTTTCCGCGCTGATGTTGCAGGTTATGTCCCCATCGATTTCTGGGTGAATGTACGCCGGGAACTGGAAAACATCAAACCCGTTTTTATGCTGGCTGAATGGGAGTCAAGAGAACTGCATCTGGAAGCCTTTGATGCGACCTATGCATGGACATGGTGGGATATGGTTCATGATATCGCCATGGACCGAAAAAAAATATCAGACCTGCACAAATATTACGCATGGCATGCAAAAGCTTTTCCCAAAGGAAGTATACGAATGACTTTTGTGACCAACCACGACAAGAATGCCTGGGAGGGCAGTATGTACGAAAATTTTGGCCGGGCACTCGAGGCGGCCATCGTACTTTCAGTGGTTGGCGACGGTATACCCCTGATTCACAATGGACAGGAAGCCGGCATGGACAAGGCGCTCGCATTTTTTGACAAATCCCCCATCGCCTGGCGAAACCACCCAATGGGTAGTCTATACCAAAAACTGTTTTCACTTAAAAAGCAATACAAGGCCCTATGGAATGGGCACTGGGGTGCACCCATGCAGGAGGTTCCCAACAACCTGCCAGAAAACGTGTTGAGCTTTATCCGGCAAAATGATATGCATAAGGTTTTTGCCGTATTCAATTTTTCGTCAGAAAGAGTCAGTGCAACATTCAAAGACATGCTGCATCACGGCCGCTACAAAGATTATATCACCGAAAAACCTGTAACTTTTAACGACACCACATCCATAGCACTCAATCCCTGGTGCTTCAAGGTATTTATTCAATACAATGACAAAGCATTTCTGCATTGACCTGCAAGGCAGAATACTGGAAGCAGGATGGTTTAGCGGGCCTGTCGGCTCAACTTGCCGCCCTTGGGGCTATCTACATGAACAGTGATCTGCCGGCCACCCTCTACGATCCATTTTACGGTAACATAACCCATGCCGGGAATATTCCTTACTTCTACAGTTGAGGGATTCACCTTCTGCTCTTCTACCACATTCAGGTCACGGTTATGAACCAGCATCCCAGCCAATACCTCACCACCTTCAAGGCTGATATAATTGGGCCGTTCAATATTGTGGCGCAGGTCAATCCCCGCATGCGTTGGTGTCAGACGGGTGTTGGCAACCACGGCAATAACCTCCCTCAGTCCACCACCCAGATCGGTTACCGATACCTCGGTAATTTCAAGCTGGGGTGTGTGGTAAGCATGATAAAGGGTAAAAGCCATATTGCGGTGGGCATCTGTCTCTAACATGAAGCCGGGATGAATTCTGCCAAAATTTTTCTTGAACCCACCAATTTCAATCTCACCAAACTGGGGATGATCAAAGGGTTCCCATGGCACAAAAGCATCTTCGAACAATAAATATTTATCAAAAAAGTAGGGTGCCTTCTGAGACTCCTCCCTGTTTTGGTATTGTTCATAAAAGTACATATAGTTGGTAAACAATTCATTGGTATATGTATATATCCCCCTTGAAAAATGGAACCAGTCTATCTGACCACCATAAACGGTATACAGGTCTTCATATAGTATCATGTACCGATAACCTGGCAACAACCGATCTCCCAACTCGCCGATGGCATCATATACCCTGATATCTTCACGGGTATAGAGACCGGCATCTTCACGGGTGCCGGGGCCGCGCAATATCATCCCGCCTGTATTGTGGTATGTCTGCGCACCCGCTATATTGGGGTGTGCCATGACAAAATCTCTCACAGCACGATTTTCAGGCAAGGCAAATGGATAATGGTAAGCTCCCCGTTGAATATGATCAGGCTGCCAGTTCCATCCCCAGTCACGGTTTGGGTCATAGCGTCCAACCCCATCTTCATTAATTCTTCCGTCACCATCCCTGTCAATTCCTTCAAATCCAAGCAGGTCAAAATCACCAAATTCACCGGGTCTGGCGGGTATCAGTCTTCTGGGATCTTCAGGACATTCAACAAACTGGCCCATGGGGTTTCGCCTGCGCATCTGGGTAATATGGCCATCTCCGTTCAAATCATCAAAGCCATCTTCAGCCACCTCACCATCTCCATCATCATCAAGGGGGATGGTTCCGCTACGGGGCGTACTCACAGTATTTGGTTCAAACATATAATTTTCCCTTCCGTCCGGATTAATGGTAGGAGCAATATAAAACACTTTTTCATCCATTAACTGGGTGACAAACGCATTGTCTCCATAGTTCTCGGCCAAATACCAGGCGGTATACAGGGCGATCTCGCTTCCCTGGATTTCATTTGCATGGATATTGCCATCAATCCAAAATCCTGGCTTATCCATGTGTGGTTTATTGCTGTGGTTTGTTACCGTTAACAACCAAATTTCGCGACCCTCATAGCTTTTACCAATTGATTCAAGTTTTATCAGGTCGGGATGCGCTGCTGCCAATTGACGTGAAATTTCATACAATCCATCATTGGTATAATAACGGTTCCAGCTAATCTGAACCTTGGGGTTAACAGGTGTCCCGGCTGCCTTAAACAGCATATCCACTGACTGGGCAGGCAAGAAATTATTGGTGCCGGATAAAAGCAGTAACGCGAAAATGACTGAAATGAATATCATATACTTTTTCATGGGAATAGGCAATTGTGGGTTCATTATAATTTGATCTCGATCTGCTTAAAGCCGGCGGATTCGCTTCCTGCCCGGAGGGTTACAGTACCACCACCCCTGACAAGCCAACTTCTCTCCGTGCTTGAATGGCCCTGCAGCTCCTGAATAATATCAATGGTTCTTCCACTGATTAATTCCTGGCGGCGATCCAATTCAAGCCTGACAACTGGCTTTTGCACCCACCTTACCCGCTGCCCCAGCTGAGATGTAGCAGGCATTGCACCAGTATTGGCTATATCAACTGAAATCCGAAAGAGGTTCCTTCCCAGTTGTTCGGTCTTCACATTCACAATATCAAGGCGTGGACGCATTGCAGCCAAATGCATAAGAAACCCATAGTGGTTGTCAGCAATTCCGGCTATTATCTGTTCAGGCGGATTTTTCATTACAAATGGTGCTATGCCACCAACCTCCGCTTCCTGGCCAGGAAAATCAGGATGATCAACCCTTGTCCAGGGTACAAATACATCAGGAATGTTCTCTTTCTCAGCCCAGCGCAGAAAGTTTACCTCAGCATTTTCAGCAGGTTTTCCGTCGTCTCCTGCTGGAGGAACCCACCAACCAGGCGTACTAAAACTAAATCGTCCATAGTGAAAATACGCCCATTGGAAAAAATCACCGGGACTACCTGACACAGCTGATGAGCCCTTTGATTGAACATGCATGTGGTAAGTATGGCTTACCATGCGGTTTATTGTGGCGTCATGCTCAAGCCAGCCTGTAATGATTCTCCCACTGGCGTTCCTTTCACTAAAAGAAAGGGGGTGCGTTAAATTATTTGCAGGGCCAAATGACACGACGGCAAATACATTTTTAGCTCCGAACAAAAAGTCTGCAATGGCCCGGGTCTCTATTTCAGACACAGGATGCTCACCGGCACCCCTATCAAAAACCGGATAATCAAAAGTAAAGTTTTTGTTAAAAAAGATACCTTCTTCTCCATCCTCGTTAAATTGTCCATCTTTGTCATTATCAACACCTTCGCTAAAAACCAGGTATTGACCACGCTCTCCCTTCTCCATATTGGCCTTCACCATTACCCTTTCATCATCAGGATGCTTAATCCATTTGCCAGTTGGGTCTTTGATCCGCATCAGGGTAATCAGTCCATCTCCATTCAGATCATCATAAGGATCCTCGCCAATGCGTCCATCCCGATCAAGGTCTGAAGGGTTGGCGTTACCGAATCGCTCATAACGCAATGGGGCAAAAAATTGCGCCCTGGCGTCGGGACTAACGTCGGGCACAATATAAAACGTTACCGAATCAAGCAGAGCCCTGACATCTTGTTGTCCGACCCCTAGTGCCAACCTTTCGGCAAATCCAAGGGCAATTTCTGTTCCCAGCAGGTGATCTCCTGATACACCGCCAACCATTGCGATGGCTGGTTTTTTGGTGATATCTCCGGCACCTATTGAAAGTAACCAAATATCTTTGCCACCGACGGTTTTCCCGAGAGTCTGCAGGGATATCAGGTCAGGGTGTTTATCAGCCAGGCCCCTGAGTTTTTGCGTTAACTGCTGATGGTCACGGTAACTGGCCCCGGCAAATACATTGGTAACTGCAAGGCATACGAAAACCATGCAAAAGGCAAGTAGTCGTTTTGTCATCATGTGAAGAGGATTTTAATGTGTAACATGGTGTGGGATAGTCAAACATAAAGGCAGGCAAAACATGGGTCGCAAGCCTGCCTAAAAGTATGAATATTTTCAAAAAGCTGTTAAAAAATGGGCGGAAAGTTGCGCCATCATGACTAAAAACGTGTATTTTATGATTAACCGACATAAATCATCAATCTGGGAGATTGGCAGCAATAGTTTCAGTAAAGTCAAAAACCTCATATGCTGGTTTTCACTAAACATATATTTGTATCTTGTGTTATCATTTAAACAAAAGTGAAAAGCTGTTCCAAAAGGAATCAGTAAAACAAACAAACCTATACAATACATTTATACTTTAAGTATGCGCAGGATCTTTTTTGCCTTTATTATTGCAGGTACACTGGCAACGTTTAATGCATGCCAGTCACCCCGGCAGTCAGCACATGATGCTGTGGTTTCAGTAAGTATCACACCCATTCAATTCTTTGTTGACAGGTTAACTGATCAGGCACTTGATGTGAACATAATGGTGCCCCAAGGCGCCAGCCATGCCACATATGCTCCCACCACAAGCCAGTTCAGAAAGTTGTCTGATTCAGGGCTTTATTTCAGGATTGGGTACCTCGGATACGAACAGGCCTGGATTAGCAGGCTTTCGGAGTTAAGTCCGGGGATGAAGGTAATTGACCTGTCTGACGGGCTTGAACTCATCAGGGGTGAAGAGATAGATCATGGAGATCATGTTCATGAGGGGGGTATAGATCCCCATATCTGGATGTCGCCGGCCGTGATGCTAAAGCTACTTCCGGTAATGCGCGATGCTATCATACAAGTATTTCCCGAACTTGCAGAAACAGTTGAGCAAAACTACGAACCACTGTATGCAGAAATCAAGGCCATTCACCAGGCAATGGAGATGGTCACCTCAACCCTGAGTCAGCGCACCTTTATGATATTTCACCCAGCTCTCACCTATCTGGCCAGAGATTACAGACTGGAGCAGGTTTCCATTGAAAGAGGGGGGAAAGACCCGACACCGGCTCAATTGGCCCGGATTATCAGGCAAGCCAGAGAGCATCAGGTACCGCTTATTTTTATTCAGGAAGAATTTGATGTGCGCAGTGCCCAGCTGGTGAGTGATGAGTCGGGAACCACCCTGGTACAAATTAACCCCATGGCCTATGACTGGACTGAAGAGATGCAGCAACTCATGGGTGTTTTCAGAGAATATATGCAATGAGCAAACCTCTGGTCATACTAGATCATTTACGTACCGGTTACTTTTCAGAAACGGTTCTCAGTGATGTGAACCTTGAAATATACCCCGACGACTTCATTGGCATTATTGGCCCCAACGGTGGGGGAAAGACCACGTTGATAAAGGCGATACTCGGATTACTGCCCCTTTTTGCAGGTTCAGTTAGTTTCCCCACAGGCAAGCCCAAAACAGGCTATCTTCCGCAGGCAACCCAGATTGACAAATCCTTTCCGATCACTGTAAAAGAGTTGGTGGCCTCAGGTCTGCCAAGCAAAAGCAAATGGTTTCACCACCTGTCTGCCAACCAGAAAGAGAAAATAAATCACATGATAAATGATGCCGGATTATCTGGAGTAACATCAAAACCAATCGGTGAGCTAAGCGGTGGCCAACTCCAGAAAGCGCTGCTATGCAGGGCACTGATTGATAAGCCCAATTTGCTTATATTGGATGAACCTAACACACATGTTGATAAACATTTTGAAAAAGAACTCTACACCTGGCTAAAGGCATTGAACAGTGAGATGGCCATTCTGTTGGTTTCACATGATATCGGAACCATTTCGCCCCTGGTAAAAACCATTGCCTGTGTAAATGGCACCCTGCATTACCACCCTTCAAACCAATTATCCGAAGAAATTTTGAAAGTATACAACTGCCCTGTGGATGTCATTGCACATGGTCCTGTTCCACACAGGGTGCTCAAAGTACACGACCATGACTGAGTATTTATCCATTTTTGAATACCAGTTTTTCCGTCATGCCATTGCCGCGGCCATTCTCACTTCAATTCTGGCAGCCATGGTAGGTACTTATATTGTGTCGAGAAAGATCGTATTTATCGGAGGGGGTATTACCCACGCATCATTCGGGGGCATCGGCATGGCCTATTTTTTTGGTTTGAACCCATTTGCAGGTGCGGCCTTGTTTGGCATATTGACAGCCGTAGGAATTGAATGGGTTTCACAAAAAGGAAGGGTTAGAGAAGACAGTGCCATTGCCATACTTTGGTCGCTGGGCATGGCTTTAGGCATCATCTTTGTTTTTATGACACCGGGATACACACCCAACCTGATGGGTTTTTTATTCGGCAATATTCTGTCAGTAGGCCGGGCTGAGCTGCAATTACTGATCATTTTTTGCATTCTCATCATATTGCTATTCACTGTATACTACCGCCCTGTTCTTTATACTGCCTTTGACCCTGAATTTGCAAGAATCAAAGGCATACCCGTAGCCCGGTACCGTTACCTGATGTCGGTGGTTATGGCCCTGGCAATTGTCATTAGCATCAGAACGGTTGGCATAATCCTGGTATTAAGTGTTTTTACCATACCCCAAATTACAGCCATGTTGTTTACAAGAAACTTTGCCCGCATTATCCCACTGGCTGCACTCTGGGGCATCAGCGGTTCTGTTATAGGGCTCATGGCATCTTACACACTGGATATCCCGTCAGGAGCCGCAATCATCTTTTTTCTCACCTTGCAATACCTGACCGTCAGACTTATCATAGGTTTACGCAATATCATCAGACGAAAAACATTTTGAACCATTCTTCCGCCTATCTGTTGTATTGCTGTAACCAATAAAACAACCCTTGCATGAGAACAGTCATGTTTATATTGGTGGTATGGCTGCCAGGCTTATTATTGGCACAGCGACCCACCCATGTACCATTTGACAAAGAACCACTGAGGTTCTTTGAATCGCCTTTCAATATTATTTTTTATATAGTAATCCCCCTGCTGATTCTTTTTCTATACATAATATGGCGCCGCAGGATCAGGAAAGAGCAAGAGGAAAAACAAAAAAACCAACAATCGAATCGAGAATAACATTCATTCAGCAAATGGAAAAACATATTGTAACAATACGCTCAATCAGTCATATCACGCACGACACGCTACTGATTATCACCAATAAACCAAACAATTATACATTTAGTCCAGGACAGGCAACAGAAATTGCCATCAATAAAAACGGATGGCAAAATGAGCCCAGGCCCTTTACATTCACTTCTTTACAGGGTGATCCATACCTTGAATTCATCATTAAAACCTATCCGGAACATGATGGGGCAACTGACAAATTACTGGATGTCAACAAGGGTGATGAGCTGATCCTTCATGAGGTGTTTGGCGAACTAACCTGGAAAGGTGATGGACTCTTTATCGCAGGAGGTGCCGGCATCACTCCTTTTCTGGCTATGTTCAGAGAGCTTGCAAAGAGCAACCAGCATGGAAACAGCTCACTCATCTATGCCAATAAAACCAGTAAGGATATTATCCTGAAAGAAGAGCTGGAAACTTTGTTCAAAGGCCGGGTACACCATATCCTTTCTGAAGAAAAAACAAAGGAATTTGATCACGGTCTTATCAGCGAAGACATCATAAAACCCTATTTGGCAGACAATGAAAAGCGGGTGTATGTTTGCGGCCCACCGGCCATGATGGAAGCAGTTGAAAAGCTGCTGAAAGACATGGGCCTGTCACAGGAACAGATCATTACTGAGGCATGGTAACCTCCAGGCATAGTTAACGTGCTTTTTAAGGGCCGTCTGAAATAACACCTGAACCTATACATTCATCACCCTCGTACCAGGCTACAAACTGTCCGGCGGCAATGCCCTTTTGTTTTTGAGCAAATAAAATATACAGGCCTTTTTCGCGCATGATCAGCATTGCACTGTCCAAAGGTTGGCGGTAGCGGATCCGCGCCATGTATGAGGCATGCTGTCCAGGCTTTATAGCCAGGTCATCTCTGATCCAGTGAATATCTTCTTTGCGAACAAATAAGCCTGGTCTGAGCAGGCCCGGATGATCACCCCCCATACCTGCATAAATGATATTGCTTTCAATATCCGTTGCAATGACAAAAATGGGTTGTGGCATACCCCCTACATCCAACCCCTTGCGCTGGCCAACGGTAAAAAAATGTGCGCCCTGATGCACCCCCACTTTTCTGGCCTGTTGTGGTTGATACGAGGGGGCACGACATAGATTTTCAAGTAAATCTTCATCCAGATCAGCCCAGGTATTTTTTGCCGGAACTTCTTTTTGCTGAGAAGCCGCAACCTCTTCAGACACGAGCATGATATCACCTTCACGTGGCTTAAGTTGCTGTTGAAGAAAAACAGGTAAATGAACCTTGCCGATAAAGCATAAACCCTGACTGTCCCTTTTATCCGCAGTCACCAGTTCAAGCTTTCTGGCCAGAACCCTTACCTCTTCCTTTTGCATGCCACCAATAGGAAAAAGGGCCCTTGACAATTGTTCCTGGGTGAGTTGGCAGAGAAAATAACTCTGGTCTTTATTCTGATCTGCGCCAGCAAGCAATTGATAGCGTTTCCCTGCAGCGGTTTCAGTTTCAGCCTTTTGACAATAGTGCCCTGTAGCCACAAATGACGCTCCAAGCTTTTCTGCTGCATCAAGAAAAACATCAAACTTGATCTCTCTGTTGCACAGAACGTCCGGATTTGGAGTCCGGCCAGCCTCGTATTCAGCGAACATATAGTCAACGATACGTTTCCTGTAAACTTCACTGAAATCTAAGGTGTGAAACGGTATACCAAGTTTCTCGGCAACCATCATTGCATCAGTACTGTCTTCAATCCAGGGACATTGCTCCGAAATAATGACAGAGTCATCGTGCCAGTTGCGCATAAATACCCCAATTACTTCATAGCCAGCCTTACAAAGCAGGTAAGCAGCAACTGAGCTGTCAACCCCCCCCGACAAACCGACCACTACGCGTGTTTTATCAGACATATGATTATGTAAAACTTTACTTTGTAAACACACAACCTGGCATCTTTGCTTGAAAAACCCTTATTTTTGCAAAACAACCACCACAAAGATAGTTATATCCAAAAATATGATGACACCACTTATTGGAGCAAATGAATTGTTGCTACTGGCCGGCCATGAACTTTTTACCCTCATAGATGCAAGGTCAGGCATAGATGCCAGAGAAAGATATGCGGCAGGGCACCTGAAGGGGGCCCTGCATGTGCACCTTGAAGATGATTTATCTGATATCTGCGAAGATCTGAGTCAGGGTGGACGGCATCCCTTGCCCAGCCCAAAGAGATTTGGAGTGCTCTTGGGGCAATTGGGTATCAGCCCTGAATCAAGGGTTGTGGTTTATGATGATGCCGGTGGTTCCAGTGCAGCAGCCCGTTTCTGGTGGATGCTCAGAGCATCTGGACACAGCCAGGTGCAGGTACTTAACGGAGGTATGCAGGCAGCCATAACCGCTGGATTTCCGGTCAGCGCCCTTCCTTTCAAACCCAATACTGCACCCAATTACCCTGTCACGGAGTGGAAACTACCGGTTCGAGACATGCAGCAAACAGCAAAAGCTGCCACAGACATCCGTTTTCTTGTTGTCGATGTACGTGAAGAAGATCGTTATCTGGGATTTATTGAACCCATCGACAACATTGCCGGACATATCCCCGGTGCAGTGAATTTGCCGTATACCTGGAACCTGGACGAAAACAGGTTTTTTCTTGATGCAGTAACATTGCGGAAAATGTTTACCGAATTTTTTGATGGTCGCCCCGCAGATCAGGTTATCGTACATTGCGGGTCAGGTGTTACTGCCTGCCATACCTTGCTGGCCATAGACTATGCAGGGCTTGAAATTCCGCCAATCTACACAGGTTCCTGGAGCGAGTGGTCAAGAAACGGGATGCCCATCGGTACCTCTGTTTAAAAACTGCTGACACTTTTGGATATACCATTATTTGTCCTTTGACCTTAACATCACGACAGTTATGGGGTGCTCCCGTATTATATTTTAATTATTCCGTTTTTTCATTATATTTGTTTAAGGCAGGGTTTGAATTGCTTATTACACCATAGCTCAAGGGCTTGTTACGTAACACCTGACCTCAATGGAATCGCATGACAAAAGTTTGAAAGCCGTTTTATACATGAAACGGCTAGCGCCATATCTGGCTGTGCTGCTGGTGGGGTTGGGCTTGCTTGTTGTTCTGGGTTGGGCACTGGACATTCCCGTTTTAAAAAGCGTTCATCCAAACCTTGTCAGCATGAAAGCCAATACAGCCGTTGGTATCATGGTTTCAGGAATCACCTTGCTTTTGCTTCTAAAATATACCCGGACAACATTCAATTACTGGTTGTCTTTGGTGCTGGCCTCATTTGTAATAGTCTTAGGCCTGGTATCAGTCATTGAATATGTGTTTGGTGTTTACACCGGCCTGGACAGCCTTTTTTTTACTGAGCATTCTGATGCGGTTGGCACCTATTTGCCAGGCCGCATGTCACCCAATGCAGCCATTGGGTTTTTAATTGCCGGAACTGCTTTGATCTCATTGATAATAAAGAATGCTTCAAGCCTGATCATTGCCCAGCTTTGTGCGTCATTTCTGGCGCTGCTCAGCGTTTTGCCATTTTTGGGTTACGGCTTTCGTATTGATCCCCTTTACGGATATGCACACTATACCCAAATGGCCGTTCACACATCAGCGGGATTTTTTATTCTCTCTCTGAGCGTGTTGTTTAGTTACCCTGATCAGGGTATCATGACCATTTTTTCCAAACCCGGGCCCGGAGGCTATCTGGCCAGGCGTTTATTGCCCCTGACAATCATGGCACCCATATCCCTGGTTTTACTATGGATTTTAGCTGAAAGGCTGGGGCTGCACGGGCTGTCTTCAGATATTTCGCTGTTCTTTGTCTTGTTTCTGTCCATTGCCGTTTTCCTTGTATGGAAAAGCGCAGATTCAATCAATAAAATTGAAGACCAAAGGCTTGAAAACGAAAAAAAAGCCACTGCATGGGATGACCTGATGCAATACATCATTCAGCACGACCCCAGTGCAATTGCAGTACACGACAAAGACCTGAAGTATATTTTTGTGAGCCAACGTTACCTTGACGACTACGGTGTTAAAGAAAAAGACCTCATTGGGAAATACCATTACGATGTATTTCCGGATATTCCTGAAAAGTGGAAAAAAGTGCATCAGCGTGCGCTACAGGGCGAAATCATACGATCAGAAGAAGATCATTTTGTGCGCACAGATGGAAAGATTGAATTTACCCGCTGGGAGTGCAGGCCCTGGCGCGACAAAGATGGCCATATTGGCGGAATCATTCTGTATACCGAAGTTATTACCAACAGGAAAATGGCCGAAATGAACCTTGCCGTTACGGCCGCAAAGCTTGAGACGGTGCTCAGATATGCCGGAGACGGCATTTTTTCAGTAGACAATCAGGGCAAAACCACCATGATCAATCAGGCTGCACTGGATATGTTGGGATACGAAGAAAATGAATTAACAGACAGGTTTATACACGGTATACACCACCACACCCACGTTGACGGAACGCCTTATCACCCAAAGGATTGTTCTATTAATAAAGCATTAACCGAGGGCAGAATCAGCACCATTGACCATGAAGTATTCTGGAAGAAAGATGGCAGCAGTTTTCCTGTTGAATATGTCAGCTCGCCTATCTACGTTGCAGGCAAAGCCAAAGGTGCTGTGGTAAGCTTCAGAGATATCACAGAACGCAAAAGAAGTGAAGGTGAGATCAAGAGGCTAAACACAAGGCTGTATGACTTGGTGGCAGCGGTCAAGGAGCTTTCAATCGGCAAGAACCTTCATCAAATACGTAAAACAATGGCATTGTACGCCAGAAAACTATCTGGCGCAGACGGAGCCACTTTTGTGGTCAGAGACAATGGTTATTGCAACTATCTTTACGAAGATGCCATTGAGCCCCTGTTCAAAGGGAAAAAATACCCGATGGAAAAATGCATCACCGGTTGGGTTATGCTTAACAAAAAGTCTGTTGTCATCGAAGATATCTATGCAGATGACAGAATACCCCATCAGGTTTATAAATCAACTTTCGTTAAAAGTCTGGCCAGTTTCCCGATTAACCAGCAGGAACCAAGGGCTGCCATTGCCGTTTACTGGGCAAGACCATATGTGCCAGCCGCTGAAGAACAGCATTTGCTGCAAACTTTGGCCGATGCAGCGGCCATTGCCCTGGAAAATGTTGACCTGGTTAACGAATTGGAGCAACGTGTTGAAAGGAGAACAAAGGCTTTGGAATCAACCAACAAGGAGCTGGAGGCATTTACCTATTCCGTATCACATGACCTGAGGTCTCCGCTGCGTGCCATCGACGGCTTTTCAAGGATACTGCTTGAGGATTATGGACAACACCTTGATCAGGATGCACAAAGGGTATGCCAGGTAATCAGAGACAATACCCGAAATATGGGAAAACTCATTGACGACCTTCTTGCCTTTTCACGCCTGAGCAGAAAAGAGATAACCCGAGAAACCATTGACATGAGAAAATTGGTTTACTCCATGTACCACGAAGTCACTACTCCTGAACAAAGAGAAAATATTGATTTCGTGCTGGATGAGATCTATGATGCAAAAGGAGATGCCACCATGATCAGGCAGGTGTGGAGCAACCTCTTGTCAAATGCAATTAAGTTTTCAGCCAGCCGTAAAAAGCCCAGCATCCATATTTCATCAGAAATGAAAGACGGGTTCTTTCATTACCAGATCAGAGATAACGGGGTGGGGTTTGACATGAATTATGTAGACAAGATCTTTGGTGTATTTCAGCGCTTACACTCTGCCAATGAGTTTGAAGGCACCGGTGTGGGTCTGGCTATCGTGCATAGGGTAATCTATAAACATGGTGGCCAGGTAGGCGCTGAAGGCATAATAGACAAAGGAGCTGTTATTTCTTTTTCATTACCAGAAAAAATACTTGAATAAAAAATAAAAAATGATGAAAGAATTTGACCCCGTTGATGTGTTGTTGGTTGAAGACAATCCCAACGATGCAGAGCTTACCATCAGGGCGCTGAAAAAACAGCAGATGGCCAATGCCATTTACCTGGTTGAAGATGGTGCTGAAGCACTTGACTTTATATTTTGCAGAGGGAAGTACGAAGACCGCAAGTTGAGCAAACCAGTGAAAGTGGTCTTCCTTGATCTGAAACTACCCAAGGTTGATGGATTGGAAGTACTCCGGCAAATCAAAGGCAATGAGTTAACAAAAAGCATTCCGGTGGTTGTGGTCAGCTCTTCGAAAGAAGATCCCGACATTAAAACAGCCTATGCATTGGGTGCCAACTCATATGTTGTCAAACCTGTTGATTTTGATGACTTTATCAATGCCCTGAGCAATACTGGCCTGTTCTGGCTCCTTGTGAATAAAACCCTCGAATAAACATGGTACCTGACCAAAAAAAACCAACACGGATCCTCATTGTTGAAGACCTCCCTTCTGATGCCATGCTGGCCCGGAGAGAGGTGGCAAAGCTGGTAGACCCGGTTGAATTTCATCTTGTTGAAACAGAAAGCGACTTTAGGAAAGCATTAAAGAGCTTCATCCCTCACCTCATCATTTCAGACTATCAGATGCCTGCTTTTGATGGTTTGTCAGCATTGAAAATTGCGCTGCAAGAAACACCCACCACACCATTCATCATCCATACAGGGTCACAGAATGAAGACACGGCCGTGGCCTGTATGAAAGCCGGAGCAACCGACTATGTGCTTAAAGAAAGGATAAAAAGGCTGGGACCAGCTGTTAAACAGGCCCTTGAAAACAAAAAGATCAGACTTGAAAGCCTGAGGGCCCAGGAAGCACTCATTGAAAGCGAAAACCGCTTCAGGCGTTTGGCTGAGAATGCCAACGATATAATTTATCGATATGAAGTTTATCCGGAACATAAGTTTACCTATGTCAGTCCATCAGCTGAACGCATGACCGGTTATTCTCCTGAAGAGCATTATGCAGATCCAGATCTGGTTGCCAAACTTATACATCCCGAAGACCGGCCAATACTAATAAAGCTGGATAAAACCCCAAATGATCAGCCATACACTTTAACGCTGCGTCTGGTTAAAAAAAATGGAGAACTTATCTGGACAGAACAAAAAAATGTACCCATCATAGATGCGCAAGGTCAGCTTATCGCCATTGAAGGCATTGTGCGCGATGTGACTGAAAGAAAAAAGGCTGAAGAAGACCTGCAATACGCCCTCAGGCTTGCCGAAGAAAGTGACCGGCTTAAAACAGCCTTTCTGAACAATTTAAGTCACGAGATCAGAACCCCGCTGAACAGCATCCTTGGCTTCTCCAACCTGCTCAACGAAGACAAAATCAGCCCTGAGCAAAGAGCGCATTTTGTGCAGGTCATCAACCAGGGAGGCCAACGCCTGCTGCATATCATCAACGATATCTTAAGCATAGCCGCAATTGAGTCAGGCCAGGAAACCTCCAGGGAGGAAGCCTTTAGACTGGAGACACTGACAGATCACATCAGGCAGGTTTTTCAGGAGACATTGAATAGCAAACCCATTAAACTACGTATTTTGGATGAGTTGCCGCAAGAAAAAGCCAGGATACTAACCGATGGCAACAAGTTAATGCAGATCATGGGCAACCTGGTTACAAATGCCATTAAATTTACAGAAGATGGAGAGGTTACCTTCAGGATAAGTCGTGAGCAAGACACGCTTTACCTCGAAGTAAGTGATACCGGAATAGGTATTCCGAAAGAATACCATGACCTCATTTTTGAGCGGTTCAGGCAGATTGATTCTGAAGATGTAAAACTTCATGAGGGCAGTGGTTTGGGATTATCAATCTCAATGGCTTATGCCCGTATGCTTGGCGGAAGCATTGAAGTTGAATCAACACCCGGAATAGGATCAAGCTTTAAGGTGAACATCCCCTTTAAACAAATACAGCATGAAACAGCTGCTGCTGAGCCAGACCAGGTAAAACAACAAAAAAGCAGTAAAAGCAGAAAGAAAACCATTCTGGTGGCTGAAGACGAATACAGCAACTTTTTGCTCGTGGAAACTTTGCTGGAACCCCTTCCCTATCAGGTTATCCATGTAACCAATGGACAAGAAGCCGTTGAACAATGCAGAAAAAATCATGCGATTGACCTGGTTCTCATGGACCTTAAAATGCCACTGATGGGGGGACTGGAGGCCACCCGAATAATACGTCATGAAAAGCCCAATCTCAAAATCATTGCATTAACTGCCTACGCACAAAAAGAAGACAGAGAAAAGGCTTTGCTTGCAGGATGCAATGACTATATCGCAAAACCTATGCGAAATCAAGACTTGTTAGATATGATCAAAGCACATCTTTAATGCTTATCTTTCTTTCTTATGATCTCTATAATCCATTTTTCCAGTTCAACCACAGCAAAAACAAGCATACCTCCAGCCAGTGAGTACAACCAAAGCTGACCGCTAATGGGGGTGGTGCTGAAAAATGTATTCATAACAGGCAGGTAAACAAATAAAGCCTGAAGTATAATTAAAGCTCCTGCAGCCATAAAGGCATAAGGATTATTGAAAAACCCTTTTCCAAGACTTGGCGATTTGATTTTCCGGCAGTTGAACAAATAAAACATCTGTCCGGCTACCAACATATTCACGGCCACCGTTCTCGACACCTCGTCAGCTACCCCTGTGGTTTGCATATAATAAAAAACTCCCAGTGTAAGTCCACCAATCAAAAAAGAAACAAAAGCAATCCGCCATAAAAACAACCCACCTAAAATGGGTTCACCAGGCTTGCGGGGTGGCCGTTCCATAACCTTTTCTTCCATGGGTTCAAAGGCAATTGCCAGCGCAAGTGTTACCGCGGTGACCATATTGACCCACAATACCTGCACAGGAGTGATGGGCATAACCATGCCCAGAAGAATGGCTGCCATAAGAACCAATGACTCGGCACCATTGGTGGGCAGTATGAATAGTAGTGCTTTCCGGATGTTGTCATATACTGTTCTGCCTTCCTCAATGGCATTGACAATCGACGCAAAATTATCGTCGGCCAATACCATTTCTGCTGCATCCTTTGACACCTCTGTACCTTTGATACCCATAGCAATACCAATATTGGCCTTTTTCAGGGCCGGGGCGTCGTTAACCCCGTCTCCTGTCATGGCACATAGCCTGTTATTTGCCTGTAGCGCTTTAACAAGTCGTAACTTATGCTCGGGCGTAGTCCGGGCATACACATCATATTCATCAACCACCTGCTGCAGTTCTTCATCAGACATATCCTCAAGCTCTTTGCCCGATAAAGCTTTTTCTCCATCACCAATCCCAATCTCTTTTCCAATGGCACTTGCAGTAATG
Source organism: Bacteroidales bacterium (assembly GCA_007118495.1). Taxonomy (GTDB): domain Bacteria; phylum Bacteroidota; class Bacteroidia; order Bacteroidales; family UBA7960; genus PUPG01. The sequence goes on from SKRM01000024.1 coordinate 98,488, forward strand.
ATATGGTCACCCGTGATCATTTTCACCTCCACACCGGCCTCCTTACACTCCCTGATAGCTGAAACAGCTTCATCTCTCGGAGGGTCAATTATGCCTACGATACCCAAAAATGTTTTTTTCTGTTCCAGATCTTTTTTGTTCAGTTCAGTCAGGCTGTTATCCTTGTCGTTGAAGGCCACGCCCAGCAAACGCTGGCCACGGGCAGCGGCTTCCTCCATTTTCTCGACCCAGTATTCCCTGTCCAAATCTTTAAGACCATCTGCGGTATACTGTGATTTACACATATCCAACACACGTTCAGGGGCCCCCGTCATGAAAACATATACATCGCCATCAACATTGTTGAGTGTAGCCATGTATTTATGATCCGACTCAAAAGGGATGCTGTCAAGCCGTTCAGGTTTAAAATCTTTCAGCCCTGCCTTCAGGGCAAGGGTCAGCATGGCTCCTTCAGTGGGTGCCCCTGTAAGCTTCCATTGACCGTTTTCCTCCTCGCTGATGGATGCATTGTTACAGGCACGGGCCACCCTGAGCAGCTGTCGCAGCACCTGATCTCCCTCAAGGTCGACCTGCTGATCATCCAGCAGTATCTTGCCTTCAGGAGCATAACCCGTGCCCTCCACATCGTAAATATGTTCGGCCGTAATGATTGTTTTGGCCGTCATTTCATTACGGGTGAGCGTACCCGTTTTATCCGAGCAGATTACATCTACCGAGCCCAGTGTCTCAACAGAGGGCAGTTTCCTGATAATGGCATTTCTGGCGGCCATGCGCTGAACACCAATGGCCAGGGTAATGGTCATAATGGCCGGCAGTCCTTCAGGAATTGCAGCAACCACCAACCCAATCACCGCAAGGAACAATTCTCCCAGCTCATAATCACGGAAAAAATAACCAAATGCAAAAAACAATGAAGTAATCCCCAGTATGATCAATGAAAGCCACTTGCCGAACTTTTCAATTTGTTGCAGGAGTGGTGTGGTCATCTCTTCTACATCAGAGATCATCTGGTTGATTTTGCCTATCTCAGTTTTTGCTCCGGTGGCAATCACCACACCTGTGGCTTTGCCATAGGTAACCACAGTGCCTGAAAACGCCATTGACAGCTGATCTCCAATGATTGAGCCCTCCTCAACCGCATCAGTCGACTTCTCTACAGAGGTTGATTCACCTGTCAGGGGCGATTCCTCAACCCTTAAATCTTTCGACCTGACCAGTCGCATATCAGCAGGTATCTTATCACCCGACTTTAGCAAGACAATATCACCGGGTACAATATCTTCAGCGTCTATGGTTTTCTTTTCACCATTGCGGATCACCACCGCTTCAAGCGAAAGCATTTTCCTGATACTTTCAAGGGCTCTTTCAGCCTTGCCTTCTTGAATAAAGCCTATCAGTGCATTTACAACCACCACGGCCAGAATAACCCAGGTGTCAATCCAGTGATCCATCAAGGCTGTAATGATCGCTGCAGCCATCAGAACATATATGAGGACATTGTGAAATTGCATCAGCAACCTTGACCACCAGGGCCGTTTTTTGCCCGTGGGTATCTCATTTTTACCAACTTCGTTCAGGCGTTTTTCAGCTTCATCTACCGACAGCCCGTTCTCCACGTCTGTATCAAATGCCCCGATCACTTTTTCAGGATCCAGTGCATACCATTTTTTCTCTTTCTGATCTGCTTTGTTTTCGCTCATAACTTCCAAAAGAAATAATTCCACCAAAATGAATATAAAGATAACGATTAAAGTTTTTTTCAACAGTAAGCTTAATGGAGAAAGCCAGGATATATGGAAAAGAAAAAATTATGTAGATATTGGAGAAAATTATTACTTTCGCACAGAATACATCCTTTCAGGCGAAGGATTTATTTATTGAGAAGGGCTGAGAGAACAGGCTCAGTGACGCCCTAGCAACCTGCCACCAAGGCAAAGGTGCTAATACCTGCCCAGTAAGGGAATAATAAGTAAAGACCGCTTTCATGAAGCATTGTTTATTTATGACCCGTTGTAACGGGAATGCTGTATCCGGGCAACTCACAGCCCTGATTGCACACAGGTTGTCATATTTGTGTAACAGCCGCCATGGGTCTTCCTTTCTCATGCAGTGCAAAACACCCACTCAAGCAGTTCTGCGAATGCCTATCATGGCAATCAATAATTAAAAATCCATCCATTTGTGCGCACATACTTGGCTGACGGCCAGATGTGCCAGATAAATCAGAAAAACATGACACAACAAACATATCACTTTGACACACTTCAGGTGCATGCAGGTTATAAACCAGACCCTACCACACTTTCAAGGGCCGTGCCCATTTACCTTACGACAGCATATCAGTTCAACAGCAGTGAACATGCCAGCAAATTGTTCAACCTTGAAGAACAGGGTAATATTTACAGCCGTATCACCAACCCAACCAATGACATACTTGAGCAACGCATCACTGCATTGGAAGGAGGAGTCGCATCCCTGGCCCTTGCATCAGGTCATGCAGCACAGCTCATAGCCATTACAACCATCCTTTCGCCGGGTGACACCATTGTATCTTCCCCCTATTTGTATGGGGGCACCTATAATCAATTCAGACACAGCTTTTCATCATTTGGTATTCAGGTCAGGTTTGCACAAAGTGACAGCCCACGCCACATGGAAGCATTGATAGACAGCAGTACAAAAGCCATCTATGCTGAGACCATCGGAAACCCCGGTTTTTCTGTCCCTGATTTTGAAGGCTTGTCTGCATTGGGCAAAAAATACGGTATTCCACTGATCATAGACAATACCTTTGCCGGGGCCGGTTATCTTTGTAAACCAATTAATTATGGTGCCGATATTATCGTCCAGTCAGCAACCAAATGGATAGGTGGTCACGGGCAAGTACTGGGTGGCATTATTACAGATGCCGGGCGATTTGACTGGAACAACGGGTCTTTTCCCAAGCTGAGCAAACCTTCATCCAGCTACCATGGGTTGATATTTACAGAGGCAGCGGGTGAGTTGGCCTTTATCGCCAAAGCCAGGGCCGAATACCTCAGAGATTTTGGACCTTGTCTCAGCCCATTCAATGCATTTATGCTCCTCAACGGTCTGGAAACATTGTCCCTGCGGTTGGAAAGACAATGCTCCAATGCAAACAAGCTGGCCTTGTGGCTGGCAGATCACCCCAGGATCAGGCAGGTAAATTATCCCGGGTTGTCACGGAATGCCGCCCATGAAAAGGCAAAAAGATACCTTTGTAATGGTTTTGGCGGGGTTTTGTCATTCGAGCTCGACGGCGACCTGAAACAAACTGCCAAGCTGGTTGATCATTTGAATCTCATTAGCCATGTTGCCAATGTGGGTGACAACAAAACCCTGATCATCCAACCCGCCAATACCACACATCAGCAGCTGACTCCCGGGGCCCAAAAAGCAGCAGGCGTCAGCCCGGGAACCCTGAGGGTTTCATTGGGTATAGAACATATTGATGACATCATCCATGATCTGGAGCAGGCCATAAACGCCATTTAAGCAAAAAAACATATGACCAGAAACACTTTTTTCGCAGAGCATCCCCTAACCCTTGAGTCGGGCAGACAGCTTGAAAACCTGGAAATTGTCTACCACATTTCAGAACCAGATCCAGACAAGACAAAGCCTGTTGTCTGGATCTGTCACGCACTGACAGCCAATTCTGACCCTGAAGAATGGTGGCCGGGCATGGTTGGTAAAGGCAAATATTTCGACCCTGACAAGTATACGATCGTATGTGCAAATGTTCTGGGCAGTTGTTATGGTACCACTGGTCCAGCCTCAGTATCGCCTGAGGGTAAACCCTGGCTAGTGGATTTCCCTGCCATAACCATAAGGGACATGGTGGCCTGTCATATGCTGCTGAGGGAACACCTCGGAATCGGGCAGATACACTTATTGACAGGTGGATCTATCGGAGGATTTCAGGCTTTGGAATGGGCCGTGATGGAGGCTGACACACACGAGCATCTGGTTTTGGTTGCGACGGCTGCATTTGCCTCACCCTGGGCCATTGCCATCAATGAAACTGAACGCATGGCTCTGGAGGCAGACCAAACACTGGATGGACAAGATCCTGAAGGAGGGAAGGCAGGCCTTGCAGCAGCCAGGGCCATCGGGCTGCTCAGTTACAGGGGCTATGAGGCATACAACAACACCCAGTCTGAAACGGATAATGAAATCCTCGACCAATTCAGGGCTTCATCGTATCAGCGTTACCAGGGAGAGAAACTTGTCAGGCGTTTCAATGCCTATTGCTATCATTGCCTGACAAAGGCCCAGGACACGCATAACATGGCCAGAGGCAGGCATTCTTTGGCCCGGGCACTGGGTATGATCAAGGCCCGGACACTTGTACTGGGAATCGTCACTGACCTGCTTTTCCCCCTGGTTGAGCAACAGAAGATGCACCGTTTAATTCCCGCAAGCCATTTCAGGGAAATTGAATCGGAGTATGGGCATGATGGTTTTTTGCTGGAAAATGAACAGATCAGTAAGGCCATCAAGGATTTTATTCACAAACAGAAAACATAGAAAATGACAGCATATGACCGAAAACAATACATCGGATTATTCGGATTTGGGGTGGTGGGTGAAAGCCTGTACCATGTTATTTCCAATAGTCCGTCATCCAATGCAGATATTATAAAAATCTGCATTAAGAACCCGCACAAACCCAGAAGCCTCCCACCCAACATGTTCTGCCATGAGGCCAGTCAGGTTATTTCAGACCCTGCCATCAACCTGGTGGTTGAGCTCATTGACAATGCTGAAGAAGCTTTCCATATTGTCTGTTCCGCGCTGAGGGCAGGCAAAAGCGTGGTTTCAGGAAACAAGAAAATGCTTGCCACACATATGGATGAACTTGTCAAACTGCAGGAGGAAACAGGAGCCGCTCTTTTATACGATGCCTCCGCTTGTGGAAGTATTCCGGTAATCAGAAACCTGGAAGAATATTACGATACAGATTTACTGTTATCCATCACGGGTATACTCAATGGTTCATCAAATTATATCCTCAGCCAGGCCTTCCATGAGCAGCACAGTTATGAAGAAGCACTGGCCAAAGCACAGGAGCTGGGATTTGCAGAATCCAATCCTGCCCTGGATGTGGACGGTCTGGATGCTGTGTACAAGCTGACTTTATTGACACTTCACGGGTTTGGATTGCTGGTGGATCCCGACAGCATATTCCGTTCTGGTATCAGGGGCATCAAACCAGCTGATATCCGTTTTGCAAGGGAAAGAGGGTATAGGATCAAACCCATTGCCCAGGCAAGAAAATTCAACGGAAATAAACTGGCGCTGTTTGTGATGCCCAAACTTGTCACCCCTGACGAATACATCTATAATGTGGAAAATGAATACAATGGGGTGGTCATTGAAGGCACCTACTATGATAAGCAGTTCATGTTCGGAAAGGGAGCCGGGGGGTTCCCGACAGGCAGCTCTGTACTGTCGGACATCATGGCCAGAACCCATCAGTACCGCTATGAATATAAAAAACGACGCTACCTGACTCCACCTGCTCCGGACAATGACATCCAGATGGAAGTATACTTTAGTTACAGGAATCCCAATGACCTGCAGCTCATGGATTTTATCGAGATCACTGAGCAGTATGGCAGCAGGGATCACTACTTTGTCATAGGCAGGGTCAGCCTTCAGAAACTCTTTGACATCAGTGACTCGCTCAGCTCTTCAGGTATATTTCTGGCCTGCATCCGCCTGGTGGACGATCAGCGCACCTAAAAACCGTTTTATTGTTGCATGGTCCTGAATTGCCAAAAGCCCCAAATGGTGACCAAAGCCATGAGGGCAATGGCAATCCAGGCTATGGTTGCTATGGCAGGATAATCTGTCTGGCGGTTGATTACGATTCCGGTAAAGGCCCATATTACAGCCAGACCAAGAAAAGGGTTTTTTACAGCATACAGGGCAAAGGCTGTTATGACCAGACCCGCCAAAACCATGATGATGGCCCAGCTGATTTCGCTTACACCCCAGCCTCCCCAGTTATAGCTCACCAATAAGGCGGTGGCATTGGCAATGGTGGCGATACAAATCCAGCCCAGGTAAATACCAAAAGCAGCTTTTACAATGCCTGGCTGAAAATCACTCAATCGATAATTGATATAGATCAGGATGGCCAGCAAACCCAGCATTACAAGCATGGAAAGAGGTAGTTTTTCATAGTGCCAGGCGTAGATCCACAGTGCATTGAGCAGGCAACTGATGGCAAAGCCCCAACCAATAGCCTCTACCACCGGGCGCTGTTGCTCCCTGAACTGCAAAATGACAAAAAGTCCAAGCATCAGGTAGATGATTCCCCAGATAGAAAAAGTAATTCCTGCCGGAACAAAAAGATTAGGATATTGGGCAGAAAGAGCCCCGGTTGTCTTGCCGTTCAGAGGGAGGGCATTGGCCAGGTAATTCATAAAAACCATCGCACCGAACAGAAGCAGATTGATATATTTCATAAAAACCCCCTTTTATTAGGTTGGTAAACGTATCGTATCCGGGAAAGTTACGCAATTTTTCACACTTGATGTTTAAGGATCAGCTGTATTCATCGGAGGTTTTTGAAAAAATGACCGACTCGTATTAAACACATGTATAATTTTACATAATTTTAATACATTTACACCGGACAAAAACAATTCAATTATGCAAAAGAAAAAACTGACCTTAATGATCCTTTGCCTGCTTTTTACTTCATCCTTGTACGGACAGGCTGAACGGGTAGCCGGGTTCTGGCTCACAGCAGACAGAGATTCCCAGGTAGAGATTTTCAGAAAAGCTGACAATCAATATTACGGCCGGATCGTCTGGCTGGAAGAACCCCTCAATGAGCAGGGACGACCCAAGGTAGATGACAAAAACCCGGACAGGTCAAAGCATACAACACCCATTATGGGTCTGGAGATATTGAAGGGCTTTTCATACAATGCTTCAAAAAACGAATGGTCAGGCGGCACCATATACGACCCGAAAAATGGACGAACCTATAGTGCATACATGCGCCTGGATGGCAACAATAAGCTGGTCATCAAGGGTTATGTCATGGGCATGCGTTTCCTGGGGAGGGAAACCGATTGGACCCGTGAACGGAACAAGCGCTAGAAGTATCATTCAACCAGCATCATTGCTTTGGCCGAAGCGGTGAAAAATGAATTCCATCAGGTTCTTGTCCGGCAGCAAAGTGTCCGGTGATCTCCATGGTTCTTAAATCAATCACACTCACAGCATCTGAACGTGTATTGGCTACATAGGCCGTATAGTTATCAGGGACCACAAGTCCAATGGGTACGGATGTATCTTCAAAATCAGCAAAATACCTGTCTGCATCCATGCCTTCCGGAACGGGCGGGGTAAGTTTGATGGCGGCGATCTGAACCCTCTCTCCGGTATCAAATACCGCAATATCTCCTGAGCGTGCATTACTAACCAGAAAATATTTTCCGTCTGGTGAAAACCTGGCCCGAATGGGAAAGTCTGCACATGGCAAAATGGCCAATACCTCCAATGATTGGGTGTCAATGACAGTGATGGTATTTGATGCCCGGTTGGTAATCCAGACCTCATGTCCGTCGGGATGTACATCAACACCCTCTGCTCCTTCACCACTGTACACCTGGGCCAGCAACTCCCCGCTTTCCAAATCAAAAACACTTACATTGCCTGTTCGGATACTGGGTACAAATGCCCGTGTCATACAGGGTGTTGCAGCTACCATATGGGAAACAGGCTGATCAGTATACATGGCTTTAACCACTTCGCCTTGTTCCACATCAACCACAAGCAGGTGATGGCTGCCCTCAGCAGTTACGAGTAAAGTGGTAGTTCCGGTTATCCATTTCATCGCGTGGGGCCTTGTATGCTCACCCAAATCAATGGTCTTTAATAATTTGCCCTCTGCCACCCCATAAACCGACAAGGTGTTTCCCGGCTGTGCCCGGTCACCGTAATTGGTGACAACAGCGATTTTCCCATCATCAGAAACCTCCACCTCGTGTGGTTCACGCCCGGTAGGTAAAACCAGCAAGGTCTCGCCACTGGCTCTCTCAATAAAGTAAACATCGTCGCCGCTTTTACTGGCTACGATGATAACACCTTCTTTTTGCGCTTTCTCATTCTGGCTGCAGGCTGTAAAAAAAGATAATGGGAGTATGACTGCAACCATCAGGAAGAAAAATGAGGTATTCAGCTTGCACAATGATCTTTGTTGTATATGCATCTTTTTATGTTTTGGAACAAAATAACTGGGTGGAGATTTCAATTATCCATAAATTTATAAAATATTTTGATTTTAATACCACCAATCTTCAACCTTGATGCTTAACAAAGCACAACAGCGTCTTGAATTGCTCATATCTGTTACTGAAGCAGTCAGTTCTGCTGAGAGTTACACCCAGGCATTGCAGTTCACCCTCAATCAAGTTTGCAGGATGACAGGCTGGACCATAGGAGAAGCATGGGAGCCAGACAATGAGGGGAAGATGCTTGTTTACAGCAAAGCCTGGTATACCTCCGACCCGGCCATGAAACCTTTCAGAAAAATTGGCCGGCAGTATAGTTTTAAAATGGGTGAAGGCCTTCCGGGTAAGGCCTGGGAAAAAATGGGTAGTATATGGATACCCGACGTACAGAAAGATCCCGACTTCCACAGGTCTAAAGTGGCAGCAAATTATAAGCTTAAAGCCGGAGTGGCCATTCCGGTGGTCTCAGAAAAGAATGTGGTGAATGTATTGGTTTTCTTTTTGCTGAAACGTTCAGCTGAAGACAAAGAATTTGTCAAGATCGTTTCGGGAATTGCCGGGCAATTGGGACAACTATTCATCCGCAAGCAAACAGAGGAAAAGATATTCCGGTTATCAAAAGAGTACGAAACAGTATTTCATGGGGCCCAGAGCTCCATATTCCTGATCGAAGTAACTAAAAATCATCAATTCCGGTATGTAAGCGTCAACAAGGCATATCAGAAATCTGCCGGCTACACCCTTGAGGAGATCAAGGGTAAAACACCATATGATCTGTTCGGACAACAACAGGGGGACATGATCACCGGATATTACAAAGAATGCATCAGGTCAGGGAAGCCCTATAAGTATGAAACTACCCTGACGCACAAGGGTAAGGTCAGAATCATTGAAGCCGAGCTGACACCAATTTTTGAGGGATTTGGCATCAGATACCTGGTTGGGTCATCCACAGATGTAACCGAGAAAAAAAGCATCCTCGACCAGCTTCTAAAGGCAAAAGAGGATGCCATTGCCAGTGATCGCCTTAAAACAGCTTTTCTCAACAATATATCCCATGAAATCCGCACCCCTTTAAACGGTATATTGGGATTCGGGCAGTTACTCACCCAGGAGCAGGGTAACAGAAGCCAACGTCAACAATACATCAGGGGCATGCATTTAAGCAGTCAGCGACTCATTGACACCATCGACAAAATAGTTGACATGTCAATGATTCTCTCTGATACACTGCTGCCACATAAAGAAAGTTTAAGCCCGGCGGGTATTTTACAAGATCTGTATGAGCATTTTTACAGTAAGTACAAAAACAAGGATTTGCAGCTGACCCTCCATGTCAGTGACATTCTCAGACAGTATAAATTATACACTGATGGGCAGTTACTTCGTAAGGCCCTGGGGCATATGCTGGATAATGCCCTGAAGTTTACCAGAGAAGGAGGAGTCAGCATACAGGCATATAACGAGACAGACCGCAGCCTGAGCATAGTCATCGAAGACAGTGGTGATGGTATTGACCAGGATTTCATCAATAAGATATATGAACCTTTCAGCCAGGAAGATGTGCAGATTACCCGGGGGCATGAGGGCAGTGGCCTGGGTTTATCCATTACCAGGGGCATCATTGACAGACTAGGTGGACAGCTGCTGGTTGACTCAGAAAAAGGAAAGGGAAGCCGTTTTACCATTCGCCTGCACGATCTGCTGAAAGAATCAGAGACGACACAGGCTGCAAACGGTGTGGTGTCGTCCGGAGTCGCCAACAGCAGCCTGTCTGTTCTGGTAGCTGATGACGACGAAATGGGACGATTCCTGCTGGAAACATTGCTTGAAGATCATTTCAAGACCATTTACTTTGTCACAAACGGAAAAGAGGCCGTAGAAGCATTCAACCAACATCCGGATATCAAACTGATACTTATGGATGTGAAAATGCCCGTTATGGATGGGTTGGAGGCCACCCGGCAGATCAGGAAAACAGGGAGAGATGTTGCAGTGATTGCTGTAACAGCCCATGCCATGGCCGGGGATGAAGCCAGGGTCAGAGCCGCGGGTTGCAATGATTATATTCCCAAGCCGCTCAGCAGTCAAACGCTGTTTCAGAAAATCGAAAAACTGATCAGATAATTCCCCTTGACACCAGCAAGGCGATCACAACAGGCAGGGTAAGATCACCCAAAACAAGAGGTACAAGAACACGCACAAAGGGATAACCGGTAAACGCAAGGGCACCGGTCAGGAGATTATTGGGAAAAGGAGAAAAAGCAACATACAGAAATATAAAAGCCTGAACCACAACCATAGACTGCCTTTTGAGGCGGGCAAGTAATTTTTCCAGTCTTGCCCGGGTTTTTCCACCTGTCATTTCTCTGGCAGTAAAACCCATATAATAAAACAGTATATCGCCAACAGCAAGGCCCAAACCAGCAAAAAGGCCCACAAGCAATGGTTGGCTGTGACCAAGTGCCAAAGCAACCACCAGCGGATAGGTAGTAATCTTGGTCATATTTGTATATGCGCCCACAATCGAGAATAAAAAAGCGATGAGATAGCTGTTGCGGATTCCAAGCACCTGCACCATTTCCCGAATATCATACATAAAAAGTACTACAGCAAGACCTGCCACCATGGCCAACATAATCACAAGGGTGGCAATCTTGAGTAAACCGGGTTTTTTTTTCATCAACAAAACAATTCCCTTAATAACACAAAAATATATCCTTTAAATTAATTTTGGCCCGGATCAAAGCACCCGGTCTGAACCTGAGTCAGAAATGGGGAGCACAAAATACACAAAATAGTTATATTTACCCCTTTCAATTACTAATCATTCAATCCAAACAACATGAGGTTCTTACACTCTTTAAAACTTGTACTATTATTTTTTGCCGTAACTGGCCTGTTTGGTTGCAGTTCGGCTGAAGAAAGTCTGGAGCAAAAAGCAGCTGCTATCCATGCTGAAATACTCACCCTTGACAGCCACCTCGACACCCCGCTGATGATCGGTCGCGGAGAATTTGACATTGCTAAACGCAATGACCCCCATCAGGGTGGAGGCAAACTGGATTTTCCCAGGATGAAGGAAGGTGGCCTGGATGCCGCAATTTTTGCCGTTTACCTTGGGCAGGGACCACTGACAGAAGAGGGATATGAAAGGGCACACCAAAGGGCGATTGGGATATTTGAAACCATCCACAACACCCTGAAAGAAAACCAGGATGTGGCCGGACTCGCACTGACCCCCGATGATGCCTACCAACTAAGGGATCAGGGTAAGCGTGCCATCTATATTGGCAATGAAAACGGGTACCCCATTGGATATGACCTTGGCTTGCTGCAAACCTATTATGATCTTGGCAGTCGCTACCTTGGTCTCTCACACTCAAGACATAATCAGATCTGTGATTCTTCAACAGACCCAGAACTCCCGTTGCATAACGGTTTGTCAGCGTTTGGTGTTGAGGTAGTCAGAGAGCTTAACCGCCTCGGCATGATGGTCGATGTTACACATATTTCTGATCAGGCCTTTTATGACGTACTGAATGTTACCCAGGCACCGGTCATTGCCTCACATTCTAATGCACGTGCCATATGCGACCACCCCAGAAACCTTGATGATGACATGATCATTGCACTGGCTGAGAACGGCGGCGTACTTCAGCTCTGTGTACTTAGTGCTTATGTAAAACAAATGCCTCCAGACCCGGAAAGAGATGCTGCCCTGAATGCGGTAAGGGAAAAATGGAATCACTTCAACGACCTGACTGATGAGGAAATGGAAGTGGCAAGGGCCGAATGGACTGAGGTGAATCGCAAATACCCCCGTCCTTTGGCAACAGTTGCTGACCTGGTTGATCATGTTGACCACGTTGTTAAACTGGTTGGTGTCGATTATGTAGGAATAGGCACTGACTTTGATGGTGGAGGCGCCCTGAAGGATTGTTTTGATGTATCTGAACTTGGCAATATAACGCTTGAGTTGGTCAGGCGAGGCTACAGCAAAGAAGATATCGAGAAAATCTGGTCAGGAAATTTCATGCGTGTGTTCCGTCAGGCCGAAGAGTTGGCAAAACAACTCCAGTGATAAATTTTCACAAGTCAAAACTTTGCACATCCGGCAAACGGGTGCGCTAACAACATAACAAACAATGAAGAAATTCACTTTGTTCCTGACCAGTTTATGTCTGGTCTTGACATTACAGGCCACCAATCCCCCATCACATGATGAGGTTGTCAGGCGTATCATTGAGATCGGACTCAATGACAACCAGACCATGAACCACCTTGATGTATTATCAAACCGTATAGGAGGAAGGCTGGTAGGATCAGACGCTTATGCCAATGCAACCCAATGGTGTGCAGATCAATTTCGAAAATGGGGGATGGAGGTAATCCTTGATGAAGTTGGTAGTGTCCCCGTGGGGTTTAACCGCGGCCCATGGTTTGGAAGGATGTTAAGCGAAGATGGAATGACACTCCACTTCGCCACCCCATCGTATACCTCGGGTACCAAAGGTGCACAAAGGGGGCATGTGGTTATGGAGCCTCGTACAAGGACTGAATTTGAACGCATGAAAGGCAAACTCGCAGGCGCCTGGGTTTTAATCACAGGTGAAAGTTCGGGATGGCCCATTGACTATTCTGCTGAGGGAGATTCAATCAGAGCTGTTGCCATTGCTGCAAATGAAGAAACAGCGAGAAAAAACAGGGAGATCATGATGGCCAACCGGCAGAACCCTGAAGGTGAGCAGCAGCCGCTGCTGCCCATGAACGAAGAACCTGCCCTGTTTTACAAAGAAATGGTTGAAGCCGGGATACTTGGAATTATTCAGTCAGCCAGGGTACCCATCAGGGTGCTTTACGACCGGAAGAACATCGACAAGATGACTTTTGAAACCTTGCCAACAATTCCTGACATCAAGCTGAATGAACATCAATATGCCATCATTGAGCAAAAAGTAAGGGAAAGGCAATATTTTCTGCTTGAATTTGACATCAGGAACCATTTTAAACCAGGGCCTGTACCTTACCATAATGTGATCGGTATTATCAGGGGCACCACTTACCCCGACGAATATGTGATGATGGGTGGGCACCTGGATGCATTTGATGTAGCCACCGGTGGCGTAGACAATGGTTCAGGGGTATCTCCTGCCATGGAAGCTGCCAGGCTTATCATGGAGGCAGGCGGACGCCCCAGGCGCACCATTCTCATAACCCTGTGGGCTGCTGAAGAATTTGGTTTGCTCGGATCTAAGCACTGGGTTGAAAGCAATATGGATAAACTACCTTATATTTCAAACTATTTTAACCGTGACAGTGGTCCGCTGGTGGCCAGCAGCCTCACGGTACCAGAAGCCATGTACGAAGATTTCAGAAAGATATGCGAACCCCTCAATGATATTGACCCTGAATTCCCTTTCACACTAAACAAAAGAGAAGGTCCACCCAGACCCAGACCCACCAGGGCCGGTGGATCAGACCATGCCTATTTTGCCATGAATGGGGTACCTACCATAGCATTCGGACTATCCGACCCAAGGGGATATGATTTTAATTATGGAGAAATCTGGCATACTGAAAGAGATCTTTACAACATGAGTATTCCGGTTTACCAGAATCACACATCGATTGTACAGGCTATCGTTCTCTATGGTCTGGCAAATCTTGGGCATAATCTCTCCAGAGAAGGGCTCTACAGCGATTAGGCATCCAGGCCGGCAGAAAAACCCCGGTTACTGGTTCAGTATCTTATTGATTTGCCCCAGTTCATCGGATGTGAATTGGGGCATTTTCAATGACTCCAGATTGTTCTCCAACTGCTCCAAGCTGCTGGCTCCAACTATTACTGAGCTTATTCTGTGATCTTTCATAACCCAGGCAAGGGCCATCTGGGCCAGGGTCTGACCCCGTTCACTGGCCAGCACATTCAGTTTACTGACCTGTTCCATCACTTTTGATGTCAGTTCTTCAGGCTTAAGGAATCCTGAAGGCTTCGAAGCCCGCGACCCTGAGGGAATACCTTTGAGGTAACGATCGGTAAGAACGCCCTGAGCCAATGAAGAAAAAGTAATACACCCAATTCCAAGCTCTTCAAGTGTGTCCAGCAGACCATCTTCGACCCATCTGTCGAACATGGAGTATTTGGGTTGATGTATGAGGCAGGGAGTACCAAGCTTTCGGAGGATAGCCTCAGCCTCTCTGGTTTGTTCAGCAGAGTAACTTGACAACCCCACGTAGAGAGCCTTGCCCTGGCGCACTACCTGATCAAGAGCCATCATGGTTTCTTCCATGGGCGTTTCAGGATCAGGTCGGTGGTGATAGAAAATATCCACATAATCGAGTCGAAGCCGCTTTAGGCTCTGATCCAGGCTGCTAATGAGATATTTTCGGGAACCGAAGTCACCATATGGGCCGGGCCACATATAATATCCGGCTTTGGTTGACACCACCAGTTCATCCCTGTGTGCAGACAGATCAGATGAAAGGATGCGTCCAAAATTTTCTTCAGCACTCCCCGGAGGTGGACCATAATTATTGGCCAGGTCAAAGTGGGTAATTCCTGCATCAAATGCACCGCAAATGAGTTGACGTGCAATAACCTGATCATCATCCTGGCCAAAATTATGCCAAAGGCCCAGCGAAATGGCCGGAAGGAATAAACCGCTTCGGCCAACACGGTTGTACGTCATTCCTTTATATCTTTGGGGATTGGGAATATAGTTCATATTGCTTTGGTTTTAACCCTAAAGCTACAAAATAAAACCACTTCGCCATGGAAACCCTGCTTATTGTAATTACACTGATTCTTGTAATATTGATACTGCTGCTCACCTTGCTTAGACAAGTGAAGCCTGGAAAAGAACAAGAACTTACCGGACAATTGCAAGAATTGCAGCGAATACTTAACAGACTTGAGACAGGGCTTAAAGACGAATTCCGCACCAATAGAGAGGAAAACGCAGGGATTGCCAAAGACAACCGGATGGAACTTGGTCAGGCGCTTGAACGCATTGGGAAAGAGATACGGGAAACACTCAAAGAGCTTACCGAACAAGCCCAAAAAGACAGTACACAGATGAGGGAGTCGCTTGAAAAAGCATTTAAGGGCTTTCAGGAAACCTTTGATAAAAATGTGGAGTCATTTAATACCCTTCAGCGGGAAAAGTTCGGGAAAATGGAAGAAGCCCAACTAAAGCTCATTGAAGGCACAGAAAAAAAGTTGGAGGCCATGCGTGCCACAGTGGACGAAAAGCTTCAGAAAACACTCAATGAACGTTTGGGTCAATCATTTGAAACAGTGAGCAAACAGCTGCTTGCGGTACAGGCCGGACTTGGCGAAATGAGAACCCTGGCCAGTGATGTTGGCGGACTGAAAAAGGTACTTAGCAATGTCAAGATGCGCGGAGGAATCGGTGAAGTGCAACTTTCCATGTTACTGGAGCAACTTCTGGCACCTGAACAATATGAATCAAATGTGAAAACCAAAGAGGGTTCATCAGATATGGTAGAATTCGCTATTAAACTGCCCGGCCGCGAAGACAGTAATCAAAGTGTTTACCTGCCCATTGACGCCAAGTTTCCCCGCGAATCATATGAACAGCTGGTGGATGCATATGATGGAAATGATCTGATAGTTATTGAAGCCGCAGGCAAGAATATGGAACATGTCATTAAGAAGATGGCCAAAGATATCCATGAAAAATATATAGATCCACCCAATACCACTGATTTTGCCATTATGTTCCTGCCCTTCGAAGGCATTTATGCAGAGGTGGTCAGGCGTGCCAGCTTGCTTGAGCAGCTTCAACGCGACTACAAAGTGATCGTTACCGGCCCCACCACCCTGGCAGCCATCCTGAACAGCCTGCAAATGGGTTTCAGGACGCTGACCATTCAAAAACGAAGCAGCGAGGTATGGAAAATTCTTGGAGCAGTGAAAAAAGAATTTGAGAAATTTGGAGGCATGCTTGACAAAGCCCAGAAAAACCTGCATACAGCAAGTGATCAGCTTGACGAGGTAATCGGACGGCGTACACGGGCAATTACCAGAACCCTGAAAAGCGTAGAAAGTCTGTCTGAACAAGAAACCCGCAAGCTGCTTCCTGAATTTCAGGATGATGAAGATGAGGATAATACCTAAGCAACAGGTTTTCTCATCCGTAAAAACAGATTGATTCCCAGCTCTTCACTGAGTACATCTGTCATCTGGGCGGGGACACCTGCCTGGCTTGCAAATCTCAACAATTCATCTTCAGATCGGTGATATAAAAACCAGTCACCCAGCACTTCCATAATCTTACGTGACGGATTTTGGGTGTTGAAATTTCCGATGACCATTTGTCCTCCCGGTGACACGTACTCATAATACCTTTTGATTAGGAAAACAAAATGTTTGTCTTTGAAATAGTCAAACAAGCCTGCGCTCCAGATAAGGTCATAGCTTGAATCAGATGAAAACCGGATGGCATTTCTGTTGAAGAAACGCAGATAGTCAATATAAGCCTGATTCTTTTTTGAGGCATAATCTATGGCACGCTGATCAAGGTCAACCAGGTCAAAATGCAGATAATTCTCATCAGTTTGCCTGAAATATTCATTGACCTCTGTCATAGGTCCGCTACCCAAAATAAGCACCCTGCGTTTTTCACCATTTGCAGCATCATTCAAGCTAGTGAGCATTTCTATGGCCAGTTTCTTTCTGTTCACGACAGCTTTTGCAGCTGGCAGCAGGTGAAAAAACTCATCCCATTTACGATAACGTGGATCAGGGCTCGCATAATGCTGGTAGATCTTCTCAATAATGAAGAAGTCTCCATTGTAACCGAAGGGTTTGGTATAAGAAAAGCCAATGATGGTTCCGGGGTTGAGAATTGGCTCCATGGCTTTCCGAAAAGACTCGATATGTTCAGGCTTCAGGCTATCGATAATGTTGAGAACAGTCTCAAAGTCGCCGGGATCCGGACCGTTTTTGGCAAATATTTCCTCAAGGTAGGCGTCTGGGGGTATAGTTTCCTGGGTCTGCTTCATAGCCTATTTATTCAGCATGGCTTCCAACAGCTCACGGTGTTCTTCATCCACAGTAATTACCGTCATTTTATCTGCCATGATTAGTTCAGGATACTTGGCGATAAATACCTTATCCAGGTTAATGATGTAATCAACACTCACACGCACAAAGGTATCTTCAGGTAATTTTTTCTCGACATTATCGAGGCTGTCATGAATAACCAGGTCATTGTCCCGAAGGTAAACACGACAGTTTTCATCTTCCTGCTCCAGGTAATACACATTGGGCAGATTGATCTTTTCAAGGCCCTTTGCCCCTTCGAGGATTAATTGGTTTTTCACCTTTGAACTAGCCTTGAAAAAAGTGTTGAACTGGTCACTTTCCATCTTTGATTTAATGTCATTCTCAAATTTATACCTCGCAATTTCTATGTTGGTTTGCAGGTCTTTCTCTGAAAATGGTTTAATGATATACCCATAGGGAAGTGATATCTTGGCTTTTTCAATGGTTGCCACATCGGCGTTGGCTGTAAGAAATATCACAGGCACATCATGCTTCTGCCCAATAATGGTAGCTGCTTCGATACCGGTCATGTCGCCCTTCAGGATAATGTCCATCAGGATAAGATCGGGTAATTGCTTTTCAACCTCTTCAATGGCGTCCTTTCCCGAAGCCACCGTGTTCTGCACCGTGTACCCCAGGCTCAGCAAACTCTCTTCGATGTCTGCGGCCACAAGAAATTCATCTTCAACCACAAGGATGTTCAAATTGCTCATATACCAGTATTATTAAATCTTAAAATGAATATCGTATTTTGTTCCGTTTGAAAAATCATACTCCAATTTACCGTCAATTTGCTGGACGAGCTTAAAAACGATGCGCATACCCAGCGATCTGGATGCTTTTATATCAAAATCAGGCTCCATGCCCTTGCCATTATCGGCTACCTGCAACACAAATTCTTTTCTCCCCTTATTAAGGAGAGCAATCCTGATTACTCCTTCACCATTCTCCTTAAATGCATGCTTAAACGCATTGGATATAAGCTCATTGATGATCAATCCGCATGGTATACCAATATCGAGCGGCAGATATACATCGGCCACCTCATATTCAAACCTGACTTGATGTTGAATATCGTAATACGTTCTTGACAGATTGCCTGCAAGACTTTTTACATAATTTGAAAACTGAATATTGGCCAGGTTTTCATGCTGATACAGGTTTTCGTGGATAAGCGCCATTGACCGGATGCGGTTTCGGCTTTCAGCAAGTACAGTACGAAGCTTCTCATCCTCAACCAGGCGTTCCTGCATGGTCAGAATGCTTGAAATAATCTGCATATTGTTTTTTACACGGTGATGTACCTCTTTAAGCAGCACATCCTTTTCGTCGAGAGACCTTTTGAGGTTCTTTTCAGCCACACGTCTTCTGATCTCCTTCTCGGCCAGGGCCTTTTTAAGCAGAATATTGCCTGCCAACTGGTCAATTAGGGCATAGAGCCTGACCGGATCTACCGGTTTGATCAGGTAACCATTCACGCCCAGGTTGATGGCATCAAGAAAATATTCTTTAACACTATAAGCCGACATAACTATAACCTGCACATCATCTGAAAGCTTCTTGATCTCTCTGATCATATCAAGACCGTTCATGATGGGCATGCTGATATCGGTAATGATCAGGTCAGGATTTTTAGCCTTGAATTTCTCCAGGCCTTCTTGTCCGTTCTCAGCAACATAGAAGGTTTCTACACGTTTTCTTAGGCGCTTTTCATACAGACTGCGAATGGTATCATTATCTTCGACAAAAAGAAGTGTAATCTGGTGGGGGAGGATCTGATCCATAACAGGAATATCTCAGATTGATGATTATAAATATCTGGCTATGAGTTGCAGAAATTCGTTAACATTAAAAGGCTTGGCGATGTAGTCATTGCATCCGGATTCCTGGCTTTTCTCCCTGTCACCATCCATGGCATATGAAGTCTGGGCAATGACTGGAATATCAGGACGGACCTCTTTAATCAGTTTAGTGGCTGTATACCCGTCCATGACAGGCATCCTGACATCCATAAGAACAAGGTCAATTTGTTGTTCTTTTTTACATTCATCCAGGGCTTCTTGCCCGTTCTTTGCCCATATAAGCGAAACATCTGTTTTGCGTAGTGCAGTTTTAATTAACAGGTAATTGGTGGCAACATCCTCTGCAACCAGGATTACTTTGTTTTTCCAGTTGAAGTTCATTTCAGAAGGCTTTATGGAAAAATTCTTAAAAATAGATTGATCTCCCTGTAAAAAGGGAATTGTAAAACTAAAGACAGAGCCACCTGGGTAATTGCTCTCAACCCAAATCTCACCTCCAAGCAACTGTACAAATGCTTTTGAAATGGCAAGGCCCAAACCCGAACCTTCAAACTTGGGTTGATGATCAATGGTGGCTTGCATAAAGCGGTCAAAAATGACCTCCTGCTGCTCCCTTGGGATTCCTGTCCCTGTGTCTTTCACATAAAACAACAGGTCTTCTTTATGCACAGTGTAGCCAATCTCAACAAAGCCATTACTGGTAAATTTCATGGCATTGCTGGTGAGGTTGATCAAAATCTGCTTTAAACGTGTCCGGTCTGAAGTAATAACGGCATCCACACCGGAAAGACTGCATCTTAATTTCAGTTTAACACGTTTTTCAAGCACCTTGTGATTGCTTTTAAACATGTTGTGAACCTCATCAAGGAGGGCATTTAGTGAGAATTCGCTATGGTTTACCGATAACATTCCCACCTCAATCTTCGACAAATCTATGATATCATTGATAAGTTCAAGCAAATGATTTCCGTTCCTGTTGATTACCTCCACAAACTCCCGCCTTTCTTCTTCGTCTTCTGCCTCAAGCAGTAGTTGTGAGAAACCCAGGATACCATTCATGGGAGTTCTGATTTCATGGCTCATATTGGCCAGAAAGGCTGACTTCAGTTTATCAGATTGTTCTGCCCTTTCTTTTGCTTCTTTGAGCTGAGACGTTCTTTCATCGACTTTTATCTCCAGGGTCTTATTCACCTCCTCAACTTCTTCCTTACGCTTATCAAGTTCATTATTAAGAAAGAAATCTCTTCGGGCAAAATATTCGATGTTATAGGAAGCAAACATCCCAATGATATTGGCCGAAACATAAAAGAAATTGTTGTTGATGATGAGTTCAAGTGGAGCATCAGAAAGCAAAAATGCACCGGCGTTGTATATAATGAGGTTGAACCATCCCGCAATGGCGGCAAGAAAAAACCGTAGCTTGATAAAAAAATACCCGGCAAAGAACACCAGCATCAACCCGCCGTAATATGCATGGTTTTCAGGGACTACAACCAACATGGCACTTATTCCTGTTCCGGCAACAATAAAGGAAAGAAACAAAAGCCCTTGCCATATATTTTTAAAAAGAGGGAAAAACGAAAGGAATAAAACGATCAGAAGTACTGGTATGACAATACCAAAACGAATGATCATAAAAGCCTCCCTCAGGTCAGGAACCATCACTGAGTCAAGCACACCGAACAACCCGTACAATATGGCAACCAGCACAAATGCCACACGGAAATGCACCAGGGAGTCAGCAAAGTATTTTGACAAAAACACCTTTTCCTGATCGTCCCTGAAAGATAGCGTATACGGGTTTAATTGCATAGATATAATCTTGCGTGGGAAACCATTAAGAAAAGCCCCGGCAAGACGATTGTTGTTCATGGTTAAACAGCTGCACTTATTAACAGTCAAAACAAAAATAAACCTTTTTGGTATATCATACACATTTATATCTATGTCTTTTTCCTAACTTTGCCCCTCTTCTACAAGCCTAAACACATTGCTATGATCGCTGCAGGGTTTTTTCAGTTGTTTTATGAGAATCTAATGGCAACCACCTGGCCAGAACTGGTGGCCGTCCTTTTTGGCATCCTGAGCGTCTGGTATGCACGTAAAGCCAATCTCCTGGTGTATCCCACAGGTATTGTCAGCACAACTATTTACATATACATCTGCTTCCAGATCCAGCTATATGCAGATATGGGCATCAATATCTTTTATACCAGTATGAGTATATATGGATGGTATATATGGACCAGAAAAGACGACCAGAAAAGGGTAAGGCCCATTCGCTGGAACACAAAAAGACAACAGGCCGGAGGGTTGTTAATGATTCCGGTTCTGTATGTATTGATTTTTGGACTGATTTACCTTTTTAAGCAGGACGATACAGAGTACATGAATTCATATATACCTTACGTCGACTCCTTCACCACCTCCATATTCCTTTTGGGAATGTGGTATATGGCGCGGAAAAAGATTGAAAATTGGATTTACTGGATTGCAGGCAACATCATTTCCATTCCTCTGTATTTTATCAAGGGTCTGGTGTTTACCAGCTTTCAGTTCACTGTCTTTCTGATACTGGCCATCTTGGGATTGATGCACTGGATCAAGCTATACAATGAAGGAAGGGCGAGGGAACAAAAGTTTATCGATGACCTTATTTAGCTGTCCTGATCTTTGCTGCGTCTGTTAAACTGGTTCATGGTATTTGCTACTCCCTGCATCCCAAAACTTAGGGCCATTTCACAAGCCAGATCAATGCGGGGGTCAATAACTTCCATTTCATCAGGGGTCCATTTTCCAAGGACAAACTGCGACTGAAAACCCATTGGGTATTCACTTCCAATACCAAAACGCAAGCGTGCAAATTGACTGGTCCCCAATGTCTCAATGATATCTGTCAACCCATTATGTCCACCAGGACCTCCCTTTGGACGCATACGCAGGGTTCCGAGTGGCAAGGCAACATCATCAGTAACGACCAAAAGGTTGTCCAGTGCGATATTTTCTTTATTAAGCCAGTAAAGCACCGGCCTTCCGCTCCGGTTCATGAAAGTAGATGGTTTAAGCAAATAAAACACCCTTCCCTTGAACCGGAACGAGGCCAGATCACCATAACGTGCTGGTTGAAATACAGCCTTGTGCTTTAGGGCCAGACGGTCTGCCACCATAAAACCTATGTTATGGCGGGTATCGGCATAATCGGGGCCGATATTACCAAGTCCGGCAATAAGAAATCGCATACGATGGGTTTATTCCTCTTTGGGTGCTTCATCGCCGGCAGCAGGAGCTTCAGCATCTTCTGCTCCTTCTCCTTCTGCAGCCTCTTCTGTTTCGTCTTCGTCAGGATCAACAGCTGCCATCATGGCGGCCCTGGCTGATTTAACCATGACAACTACTGCGTTTTCAGGATCCATAAAACGGATATTATCCATCATCAGCTGTTCTACAACAACTGAATCACCTATTTGGAGCTTTGAAATATTCACATCTATTTCAGCAGGCAAATCATCCGGAAGTGCCAGCACTTCAAGCTTACGACGTTTTATCTGCATCTTGCCACCTGCAATTACACCAGGACTGTTTCCGGAAACACTGATGGGGATAGCCATTTTGACAGGCTTATCAGGAAAAATCTGCAGAAAATCAGCGTGCAGAATCTTATCAGTAACAGGATGAAACTGAATGTCCTGTAAAACTACATCCATGGTTTTTTTTCCAATGGTCAACTTCACAATACATGCATCGGGTGAATACACAATACCCTTAAAGCTTTTTTCAGATGTAAAGAACTGAATTTGTTCCTTACCTCCATAAACAACACAGGGTACATTGCCTTCTCTGCGCAGGCGTTTTGCATCTTTTTTCCCTACGTTCTCTCGCGGAGAACCGCTCATAGATACTTTTTTCATAAAATAAAAATTTGAATATGGCATGGGGTTAAACTATTTAACCCCTTAAAAACAGCCTGCAAAGGTAATACTTTAGGCTGAAAAATAAAGCAAGATCTGCTTTAAAATTACATTATTGTAGAGAACTCAAAATGAGAGCTTATTGATTCGTGGTTATGCACCCGCTGAATTACATCGGCAAAAAGTTTAGATGCCGTCAGAACAGTTACCTTGGGACATTCTTTTTTAAGGGGGATGGTATCTGATACAATCACCTCTTCAAATGCGCTGTTGGCTATACGGTCATAGGCCTTTCCGCTGAATACGGGGTGGGTACATACAGCACGCACGCTGTTTGCGCCCTTTTCAAGCATCATATGGCAAGCCTTGGTAATAGACCCTGCTGTGTCAATAATATCATCCACCAACACAACGTCCTTGCCCTTGACGTCACCTATGAGCGTCATGCGCTCAACCTCATTGGCCTTGACTCTTTGCTTATAGCAGATCACCAGTTCGCTATTCAAAAATTTGGCATAAGCTCCTGCACGTCTTGTACCCCCTGTATCAGGAGAAGCCATGACCAGATTGGGAAGGTTCAGCTTCTTCAGGTAGGGAACAAACAGGGCCGAGGCATACATGTGGTCAACAGGCACATCAAAAAACCCCTGTATCTGGTCAGCATGTAAGTCCATGGTAATTATCCTGTTCACACCAGCTGCAGCTAAAAGGTTTGCGATTAGTTTTGCACCAATTGAAACCCGTGGCTTATCTTTTCTGTCTTGCCTTGCAAAACCAAAATAAGGGATAACGGCAACCACCTGTTTGGCTGATGCACGTCGGGCCGCATCAATCATAAGCAACAACTCCATCAGGTTGTCAGCCGGAGGCACAGTGCTTTGTATAATAAACACATCATTCCCCCTGAGAGTTTCTTCGAATGAGGGTTGGAATTCACCATCGGCAAAATGCTGAACCAGCTCTTTACCAAGTGGTTTTCCATAACTTTCCGAAATTTTTTCTGCCAGGGAGCGGGAAACCGAACCAGTGAAAATCTTAACGACTGAGGCCATGGAATGGTTGTTTGGGAGAAATAAGACTAATAATCTGACAAAAGTATGAATAATATCAGAACCGTATTGAGGGCTTTGGGTGAAATGCTTATTTTTTTTGTCAGATCCAATGAAATATTTACCTTTGCAACCCAGCAACAGCGCTTACATCATACTTTGCCCGGGTGGCGGAATTGGTAGACGCGTTGGTCTCAAACACCAATGATAGCAATATCGTGCCGGTTCGATCCCGGCCCCGGGTACCAGCAATAAAAAACTCCCTGATTTTCAGGGAGTTTTTTTATTGCTATTTATTCGTACTGTAGCGTTTCAGCGGGATTGCGCTGCATGCTGCGCCAGGCATGATAACCTACCGCGAGAAAAGTAATAAAACTTGCCGCAAACATCGCAAACAAAAATGGCCACATGGTTAAACTGGTGCTATAGGCAAATCCATCAAGCCATTGACCCATAAAATACCAGGCCAAAGACGTGGCCACGACAAAGGCAGTAATTAAAAGCCATAAAAATTCACGATTCAGCATGAAGATCACATCACCAAGTCTGGCACCCAATACTTTTCTGACGCCAATCTCCCGGGTACGTTGTTCTGCAGCATAGGCTGACAAGCCATACACCCCCATAAATGAAATGATGATACACAGCAATGCAAATGCGCCAAAAAAAGTACTTAACACCTGCTGTGATTGATATAGCCCAGAAATGGCTTCATCCAGAAAATAATAAACAAGTGGGTTATTGGGCGCAAAAGAATTCCAGGCCCGCTCAATGGCACTTACAGCTGCCGGAATGTCAGAGTCCGTGACTTTAACCAAAAGAAAGTTACCCCTGTCTTCCATGGGAAACATCAACAATGGTTCGACAGGTTTGGTCAGTGAGGTATAGTGAAAATCCCTCACAACACCTACAACACGTCTGTCATACCCTGAATACTCTGACAAAAGGTAGTTGGCCTGAATAGATTTGCCGATGGGGTCATCCCATCCAAATTGCCTTACAGCGGTTTCATTTACCACGATGGCCTCGCCTAAATCAGTGCGCAGATCCCAGTCAAAAAAACGCCCGGTCACAATTTCCATTTCCATAAAGCCTTTAAAGTCAGGCGATACCTGAGCATAGTTAAGTGAAAACATCTGATATCCATCTTCCGTTTCAATTTCAAGTGAGTTTTGTATGGTATAAAGAGATGGAAAATAGTTTGAGACGGTCGCATCCCTAACCAGTGGGTTCTGCAAGAGCATATTTTTCAGCACCCCTGCCCTGTTCACATTGACATCATCCTGCATTTCAATAATCATCACATGTTCATAATCATATCCAAGGTCTTTGCTGTTTATATATCGTAACTGACTGTTGACCACCAAGGTTGAGGCGACCATAAAAACGGAAATAATGAACTGTACAACAATCAGGATTTTTTTGAGTGACATGGCACCACTGCCGGGCGAAAACCGTTTTGTTAGTACACTGACAGGTGAATATGAAGAAAAATACACTGAAGGGTACACCCCGGCCACCAATCCAACAAAAACGGCTATCCCCAGCAAAAAAATCAGGATTTGTGGATTGGACACCACACTGGTGGTAATGGCCACACCTAACAGGGAGTTTACTGAGGGAAGCATAATCTCAACCAGCACCAGCGCTATAATCAGTGCAGCCATGGTGGTCACGACAGACTCCGCCATAAACTGTTTAATAAGCTGATGCCTGTCTGCGCCCATAACTTTTCTTACCCCTACTTCTTTGCTGCGTTTGTGAAACCTGCTTATGGCCAGATTTGTATAATTTATTGACGCTACAAGCAACAAAAACAAGGCAATAACAGAGAAAATACCCACCATCTCAGGGCTCATCATGGTTACTGCCCCCGTTTCAGAAGTCATTTCATATTCCATTTTTGATTGCAGGTGTATGGTATGTAAGGGCTGAAACTTCAGGCTGCTGCTTGACTGTACCATGTCTTCCATTTCAGCCAGATGTTCCTGGTAAAAACCTTCCCAGTGTGTGTCCATAAAAACAGCTGGATCAAAACCATCTACCGTGTGCAAATAGACCCAGCAGACCCGGCTTAAAAAGTTATTTTCAAAAATGGCCCAGGAGGCCCCGGGGCCGAAAGCTGATTCAAATAAAGTTCGCATATGGGCCAGGGTACTCATTGAAAGCAGACCTTCAAACTGAACATGGCTGTTCACCGGAGGATCTTCAACCACCGCTGTTACCTGTACCCCACCCAAACCTTCAACTTGCAAGGTTACCCCGGTGGGATCACCATGGCCAAAATACCTTTCAGCCATGCTTTTGGTCATCACAATTGAAAAAGGTTCCTGCAGCGCAGTTTGTATGTTTCCATAAATAAATTCAAAGTGAAAAAAATCAAAGAATGTTGAGTCGGCAGCAAACACACCAGATTCGTGAAAGCTTCTATCTCCATGCCGGTAAACCATATTCCTGAAGAAAAAACTCAGCGGAAATATGCGTGTTGAATTTTTGATTTCAGGAAACTGTGACTCCATAAGAGGTGCGAGCGGAAAAGAGTTGACGGCTAATCCGATCTCATCACCACCTGTATTGCTAATGGTAGCCAGCCGGTACTTATTCTGATAATCTTCATGGTAGCGGTCATAACTCAGTTCAAACTGCAGAAAAAGTATGATCAGCAGTGCACCGGCCATACTTACTGCCAAACCAACCACATTGATGAGAGAATATTGTTTCTCACGGATCAAACGTCTTAGTCCAATTTTAAAATCTGTTCGCATGTGCTTATCTTTTTATTTTGCTGCGGTTATCACCTGTTTAGTGACACCAACAGCCATATTACCAAACTTGCTGCTTCAATCAAAGCTATTCATATTTCAGGGCTTCTACCGGATTTGCGCCGACAGCATGATCAGAATGGCCGAAGCCAGTCTGACAGACAAACCCATGACATTTATGGCTGAGTAGAGTGCGTTTTTCTTAAAACTCCTCCAGGCAACAATGAAAAAATTGTGAAGCATATGATCATTATTTTGGGGATTGGCTGATTGGTTTTACAGACAAAAATAAACAAACATCATGCAAAACAAGATATAGTACTTAGTGATAGATACTTATTACAATATAGCCCATAGAAAGGATGGCAATGCACTGAACAGTAACGCACACATTTGTCCGCTTACGGACAGCCATGTGAGCCTGCAGTTATTTGGAATGAAGCAATATTTTCCATAAATTAGCTGTTTTGTGAAACCAAAACCCATCACCATGACACATGTTCTACCCAAATTACCCTACTCACCCGAAGCACTTGAACCACATATTTCCAAAAAAACCATTGAGTATCACTATGGGAAGCATCATATGACCTATGTGAAAAAACTCAATGATCTGATCCCTGACACACCTTTTGAGGAGGAGCCCCTGGAAGATATTATAAAGAAATCGGATGGTGCAATTTTTAACAATGCAGCCCAGGTATGGAACCATACCTTTTTCTGGGAAGGCCTTTCGCCAAACGGTGGCGGGCAGCCCGAGGGTGAGCTTCTGGAGGCCATTCAGGAGGCTTTTGGATCATTTGAAAAATTCCAGGAAGAATTTTCACAGGCAGCCATCACATTATTTGGTTCGGGTTGGGCCTGGCTGGTAAAAAACAAAGAAGGCAAATTGAAGATCATTCAGACCACCAATGCAGGAAACCCCTTGGTTGATGGCTATCAGCCGCTTTTAACCTGTGATGTCTGGGAGCATGCCTATTATCTTGATTATCAAAACCGCCGTCCTGAATTTGTTTCTGCATTCTGGAAGCTGATTGACTGGAAGCGGGTGGCAGAACGCATGTGACAACCACATCTGTCTCTATTTCAGATACTTAAAAAACGTTAAAGGGTGTTAAATTGTGTTAAACATGCCCTTTATCGTTATTTCCCGTTTACTTTTGTATACAAATAATTATTGGTTTACCTGCCAAAGGCACTCCAACACGAAAATTTGTAATCCGGGGTCATATTTGTTAAACGCCTGATGAAAAAGAGACTGATCATAATTGTCATCATTGCCATTACCGTATCTCTTTTGGGGTTGGTAGGCATTCAGCTTTACTGGATACGCAATGCTGTGGCAATTAAAGAAGTTAATTTTGAGCGTAGCGTCAGTGAAGCAGTTTCACGAGCCATTGATAAGTTCAACAAACAAGAATTGACCCGTAAGCTCTTGCGGGAACAGCAGAGAGGTAATTATATGGGATCGCTGAGTCAGATGCTCGACTCACTGAACAGATATTATTACGATCGCATCTTTTCACAAATCGACGAACTCCCCGGGCAGCCTGGAGAAACAAGGGGGTTTTTCTGGCAAGAATTTGGTTTACACAGCCAGGACCACTCAGGTTATTTGCCTGAATCAAACTACCATTTTTCAGAAGATCCGTTTGGGGCCTTTTTTGAACGCAGCAGAATTATCAACGATTTGTTCGATGAACTCTTTACCAGCCGTTATACATTTCAAGTATCTGATGAAGAGAGTATTTCTGATCTCGACTCTCTGATTGCCTATGAGTTGCACAACCAGGGAATTAATACTCCATATGAGTTTGGCATCTATAATCCGGTGCGACATATGCTGGTAAAAGAAAAAACGGGTCATTACAGTGATGCATTGATCCATAGTCCCTTTGCCTTCCACCTTTTCCCAAACGATATTTTTATTAACCCAGAATATCTGCTGATCCACTTTCCACAGCAGGATCGGTACATCCTTTCCCATTTGAATGCCATGTTGGGCACATCAATTTTACTGATCCTGGTTATCATCTCTTCATTTGCTATCACCATACTGACGGTAATAAGGCAAAAGAGGCTCTCTGTGATGAAAAATGATTTCATCAACAACATGACCCATGAACTGAAAACCCCCATATCGACAATCTCACTCGCGTGTCAGGCACTCAGTGACCAGGACGTTCAAAAATCAGAAGTTTTGTACCAAAACTATATCAATGTCATTAATGAAGAAAACGAACGGCTGGGCTTGCTAACTGAGAAAGTGCTTCAAACCGCCCTGATTGAGAAGGCAAAAATTCGATTAAACATTACTGGTCTTGACCTTCACGAACTCATCGACAATGCCATCAGCAAAATCGGACTACAGGTTCAGTCAAGGCATGGAAACATCACCAAATCTCTGACAGCAGATTACAGTTATGTGATGGCCGATAAGATCCATCTGACCAATGTGTTTTCAAACCTGCTTGACAATGCCAACAAATACTCATCCCACGCACCTGAGATCTTTGTGCGCACAGAGAATTACAGCAGGGGTGTAGTAGTACATATCCAGGATCAGGGAATTGGGATCAGTCGGATAAATCAAAAGAAAATTTTTGATAACTTGTACCGCGTTTCAACAGGAAATCTCCACGATGTTAAAGGGTTTGGCCTGGGTCTGAGTTATGTCAAGGCCATTGTAGAACAACATGGTGGCCATATTTCACTGCATAGTGAGCCCAATAAGGGATCCTGTTTTACCGTTCATATCCCTTTTGGCTATGATGGAAAAACCACAGAACCCAGGCTAAACAACAACTAACAAACAACCCATGGAAAAGCACAAGATCAAGATACTGTTGGCTGAGGACGATCAAAATCTCGGCACAATTCTTAAAGCATACCTGGAAGCCAAGGGATTCCCCACGACACTATGCCCTGACGGTCAAAAAGCCTTTGATGCCTTCATCAATGAAAATTTCAACTTCTGCATTCTCGACGTTATGATGCCGGTAAAAGATGGTTTTACCCTTGCCAAAGATATTCGCAAGGTTGATAAAAAGGTACCCATTCTATTCCTCACTGCAAAGAATCTTCAGGAAGATATTCTTGAGGGATTGAAGCTGGGAGCAGATGACTATCTGACCAAGCCCTTCAGCATGGAAGAACTTCTGTTGAGGATAAACGCAATTTACAGAAGGGCTTTTGACGGAGAACTCAGAGGTTCTGAAAAAACCTTTTTCAGGATTGGACAGTATAGTTTTGACTATGCCCGCCAGA
This sequence comes from Bacteroidales bacterium, assembly GCA_007118495.1. GTDB lineage: Bacteria > Bacteroidota > Bacteroidia > Bacteroidales > UBA7960 > PUPG01. The sequence continues at coordinate 128,625 of SKRM01000024.1, forward strand.
TTCTGAAAATTGAAAACCAGGAACAAAAACTAACCTCAAAAGAAGCCCAGCTTCTGAAAATGCTTTGCGACCGCGTCAATGATGTGCTTGACAGGTCTGAGGCCCTGAATAAGATCTGGCTTGACGACAATTACTTCAATGCCCGAAGCATGGATGTATATATTGCAAAACTCAGAAAATACCTGAAAGACGACCCCCAGGTTGAACTACTCAATGTCCATGGTAAAGGTTTCAAACTTCTGGTCACTGAAGACAGGATCACTTAAAGTATCCTGTTTTATTCATACTTAAGAATAGTACCAGGATTTACCAGAGAAACTTTTATTGCGTGGTAAGCCACCGTCAGCACAGTTACCGCGCCTGTGATTAATGCTGCAGCCAGAAACGGATAAAACCCCAAATGAATTCGGTATGGGAACCCATTAAGCCAATCACTGAGCAGCAACCATGAAACCGGAGCAGCAATAAGGAAAGCCAGGCCAAGCAGTTTCAGAAAATCTATGAGCATTAAATAAACCATATGATTCATTTGTGCACCCATGACCTTACGCACTGCCATTTCACGCAACCGCCTTTCAGCCATAAATGAAGAGAGTCCAAGCATACCCAGACTTGCGATCAGAATGGCAAATGTGGTGAAAATAAAAAAGACAGACCTGAGTTGCCTCTCGGTGGTGTATCGCTGGCCATACAGTTCATCCATAAACTGGTACTGGAATAACCTGGCTCCTGAAAATTCATTAAATACGCGCTCTACGTGCCTGACTCCCTGAGCAAACTGGCTCATATCCATCAGAATATTGGCATAAAAGGCATTCTCCTCATCCCAGAAAATTACAAGCGGAGGCACCTGATGGTGCAGAGAATTGAAGTGAAAGTCAGGCACAATACCTATAATCCTGTAATCATCACCTGACGAAGAATCTTCATAAAAACTAAGATCTATGATATCCTGATAACTCCCTTCGTAGCCGAAATACCTCACAGCAGTTTCATTAAGAATAACCACAGCACCTTGTTCAGCAAGGTTCTCCTCGTCAAAAAGTCTGCCTGCCAGTGGCTCTACACCAAGTAATGGCAGATAGCGGGCATCAACCATCAAGGCAGTAAATTGCTGAGACTCCTCCAGATTTCCCCGTGCAGATTCCTGCCAGGTAACATAGCCGGGCACTTGTGAAGACAAGGCAGTTCCAACCACAGAGGGATGGTCCAGCAGCCTTTCTCTGAAAGTATTCCAACGTGGAAATGAATGCTGATTCAATTGAAAATGAATAATTCCTTCCATGCGGAATCCCAGGTCTTTATTTTCCATATACCTGAGTTGATCTGATATTACAAAACTGGAAACAATAAGACTTATGGAAATAACAAATTGAAACACAATGAGAAACTTTCTGAAAGCAGCACCTCTGCGTCCCCTGACAAGCTGCCCCTTGAGAACATCAACAGGAACAACCGAAGTCATATAAATGGACGGATACAACCCAGCCAATAAACCAACCGACACCGTACCCAGGACAAGAATCGACACCAGTTTGACCCATCCTATATCTCTTATGACAAGTGAAATGGAAACAAAATCTCTAAACCATGGAAAACCAATTTCAACCAATATCAGGGCTAACAGTACTGACACCGCCGTGATAACAACTGATTCAGAGAGAAATTGTATAATCAGCTTGCCGCGGGGGCTCCCTAAAAGCCTTTTTACGCCCACTTCTCGCGCACGGGCAGCAGACCTTGCAGTAGAAAGATTAATAAAGTTTACCACTGCTATCAGCAAAATGAACAAAGCAATGGCAAGGAAAAGCTGAATGGTTTCCCGATTAGCTGAAAGCACCGGCGAAATATGACGTATGTCATTGGCAAAATAGATTCCGGTTAAAGGACGCAAAAAGAAGGTGCGATCCATTTCCATTCCAAAAAGCTCATAAATCTCGCGGTGAAAAAGTTCATTGATTTTATGGCCAAAAGCTTCAGTGTCTGTTCCCGATTTGAGTTTCACATAAGTCATATAATTCCATGATCCCCAATTGTGTAAAAAATTATCAATTCCGGGGTTGAAGTCGGCCAGCAAATGAAACGGAGACAAGGCACCTACTTCAATATGAAAGTGCGACACATCCCTGATTACCCCCGTCACCACCAAGTCTTTGAAGTCATTAAAACGTATGGTCATACCAGCCACACGATTTGTCCCAAAAATCCGCATGGCCACTGATTCGGTAAGCACCACCGATGCTGGCTCTTTAAGCGCGTACCCGGGGTTTCCTGTGATAAATTCAAAGGGAAAAACTTCAAAAACAGTGCTATCTGCAAACACCCAATGGTTAACAGCATGAACATCGTCCTGAAAGGCCACATTGGCAGGATATCCACTGGTTGAGATCCTGGTGAAATCTTCAACTTCAGGAAAGTTCTTTTTCATGTATGGGCCATAAGCTGTACCAAGCAAAGCCCAGTCATCGAGCTCAAGCCGGTAAACCCTGTCGCGGTCATTAACCCAGCGGTCGAAAGCATATTGGTCGACAAGATAGATGGATAAGAAAAAGAAAACAGCCATGCCCAATGAAAAACCAATAATATTGATGGCACTGTAAAAGCGTTGGTTTTGCAAAACCCGCACGGCCATTTTAAATTGGGAAGCAATCATGTCAAGCTTTTTTAAGTTCTCGCCGGCTTACATAACCCAATATTTGTTCCAAATAATTTAATCCACTAATTTTCATAATTTTACCTAAATAATTGATAAAAAAAACACCCCAAACAATGTGCGGCACAGGACAACTGTGTCCGTATACGGGCACAAACAGCCCCTTTCCGGAAACTTTTTGGGGGGCAAAGTTGTTAAGTAGACTTAAAGCATATTCGATGATATTCAATGAAAAAACTGGCGGACAGCTTCGTGAAAAAGGCTTACCGGGCATATATGATCTGAAAAAGATCTGGCATCCCTCATGGTTCCAGGGGAACAGAAGAAAAAAAAATTACTTTGAGGGCTGGTATTTTAAACTGGTATCCCATGACCTGTCGCAGGCCTGGGCATTCATACCGGGCATTTCGTTGAACAACGCAGACGAACACAGTTTTATCCAGGTCATTGACGGCAACACCGGAAAAACATGGCACTACCGCTTTCCGGTCAATGCATTCAATTTCTCAAAAGAAACATTCAATGTGCGAATTGGTGCCAATCATTTTTCATCAAAAGGCATGTACTTATCCCTGAATGACCACACTGGCACCTTTGAAGGCAAAGTCATGTTTACCAACACCACACCTTTCAGAGCCAGCCTTTTAAAACCCGGCATTATGGGTTGGTACAGGTATATACCTTTTATGGAGTGCTACCACGGGGTGGTTAGCATGGATCATCTTATCAGCGGCACACTTGATATACAGGGTCAAACCATTGATTTTAGTGACGGCAGGGGGTATATGGAAAAAGATTGGGGCGTATCCATGCCAAAAGCCTGGATATGGATGCAGACCAATCACTTTTCGGAAACAGGAACATCATTCATGCTGTCACTGGCAGATGTTCCATTGATAGGAAAAACATTTCCCGGCTTCCTGGGGTTTATACATTTTAACGGCAGTCACAGGCTTTTTGCAACTTACACAGGGTCTAAAATAACAAGTCTGAAAGGGAGTGACCGACAGGTATGGCTCTCTGTTGAGGATAAAGACATGACTCTGGAAATCAGGGGCGAAAAAACCAGGCAAGCCATCAAACAGATTGAACAGGGTGCATTGAAAGCGCCTGTTTCGGGGCAGATGAGCCGGATTATCCACGAAAGCATGCTTGCAACCATCCATGTACGCCTGACCAGCAAACAGGGAAATATTCTTTTTGAAGATACAGGACAGCGGGCCGGACTTGAAATGGTGGGAGACATCAGTCTTTTAAACAAAAGATAATACATCATTAGGTTTGAATAAAATAAGCACGTTTCTTATATTTGCAAACCAATTTATACTTAATCTAAATAAGATTTTCAGCAGGTTACCGGGCCGTTAGGGCCAAACGCAAGATGCAATGGAAAATAACAGCGATAAAATACTTGAAGAAGTAACTGGTTCAGACTACAAGTACGGGTTTTATACTGATATCGAAATGGATCAGGCCCCAAAGGGGCTTAGTGAGGATACAGTCCGCTTTATATCCGCCAAAAAGAATGAACCAGAATTCATGCTTGAGTTCAGGCTGAAGGCTTTCAGACACTGGCAAACCCTCGGGGAGCCGGATTGGGCACATGTAAATTATCCACCCATTGATTACCAGGATATAATTTACTACTCTGCCCCCAAGAAAAAAGCCACATACGAAAGTATGGATGAAGTAGACCCTGAGCTGCTTGAAACTTTCGAGAAACTGGGCATCCCGCTTGAAGAGCAGAAAATGCTTGCAGGTGTTGCAGTTGACGCCGTAATGGACTCTGTTTCGGTGGGCTCTACCTTTAAAAAGACTCTGGCAGAGCAAGGCATCATTTTTTGCTCCTTTTCTGAAGCCCTTCAGAAACATCCCGAACTCATTAAAAAATACATGGGCACGGTGGTTCCGTACACAGACAATTTTTTCGCTGCATTAAACTCGGCTGTCTTCAGTGACGGTTCTTTTGCCTATATCCCAAAGGGAGTGAAATGCCCGCTTGAACTATCCACGTATTTCCGCATCAATGCAGCCAATACAGGCCAGTTTGAAAGGACACTGATTGTAGCTGAAGAAGGCAGTTATGTTAGTTATATGGAGGGATGTACAGCTCCCATAAGGGATGAGAATCAATTACATGCCGCCATTGTAGAAATCATCGCCCATAAAGATGCAGAGGTAAAATACTCAACGGTGCAAAATTGGTGGCCAGGTGACAAAGAAGGGAAAGGAGGCGTTTATAATTTCGTTACCAAACGGGGCATTTGCGAAGGAGATAGGTCAAAAATATCATGGACCCAGGTTGAAACAGGCTCAGCAATCACCTGGAAATATCCCAGCCTTGTTTTGAAAGGAGATTATTCATCAGGTGAATTCTATTCTGTCGCTGTTACCAATAATTATCAACAGGCCGATACAGGCACCAAGATGATCCATTTGGGACGCAACACCAAAAGCACCATTATCAGCAAGGGAATCTCTGCAGGCCACAGCAATAATAGTTATCGTGGTCTTGTCAAAGCAACCCGCAGGGCTGAAAACGCAAGAAACTTTTCCCAGTGTGATTCTCTGTTACTTGGTGACCAGTGCGGAGCCCACACCTTTCCATACCTGGATGTGGGAAACAGGTCGACCATAGTGGAGCACGAAGCGACCACCAGTAAGATCTCTGAAGATCAGCTTTTTTATTGCCTTCAGAGAGGCATTGACATGGAGGGGGCCATTGGACTCATAGTTAATGGTTATGCAAAAGAAGTATTGTCAAAACTGCCTATGGAGTTTGCCGTTGAAGCACAGAAATTGCTTTCAATCAGCCTGGAAGGGAGTGTTGGTTAAAACACTTTAAGGGCCATCAAACAGCAGCTTTATTGTTTAAAGATCATTCAAAAAAACACATATATGTTAAGCATTAAAAATCTGTCAGCAGCCATAAATGGTAAAACTATCCTGAAGGGATTGAACCTTGAAGTTAAAGAAGGCGAAGTACATGCCATCATGGGGCCCAATGGTTCTGGCAAAAGCACACTGGCTTCAGTAATTGCTGGCCGTGAAACATTTGAGGTAACCGAAGGAGAAGTTACTTACCTGGGGAGCAACCTGCTGGATATGCCCGCAGAAACCCGTGCCAGAGAGGGTATCTTTATGGGGTTTCAGTATCCTGTTGAAATTCCGGGTGTGAGCATTGCCAACTTTATGCGCACCGCAATCAATGAAAAGCGCAAATATTTGGGGCTAGAGCCCATGACAGGAGCTGAATTCCTCAAACTCATGGAAGAGAAAAAGAAAATGGTCGATATTCAGTCAAAGCTGACAAATCGCAGCGTAAATGAAGGTTTTTCAGGAGGGGAGAAGAAAAAGAATGAAATTTTTCAGATGGCATTACTTGAACCAAAGTTGTCCATTTTGGACGAAACAGATTCCGGGCTGGATATTGATGCCCTTAAAGTGGTGGCAAACGGAATAAATTTGCTTAGGAGAAAAGATAATGCAACCGTAGTAATTACCCACTATCAAAGGCTCCTTGACTTCATAATCCCCGACTTTGTTCATGTGCTTTTCGATGGACGAATCATTCGCAGCGGAGGCAAGGAGCTGGCCATTGAACTTGAAGAAAAAGGATACGACTGGGTAAAAAAAGAAAAGTAAAAGCCTGACATGGATAACATACAAACAACACTTGCCAAAGATAAACTGCTTGCATTATTTGCCAGAGAAGAAGAAGCTATTACAGCATTTTCAACACCACTGGTAAATCGAATCAGGCAACATGCGCTCAGCCGTTTCAGGCAGAACGGCTTCCCTGCAACCAGCAAGGAAAGCTGGAGGTTTACCGACCTGACACCACTGCTAAACACCGAATTCACTTTCGATTTCAGTAATCAGAGTCGAAGCATGGATATTGAAAAAATATTCACCTGCGACGTCTATGATCTGGACACCTTCAGCATCACCCTTCTGAATGGATGGTTTGTGTACAAAAATGCCCCACTTACCAAACTTGACAACGGAACCATTATTGGCAGCCTGGCCAAAGCCATGGAGCTTTACCCTGAACTGGTCGATCAATACTTTGGCAAAACGGCCAAAACTGAAGAACACGAAATGGCGGCGCTAAATGGCGCATTTGTTCAGGATGGACTTTTCATACATGTTCCCGACGGGGTATGTATGGAAAAACCTGTACAACTGATCAATATCGTTGATGCACAACAACCCGTTTTTCTCCAACCCAGGCATTTGATCATTGCGGGGAAAAATGCCTGTCTCACCCTGGTGCACTGTGATCATTCACTAACCCACAATGTGAGCTTCACCAACACGGTCGCCGAGATCTTTGCCGAAGAAAATGCGGTAATCGACCACTATAAAATACAGAACAAAGGCAGAAATTCTGCCCTGGTTACCAATACGTATTTTCACCAAAAGCGGTCAAGCAAGGTGACCAGCAATATCATTACCCTCAACGGTGGGTTTACAAAGAACATTGTAGATGTGACACTGGCCGAACCTGACACTATTTCAGAACACTACGGCCTTTACCTGGCCGACAGCAATCAGCATGTTGACAACCAGCTTTATATTGACCATCTTGCCCAAAATTGTCATAGCAATCAGCTGTTCAAAGGCATTCTGGATGATGAAGCCAAGGCCGTTTTTTCGGGCAAAGTAATGGTTCGACCTCAGGCACAAAAGACAAGGGCCTACCAAAATAACCGCAACATTCTTTTGACTGATGATGCAAAGGTAAACACACAGCCCCATCTGGAAATATATGCCGATGACGTAAAATGCTCACATGGGGCAACCGTCGGACAACTAGACCCCGAAGCCATGTTTTATCTTCGCTCAAGAGGTCTTTGTGAAAGAACTGCACGGCAAATGATGATGATCGCATTTGCCAGCGAGGTGGTGCAGAAAATATCCATTGAGCCGCTCAGAGACAGGATACATGACCTGGTTGAGAAACGACTTAAGGGTGAATTATCCATCTGTGACCAATGTGTGTTGCATTGTAACAGCAAAGAGCCAACCACCTTTAATATTGACCTGAGTAAACTGTAATAAAACCAATGACCATTCAAGCCGATAGCATTCGTAAAGCTTTCCCCATCCTGTCAAGGACGGTAAATAAACGTCCCTTGGTCTATTTTGACAATGCAGCTACTACCCAAAAACCACAGGTGGTCATGGATCGCCTGATGCATTATTATTCATACGAAAACAGCAATATACACAGGGGGGCACATTTTTTAAGCCAACAGGCCACCGAAGCTTACGAATCAGCCAGGGCAACCATCCGTGCATTTATACATGCCCGCCACAACCACGAGGTCATTTTTACAAGAGGAACCACAGAGGCCATCAACCTGGTGGCTTATTCCTACACAAAAAAGTTTGTTAAACCAGGTGACGAGGTCCTCATATCAGCCATGGAGCACCACTCCAATATTGTACCATGGCAGATTGCATGCCAGGAGTTAAATGCCCGGCTAAAGGTTATTCCTATGAATGAGCGGGGCGAACTTGACATGGAAGCCTACGCAAAATTACTGACCGGAAAAACCCGTATCGTTGCACTCACCCACGTGAGCAACGCTCTGGGAACGGTAAACCCCCTGAAAGAGATTATCAGACAGGCCCATAACATGGACATTCCCGTTCTTATAGACGGTGCCCAGGCCATTCCCCACATGGCGGTCGATGTACAGGATCTTGACTGCGATTTTTACTGCTTTTCGGGCCATAAAATGTATGGGCCCATGGGAGTTGGCGTGCTTTACGGCAAGGAAGAATGGCTCAACCAGATGCCACCCTATCAGGGAGGTGGAGAAATGATCCGTGAAGTTACTTTCAGTGGCACAACATACAATGAGTTGCCTTTTAAATTTGAAGCCGGTACTCCAAATGTTGCAGACGTGCTGGGGATGGAGTCAGCTGTTAAGTTTATCAGCCATCTGGGACACGAGCATATCGCTGCCCATGAAAACGCACTCCTGGAGTATGCCTTGAGTCAAATGGAGCAGCTTGACCAAATACGTTTTATTGGTACTGCAAGCCAGAGAACCAGTGTCATCTCTTTTTTATTCAAAGACATCCACCCTTACGATACCGGCACCATTCTAGACAAGCTGGGTGTTGCCGTCAGAACGGGTCACCACTGTGCCCAACCCATTATGGACTTTTTTGAAATTCCCGGCACAGTAAGGGTCTCTCTGGCCATATATAACACAAAAAAAGAAGTTGACATACTTATTGAAGCCCTTAAAAAAGTCAGGGAGATGTTTGGCTGACCCCCTGCAAATAACCACACCATGGAAGAAAACATCAAGATTCAATTGAACTTTCTTAAACGCCTATACGGTGTCTTGTTTGCAAGTCTGATCATTCTGCTGCTTTTTGCATCCATTATGGTAAGCAATTACGGACCTCTATTATCTCCAAATCCGCCGTTGTTTGAAAACCTGAAAACAGTGGCCATAGCAGTTGCGGGCATATTTCTGGCTATAGCCTTTATTTATCCCCAGCGTCAAATCGGGAAAATTTCCAACACCTTCTCTTTGGCAGAAAAAATCGACCTTTACCGCAAACCCATTATTATCCGGCTCATTCTCATAACAGATGCAGGCATTGTGAGCAGTCTCATTTTCTTGCTCACGGCAGACACCAACCTAATGCTCATTTTGGCTATTATTCTCATTCTTTTTATTCTGGCCAGACCAACTCCATTCAAAATTGCATCAGACCTGAAATTGAGCGAAGAGGAAAAAACCACCATATTAAATTAATCACCACACCATAACCCACAATCAATATGACCAGCATCAGTGACAAAGAGCAGGAAGTAGTCAATGAGTTTGAATTGTTCGATGACTGGATGGACAAATACAACTACATTATCGAACTGGGAAAATCCCTACCCCCGATTGATGAAAAACACAAAGAAGACAAATACCTGATTAATGGCTGCCAGGCCAGGGTATGGTTACATGCACGCATGGAAGATGGCAAGGTGGTTTTTTTGGCCGATAGTGATGCACTCATCACCAAAGGTATCGTAGCCCTGCTCATCAGGGTGCTTTCAGGTCATGTTCCGCAAGAAATCATTCATGCAGACATGACATTTATTGACGAAATCGGCCTGAAAGAGCATCTGTCACAAACCCGTTCAAACGGTTTGCTCAACATGATCAAACAAATGAAGCTCTACGCCCTGGCATTCAGCAAAACATCAGCCAAATAAAAGCATCATGGAACAACGCATCATAGACGCCTTAAAGACCGTTCACGATCCGGAGATTCCGGTAAACGTATATGACCTTGGGCTCATTTATAAAATTGATATAGTGGATGAGGGCAAGGTAAACATTACCATGACCCTGACCAACCCAAACTGTCCGGTAGCTGACGCACTACCCCGACAGGTATCCGAAGCAGCAAAACAAGTAGAAGGTGTCAGAGAAGTAAATATTGAACTTGTTTTTGACCCCCCATGGTCAACAGATAATATGTCTGATGCTGCCATGCTAGATATGGGCCTGTTTTAATACCTCATAATCTTTTTGCTGACAACAGGGTTTGTGTCAAGATTCAGAATGTAAACCCCTGGTGGCAATTCTCCCATATAAAGGAGGGTGATGTCAGCTCCCGTTTTTCCCTTAAGTAATATCCTGCCATGCATATCCATTATTTTGTAATTGGTGCCAACAGGCAAATCAGCCGACTCCAATCTTAGATAACTTCTTGATGGATTCGGATACAAATGCAAACTGCCCAAAACGCTTTCTTCAACTCCCACCTCATAATCTGTGATGTAATGACCCAGGTATTCTGTAAGGTCGAGGGTATGCAACTTCTGACTCACTGTGACGAATGCTGTAAGAAGTGCTTCATTGGTCATGTAGTAAAACAAGCCATCTTTTGTGGTAATGGCCTCTACCTGATGCAAGGGTAGGTTTACCCGAAGTTTTCTTTTATTTCCACCAAAAAAGTCCCTGCCCTGGAAATCATAAAACAAGTATAGAAATGGCTGAACAACCATATTGTATCCGCTCAATACCAAAAGACGCTCATGTTCCAGGTAAGTGGCACCCGTAATCAGTCCTTGCACATCATAGGTGTCGAGATGCCTGGCTACATAGTTACCGGGTTCTTTTGGCAAAACGTACACACTGGTCTTTTTGCTCACCCATTCTTTGGTAAACAGGTACAAACTGTCTTTGCCTACAACAAAAGCCTCGCAATCGTAATCTGTATTGTTGAGACCCGAACCGGACAGATCATCCTGAAGCGCGTACGAAAATTGGATGGTATCAATCAGGGGTTCCCGAGAAAGAAGAGATGTCTTTTCAACCAGGAGAATTTGCAGATTGGTTCTGTTCCCATTGTAGTTATTGCCAAAATCACCAACATAAACATAATGCTCATCCTGTGCAATTTCTTCCCAATCAATATTAATCGTTCCAGTCAACTCAAAGGTTTCATAATTAAAGACATCCAGCGTATCAAAAGCATATAATTTGAGATCCTGACGATCATTATGGGTCCAGATCTTATGGTTCCAAACTATCAGTCCTGAAGTTTCCACCATGCTTGGTGGTAGCAGCCAGGAGGAGAGCACACTGATAGAAGCATCCGGATAAATACAGCTGCCATCATTCTGGGCAGCTCCGGCATGATAATTTAGGGCCAAAAGATCGGTGCAACCATGGCTCTGGGCATTCCCCATGCTCAATGCCAGAAAACCTTGCAGCAACAATGTTATCATGACTGCCACGGAGTAAGTATTTATACGTAATGTGGTCATTGAGGTGCCTGATCCATTTAAAAACAAACACAAGCAAGTATTTTGGAATAGATTTTGTGAGTGCCGGGGTATTGAAAACAAAAGACAGCAAGACAACCATGAAAACAATACAATGTACAAAATTTCTGCTAATCTTTTTTATTTTCTCCTGCCTGACCCCAACCAGCAAGGCCAGCGAAAAACCCCTTAAAGATTTTCAGTTAAGCATCATTCCCTTTGTAGGCACTGAAGGCACATCGGTAATTGATTACCGTTATAGGTTAAGTGTAAACTTTTTTGCAGGTGCCACAGGGGGCATTGAAGGCTTCGAGGCCGGGGGATTTCTCAACATCACCAACGGCTACCTGCAGGGAATACAGCTGGCAGGATTTGGAAACCTTGTTTCAGGAGATATTCAGGGTCTGCAAGCTTCGGGCTTTGCCAATGTGGGTGGCGGAGACCGCCTGGGCTTCGCAGCCTCTGGCTTTGCCAATATCACAGGTGGTAACCATCAGGGCTTTGCAGGAGCAGGTTTCGCAAATGTTGTGGGAAGAAATCATACCGGATTTTCGGCTGCAGGTTTTGCCAATGTGACCGGAGGCAGCTACATGGGCTTTGCAGGAGCAGGTTTTGCCAATGTGGCCGGAGGCAGCTACACGGGCTTTGCAGGAGCTGGTTTTGCCAATGTGACCGGAGGCAGCTACACGGGCTTTGCAGGAGCTGGTTTTGCCAACGTTACCGGGGAAAATCATACAGGATTTTCGGCTGCAGGTTTTGCCAATATATCCGGAGGTCATGTTGAAGGCTTACAGATATCAGGATTTCTGAACATAGCCAGGTCTTTACAAGGCTTGCAGCTCGGATTCATCAATGTGGCGGATACCATTACAGACGGCGTGGCCATAGGCTTTCTTAGTATTGTCAGAAAAGGAGGTTTGAGGCAGGTTGAAATTGCGGCTTCTGATGTAAGTCCTTTTTCAGCATCATTCAGAATCGGGTTGCCCAAATTCTACAATATTTTCTCATATAATATGCGCCCCTGGGGGGATGAAACTTTTTACACCCTTGGCTATGGAGTAGGCTCTCATATCAAAATGGATCAAGACTTATCATTGCAAATCGAATTTCATTCTATGGCTTTTCACAAAGACTGGGTGCTTCATTGGAATCAGGACAAAGACAAGCTTGACATCCTTAATGAAGGAAGATTCATGTTATCATACAACCCAAGGGCCCATTTCGAATTGTTTGGAGGCCTGGTTATATACAACCAGTTGTATAGTGAAAATGAAGCCAAAGGCATTACGGGGAAAGACATAGCACCTTCATATGTATTTCACGAAGGCCAATGGGGCGACTACCAATCAAGATGGTGGCCGGGAGCCAGGGCTGGTATCAGGTTTATTATTCGTTAAACATGCAAGTTCACGATTTCTTGCCCTGAATAATGTCTGGGCCTTGTTGATGGATATCTCAGCAAAACATATAGAATCACCTGCCCTGAGCTGGGCTGCCCTGGTAAGATCTACTGAGGCCACCACGGCCATGCGCATATAGCCACCGGTGGTCTGGTGATCGGCCATTAGCATGATGGGTTGGCCGTTGCCAGGCAGCTGCAATGTGCCAGTGCAAACGCCTGATGATATGATGTCATGACTTTCATTATTCAGGTTGATCTTTTCACCTTCAAGACGGTAGCCCATCCTGTCACTTTGGTCACCGACCCTGTAAGGAGTTGTCAACAAGCTGATTAGCCCTTCTTTAGACAAGCGTCTGATCTCAGGACCAGGTATGATGCGAATGGGATCTTTTTTGGCGTAGTCAGGCAACAATGATGCGGGAATTTCCTTTATGGGGCATTTCTCAGGAGCTTGTCCCAAAGGTATCTCATCACCTTCTTTCAGCGCCCTGCCATGGAAACCCCCTGTGCCCGACCGCAAATAGGTCGATTTGCTGCCCATCACAACCGGCACATCCAAACCTCCTGCAAATGCAATATACATACGACAGCCACATCTATCCATTTCAAAGCGCAATAAATCTCCTGCACTGACGCTGAATGATTTGTATGCATCAACATGTTTATTATTCAGGAACCCACGCATTCCCGAACCACAAAAAGCCGCCATTCCACCTGATATAAAACGAATATCGGGGCCCAACAGGGTCGCCTCAATGCCAGCTGCTCCATGAGGATTTCCAACCAGAGAATTGGCCAATTGCAGTGAAAAGGCATCCATGGCTCCTGCTACAGGCATTCCATATCGCTGAAAACCAAACCGTCCCAAATCCTGAACAGTTGAAAGAAAACCCGGTTTCTCAATGACGATTGAGGCCATAGATCATTAAAGTTGGGATTGGACTTGTCGTTTCATCTCAAAAAACACATCAAGGGTTATGGATTTGAAACGAATGATATCGCCAGGGTTCACTAAAAAAACATTTTCACGCTTTGGGTTAAAAAGCTCCGCTGGTGTGCGACCAATGAGCTGCCAGCCCCCCGGGCTCTCGATGGGATATATCCCTGTCTGTGCTTCAGCAATACCAACTGATCCGGCAGGAATCTTTATCCTGGGTGTGGTTTTGCGCGGGGTAGAAAGACGTTTATCCATCCCACCCAGGTAACAAAATCCCGGAGTAAATCCCAACATGTAAACGGGGTAGTCAACCGATGTGTGCAAATCAACCACCTCCTCCTCCCTCAATCCATTATATCGAGCCACTTCGGAGAGATCAGGGCCTAACTCACCACCGTAGCAAACATAAATGACCACCCTTGCTGGCAGAGGTAGTTCAACCATATCCAAGTCAGGTTCTATCAATTGTATTTGATTCTTCAACTGTTGGCAATCAGTTTGCAAGGGGTCATAACATACCAACAATTCATTATATGACGGGATCACTTCACTTACCCCTGGCAGCGGCCTTTCATCCAGACAGTAAAGCAATTTACGCACCAGCTGGTTGGTCGCCGGAGAAATATCCCGACCGGCTTTCACGATCAGTGTCGCATCACCACAGGGGAAATAACCAAACATATCTTTATGTTTTCATTGATTGAACCTTGATGTGATGACGAATGAGTTCCTGCCTGAGCATGCGAACAAATTGCGGTGCTGAGGGGTTGTCTCCATGGATGCATATGGTATCAGGCTTCACTGAAATAAGCTTTCCACTTAATGACAACACTGTACCCTTCAAGATCATCCCTATGGCCCTTTCAATCATTTGGGTCGTATCGCGCAGCACGGCTCCCGGAACACTTCTGGCAACAAGCCTTCCGTTGTCATCATAAGCCCTGTCTGCAAACGCCTCTGCAGCAAAGTTCAGACCCGCCTTTCGGGCAGCTTCTTCCATGGGGGTATACGGCAATCCCACAAAGATAAGTGAGGGAGAAACTGACCTGACCGTTTCTGCCATACTACCTGCAATTAATGGATCTGTTGCACATGCATTGTATAGGGTACCATGTAATTTCACATGTCTCAACTGTGCACCCATACTTTCTGCCATCCCCTTTAAGGCACTGATCTGATACCTAACCGATGCAACCAGTTCATCAGGTTCCATATCCATGTGCCGTCGACCAAACCCCTCCGGATCGGGATAGCCCGGATGAGCCCCAACCCCTACACCATGTTTGATGGCCAGACGAATTGTTTTCTCAATGGCCAGGGGGTCAC
>SKRM01000038.1 GCA_007118495.1 Bacteroidales bacterium
AAAATATTTATGGGTCAATACCAGGGTGCGGTTAACAAAGTTTCCAAAAACAGCCAACAACTCATTGTTATTTCTTGCCTGAAAATCTTTCCATGTAAAATCATTGTCTTTTGTTTCAGGAGCAGCTGCACAAAGAACATACCTGAGGACATCCTGCTTTTGCGGGAATTCTTCAAGGTATTCGTGAAGCCATACAGCCCAGTTCCGGCTGGTTGAGATCTTATCACCCTCAAGATTCAGAAACTCATTGGCCGGCACGTTGTCAGGCATAACATATGAACCCTCGGCATGCAGCATACAGGGAAAAATAATACAATGGAAAACAATATTATCCTTGCCAATAAAATGCACCAGCTTGCTATCAGGCGACTTCCAGTATTTTTCCCAATCCTGACCCGTATTTGCTGCCCACTCTCTTGTGGCCGAAATATAGCCAATGGGGGCATCAAACCATACGTACAACACCTTGCCCTCTGTCCCTTCAATTGGCAACCTGACACCCCAGTCAAGGTCACGGGTAACGGCTCTGGGTTGCAAGCCCTGATCAATCCATGACTTACACTGCCCATACACATTCGACTTCCAGTCATGCTTGTGCGATTCAAGAATCCACTTTCGGAGCATGGGCTCATACTGGTCAAGAGGCAAGTACCAGTGCCTCGTCTTCTTCATTACAGGTTTGTTCCCGCTGAGCACCGATTTTGGGTTAATCAGGTCGTTGGGACTCAAAGACGTACCACAATTTTCACATTGGTCACCATAGGCTTTTTCGTAGCTGCAATGGGGGCAAGTTCCGATTATATACCTGTCAGCCAAAAACTGCCTGTTTTCTTCATCATAATATTGTTCTGTCTCTTTTTCAATAAAGGCATCTTTGTCATACAAGGTTTTAAAAAAGTCTGAAGCCGTTTCATGATGAATAGGCGCTGAGGTTCGGCTATAAACGTCAAAAGAAATTCCGAAACCGTTGAAAGCATCCTCGATTTGCCGGTGATACTTATCTACCACTTGCTGTGGGCTTATATTTTCCTGCCTGGCTTTAATGGTGATAGGCACACCATGCTCGTCGCTTCCGCAGATAAATATCACATCTTCACCCTTCATGCGCAGGTAACGCACATAAATATCGGCCGGAACATAAACTCCTGCCAGGTGTCCGATATGAACCGGGCCGTTGGCGTATGGCAGGGCAGCTGTGACAGTATAACGTTTGTATTTTTGTTTCTCAGGCATAATGATGGTTGCAAGTTTGGCGGCACGCAGTGCCGTGTTGTAAGTTTTGCAGCTTTGTCGCTGTTAAGCGGCACCCTGTGCTGCCTTGGGGTTTGTTACACAATTTAGATTTAACAGGGGGCAAAGTTAGTAAATGTTGTTGAGTTATGGTGTAGGGGTCAGCTTGTTCTGCGAATAAAACATTAACTTTGCATCAATAAACTGACTTTTTGACACGATCTTATGGACATACAATCCATTAAACAACGTTTCGGTATTATTGGGTTCTCACCCAGTCTTGACCGGGCTATTGATGTTGCCCGGCAGGTGGCCCCCACCGATATAACAGTGCTCATCACGGGCGAGAGCGGAACGGGTAAGGAGGTCTTTCCAAAGATCATCCACCAGCTCAGCGCCCGTAAGCACGGGCCTTATATTGCTGTAAACTGCGGTGCCATTCCTGAAGGCACCATTGACTCTGAGTTGTTCGGCCACGAAAAAGGTGCCTTTACCGGAGCCCACGATAACCGCAAAGGTTATTTTGAAGTGGTAAATGGAGGCACCATCTTTCTGGATGAGGTGGCAGAACTTCCATTGCTGACACAGGTAAGGCTATTGCGTATTCTTGAAACCGGTGAGTTTATCAAGGTGGGGTCTTCAAAGGTGCTGAAAACCGATGTAAGGGTAGTTGCGGCAACCAATGTCAATTTGCAGGAAGCAGTGGCCTCAGGCAGATTCAGAGAAGACCTTTTTTACAGGCTTAGCACAGTGCCCATACAAGTTCCTGCTCTTAGAGAAAGAAAAGAAGACATAGTAATGTTATTCAAAAAATTCTCTGCCGACTTCGCAGAAAAATACCGTATGCCTTCACTTCAGCTTACACTTGATGCAGAGCAGCGACTGATCAACCACAGATGGTCTGGAAACGTAAGACAGTTAAAAAACCTGGCAGAGCAAGTATCTGTTATCGAAAAAGAAAGACTGCTCGACGGAGAAACCATCGATCGCTACCTGCCACCCAGCCATCACAGTTCTCTGCCCGTTCTTTTCAGAGACTCAAGAAACGACGCATCGGGTATGAACGAAAGAGAAATACTGTATAAGCTACTCTTTGACATGAAGCGAGACATCACCGACATGAAGAAAATTATCATGCAGATGTTACAAGACGGGCAGCTTTCAGGTAATTTTCAGGAAGAGAATGCACACCTTTTGGAAAAACTTTACAAAGACCGTGATCTGCCCCAGGTATATCGGGAACAGGACAGCACACACCCACCAGGGAGCAGCAGCCACCATGTGGTCGAAAGCTATGAAGACACCCCCCTTGAATATATTGAAGAAAGCCTGTCTATCCAGGATAAAGAAAAAGATCTGATTGAAAAGGCCCTGCAAAAACACAATGGGCGTCGTAAAAAAGCAGCACGTGAATTGGGCATTTCAGAACGCACCCTTTACCGGAAAATCAAAGAATATGGCATATGATTTTCGGGAGAAATTGCTTACTTTTGCAGGACGAATCGAGCCATACCAAATTTGTTGACGCACAGGCGAATAATTATGTCATGGCAGCTTCAATATGACCGATGAAAATCAGATATAACCACATGACCCGAAGAGCATTTCCCCTTATCCTGGTTTTTGGCATCTCTGTCATGACTATGATGCAGGGCTGTGGATCTTATTCATTCACAGGAGCGAGCATTCCGCCGCAGGCAAGAACCATTTCGGTGAGTCATTTCCCAAACGATGCACAGCTCATTCAGCCCATGTTGAGTCAGCGCTTTACCGATGAGCTACAGGACAAATTCTTGAGACAGACCAACCTGCGGCTCGTGGATGGTGTCGGTGATCTTCATTTTGAAGGGAGCATTACCGGCTACAGCACACAGCCCGTAGCCATCACCGGCGATGACCGGGCCGCCCTGAACAGACTTACAATTACTGTCAGGGTCAGTTTCTTTAACGAATACAATACTGAGGCTGATTTTCAGCGTTCATTCTCAAGATATTTTGACTATGACAGTAACCTTAGCCTGTCACAAATTGAAGATGAAGCCATAGAACTTATTGTAAAAGAGCTTGTGGAAGACATATTCAACCAGGCGGTGGTTAACTGGTAGCATAAAATGACAAAAACCCCAATACAGGCATGCAAAACAGGCTGACTGAAATAATCACCAACAGTGAGCACCCTTGCAGAGACGACATACAGTTCTTGCAGAAGACCGTTGAGCAATATCCTTATTGCCAGCCAGCGTGGATGCTATATGCCAAGGCTTTGATGGAAGCCGGACACCCTGATTTTGAAAAGGTTGCGAACAGGACATCTGCCATCGTGACAGATCGCCGCAGATTCAGGGAATACCTGAAAGATGGGTTGAAGATCAGGGACGAACAACCCCCGGCGTGTAACCCCATGCAAGCCGGTAACCCAGAGCAGGCAGGCAAGCCAGAGCAGGCAGGTAACCCAGAGCAGGCCGATAATCCGGAGCAGACCGGGCAAAACAATGAACAACCGGTAATATCCCCCCCGAAACAACCTGAGCACAGCAGCGAACACCACGCGATCATCGAAAATTTTCTACGGGTTGAACCCCGAATTGGCAGCATAAAAGACCATGTGCCAAAGGGTGAACTTTCGAAGCATAGTATCGAAGATCACCCGGACATTGTGAGTGAAACCCTGGCCGACATCCTGGCCAAACAGGGTAAAGTAGCCAGGGCCAGCGAGATTTATAAAAAACTAAGTTTGATTTTTCCGGAAAAAAGCAGTTACTTTGCAAAAAAATTACACAACGTTCAAAAAGAAAACAATTAAACAATTATACTAATGGGTGCTTTTGTATTAATATCTGTTTTGATCCTTATAACCTGTATCCTGCTGGTACTTATCGTATTGGTTCAGAATGCAAAAGGCGGGGGACTGGCCTCAAACTTTTCTTCAAGTAACCAGGTAATGGGTGTAAGAAAAACCACTGACTTTCTTGAAAAAACCACCTGGACATTGGCCATTATATTGCTGGCACTTACGCTTTCATCAACGTTTGTGATTCCACGCAGCGGAACCCAGCAGGCAACGCAGAGCGAAATTCGCAATCTGGTTCCTGCTTCAGATGCACCGGCCATTGATTTCACCAGGCCACCGGCACAGACAATTCCTGAAGACATTGATGACATTCAGGGCATACTGCCTGTTGAGGAGATCGAAGACTAAAACAGGAGATCATCTCCTGAAAAAAGTGTCAGAATGGCATAGCCTTCTGACACTTTTTTTTTATCCTGCCCCCAATATGTGAAAATTTGTCTTGTAAGAGCCCTTTTCAGGGTTTTGGCATAAAATGTGACAATAGGCACATAGCATTACAAACTGCACACGTACAAATAATCATACATTGTCTAACTAGTAAAACACGAAAAAATGGCAAAAGTAAACATTAAACCCCTGGCTGATCGCGTGGTTGTGGAGCCTGCTCCGGCTGAAGAAAAGACAGCAGGCGGAATTATCATCCCTGACACTGCAAAGGAGAAACCACAAATGGGAACCATTGTGGCTGCAGGTCCCGGAACAAAGGATGCGCCCATTACCCTCAAGGTTGGCGATAAGGTATTGTACGGCAAATACGCCGGAACAGAGCTTTCATTAGACGGAAACGACTATCTGATCATGCGCGAATCAGATATTTACGCAATTGTGTAAGGTGCAAAAAATATAACAAACATAAAATCAGAACATCATGGCTAAAGATATAAAGTTTAACCTGGAAGCGAGAAACGCATTGAAAAAAGGTGTTGACAAGCTTTCAAATGCTGTCAAGGTTACCCTGGGGCCCAAAGGCCGCAACGTTATCATGGACAAAAAATTTGGTGCACCAGTTATTTCAAAAGACGGTGTAACAGTTGCCAGAGAAATTGAACTGGCAGATCCCATTGAAAACATGGGCGCACAAATGGTAAAAGAGGTTGCCAGCAAGACCGCCGATGTGGCAGGTGATGGTACAACCACTGCTACTGTGCTCGCACAGGCCATAATCACCAGCGGGCTGAAAAACGTTGCAGCAGGTGCAAATCCTATGGACCTGAAGCGCGGTATTGACAAAGCCGTTGAAAAAGTCATTGCCCACTTGCGTGAGCAATCAAAAGAAGTAGGTGACAGCATCGAAAAAATCGAGCAAGTTGCCACCATTTCTGCAAACAACGACCACTCCATTGGTAAGTTGATTGCTGAAGCCATGTCGAAGGTGAAAAAAGAAGGTGTTATTACCATTGAAGAGGCCAAAGGAACAGAGACCAGCGTAAAGGTGGTTGAAGGGATGCAGTTTGACCGCGGATACATTTCACCTTATTTTGTCACTGATACCGACAAAATGGAAACCGTATTCGAAGATCCTTTCATCCTGATCTACGACAAAAAAATCAGCACCATGAAAGACTTTCTGCCCGTGCTGGAAAAAGTTGTACAAACAGGCAAACCCCTGTTGATCATTGCTGAAGATGTTGATGGTGAAGCCTTGGCGACACTCGTAGTCAACAAGCTTCGCGGCTCACTGAAAATCGCTGCCGTGAAGGCTCCTGGTTTTGGTGACCGCAGAAAAGCCATGCTTGAAGACATTGCCATTCTGACCGGTGGTACTGTTATCAGCGAAGAGCAAGGTTACAAGCTTGAAAACGCCGATCTGTCACATCTTGGTTCTGCTGAAAAGATCAGCATTGACAAAGACAACACAACCATTGTAAGCGGAAAAGGTGAAAAAGACAACATCAAGGCCCGCATCAACCAGATCAAGTCGCAGATGGAGAATTCAACCAGCGACTATGACAAGGAGAAGCTCCAGGAGCGTCTGGCCAAACTTGCAGGTGGCGTTGCCGTGCTTTATGTTGGTGCAGCCAGTGAGGTTGAAATGAAAGAAAAGAAAGACCGTTTCGACGATGCTCTGCATGCAACCCGCGCAGCCGTTGAAGAAGGTATCGTTCCCGGTGGTGGAATTGCATATATCCGTGCATTGGAAGCATTGGTAAACTTTGAAGGTGACAATACTGATGAAACAACAGGCGTTGCCATCATCCGCAGGTCATTGGAAGAGCCTTTACGTATGATCGTTGAAAATGCAGGTGTTGAAGGAAGCATTATTGTCCAGAAAGTTAAAGAAGGCAAAAATGATTTCGGATTTAATGCCCGCACCGAAACTTTCGAAAACCTTTACGAATCAGGTGTCATTGACCCAACCAAAGTTACCCGCGTTGCTCTTGAAAATGCAGCATCCATTGCAGGTATGCTTCTGACCACCGAATGTGTCCTTGCAGATATTCCTGAAGAAAAACCCGATATGCCCCCAATGAATCCGGGCATGGGCGGAATGGGCGGCATGATGTAATCAACCCCCCATATATACCAACGGCTTTAAGCCGTTCACAAAAAAACGAGGCTGCTCCTGTTGAGACAGCCTCGTTTTTTGTGTGTATAAAAGTGTTATGACTCAATAATGGTGACCTGCTCAATTTTATCACCCTGATCAATGGCATCAATAATCTCAAGCCCTTCAACAACCTTTCCAAAACAAGTATGGTTGCGGTCAAGGTGGGCCGTATTATCGCGGCTGTGGCAAATAAAAAACTGGGAGCCTCCGGTGTTGCGTCCGGCATGAGCCATAGACAATACACCCCTGTCGTGATATTGGTTGTCTCCATCCAGCTCACAGTCAATGGTATATCCCGGGCCGCCCATACCTGTTCCGTTGGGACATCCCCCCTGAATCACAAAATCAGGAATCACACGGTGAAATGTCAATCCGTCGTAAAAACCTTTTTTAGAAAGATCCACAAAGTTCTTTACCGTATTGGGTGCATCCTTTTCATAAAAGTCAACCTTCATGGTTCCTTTTTCTGTCTTAATCTCAGCTTGTAACATAGTTTTAATATAATGGTTTATCAATCAATTAACTTCATACTCGCAATCAGCTCATCCTGAAAATCAGAATCGTCAATCACCGAAACTGCCGTATAATTCAGGTTAATGATGCTTCCGGTCAATTTTCCGTCGCCCTCAAATTCATAAAAGTTTAGGGTTTGTGGTGCAATGGTAATTAAATACCCTTCAACGGCTGCCTTTACCTCCACATCCATATTATAAAAATTTGAAATAATGATCATATGGTCGCTGCCAGGGTCTTTCCTGACCTGAATTTCATATTCAGGGCGGAAACCCAAATTTCGCTGGCTGTATTCCTCTACCTCGTAGCGGCCTGTGAAAAGATTCCGGGTATCATCCGGGTCGGCATCACATGCAGAAAAAAATATCATTCCCGCAAGCAGGAATGTCAGTACCAGGCCATTTTTTTTCATTCTCTGAAATATTGTTACCAATGAGTTGCTCCAGGCAGCCCCATCATCCAAAATTACGATTTTTATCTTTAACGTTCACCCACGGCAGGGATAAACCAGGTAATCAATTTGGGGGCACAAATGAGGTGATTGGGTTACGCAACCCCCTGAATTCTGTGAGCTCCAACCTGACAGATCCGACTACCAGTCCTGACTCAACCAAAATGGGCACCTTGTTTTTGTCGTCTGAAATCCACAAGGTCATAGGATAGGGTTGGCCAAAGACTGCTCCCTCCTGCACCTGGGGCTTAAATTTCAAGGTTTTGAAAGTACCCAGACGGGTTGTGATAAGTTCACGACCCTCAAATAAAATCCTTGACACATAAACCGAATCACTCAGGTGAAAGTCAACTTCAAAAGTATCACCGGGTTTCACATCAGTAAGGTCAAAAGTGCGGGCATAATAAAACGCTGATATGATATCCTGCACATAAGGCGGAATGGGTGTGGCACCCCTGTTGCTGATGGCCAATCCCTGGTTGTGGTCAAATGTAACATCTTCAATACGCCTGTACCTTCCCTCTCGTATTTGCCGCGAGAATCGACGGGGCGACATTGATCGCTCATCAATATAGCTATCATATCGGTTCTCAACTTTGAAAAAAAGATTGAAAAGCCCACGGCTTTGTACTGTTCCGACAATATGCATGGTAGGTCTTCCACCCACCAGGGCATTCCCGTGCTGCACCTCAAGCGTGGCATCACCTGCAACCACATTGCCTGTAAGACGGCTATTGTACATAGCCCTGAAAACAAGCAACTCACCGCGATCAAACGCTGTATTGTCAACCTGACGGCCAGATGAGGCCATGACGTCAACAGTCACCAGCATGGTCATTGTCAGTATGATGTATATGGAAATGTATTTGCTCATAAAAACCTTTGGTAGTATAACGGCAATTTTAATGCCATACGCCCAAAAAAAATTATTTGGGGTTACAAAGGTTAAAACGTCATCTTAATGAAATTGTTTTAAATCACCACATTGACAATTTTTCCCGGTACAACAATGACCTTTTTTGGGTCTTTGCCCTGTAACCATTTTGCCGCTTCAGGTGCACTGAGTGCCGCTCTTTCAACTTCTTCTTTGCTGCTGTTGCTTGGCAATTCAAGCTTAAACCGTGTCTTTCCATTAAACGATACCGGATAAACCACAACATCATCGGTCACAAGCTTTTCATCCCAATCAGGAAATGATGACAGGGCAACACTTTCTTTGTGTCCAAGAATATGCCACAACTCTTCGCCAATATGTGGGGCAAAAGACGAAATCATCACCGCCAATGGCTCAAGCACCTCACGTTTACTACATTGCAGCTCTGTAAGCTCATTTACACACACCATAAAAGCACTTACTGCCGTGTTAAAAGAAAAACGTTCAATGTCACCACTTACTTTCTGAATGGTCTTGTGCAATATCTTCAGTTCTTTTTCTGAGGCGGGTTCTTCTGATATGTGCACATTATTGCCACGGTCATGGTACAAGCGCCAAAGTTTGCGGATAAACCTGAAAACGCCTTCAATGCCTTTGGTGTCCCAGGGTTTGGCCTGTTCAACCGGGCCAAGGAACATTTCATAAAGCCTCAGGGTGTCGGCGCCGTATTTTTCAATAAGATCGTCGGGATTAACCACATTGTGGAATGATTTTGACATCTTTTCAATTTCCCACCCACAAATGTATTTGCCATCTTCAAGAATGAATTCGGCATCACTGAATTCAGGGTTCCATTTCCTGAAAGCTTCCAGATCAAGCACATCTTTATCTACGATGTTCACATCAACATGGATGGGCATGGTATCATACGCCTCTTTGAGGTTGAGCGAAACGAATGTATTGGTTCCTTTTACGCGATACACAAAATTTGACCTGCCCTGAATCATTCCCTGATTGATCAGCTTTTTAAAGGGCTCCTCTTTTTTCACCACCCCGATATCATAAAGAAACTTATTCCAGAATCTGGCATAAATCAAATGGCCGGTGGCATGCTCAGAGCCACCCACGTACAGGTCAACGTCCTGCCAGTATGATACCGCTTCATCTGATACCAGCTGGTTATTGTTGGCAGCATCCATATACCTGATATAATACGCACTTGAACCGGCAAATCCAGGCATGGTGTTACACTCAAGGGGATAACCATCTTTGGTCTGCCATTTCTTTGCACGTGCAAGTGGTGGTTCACCTGTTTCGGTAGGCAGGTATTTATCAACCGGAGGCAATTCAAGAGGCAAATCCGACTCTGGCAACACGTAGGGCACACCTTCTTTGTAATACACCGGGAATGGTTCGCCCCAATACCTTTGGCGGCTGAAAATGGCATCTCTGAGCCGGAAGTTCACCTTGCCCTGCCCGATGCCTTTGAATTCAAGTTTACGAATCACTGCCCTGATGGCTTCCTTAACCTCCATCCCATCCATAAACCCGCTGTTCATCATCTTTCCTTCTGTGGCGTCATAAGATTCTTCGGCCACATCTCCACCGCTAACCACCTGTACAATGGGCAGCCCAAAATGCCTGGCAAAAGCATGGTCCCGGCTGTCATGGCCAGGAACAGCCATAATGGCCCCTGTGCCATATCCAGCCAAAACGTATTCAGCAATATAAATGGGGATGTCTTGACCAGAAAAGGGATGCACTGCAAATGCCCCCGTAAACTGCCCCGAGACAGTCTTCACCTCAGTCATTCGTTCCCGGTCAGATTTGCTTCCGGCAACCTTTACATATTCGGCCACCTGCTGCCTGTATGCTTCGGTGGTGATTTTCTCCACAAGTTCGTGTTCTGGTGAAAGCACCATAAAGGTGGCCCCAAAAACTGTATCCGGCCTTGTGGTAAACACTTCGATAGACTCCTGGTGGTGTTTTACCCCAAAAAATATGGTAGATCCTTCAGAGCGGCCAATCCAGTTACGCTGAATTTCCTTGAGCGAATCACTCCAGTCAATCTCCTCCAAACCGGCAAGCAATCGTTCTGCATAAGCAGTAATGCGCAAGAACCACTGCTTCATCTTTTTTCGCACAACAGGATGACCCCCACGAACCGAAAAACCCTCGCGGACCTCATCGTTGGCAAGTACCGTACCCAACCTGGGACACCAGTTTACCAGGGTATCGCTAAGGTAGGCGAGACGGTAATGCATCAGCACATCCTGCTTTTCTCCTTCATCCATTTTTAGCCACTCAACAGCGGTAAACTCAGGCACAAAACCACAGGCTGCATCCACGTCAACATTTCCGCTGCGGCCGAAAATCTTTGCCAAATCACTGACAGGTTCAGCCCTGGCCGTCTTATTATTGTAATAATGGTTAAAAAGCTTGATAAATGTCCACTGTGTCCATTTGTAATAGGAAGGATCGCAGGTTCTGACCTCTCTGTCCCAGTCATAGCTAAAACCAATCCTGTCAAGTTGTTCTCTGTACCTTTTTATATTCTTTTCAGTGGTAACGGCCGGATGCTGACCTGTCTGAATAGCATATTGCTCTGCCGGCAGACCATATGCATCATAGCCCATGGGATGCAGCACATTAAAACCCTTCTGCCTTTTATAGCGACTGAAAATATCCGAGGCAATATAACCCAGGGGATGTCCAACATGCAAACCCGCGCCTGATGGATACGGGAACATATCCAGCACATAATACTTGGGCCTGTCATGATCTATGAAAACCCGGTACGTTTTGTTTTCTTTCCAAAACCCCTGCCACTTCTTTTCAACATCCCTGAAATTATACTCCATAAAAATTTAGTTTTAAAATAATTACCCCAAAAAAAACTCCAACCTCCAACCGCGAAGCCCCTCCGGGGCTGAGCCAACTGCACGGAGCGCAGCGACGTGCCAACAGCGAGGCGCCCCGCGCCGAGCCTAACAGCCCGAGGCGCAGCCGAGGGCATAACAGCGAGGCACCCCGCACCGAGCCCAACCGCACGGAGCGCAGCGACGTGCTAACCACGAGGCGCAACGTGCCAGGCATATTGACCTGCGAATTTACTAAATGTTCCCTTTTTTATTGTAATTTTGGGGCGTTTTTACCATAATACAAGCCAAGAACTACAAAATACAATACATTATGGACCAAGAAAAAAAGTCCGGATTATTTCAAGACTTTCCGGCCATTTCTACCAAAGAATGGGAAGAAAAGATCCACGCTGATTTGAAAGGGGCCGACTACGAAAAGCGCCTGGTCTGGAAAACACCCGAAGGCCTGGCCGTTCAGCCCTATTATCGGAGCGAGCATCTGGAAAATTTGCCCCATATGGGCATCCTGCCGGGTGAAGCACCATATGTCAGGGGCCACAAAATAAAAAATAACGACTGGGAGATCCGCCAGGATTTTGAAGAGCCAGATCTGGCCAAAGCCAATGAGCTGGCTACAAATGCCATCTCAAAGGGAGCCGAGTCAGTGGGTATTAATGCTTCAGAAGTAGAATCAAAAGACAACCTGAAGAGTTTGCTCAATGGCATCGATCCTGAAAAAACACCCATTCACTTTATCCACGGTAAAAATTACCCGGAACTATTCGGTCAACTTTGCGAACTGCACCCGTCAGCAAATGTCAGAGGTTCGCTCAACTTTGATCCCCTGGGCTACTACCTGTTATATGGAAAGTTTTACGAGACAGCTGATTCAAACATGGAAGATGCAAAAAAACTGATCCATTCAGCAAAAAAAGACAAACCAGGTTTCAGGGTTGTTACTATCAACGGACAGCATTACCATAATGCAGGCGCAAGCATCGTTCAGGAGTTGGCATTCTCGCTGGCTCAGGCTTCAGAATACCTTGCCGGATTAACCAAAAAAGGATTAAGTGCTGATGATATTGCTCCGTTTATACAGTTTACCCTGGCCACAGGATCAAACTATTTTATGGAAATTGCCAAGTTCAGGGCCGTTAAATTGCTTTGGGCCTCTATACTTGAAGCATATGGAATAAGCGACCCAGGCCTGTCTAAGATCAATCTGCATGCGGTAACATCAAACTGGAATAAGTCAGTATATGATCCTTATGTGAACATGCTGCGCACATCAACCGAAGCCATGGCAGCTGCCATAGGCGGAGTAGAAAGCATGACTGTCAACCCGTTTGATACCAGTTTCAAAAAACCTGACAAATTCTCATTGCGTATTGCCCGCAACCAGCAGATTGTCCTTAAGCATGAGGCCTATTTCAACAAGGTTGCTGACCCGGCCGCCGGATCATATTATGTTGAAAATCTTACGCACTCCATTGCAGAGGCAGCCTGGAAACTATTTGTTGAAGCAGAAGAAATGGGTGGGTTCATCAAAGCCGTCGAAAAGGGATTTATCGGCCAGCAAATCGAGGCAACCTGCCAGCGCAGAGACATTGACATTGCCATGCGGAAGCAAGTGTTTGTTGGAACAAACCTCTATCCAAACACTTCAGAGCGCATGCTTGACAAGGTAACGCCCACCGCCAAACTTACTGACCTGTCAGGATTACGTCAGTACAGAGGGCCACAGGCATTTGAAGCCATCAGGATGGCGGTTGAGAATCATGAAGCCAAAGGATTTACAACACCCAAAGTATTCATGTTCACCTTTGGAAATCCGGCCATGCGTAAGGCGAGAGCCACTTTCGCATCCAACTTTTTTGGGGTGGCAGGTTATGAAATTATTGACAATCTCGGATTTACCGATCTGAACAAGGGCGTTGAATCAGCACTTGCTTCAGGAGCACAGATTGTTGTACTTTGCAGCAGTGACGAAGAATATGCTGACATGGTCAGTGCCGCCACCAGTATCAAAGAGCAGTCACCTTCTACGCAAGTTGTGGTAGCCGGAAACCCCAAAGAACTCATTGAAAAGCTTCGTGAAGCGGGCGTTGATGACTTTATCCATATCCGCACCAACGTGCTTGATTCTCTTACCCACTACAACGAGAAGCTGGAGATTGCCTAAACCATTATTTCATTGACTTCAAAAAACAAGCATATGCGACCAGATTTTAAAAATAGTCCATTCAAGCCTAACAAAAAGAAACCAGGAGATCATAAGGCATGGGAGGAACAGCAGAAGATCAATTCATGCTGGCAAACGGGCGAAAAAATATCCGTCAAGTCTGTATATGGCCCTGACGACCTGCTTAACATGGAACACCTGAATTATGCAGCCGGTCTGGCTCCTTACCTGCGCGGACCTTACAGCACCATGTATGTCATGAAGCCATGGACCATCCGCCAGTACGCCGGGTTCTCTACCGCCGAAGAATCCAATGCATTTTATCGCCGCAACCTGGCAGCCGGGCAAAAAGGTCTTTCTGTTGCCTTTGACCTGGCTACACACCGTGGTTATGACTCTGACCATGAAAGAGTAGTCGGTGATGTGGGTAAGGCAGGTGTTGCCATCGACTCCATCCTTGATATGAAGATCCTTTTTGACGATATCCCACTTGACAAAATGTCTGTTTCAATGACCATGAACGGGGCTGTCTTGCCCATCATGGCCTTCTATATAGTAGCTGCCGAAGAACAGGGCGTTTCAATGGAACAACTCAGCGGGACAATCCAAAATGATATCCTCAAAGAGTTTATGGTCAGGAACACCTACATTTACCCGCCGCTTCCGTCAATGAAGATTATTGCAGACATCTTTGAGTTCACCTCTAAAAACATGCCCCGCTTCAACTCCATTTCCATTAGCGGATATCATATGCAAGAAGCAGGTGCAACCTGCGACATTGAACTTGCCTATACCCTGGCCGACGGACTTGAATACCTGCGCACAGGTGTCAATGCCGGTATGGATATTGATGCGTTCGCTCCCCGTTTATCATTTTTCTGGGCCATTGGGATGAACCATTTCATGGAAATTGCAAAAATGCGTGCAGCCAGAATGCTCTGGGCCAAATTGGTGAAACAATTCAATCCGAAGAACCCAAAATCGTTGGCACTGCGCACCCACTCACAAACATCAGGATGGAGTCTTACGGAACAAGATCCCTTCAACAATGTGACCCGCACTTGCGTAGAAGCCATGGGGGCTGTCCTTGGCCACACCCAGTCGCTACACACCAATGCCCTTGATGAGGCCATTGCATTGCCAACTGACTTCTCGGCACGTATTGCAAGAAATACCCAGTTGTACATTCAGGAAGAAACAAATGTGACCAAAGCCATTGATCCATGGGCAGGCTCCTACTATGTTGAAGCCCTCACCCATGAAATCGCACAGCGCGCCTGGGAACATATCCAGGAAATTGAAAGCCTGGGTGGCATGGCCAAGGCAGTTGAAACCGGTGTGCCCAAAATGCGCATAGAAGAGGCAGCTGCCCGCAAGCAGGCACGTATTGACAGTGGTAAAGACATCATTGTCGGCGTAAACAAATACCGCCTTGAAAAAGAAGATCCAATTGACATCCTTGACGTAGACAATACCGCTGTGCGGGCATCGCAGATCAAACGCCTTGAAAAGCTGCGCGCAGAGCGTAATAATGACGAGGTACAGCAGGCTCTTGACGCCATTACAAAGGCATGTGAAGCCGGAACAGGGAACCTGTTGGAGCTGGCAGTAGATGCAGCCCGCAAAAGGGCCTCACTGGGAGAAATCTCCCTTGCCTGTGAAAAGGCATTTGGCCGATATCAGGCTGTTATACGTTCAATATCAGGAGTATACTCTATGGAAATCGAAAACAATGACAGTTTTGCCAAGGCCAGGGCCATGGCAGACGACTTTGCCAGGTTAGAAGGTCGCAGACCCCGTATAATGATTGCAAAAATGGGGCAAGACGGCCATGACAGAGGCGCTAAGGTAGTTGCCACAGCCTATGCCGATATTGGTTTTGACGTCGATATGGGGCCATTGTTCCAGACTCCGAAAGAAGCCGCCAGGCAGGCCGTGGAAAATGACGTACATATTGTTGGGGTATCAAGTTTGGCAGCCGGTCACAAAGTACTGGCTCCCCAGATTATTGAAGAACTCAAAAACCTTAAACGTGATGATATCATGGTTATCGTTGGCGGAGTAATTCCACCGCAAGATTACCAATTTCTTTACGATGCAGGAGTTGTGGGTGTATTCGGGCCCGGAACCGTCATTGCCGATGCAGCCATTAAAATGTTGTCGATACTTCTTGAGTCAAGAAGTTAACCACAACACAAAAACCCTTGCTGCGCTGCACAAAGCGCAGACAGCAAACAAAAAAACACCCGGTTAAATGCCGGGTGTTTTTGTTCTGAAGCAAAAAATTCTTACTTCATAACCAGCCTGTACCTCAGCGTGGTTTCCCCTTCGGCTGATTGAACAGTTTGGCCGCTGAGCTTATTCAGCCTCGCTTCCAGCTGAGAGACCAACTGATTGTTTCTTCCCCATACACGGATATCCTCAATAACTCCGGCCTCATTGGTCTTTACCATCACATTGGCAGTACCCTGAAGGCTGCTTCCTTCAAAAGACAGCATTTCGTTGCGGATAATCTGGTCAAAAGGTAAGCTTACAGGTTCGCTGTCGCTCATGCGAAAAACCAGTCGATATGCACCATCGGCCGATTCAGCAGGAATCTCTGACATGCGCCGTGTTTTCAGTTTCAGCTGCCTTTCAACATAAGATGCCAATCTGGGTTCATTACCCCATACTTTTACTCCGGCAACAGATCCATTTTCATCCAGATCAAATACAACATTTACTATGCCTTCAAGCCCGCGCTCAATGGCAAAAGCAGGGTACTGAACAGATTCAATCGCAAGCTCCAGTGGGGATGCGCTTTGGGGTGTGCGGGCAGAAAGTGATCCTGCGCCTGCAATCATAGCAACCAATAAGGTTGCCATCAATAAAAGCCTTGTTTTCATGTTTTAATCAATTAAGTTCAATTTTCAAGTTTGCAACTGAGCAGTTACCAATAGTGTGCCAATCAACATATCGTACTGTATTTCTGTTTTTTACATATCTCATCAGAGACATCACATACATTATTGCGTCCGTATTCGGACAATGGTGTTCCAGATGCGAACACAATCGGTTGAATGCTTTACTATCAAGTGAGAAAGCCCTCCGGATAAAAAATCCAAAGGGCCTTTTTCTGTGCGTGATTGGTTTTACTTCACTACCAGGTCATACCTGAAAATCTGCTCTTTACCAGATTGGTCAAGCACTTTTCCGTTCAAAGCATTCAGGCGGCTCTGCAAGCGAGATACCATTGCCGCATTTTCACCCCATATGCGCACATCTTCAATCATGCCAAAACCATTGGTTTTGACAACTACTGAAGCTTTTCCGGTCATGAGACTTTCTTCAATTGAGAACAATTCATTGCGAAGCAATTGTTCAAAATTAAAGCGCTGGGTTGACTGCGCCATCATTGTTACAGGTTCAGGGCTCTCCATTCTGAAGGCCACGCGAAACGCCTGAACACCGGCTTCAGCCGATACAACATCTACTTTCCGCAAATTACGCTTCACATGTCTTTTGACAAAATCAGAAAGCATAGGGTCCTGGCTCCAGGCCTCCATGGCAGTAATCTTTCCGGCAGGTGAAATTTCAAAAGCAACAGTTACATCACCTTCTATATGCCACTCACTCCACGAAGCAGGATAAGGAATGGCCTTGACGAGTTGATCCAACTCGGGGGCAGTCTGGCCAAATTGGGCCGAAAGTTTTTGGGTGGGGGTCAACAGCATGAGCATCATTGCCCCGATAATCATCAATTTTGTTTTCATGGTTTATTTGTTTAAGGGTTTATACCCAAGTGTAAACAAACCATGTGCCATACTGCTGATTTTCTGCTCTTTACGTATTTTTACGTACTGTCTTTGTTGCTGATAATGCACATATTTTAGTCAAAGAGCCATGCAATAATAAACCCTGTTGATTCTGCGTTACTGTATGTCATTTTTACCCATAGAAAGTTTGTTATACCGGCCTGGCATTTTTTACAAAATGAACACAAGGGCATACTTCCATGTTGATAAAAAAGACGTATTTTTGCCCAGTATGAACCCTATACAAACCACAAATTTAAAGCCGCAACTCTTATGAAATACACATTTATTCTGTTGCTTGCTGTCAGCATGCTGATGGTTGCCTGTAAATCGCAAAAAATGGTCGCCGTTGAAGAGCCCGAGGTAATTGAAGCCGAACCAGTCGCCGAACCAGAACCAGAACCCGTTCGCCAGGCTGAACCAGCTCAGATCAGGGTGGTTGAAGAACGATTCACCTTTGACCGCACTGAAGACAGAACAACCCACGATGCAAACAGGTACTTTATCATTGTCGGTAGTTTTATCAACAAAGACAATGCAGAGCGGTTCATGACCACATTGCGCGGACAGGGTTTCACCCCTGTCATATTATTATCTGAAACCGGATTTCACCGGGTATCAGTTAATTCATACGAACAGGAAACTCCGGCCAGAACGCGCATCCAGCAAATCAGAACCAGTTTCCCAGACTATCACGACACCTGGTTGCTGATCAGAAAGCAATAAGTCGATAACGGATCACCGCGGCCGCAATAAAAAGTATTTATTTTATGAAGATCCTGATCAGAAACATCAAGGCGTTATTACAGGTTGACTATGAGCACAGAAACCGGGTGAGCGGCAAGGATATGTCGGTTTTGCCCCACATTGAAAATGCCTATGTTTACATTGAAGATGGACTGATCAAGGGGTTTGGCAATATGGTTGAATTTGCCGAAAGTGAATTCGTTGGGCTCGCATCAAGAGATGACATAATCCATATTGATGCCACTGGCCGCATGGTCATGCCCGCATTTTGCGACTCACACACCCACCTGGTCTATGCAGGCAGCCGCGAAATTGAATACATTGATAAAATACGTGGCCTGAGCTACGAAGAAATTGCCAAAAGAGGAGGCGGCATATTGAATTCAGCTCGCAAGCTTCAGGACGCAAGTGAACTGGAGCTCATAGAGCAGGCCCTGGTCAGACTTGAAGAAATCAAAAAGCTCGGCACGGGAGCCGTTGAAATTAAGAGCGGTTACGGACTCACCACTGAAAGTGAATTGAAGATGCTTAGGGTTATCCGGAAGCTCAAAGAGCTCAGTCCGCTGACCATCAAAGCTACATTTCTTGGTGCACATGCTGTACCAGCTGAGTTTAAAGGCAGGCAAGGTGACTATGTAAACCTGATCATTGAAGAAATGATCCCGCTGGTAGCAGGTGAAGAGCTCGCAGACTACATTGATGTGTTTTGCGACAGGGGTTTCTTTACAGAAGAAGAAACCGACCGTATTCTCATGGCTGGAATAAAACATGGCCTCAAACCCAAAATCCACGCCAATGAACTTGATTTTTCAGGAGGCATACAAGTGGGGGTAAAATACGGAGCACTTTCGGTCGACCACCTTGAGTTTACCGGTAAAGATGACATCAGGGCATTGCTTAACAGCGATACCATGCCCACATTGCTGCCGGGGGCAGCATTCTTTCTTGAAATGGAGTACCCCCCCGCAAGAGCAATGATTGACAGCGGATTGGCTGTGGCCATGGCCAGTGACTACAACCCGGGGTCATCACCTTCAGGCAATATGCAATTGGTCATGTCACTGGGTTGCATCAAGATGAAAATGCTCCCTGAAGAGGTAATTCATGCCGTAACCCTGAACGGCGCTTACGCCATGGGTATAGATGACACCCTGGGAAGCATTGCTCAAGGGAAAAAGGCCAACCTGATCATAACCGGCCGCATACCTACTTATGCTTTTCTGCCTTACGCCTACGGAAGCAACAAGGTTGAGAAAGTAATTATTAACGGTAAATTGCAGTAACAGCCATTGGAAAACCAGCAGAATACCTATATCGCCAAAACCTTTGCCGGCCTTGAGCCCGTGCTTTCAAACGAACTGAAAGAACTGGGGGCTCAAGACGTACAGGTGCTCAGGCGCGCTGTGTCCTTTTCAGGCGACCTGCAGATGCTCTACCGTGTCAACATCTGGTGCAGAACAGCTATCAGCATCCTGAAGAGCGTGGGTTCATTTGGGTTTGACACAAAAGAGTCGTTTTATGAGCAAGTCAGGCAAATCCCGTGGAACACCATGTTTTTGCATGATAAAACAATTTCTGTACATGCCACAGCACATGATTCGAAGGTATTCAACAATACCCTTTTCATGGCCCAGTTGACAAAGGATGCTATCGTAGATCTGTTCATTGAAAAATCAGGCGACAGGCCCAATGTTGATACGGCCGAGGCACAAGTGCGTATAACGGTGAATGTATCAAGAGACAGGGCCATGGTTTCACTTGACAGCAGTGGAGACCCGCTTTTTAAAAGGGGGTATCGAAAAAATGCGGGTCCGGCACCAATCAATGAAGTGCTGGCTGCAGGCCTGATAAGGTTGATGGAATGGGACATGGAATCAGATTTTCTCGACCCCATGTGCGGAAGTGGTACGTTTTCAATAGAGGCTGCCATGATGAGTGCCCGCATGGCACCGGGCGCCGACCGAAAGGCCTTTGGTTTCAGCCATTGGACAGGTTATGATGAATCACTTTTCAGGGAGGAGCTGGAGCGGGCCAAATCATTGGCCCAACCAGTCAAGGCCAAAATATATGCAAGTGACCTTATGGGTTACATGCTTGACATAACAAGACAAAATGTGATGCAGGCAGGCCTTTTAGGGAGCATAGTAATCCAAAAAAATGACTTTTTTTTATACCACCCCCCCGGAAAAGAGGGGTGGATCATTTTAAACCCTCCTTATGGGCATAGAATAAAACACGAAGACTTGCAGTCTATGCACAAGCAAATCGGCGACACCCTGAAACAAAGATTCGCCGGATACAGAGCCGCCATTATCAGCTCCGATATGACTGCCCTTAAGTTTACAGGGCTCAAACCTGACAGAAGAACAGAAGTGTATAATGGTCCTTTGAAATGCAGCTTCAACGTATATGACTTGTTTGCAGGCAAAAGGAGTGATTTTGTCAGAGAAAGGAATACCCGAAAAAAACCGGGTAAACAATCCAGGTAGAACTGAAAAAAACATATATGAGAAAAAGAGTGTTAGTAGCAACGGGTGGTGGAGACTGCCCGGGGCTCAATGCAGTAATCCGGGCTAT
The DNA here is from genome assembly GCA_007118495.1 of Bacteroidales bacterium. Taxonomy (GTDB): domain Bacteria; phylum Bacteroidota; class Bacteroidia; order Bacteroidales; family UBA7960; genus PUPG01. The sequence continues at coordinate 20,629 of SKRM01000038.1, forward strand.
CGTAATGAGAGCCGGGCGTGAGAGAGACTGGGAAGTAGTAGGCAGCATCAATGCTTTTGACGGTGTACTGAACGAGCCCAATGAAATAGTTGTATTGGGAGAAAAAGAAGTAGCCGGTATCCACATACGCGGTGGCACCATCATAGGCACCACCAATAAGGGAGGTCCCTTTGCCTGGCCCATTAAAAACCCTGACAACAGCTGGGGAGCAGCAGACCGTTCTGATGAGTTTCTTCGCCGCTTGCAGTACCTGGGCGTTGAAGCCGTCATAAACATCGGAGGCGATGGCTCACAGCAAATATCCCAGAAGTTGTTTGAAAAGGGATGCAACATCATTGGAGTACCAAAAACTATAGACAACGATCTTTCGGCCACCGATTTCACTTTTGGGTTTCAGACAGCAGTACAAGAAGCCACCACAGCGGTAGACAAACTGGTAACGACAGCAGCAAGCCATAACCGTGTTTTTGTGATCGAAGTCATGGGTCGCTACGCCGGTTGGATCGGTCTGCACAGCGCCGTAGCCGGCGGTGCCGATGTTTGTCTTATTCCAGAAATACCCTATGATATCAACAAGGTGATGGAGAAGATCTATTCAAGGTTCCACCGTGGCAGGGGTTATGCCATTATTGTTGTGGCCGAGGGAGCCAAACCCATTGGAGGAGACGCCCATTACGAGCAAAGTAATGAGGTAGGCTACCAAAATGTCCGGCTTGGCGGGGTTGCCTCCAAACTTATCATCGAACTAAAGAAAGCCGGACTTGAAACCGACATCCGTGAAACTGTACTGGGGCACCTGCAGCGGGGCGGTACACCCATTGCCTATGACCGTATTTTGGCCACACAGTTTGGGGTTGAAGCTTTTGAAATGGTATTGCGTAACGATTTTGGTAAAATGGTCGCCTACCGCCACCCCGACATCGTTAGTGTTCCATTTAAAGAAGCCATCAGCCATTACAACTTTGTCAACCCTAACTCTGATTTGGTAAAAGCAGCCAGGGGTGTTGGCATTTGTATGGGAGATTAAATAAGGGTGACTGACCGGACAATTTTTGCCGAGATACTTCTCCCTCTGCCGATTGAAGGATGTTTCACCTACAGGGTTCCCCGCCACTTGCAAAACCTTGTAAAAACAGGCCAGCGGGCAGTGGTTCCCTTTGGGCGGAACAAGGTGTATTCAGGTCTTATCAAGCAACTGCACGAGAATCCGCCATCAGGTTTCCAGGCCAGATATATCCATTCGCTTTTAGATGAAGACGCAGTGGTTACACCCATGCAGTTTGCGTTTTGGGAGTGGGTTGCAAAATATTACCTCTGCACCGAAGGAGAAGTTATGCAAGCTGCCCTTCCACCGGCCATGAAGCTTTCGGGTGAAACACGCATAGCCATCAATCCTTTGTACAGGCATGACGGAGAACCTCTTGGAGAGAAAGAACAGGCCCTTCTTCAGGCACTTGAAAACAGGAGACAGCTAACACTGGGACAGGCTGCTGACATTGCCTCCCTGGCCAGGGTGCTGCCTCTGATAAAAACCATGATGGCCAGGGGGATGGTCATACTCAAAGAAGAGCTTGAAAATCCATGGCGACCTAAACTTGTCAGGTTTATCAGCCTTACCCCCCTTTTTACTTGTGAAAAAATACTGAAAGACCTTTTTGGCGAACTGGAACGAAAGGCTCCAAGGCAACTTGAGGTGCTGATGCAATATTTTAGAGAAGCAGGGGTGCCCGGCAATGAAGAAGCACCCGGTCAGGTAGCACAGGAAAAACTCACAACCCCCGTAAAGGGAGGTTACGCCGCCTTACAGGCATTGATGAAAAAAGGTGTTTTTCAAACCACAGAAAAGGTTGTCAGCTATTTTGACCACCTTCAGGCCAACACGCCGACAGTTAGTTTTAACGAACACCAGGAAAAGGCCCACCTTGAAATACGCGCACTGTTTGAAACCAAGCACGTAGTGCTGCTCCATGGTGTCACATCGAGCGGCAAGACCGAAATATATATAAAGCTCATCCGCGAAGCCATGGAAAGGGGAGAACAGGTTCTTTACCTGCTTCCGGAAATTGCACTGACAGCACAGATCATCAGCAGGCTACAGGGCCATTTTGGTGACAAAGCCGGAATATACCACTCACGGTTCAACCCCATGGAAAGAACAGAGGTATGGAATAACCTGCTTGGCAGATCGCCCGGCAGTGACGGTTATGGCTTAATACTGGGGCCACGTTCTGCAATGTTTCTCCCATTTCGCAAACTCGGGCTGGTGATCATTGACGAAGAACACGAGCCAAGTTACAAGCAACATGACCCCGCCCCCCGCTACCATGCACGCGACGCCGCCATCTATCTGGCATCCATGCACGGGGCAAGGGTGCTCCTCGGCTCGGCAACCCCTTCACTTGAAGTATACTCCCAGGCACAAAAGGGGAAATTTGGCCACGTGCATATTGATAAAAGACATGGAGGGGTACGCATGCCTGAGATTCTGGTGGCAGATGTCCGCAAAGACACCCGCAGTGGCGCCATGAAATCACATTTTTCACCCCTTTTGCTCAGACAAATGGAAGAGTCTCTTGCAGCAGGGGAGCAGGTTATGTTGTTTCAGAACCGAAGAGGATTTAGCCTGCGTCTTGAATGTGATATTTGCCAATGGGTACCCGGGTGCCACCAGTGCGACGTCAGCCTGGTATACCACAAGAAAAACAACAGGCTATGCTGTCATTACTGTGGATATTCAATGCCCCCACCGGGCATTTGCAGCCAATGTGGTTCAACAGCAGTAAAAATGAAAGGATTTGGCACAGAGAAAATTGAAGAAGAACTTCCATTGTTTTTTCCTGAGGCCCGCATTGGCAGAATGGACCTTGACACAACACGTTCAAAAAACGCCTACCGACGTATCATTGAAGACTTTGAACAGCGCAAGATCGACATCCTAGTTGGCACACAAATGATCAGTAAGGGCCTCGACTTTGACAATGTGGGCGTTGTTGGCATATTAAATGCAGATAATTTATTGAACTTCCCTGATTTTCGCGCCCATGAGCGGGCCTTTCAACTCATGGCCCAGGTAAGCGGAAGGGCAGGCAGGCACCTGAAAAGAGGAAAGGTCATTATCCAGGCCTATAATGTAGGGCACCCGGTAATAAAACAGGTTATAGCCAATGATTATGAGGCCATGTTCAGGCAACAAATGTCTGAACGAAAGCAATTTCACTACCCCCCTTTTACCAGGCTGGTCAGGCTTACAACCCTTCATGGAGACGAAAAGCTAACCGATCAGGCCTCAGATCAATTGGCCATAAGGCTTAAAAAAGCATTCCCCGGCAAGGTGCTCGGCCCTGAGTATCCGGTTGTGACGCGTATTAAAAACCAGTTTATGAAAAACATACTGGTGAAACTTGACCGCAGCACAAAACTGGTCACACATAAAGCACATCTGAATCAAATCATCAGGGAGTTTCAAAAAGAAAAAGCGTGGAAACAGGTCAGAATCATCTTTAATGTTGACCCGGTATAATCATTCATCCTCAATAATCACAAAAACATCCTCTCCTTGTTTTTTCATGAGGTATTGTTCCCTGGCAAACCTTTCCAGCTCTTCAGGGTCGCTTGTCAGTTTGTGCAGTGCAGTGCTGTCACGTTTTATCTCTTCAAGATAAAACTCCCTTTCTTGCCGAAGTTCTCTGAGCTGACGATTCATTCGCCATTGTTGTATGATGCTGTGGGTATCAAAAAAGATAAGCCAGACCAGCACGATGATGAGGGCCAGAAAATATTTATTGCGGAATAATGAAGGAATTTTTGACCACATACAAAGCCAGGCTTTGCACAAAGGTAATGAATTATCAGTACAGCCCTTTTACTTTTGGCTTACCGGCCACAAAATCCTTAAGGTAAAAAGGTTCATAATAAGCCACATCCACAAATTCATTCTGATGGTATTTTCTGAATGCAGACGGAGCCATTCCTGTCACCGAGGGGTAAATATCCTCAATAAAAAAGGCATTGTGACTTTGAACGACATCTTTGCACTTGGCTGCACCATCTCCAAAAAAGAACATCTTTTGTGTTTTAAGTACCTCGCTGAATGCATCACCATCAATAATACGGGCTGAGGTAGGCTTAAAAACTGACAGATCAGCCCTGAAAAGGGCGTGGTAAACCTCCATACGCCTGGCGTCAATCATAGGACACAGTAAGCCTTCAATGGCAACCGGCGAAATGATTTCATCCCTGTCAGAAATTACATGAAGAGCATGGGTAGCCAGGGCCTCCATGGTGTCAACGGCAATGAGCGGCACATCCAGTGCAAAACAAAACCCTTTTGCCGCCGATACTCCGATGCGCAAGCCTGTGTATGAACCCGGTCCGCTGCTCACGGCAACAGCTGAAATGTCATCGCGCCCGAGACCAGCCTCACTGATCACTTCATCCATAAAAACAGTAAGCAGTGATGAATGGCTGTACTGTTCACTATGGTCTTCTCTGATAGCCTTTACACGTCCATTGATGGCCAACCCGACAGAGCAGACCCGTGTAGATGTTTCAATAAGAAGAATAACCGCCATAATTTTATAGCCTCTCCAGATAATATATACCTGAATATACGAAATATTACCTGAAAAGTTCTTGTCGACCGACACGAACCACCTGATCACCATCGCTGAGTTCTCTCGATACGATTCTGAATGGACCTGTGATGATTTCCTGCCCTTCTTCAAGGCCCTCCAGTATCTGAATAAACTGTGTATCCTGTATACCTGTCTTTACTTTTTGCTGAGTGGCAACACCATCCACAAAAAGAAATACATATTCACCAAGACCCGAAACAGCCGCTGGGGCGTCATCCTCATCCTGGTTGTCAGCACTTTTTGATCCTGAAGACGATTCTCTGGCAGCTACTGCCTGAATGGGTACAGAAAGGGTTTGATAAGCCTTTTGGGTCTGGATATCAACTGTAGCCGACATCCCTGGTCTGAAGGGAGATAAATGGGGTCTGTCTTCACGCAACAAATACTCATATGAGTCAGGCAAAATGCGTATACGCACTTCAAAGTTAGTAACCTGGTCGGCACCAACTGCCTCACCGGCAGCAGAATTTGCAATAGATGTTACTGAGCCTCTGAAGTTTTCACCAAAAAATGCATCTACCTGAATAAAGGCAGTATCACCTTCACTTACCCTGACAATATCATTTTCATTCACATTAACCTTTACCTCCATAACATTGAGGTTGGCAATGCGCATAATTTCTGTTCCGGTCATCTGAGAAGTTCCCACAACGCGCTCACCGATCTCTGAATTCAACCTGGAAACTGTTCCGTCAATAGGGGCAAACAGCGTGGTTTTACTCAGGTTGTCACGTGCTTCAGCTACGCCTGCCTCGGCGCTTTTCACCTGATATTCACTGGCAATGACACTCTGCTTGCTGGCTTCAACGTCGGCTTCGGCCACCTTAAAGCTAGCCCTGGCGCTGTCATATTCTGATTCAGAAATGGCATTTTGCTCAAACAAACGCCGGTTTCGCTGGTAGTTGGCCGTGGCGTTTATAAACTGTGCCTCAGCCTGCAGGGCCCGGGCCCGGGCATTTGCCAGGTTGGCCCTTGATGTATTCAGCGCAGCGACCATCCTGTCAAGAGCCGCTTCATAAATATCCGGGTTAATGCGTGCCAAAAGTTTACCCCGTTCAACATAGTCACCCTCATCCACATGCAATTCAATGATCTCTCCTGACACATCTGAGCTGATCTTCACCTCTGTAACAGGTCGTACCCTGCCATTGGCTGTAACAATTTCAACGATGTCGCGTCGCTCAACCTCTTCAACCGTGACGCGCACGCCGTCAGTTCCTCCAACCCATCCGGCCCTGCGGCCAATGATCATGAAAACAATGAGTACGCCGAATACAATAAGCGCAATTTTTAATATCCTGTTCTTCTTCATAGTAATCTTGTTTGCTATGGTTGCTATCAAAGTGAAATGGGGTTTCCAATATAAAAATCAAGTATCTGTACCCTGAACACATACTCATATTTAGACTGAAGCAGCTCTGACTGTGCAGCCGTCAGGCGGTTTTTGGCATCATTATATTCAAGGATGTTGATCATACCAACATTGAACCGTTCTTCGGTGTACCTGAAAGCCTCTTCAAGAGCCTGTACGTTTTTTTCAGAAGCCTTGTAGCGCTGTAAAGCAGCATGAGCATCCAGATGTGCCTGCTGAATAGTCTTGAACAGCTGATCTCTGACAATCTGCCGTTGCAATTGCACGTTATCAAGAGATATTTTTGACCTGTTTATATTGGCCCGAACCTGAAAGTTGTTAAATACCGGTATGCGCAAAAAGAGCCCTACGCTGCGATTCAGGTTGTCTTCAAGCTGGGTTCTGAAGGGAATAACCTGTGTTTCAGCTCTGAAGTCGGGTGCAAAAACCGCCTCACCTGAAGCTGTCTGACCGATCATCCGCGGATCAAGTTCAATGATCTCTGATATTTCAAGCCTTGCTTCAGAGTAACCTGTTCCCATGCTTCCGCTGATGGAAAGCACAGGGCTCCGCCCACCACGTGCAATCTGGTAAGCTCTTTCAGCACTAAGCACACGGATTTCGGCCGAGAGGATGTTGGGCTGAATATTTACCGCTGTATTGTAAAGCTGCAAAGGTGAATACTCAACTGTTTCACTGGGCGTAATACCAATATCAGGCACTTCAATTTCAAAAGAAGCATCATCCCGCAAATCCAACAATTGGATAAGATCAAGGTAGGCAATACGAAGCTGGTTTTCTGAATTAACAAGCTGCAGTTCTTCTGAAGCCTCCTGGGCCTGGATGGTCAGCAAGCTGCCCCTGGCAAGGGTTCCGGCCTCAACCAGTCTGGCAGTGCGCTCAACCTGTTGCCTGGTTATATCCAGCTGGTTTGTCCTGACTTCCAACAACTCCATATTAAACAGTATCTGCAAATAGGCCGAAGCAACCGCCAGTGCAATGTCATTCTCCATCGATTCCACATCATACTGGCTGGCTTCAAGCTCAAGGCGGTCGCGCTGCACATTGTTTCTAACCTGAAAGCCTCCGAACAATGTCATGCCACTGCTCACGCTAAAATTGTTAGACTGCACCCTTTCGGTGGCAAATTCATTGGTGATCGGATCAAGGGTTCGGCCAAAATTATAGTTGTGCGATGCGTTGGCATTAAAACTGGGCAACATATTGGCCCTGCTCTGGCTTAGGTTTTGTTTAGATACCTCTACACCAAGCCTTTGCTGCTGTATGCGCAAATTATTCTGTAAAGCGTGGTTGACACAGTCTTCCAGGCTCCATACCCTGCCTTCCTGCGCCCAGGCCATGGCAGGCAATAGCCAAAGAAACAATACAATCAGTTTAAACATTCCGGATAGTTTCATGGTGCAAATACTGGCTTCAAATTGTACTTCATATGAACTTAACCAGCAAATGTACAAAAGGTTCTTATTGCTTAGTCATGTAATCTATGGTATTTTGCCTAATTTTATGATACCTAAACACCCTATTATGAATATTGCCATAAGCGGCTCGGGAGGTTTTGTCGGGAAAAAACTTTCTGCAAGTCTGATCGGAGCCAGACATGAGGTACTTGCAATACCCAGGCATTGGTTTTCGCTGGATCATTCCACCCTGGCAGACAATCTCAAAGGCGCCGAATGCGTCATACATCTGGCCGGAGCACCTATTCTCAGGCGATGGACAAAATCGAACCGAAAAGCAATTTACGACAGCCGGATCAACACAACACAACAATTAACCAGAGCCATGGCACAAATGAAAGACCCGCCCCATACATTCATCTGTGCATCAGCTGTCGGTATTTACCCTGAAACCGGTGTCCATGATGAGAACAGCCGTGAAAGAGCCAGTGATTTTCTCGGCGAAGTTTGCACAGATTGGGAGTTGGCAGCCTCAAGGGTTCCATCTTCGTGCCGACAGCTATCTTTTCGATTTGGCGTTATTCTTGGAAATAACGGTGGCGCACTCGGCCAAATGCTGCTGCCCTTTAAACTAGGCCTGGGAGGCAGAATCAGCCACGGAAAACAAATGATGCCCTGGATTCATATGGACGATGTAACCGGAATCTTTCAATTTGTTCTTGACAACTCAGCGATCAAAGGCCCGGTGAATATTACAACCCCCAATCCGGTATCAAATCTTGCCTTTACCCGAACATTGGCCAAAACCCTCAAACGTCCGGCCTTTATGCCGGTTCCTGAATGGGCACTTAAGCTGGCGTTTGGACAGGGAGCCACCGTGTTAACCCGCGGACAGACAGTCGTTCCCGGCACACTCACCAAGGCAGGTTATCCATTTCGCTTTCATGAGCTTGAGGCAGCCCTTTGGGATTTGATAAAATAATTGCATATCTTTATACCCTTGTTTTCATGGTTGCAGAGGGAAAACCAACACGCTTGTGTGCTGAGGTTTTCCCTTTCTTTATATCTTTAGCTCCACGTTCAGAAAACCAACAAAAACCATGGCCAAGGTAAAAACCGCGTTTTTTTGTACCAACTGCGGTGCAGAGTCACCCAAATGGATGGGAAAGTGTACTTCTTGCGGTGAATGGAACACTTATACCGAAGAAGTCATCAGCAAAGAGAGTGCCGTCAGGGGTGGGAGCAGAAAGAAATCGACCAACACGGTTAAGCCAAGGTTGATTCATGAGGTTCCCAAAGCCAATGAACAAAGAATAGCCTCTGGAAGTGCAGAACTTGACAGGGTTCTGGGAGGTGGTATTGTCCCCGGAGCAATCATGCTTGTAGGGGGAGAGCCGGGCATCGGAAAATCGACCCTGATGCTTCAGGTAGCCTTGCAGATGAAAGACCACCAGGTAGTTTACATCTCAGGTGAAGAAAGTGAGCTTCAGCTCAATATGCGGGCCACCCGGCTTGGGATCAAACACCCCCAATGTTACGTACTCACAGAAACTGACACCTCTGCCCTTTTCAGGCATCTTGAAACACTAAATCCGGGCCTGGTCATTATTGATTCAATCCAGACACTTACTTCACCCTACATTGAGTCATCAGCCGGCAGCATTTCTCAGATAAGAGAATGTGCAGCAGAGTTTCAGCGGTATGCCAAAGAAACATCCACCCCCGTCATTCTCATTGGGCATATCACCAAAGAAGGCTCGCTGGCCGGACCAAAAATACTTGAACACATGGTCGATACGGTTTTACAGTTTGAGGGTGACCACAGGCATATGTACCGCATATTGAGGGCCATGAAAAACCGTTTTGGAAGCACCAGCGAACTTGGCATTTATGAAATGCGTGATACCGGCCTGAGAGAAGTTCCAAACCCTTCAGAATTACTGCTGTCGCACCATGAAGAATCACTCAGTGGTGTCACCGTATCGGCCACCATGGAGGGCGTCCGGCCCATACTCATTGAAACCCAGGCCCTGGTAAGCTCTGCCGCTTACGGCACCCCACAACGTTCAGCCACAGGTTTTGACCTGCGCAGATTGAATATGTTATTGGCCGTACTTGAAAAACGTTGCGGGTTTCGCATTGCAGCCAAAGACGTATTTCTTAATGTCACCGGGGGTATCCGTGTAGATGATCCTGCCATTGATCTTGGCGTGATATGCGCCATTCTCTCATCAGCTGAAGATATCCCCGTAGGCAAAAAAACATGCTTTGCAGCAGAGGTTGGGCTCACAGGTGAGATCAGGCCAGTGACCCGCATTGAACAGCGTATTTCTGAAGCAGCAAAATTGGGTTTTGAAGAGGTTTTCGTGTCAAGATATAATTTAAAAGGCCTGGAAAAAAAGAAATTCGGCATACAAATCAACCAGGTAGGACGTATCGACGAAGTATTCAGGCTATTATTTGCCTGACCCTGAAAAGGAAGCAAACTGTAGAAAACCCTCCCCGCAAAACCGTGGTCATTTTTCCACATTTTCTGTGTACAACCATGGAGTAGAACCCTGCAGACATATTTTTTTGTGCCTGACTACCAGGCATTATACTTGTTTTTCATAAGAAACGGCAACCCCATTGGCATGGTTTTCCATATGTTAAAACGCCGATGATAGTAAAACTCAAAACCCGTAAGCTATGAAGAAAATGATTTTGCCCCTGTTGGGGTTGTTACTGATGGTAACAAGTTGTCAAACTGAAATCCAGCAACAAATGGAAAAAGCAGAAAAAACACAAATTGCAGTTTTGGTGGGAGAAGGCTTTCATGATGGAGAGGCTTATATGCCTATGGGATATCTTACCAACCGTGGAGCAAAGGTAACGGTTATTGGCCCTGAGCAGGGACTGGTCAAGGCTTATAACAGTGACTTTACCATCATGATTGAAAAAGCCATCCATGAGGTAAGTCCCGATGATTTTGACGCACTTATCCTACCTGGCGGACAAGCACCTTCACACCTTCGTGAAAATGAACATGTGGTAAGCTTCGTCAGAGACTTCTTCAATTCTGGCAAGACAGTAGCCGCCATTTGCCATGGCCCACAGATTCTGATTACTGCAGGTGTGATGGACGGAGTAGATGCAACAGGAGTAGGCGGAATCAAAGAAGAGCTTGAAGAAGCCGGAGTAAACTACATGGATGAATCAGTGGTGATTTACCACAACCTTATCACCTCAAGAACACCCCCTGATTTGTTCGATTTTTCAAACGCCATTGAGCAGTCGGTGCTCATATCACCAACACTGGATGATATCCCGACACGGCCAGCTGTATAGTACAGGCAGGCATGGTAAAACCACAAACCCTTTTGTTATGCCTTTAATGACCAGGAAAATTTTCAGAGAACTAGCAGAGGTAAGGCAAAAGCCTTGTATCTCCATGTATATTCCGACAGAACGTACAGGTGACAACCAAAAAGGGAGGATCCGCCTGAAAAACATGGTGCAGGCTGCTACATCTGAACTTGAAGCCCAGGGTATGCAGGGTAGGCAGATCCTCTCATTATTACGTCCCCTTGAAATGCTGTACAATGACACCGAGATATGGAGACACTTATCTGACGGACTGGCCGCATTTCTGAGCCCCGGAAAGTTTGCTTACTCCATATTCCCCATTCGCTTCAACGAATTCGTCGAAGTTGGCAGCAGGTTCCATCTGCTGCCCCTCATACCCGTTTTCAATGGAGACGGCCGCTTTTTTATCCTGGCCCTAAGTCTGAAAAAAGCACGTTTGTTTGAAGGCAGTCGTGACCACATTTCAGAAATCGGCATTGAAGACCTGGTGCCCCAAACCCTTCAAGATACAGTGGGCTACGACTACGAGCCCAAAACCCTTCAGTTCAGAACAGGCCAGAGCGGAACAGGTCAGGGGATGTACCACGGGCAAGGTCGCAGCAAGGATAATAAAAAAGATGAAATCTCGCGTCACCTGAGAGAAGTAGACCGGAACCTGTGTGATGTGCTGCAGGGATACGACGCCCCACTGGTGCTGGCCTGCGTTGACTACCTGTTTTCAATCTATCGTCAGGTAAACACTTACATTAATCTGTTTCCAGAGCATATGGGCGGAAATCCTGACGAAAAACACATGCACGACCTTCATCCTGAAGCCTGGAAAATGCTTGAAAAACATTTTGATAAACACAGGTCTGACACCCTGGCACATTTTGATTTTCTGCAGAGTAAAGGCAAAACCACCCACTTTACGGATGACATCATATTTGCTGCCCGCGAAGGACGCATAGATACCCTTTTTGTTCGCAAGAATACCTCAGTTTGGGGAGAGATCAAAGAAGGAAACGGAGGGGTTGATGTCCAGGAACAGAAAACAACACAAAACTATTGCCTGCTTGACCATACTGCAAAAACGGCCTTTCTCCAGGGATCAAGGGTATACCTGCTTGACGCAGACGATATGCCCGGTCGGGATGAGCCGATGGTTGCCACACTCAGGTATTGAAACGGATACTGTACTCCTTCATTTTGTTGTACAGGGTCTTCCGGTCGACCCTAAGCAGCCGTGCTGCTTCTGATCTGTTGTTTCCGGTAGTAAGCAGCGCCGCGAGTATGGCTTCACGTTCCGCTTTCATTGCAACCTGTTTCAGCGATTGAACCTTATTTGATTGATGCTGATTCGGGTTATGTATCTCTGACCCGGGTTGAAAGAAACGTATCTCTTCGGGCAGGGTAGACTCATCTATCCTGCTCCCTCTGGTCAGCAAAACACACCGGGTGACCACGTTTTCAAGTTCACGTATGTTTCCCGGCCAGTTATATGATAAAAAGGCTTTTTTGACTTCCGGTTCAAGATCACTGACCTCCTTGCCAAACTCTTTACTGGCTCTGCCAATGAAATGCCATACCAAATCAAAAACATCCTCCTTACGCTTTCTGAGTGGGGGAATATGTATGGTAAAGCCATTTAGCCTGTGGTACAGGTCTTCTCTAAAAGCCTTATTGCGCAGGTTGCTGCTGAGGTCTTCATTGGTTGCAGCAATTATGCGGACATCAACCTTTATCGGTTTATTGTCGCCAAGTCTGGTAATGGTTTTCTCCTGAAGGGTCCTTAGAAGCTTCACCTGGTTTTCGTGTGACAGGTTACCGACTTCATCCAGAAACAAGGTGCCACCGGCAGCTTCTTCAAAACAACCCCGCTTATCATGAATAGCCCCTGTAAAAGCTCCTTTCACATGGCCAAACAACTCGCTGTTCGCCAGCTCACCTGGCAAGGCACCACAGTCAAGCGCCACAAAAGGATTATCCCGGCGTTTGCTTTGGTAGTGAATGGCACGGGCAACCACTTCTTTTCCCGAACCCGTTTCACCCATAATCAACACACTCAGATCAGTGGGAGCAACCACCCTGACATGATTCAATGCATTAATCATCGGATCACTCTTACCTTCAACGTATTGTTTGAAAAAAACTTCACGCCCTCCGGCCTCCAGTTTCCCCATGGCTTTTTCAACCAACCTTAGTACCTCATCCGACACCAGGGGTTTGACCACATAATCCGCGGCACCAGCCCTGATGAGGTTTACGGCCGTGCGCACATCAGCATAAGCAGTCATGAAAACAACCGGAATAACCGGATGGAATCGTCTGAGTCGCCTGTAGAGTTCCTCTCCATCGGCGTCGGGCAGGCGGTTATCGCAAAAAACCATATCTGCACCTTCTGTACGAAGCACTTTCAGCCCATGATTGGCCGTATGGCTCACCCTTGTTTCATAATCTCTGGCCGCAAACAAATCATGTAATTGTTTGCACACATAAGTGTCATCATCAATAATCAGAATTTTCGGCATAGGATGCAGATTGGAGTGCATGCATAAACAGCAGAACCAAAGATAGTGAAAAAGTAGAAAAGCGTCCAAAACCGCATACAAAGTGTTCACATACGTACACTTTTTTGACTAAAAACACCTCCGCAACTCCTTTTTAATTGCTTGTTTTATAGTAGTTTACTGTTTTTGGCACGGATATAGTTTAACCTTAATCGAAACTGATACTAAAACAAAGAACATAAAAACATAAAAACAAAACGTCATGAAAGCAAAACTGATTATCACAGCAATGGTCATACTGTTCAGTACCACACTGACCATGGCCAACCCAAGCAAACGCACACTTACCTTCCGCACTACCCTTGGCAGCGTATTAATCCAGCCAGTTAATGAAGAAGCCACACAAGACAGTCTTCCTCTAGAAATACAAGCCGAATTTTTTCGCCTGCGCAAAGAGAAAACTGTAAAAATGATTGACCTGACCGACATGATCAAGCCCGAAAAGGAAGAACCCCTGCCATTCGATCTGAACCAGGTCTTGAGAACTATCAGGAGATAAACACCCCAACATAGTTGCCCGCCCCATCCAGGCGGGCTTTTTTTATATTACAGCCCTGACAATGTCTACCATATTATCAACTTTACCCATGGTAAAGTAGTGGATCAAAGGCACACCGGCGCCATAGAGTTCGCGCGACTGGTTAATCGCCCACTCAACCCCCAGCTCCCTGACTTGTTTTGCATCTTTGCATTTCTCAACCTCCCGGGCCAGCTCGTCAGGAATATCTACCTTGAATGTCTGGGGAATGATATGCAGCTGTGACCGGTTACTGATGGGTTTGAGGCCCGGTATCACAGGTACCTGAATTCCCACGGCTCTGCAGTCATTGACAAACTCAAAATATTTTCGGTTATCAAAAAACATTTGGGTTACAATATAATCAGCGCCTGCATCCACCTTGGCCTTTAACCATAAAAGGTCGCTCTGTTTGTTGGGTGATTCAAAATGCTTTTCGGGATAACCGGCAACACCCACCGAAAAATTGGTGCGCGTGGCATTTTTAAGCATTTCATCCAGATAAATTCCCTGGTTCATAGCCTGGATCTGCTTCAATAGTTCGATGGCAAAAACATGACCGTCTTTGGCTGGCTGAAACCTCTTTGACATGGGATCACCATCACCCCGCACAGCCAGAATATTGTGAATGCCCAGATAATGCAAATCTATGAGTGCATCTTCTGTTTCTTCTTTTGAAAAACCACCACAGATCAAATGGGGAACTACATCAACCTGGTAGCGGTTCTGAATGGCAGCTGAAATGGCAACAGTGCCCGGCCTTTTGCGAACATGTCGCACCTGCATCAGCCCCTGCGCTCTGGGTACAAACACTGTCTCAGACTGATGATAGGTAATATTGATATAAGGTGGCTCAAACTCCATCAAAAGATCCAGGGCGTTGTAAACAGTTTGGATACTGCTGCCCTTGGCCGGAGGAAGTATCTCAAAAGACACCCTGCGCCCCTTTGTGTTCGTTATGTGGTCGGTTATGTACATTGTCTATAGTATATTCAATTTGATAAACCTGGAAGCCTCATGTAGTGAAACCCCCAAACGTGATGCATAGCTTTCAAGTTGATCCTGACCAATCTTTCCAAGGTTGAAATATCTGGCTTCGGGATGGGCAAAATAAAGTCCGGCAACAGAAGCTCCGGGCACCATCATCAGGCTTTCTGTCAGGTGAATGTCTGCGTTTTCAGGGGCGTTTAGCAGTGAAAAAATAGTTGTTTTTTCACGGTGATCCGGACAGGCCGGATAGCCTGCAGCCGGGCGGATACCGCGGTACTTTTCCTTTAACAGGCCCTCATGGTCAAGCTTTTCATCTGGTGAATACCCCCAGTACTGTGTTCTCACCTTCCAGTGCAGCCACTCCGCAAAAGCCTCAGCCAGCCTGTCGGCCAGAATCTTGACCATAATGCTTTTGTAATCATCATGCGCCAGCTCCAATTCACGCACAATACCTTCAAGCCCCAGACCAGAAGTAACAGCAAACAGGCCGATGGTGTCCATTTTGCCTGAATCATGGGGTGCCAAAAAATCAGACAGACAAAGATTTGGTGAAGCATCTGATTTTTTCTCTTGATTACGCAGGTGATACATAAGCACCGGACTGTTTTTGCCTGGAACCATAACACGTATATCGTCTCCCATTGATTGGGCGGGGAAAAGACCAAACACCCCCCTGGCCATCAGGCGGCCGTCAAACACCAGCCAATCAAGAATTTCCCGGGCGTCCTTCCAAAGTTTTGAAGCCTCATCTCCCTTTAGGGGGTCATCAAAAATGGCCGGATATTTTCCTTTAAGCTCCCATGCATAAAAGAAAAATGTCCAGTCAATAAAGGGGATGAGCTCCTTCAGAGGGGGTTCAACAGAATAAACACATCCACCACCATTGTCGCCATTGTAAACACCCGGACGTCGCAAGCATGGTTCATCCAGCCCTTTCAAGGCGGGAACAGGCGGATCATAGGCGTCCCAGTCGCAAATGAATTTATTCTTTCTGGCCTTTCCAAGGTCAATCAGTGAGACCTTTAGGCGATCAAGCTCGTATTGTCTGCGGATAGTTTCATATTCATCGCGCAGCTGTGCTGTGTATGCAGGTCGCTTCTCACCTGAAAGCAGGGCGCTGGTCACCCCGGTTGCTTTTGAAGCATCACGTACATATACCACAGGCTGATTATATGCCGGGGCGATCCTGATGGCTGTATGCTGTTTTGATGTTGTAGCACCCCCTATGAGCAAGGGGATGGTCATACCGGACTTCTCCATCTCAGAGGCAACATGAACCATTTCATCTAATGAAGGGGTGATCAGTCCGCTGAGCCCGATAAAATCTGCCTGCATTTCAAGGGCTTTGGCCAGAATCTTATCGGCAGGCACCATGACACCCAAGTCTTCAACTTCGTAGTTATTGCAGGCAAGGATAACAGCCACAATGTTTTTTCCAATATCATGCACATCACCCTTTACCGTGGCCAATAAAACTTTGCCGGCCTTTCTGACACCCCTGGCTCCTCCGGCTGCAGCCATTTGTGCATTTATGTGGGGGATGAGGTAGCTCACCGCTTTTTTCATAACCCGCGCACTTTTTACCACCTGTGGCAAAAACATTCTTCCTGACCCAAACAAGTCTCCCACAACATTCATCCCGTCCATCAACGGCCCCTCTATGACTTGTAGAGCCAGTGGGTAATTATTCCGGGCCTCCTCAACGTCAAGCTCGATAAACCCGGTAATGCCTTTCACCAGGGCATGGCCCAACCTTTTTTCAACAGGCCACGACCTCCATTCACTCGCAGCCACTTCATCTGCTTTTTTTGTTTCAGTTTTGGCGGCAAGCGCCAACAATCGTTCTGTGGCGTCTTTTCGCCTGTTCAGTACTACATCTTCAGCGTACTTGAGCAAGCCAGGTTCAACTTCGTCATAAATCTCCAACAGTGCCGGATTAACGATGCCCATATCCATGCCAGCCGCAATGGCGTGGTACAAAAACACGGCATGCATGGCCTCTCTCACGGCCTGATTACCCCTGAATGAAAAGGACAGATTAGAAACCCCACCAGAAACCCTTGCCGCAGGCAAATGCTCCTTGATCCATTTCACCGCTCTGATGTAGTCAAGCGCATAATTGTTGTGCTCTTCAATTCCGGTAGCAATAGCCAGAATATTCGGATCAATGATGATATCCCTGGCGGGGAACCCCACTTTTTCAACCAGAATACGGTATGACCGCCCGGCAATTTCAATCTTTCGTTCAAATGTATCGGCCTGGCCCCTCTCATCAAACAACATGATGATGACAGCGGCTCCAAATTTGCGAACCATCTGTGCCTTGCTGATAAAATCATCTTCACCATCTTTCAGGCTGATGGAGTTTACCACAGATTTTCCCTGTACACACTTCAAACCTGAAACAATAATGTCCCACCTTGAAGAGTCTATCATCACAGGAACCCTGGCAATATCAGGTTCAGTGCCAACATGGTTTAAAAACTCTGTCATGGCTTGCACACCATCGAGCATGGCATCGTCCATACAAATGTCTATCATCTGTGCTCCACCCTCAACCTGATGGCGGGCCACTTCAATGGCCTCCTCATATTTGCCTTCACGTATGAGCCTTGCAAACCTGGTTGAACCAGCCACATTGGTTCGTTCACCAATATTGACAAAATTGCTTTCAGGGCGCAGAATCAAGGGCTCAAGGCCAGATAGAGTCGTAAGCTTATCGTTCACTTCTCCCAAAGCCTTTGGCAAAACACTATCCTGCGCATGGTGTCCGGCTAAATGGCCAACCTTCAAACCCCTGGGCTGATATTCTTTTGCAAGAGTCGCTATCAGGGCAATATGCCCAGGTGTGGTTCCACAGCAACCTCCAATGACATTCACCCACCCATTCTCCAAAAACACCCTCACCTCGTCTGCCATCTGCCTGGCCGACTGGTCGTATTCACCAAATTGATTGGGCATGCCCGCATTGGGGTGGGCACTTGTATAAAATGTTGACAAGCCTGCCAACTCCTGCACATAAGGTTTTAGCAGTTCGGTGCCCAAAGCACAGTTAAACCCAACAACAAGTGGGTCGGCGTGCTCAACCGAATAATAAAAGGCTTCAAGGGTTTGGCCTGAAAGCGTCCTTCCGCTGGCATCAACAATGGTTCCGGATATAAATACCGGCCACCTCTGCCCCTTACTCCCAAACAACTCAAGCAATGCAAAAATGGCAGCCTTGGCATTCAAGGTGTCAAAAATAGTTTCAATAAGAAAAGCATCCACTCCGCCCTCAAGCAACGCCCTGGCTTGCTCCAGGTAAGCCGCAGCCAATGTGTCAAAAGTAATATTGCGGTATCCCGGATTTTCAACATCTGGTGAAAGTGAACAGGTACGGTTGGTGGGACCCATGGTGCCAAGTACAAAAACACCCTCACCCGCAACCTCCCTGGCAAGTTTGGCAGAAGCCACATTCATTGTATACACAAGGTCTTCAGTGGCATAATCCTGCTGCGAAACAGCATTGGCATTAAACGTGTTGGTTTCAATAATATCTGCCCCAGCCTCCACATATGCCCGGTGAATTTCAGTAATTACATCCGGTCTGCTGATAGATAAAAGATCCATATTCCCCTTCAGGGGCTTTTTTGACGCATCTGAAAATGTGTCGATTAAAGCATGATGATAGTCTTCTTCTGTGAGTTTATACCCCTGGATCATGGTACCCATGGCTCCGTCCAGAACAAGGATGCGCTGTTTCAATGCCGCTTCTAAGCGAAGGTATGCATCAGACTTGGGTAGTGCCTGTGTTTTATTTTGCACTGACATACATGAATATTTAAAGCCAAAAGGCGGAAGATCATGGCAAAATAGCCGGAAATGAAAATCAAAAGTACGCAAAAAAGAAAAATATGTACATCTGGCATTCAAACAGGTGTATCAAATAACCCGGTTTGGGTATTGCCCGGCCACCCATATGAAACCGGGTTCAAGGCATCGGGTGTATTTCTGTCTTCTCTGGGCTTATTAAGTTTTCGGGAAACAGGATAGGCTTCCATTTCTTCATCACCGAAGGGCCGGATCAGGTCTCTAACAGCAGACTCTTCAAGCGAGGGGTCAATCCAGACCCCTTCCAGTTTCGGTTGAATGACAAGGGGCATCCTTTGTTTCTTATTATGGATATGACCCATCAATTTATTTGCGGGGGTGGTGAGAATGCTGAACCCTGTTATGATTTCACCGCTGTCATTATCTGTATAGTAATCATACACACACCCCATCGACATCAATGTCATTTGCTTACACTTTATGAAATGTGGCTGCTTGAAACTTCCTTCATCGCGCCACTCATAAAAACCACTTACCGGCAA
>SKRM01000078.1 GCA_007118495.1 Bacteroidales bacterium
ACATTTTTCGTTGAAAAAGATCCAGACATTGCCCTCAGGACACACACCTCATCGGTACAAGTCAGGGTGATGGAGAATCAACAACCACCTATACGAACCATTTCGCCCGGACGGGTATTTCGCAACGAAGCCATTTCTGCCAGGGCACATTGTATATTTCATCAGGTTGAAGGCTTGTATATAGATGAGGGGGTATCTTTTGCTGACATGAAACAAACCCTGTTATATTTCGCCCGTGAAATGTTCGGCGAAAAAACACAGATCAGGTTGCGCCCCTCATTTTTCCCATTTACCGAACCATCGGCTGAGATGGATGTTTCATGTAATATTTGCGGTGGACCGGGTTGTCCCATATGCAAATATAGTGGGTGGATAGAAGTAATGGGATGTGGCATGGTTGATCCAAATGTACTGGATAACTGTGGTATTGACAGTACCAAATATTCAGGGTATGCTTTTGGCATGGGCATTGAGCGAATTGCCATGAATATATACCAGATCAAAGACTTGCGCATGTTTTTTGAAAACGATATGCGGTTTTTAACCCAATTCAAGTCAGCCACCTGATGACACCCAACCCATGATCAATGAACTAAGGCAGCAAGCCAGGCAACTTGACAATCTTGACCCGCTATCCGGTTTCAGGGAGCGTTTCTATATGCCCGAAAAAACCATATATGTGGACGGAAATTCATTGGGGTTGCTAAGCAAGGATGCCGAGCAATCGCTTTTGCGGGTGCTTGATGAGTGGAAGACCATGGGCATTAAGGGCTGGCTTGAAGCTGAAAGGCCCTGGTTTTATTTTGCAGAACAAATCGGAGACATGGCCACCCCCTTGGTTGGAGCCGCTCCCGGTGAGTTGATTTTTTCCGGAACCACCACCGTGAACATCCATTCTCTGATCAGTACCTTTTATCAGCCTACCCGAAGTCGTGATAAAATACTGGCCGATGAGTTAAACTTTCCCTCTGACATTTATGCCCTGCAGGGGCAGCTTAAACAAAAGGACAAGAATCCTGCAGATAAGCTCATTCTTGCAGCAAGTAAAGATGGCAGAACCCTTGACGAAGAATTGATAGTGTCGCTGATGACCGATGACGTTTCACTGGTTTACCTCCCGTCTGTTATATATGGAAGCGGCCAGTTACTTGACATGGAGTTCCTGACAAGAGAAGCCCACAAACGGGGCATACCCATAGGTTTTGACTGCAGCCACTCAGCCGGAGCAGTTCCCCACGATTTTCACCGCTGGGGTGTCGACTTTGCCACATTTTGCAGCTACAAATACCTCAATGGAGGTCCGGGATGCACCGCTTTTTTATATATCCACAGGAACCATTTTAATAAAGAGCCGCTGATGGCCGGTTGGTTTGGCTATGTGAAGGAAAAGCAGTTTGACATGTCACTTGCATTTGAACCGGCCAGACATGCCGGAGGATGGCAAATTTCATCACCGGGCATTTTGGGAGCTTCCACCATGGAAGGGTCATTGAAAATCATCAATGAGGCAGGCATAGAAGCCATCAGGACCAAATCACTGAAACTGACTGCATTTTTTGTGGAGCTCGTCCAAACAGTCCTCCATGAGACTGGCCATGGGTTTTCCATCTCCACACCAAAAGAAGATCACAGGCGGGGAGGCCATATCGCCCTCACCCACCCCGAAGCACTTCGTATTAATGAAGCACTTAAGGCCAAGGGCTTTGTACCAGATTTCAGGGCTCCGGATACCATCCGGATAGCACCTGTAGCTTTGTATAACACATATGAAGAAGTATGGCAGGTGGCAAACGCATTGCTTGAAATTATGATACAAAAAGAATACCTCAAGTTTGAGAAGCAGCGTAAGGCCATATCTTAACTGCTTCAAACCAACCTGCAGTAAATTAAGTATTTCTATAGGAAACAATTTAACCGACAGGCTGTTTCTCAATTTTGAAACATCCATTTTTATATTACAACTTATAACCATATTAACACACAATTATCACCACAAAATGCATATCTTTAACTAATCTGATTTCAACAAACTTAAAAACATATTCATGAACGATCAGGAACTTCAGTTTCGCAGGCTTGCCGAACAATTCAAAAAGCATGCGAAGAATATTATTATTGGCCTTTTAGTCGCCATCGCCCTGCTCACATCCATTAAAACTGTAGGGCCGGAGCAGGAAGGGGTTGTGTTAATGCTTGGCAAATATAACCGGACCTTACCACCAGGGTTGAATTTTGTGCTGCCATACGGACTGGAAAAAATGTATAAGATTCCGGTTCAAAGGCAGCTGAAGCAAGAATTCGGTTTCAGAACCATTGAAGCTGGCGCAAGAACCCGATATGACAAAGCACCATACAGCCACGAGTCCATCATGCTGACAGGAGACCTCAACCTGGCTGATGTGGAATGGGTTATCCAATACCGCATCGTTGACTCATATAACTACCTCTTCAGGGTCCGTAACGCTGAAGACGCCCTTCATGATATGTCTGAGGCTGCCATGCGAAAAATTGTGGGTGACAGAACAGTAAATGAGGTACTCACAGTTGGGCGCCAGGAGGTGGCATCAAGTGTAGAAGTACTGCTTCAACGCATGTGTGATGAATATGAAAACGGCATCCGCATCGACCAGGTTGTGCTTCAGGATGTAAACCCGCCAGATCCGGTAAAACCGTCTTTTAACGCAGTCAACGAGGCCCAACAAGAAAGAGAGACCCTGATAAACAGGGCTGAGTCTGAATACAACCGTGTTATTCCCCGTGCTCGTGGAGAAGCCCAGGAAACCGTTCAGCTGGCAGAAGCATATGCGCTGAACCGGGTCAACCGGGCCCTTGGTGAAGCAGAACGATTCAACGCCCTGTATGAAGAATATATAAAGGCACCCGAAGTTACCAAACTCCGGATCTACCTTGAAACCATGGAACGCTTGTTACCCAAATTAGGGAATAAGATTATTGTAGATGAAAGCGGAACCAATGTTTTGCCCCTGCTGAACATTGATGGGCTCAGACAAACACCTTAACTATCTGTTGTTTGTTTTTAAAGTCAACACACCGCAAACTACAAACCATAAACCATTAAAACTGATATATCGTGAAAAGTAAACACATAGCCATTACCATAACAGCCATCGTGATCTTTTTTCTAGGCCTTGACAGCATGTTTATTCTTGATGAAACCCAACAGGCCATTGTCACCCAGTTCGGTAAGCCCGTGGGTGGGCCAAGAACAGAGCCCGGTCTGAATTTCAAGGCACCACTGATACATAAAACACAGTATTTTGACAAGCGGTATTTAAAATGGGATGGTGACCCAAACCAGATTCCTACCGCAGACAAGCGATTTATGCATGTTGATACCTATGCCCGCTGGCAAATTGTAGATCCACTTCAGTTTTTTATCCGTTTGCGTGACGAGCGTTCAGGCCAATCCCGACTGGACGACATCCTTGACGGTGAAACACGAAATGCCGTTGCCAGCCATGACCTGCTTGACCTGGTACGCTCTACCAACCGGACACCCGAAGTATATGAAGATTATCTGCAGGAACTGGAAGTTCTTGAAGACATCACAGTTGGGAGAGAAGCTATAGAGGCCATGGTTTTGGAAAGAGCCAATGAGAGGACCGCCGACCTGGGTATTGTCATTCTTGATTTCCGGTTCAAACGAATGAATTATGTCACAGAAGTTCGGGAAAGAGTGTATGACCGCATGATCAGTGAGAGAAACCGTATAGCCGATCAGTTCAGGTCGGAGGGTGAGGGTGAAGCCCGAAAAATTGAAGGCGACAAGGAAAGGGATCTGGCGCAGATACAGTCTGAAGCCGTCAGAGAAGCCGAAACCATCAGGGGCCGGGCTGACGCAAGGGCTACCGAGATTTATGCAGCGGCATACAATAGAAACCGGGCATCGAGAGAACTATACAGCTTTACCCGCTCTATGGAAAGTTTGGAAAAATCATTGGATGAGAAAACCAGCATTATCCTGACCACCGACAGTGAGCTGTTTCGTTTTTTAAAAAATGTAAGATAAGCTATTCTTTCAGTATTCTGGTTATCAAATACTTAATTTAAGTGGGTCAATTCTTGATACTAGTTGTGTTTTAAAATTGTTTAGAATGAGTTAAGAGAACACTCCAATAGTCTGATTTTCTGATTTATAGAAAAACAGTGTGGGATATCTCTTTGTGTGTTTTGTATTTCTGCTTATTCGAAAACAAAGTTTTGTTATCAAAATCGAAGAGTGATCGTCAAAAACGAAGACTTGTTGTCTTAAACAATAATAAAACACAACCGGGTATTTATATGATTAGAAAGTTTACTGCACCACTCCTTATACTTCTCTTATTTAACATCACGTTAGTTTCCGCACAATTCCCCGGAGTTGGGGCTCGCTTTGGCGTAGATGGCGGATTATTTTCAGGGATACTTGAGTTTCCAGTGGGTACAGTGAGCCCAACTGATGACTGGTTCAAGGGAAGCGGTGACGGGCTTGGTGTAATTGACGAAAGTGTAGCAGCAACCATTGGTTCGTTATTGCAAAATAACACCAATCCTGTTTTTGAGGTTCGGATGAGTCAGCCAGCCAGCAGTGTCATTGATGGTC
>SKRM01000025.1 GCA_007118495.1 Bacteroidales bacterium
CTGTAAAAAACTTTTTTGCAGAAGTAAGATTTTGCCTTATAATATTTGGCTTTTTAAAAGCAGGCATAGCTTAATTTTTTATCCGGTTTTTATCCCTGTTTTTTGTTTGCTCTATTTTTTCTTTTGTTTTTATCTCCTCCCTTTTTATTTCATCATCTTTAAGAGCAAGATTTGCGTTTATACGTATCTGAAGTTCATTAAGCTTGGTGTTAAGGTATTGTAGTTGTTCTTGTACCTGATTGTTACGGGTTTGCTCGTTCAGATAATTCATTTCAACATCCCTGTTAGAAACAATCTTAAGCAGTTCTGTACGTTCCTTAGAGTCAATTTCCTTGTCTTTAAGCATGTTCACAAGCATATTGTTTTCTTTCTGGAACTGAATTTTGGCTTCTTCTAACTGCATCTTAATCTGTTCAAGCTCATTTTTGTCGTTTTCGACCATTGCCTTAAATTCATTTTCCATCTGAATTTTTGCCTGTTCTGCTTCTGCCTCTGCTTGCTGTGCATCTTGTTGTCTTAGCTGTGCAAGTCTTTCATATTCATCACTCCATCGCTTAACAGACTTTTGCAGTTCAACAAGACTGTCAATATTATACATTTGAATAATATTCTTAAAGGGTAACATTCCTTTATCATGGTGTCTCATTGCAAGCTGTTTTATTTCATGCATATCCCTTTCCTGATCGGTATTGTTAAGAACGACTATGTCATAGTCTGACTTGTTTAGAAGGTTAGCAGGTATCTTTACAACTTCAGTGCTTAGGTCGGGGTTGGTAAACTGTATCAGGCTTTCATTTTTCCAAAGGAATTTTGCCTGAAGATTTAATGCTCTGCGTAATGCCCTTGCCTCTACCTGATCTGAATCATAGAAAAGTATTTCGGTAATAAGTGCAGATTGGTCTCTTGCCATTTCACTTGTTCCTACCTGATCTGCATTTACTGTTTGGCCCATACGCTGACGGGTAATACCCATGGTTTCTCTGCAGCTTTCCTTTATCTGTTCTTTTATAAGTCCCAAGAATTGTATTCCGGGGCTTAATGTATCATCATAGTCATTCCATTGATTAAAGCTGCTTGGTGATTTTCTTCCTGCTTTATCAACAGTTTGAATATAGAGATTGCCAAGTTTTTTATGATACCTATGCTCTGGAAGGCTCATATTATTTGGCTTTTGTGATATATCTATAATCTGCCCTTTGACACCGCTAGCAGCAATATAGAGTTCTTCGTGGTAGTTAACAATATTAAAAAGGTCTTGGAGTTCTTTAGTAGACCAGATAAGGGAGTATGGTTCTTCAGAATAAGATGAATAAGATCGGCCTATAACGGGTAGCTGTGTCCATGAATAATTATCTAGCATACGCAAAGGGTCGGTTATCCTTCTGCCATCAACAACATATTTATCATCAATAACGACTGCGGTAAAAAGATCATAAATATATCTTGTAGTTACCGATTCTCCTTTTTGCTTATTAGGCTTAACATCATAAACATTCTCATCATTTATGAAGTGCCTGAACTCGGAACCGGGCTGATGCTTGTTGGGTGATTTTTTGATAAATACTTTTCTTGGGGACTTCCACCAAATTCTTTTTCGTTTTATACCATTGCTTCTTGATTTCGCACCTGTATAAACATTCGCATTGGCTTGCCCTATATCATCTGCATTGCTATACTCGCTGTAATACTCTAAATCTTTAATTGCTTTGTCGTCAAGCTCTTTAGAGTCTCCGTACATATCAATAAGCTGACTGTGGCTAATATAATCTTCAAGAACTACCCAAGGCCCTTCTTCTACCCATTTAACTCCGGGTATAGAAGGATAATAAACCTGCATACTGTCAACAGCTTCAAAGATTAGGTTTTTAGTACCCGGGATATAATCCACATAATAAAACCCTTTCCCTGTTACAATTTTGTCTATAAAATAAGAAACGCTATGATCTTTAACATTGTGCATGCTGCGGAGTTTCTTAACTCCTTTTTGAGCAAGCATTTCTTTAATATCCTTGTAATCATAATTAAGGTAATCGCTGATTTTTGATATTTCTTCTTCTGTAAATCTTAACCTTTCCTGAAATTCTTCTTTAATCTTGTCAATTGCTGTTTGTATAGAAGGCATTTGCTGCCTTAATTCTTCAATCTGCTGAGCCTGTTCTTCATTTTCAGGTTCTTGCTGAAGTTGCATTTGAATTTGCTCTTCCTGAATAAGCAGTTCTTTATACTGTATTTCAAAAGCAATTTGCTGTTGCCTGATTTTAGCTTCAGTTTGCTTTATGATATAAGTAAACTGATTTTTAAATTTTTCCTTTACTGATTCTTCATCAATGACAATTGTAGAAAAAACAAAAGGTTGCCTTGATTTTTGGCTTGAAAGAAGATTTATGGGAGGTCTTTGAATGCTTATAAAGCGAAATTTGGAAGGGAGCTTAAAGTCTCCAATGTGCGTAAGATACCTAAAGTTATCTTTGTTAAGTTTACCGTTGTAATAATCCCATGATATTTCATCATTTTTTTTGGATTGACCAGAGCCGTTTGCTACTGAAGCAAAAGCCAACGCTGATTCACGTATAAAGGATTTACCTTTTTGGCTAAGCGGCTTTAATTGTTGGGGTATATTCATTAGTTATAGTTTGGTTTGAATGACTGAATAATATTGCCTTCATCATCTTCAAAAAAATGCATTAAGCCTTCTTTTGATTCTTCTTCCCGTAATTCATATACGGGAACATAATCCTGTTCATCTTTTTGATGTATTATACTAAGTGCTGAACTTATTGTAACGTCACAATTATATTTTTTACCTGTTGGATCATATTTGAATTTTGCAAATCTTCTTAGCTGTTCTATATCATCCATGTTTCCAATTACTTCCGGTGTCAAGGTTTCCCGCAGCAAATTAAGCCAATCTTTTTTTGTGCTTGGGTCTATACCATATCTATTATTTGCTTTTGATTGACTGATGAAAGATGCCAAAATTGACTCGGGTCTTTCTTTCATCAGTCCTGACAAACCGTTTCTTGTATACCAATCTATTATTCTCCATTTTGAAAACTCAATAAGGTTTCTTGCGTTATAGTACGCACAAAGAAGTGCTGTGTTCTCGTAGAACCTTTCAGCACCTCCTTCTTCTGTTGTTGGTCTTTGTAGTATTTTGGCAACCCACTTCTTGTAAGTTTTATCAGCAGATAAAAAATTCTTCCATATCTGTAATGAGCCTAGTGAGTCTGTATGGTATGATTCGTCTTGGTCGTATGAGTCTGTACCTGCAAAGTAAAGGTTATAAGGCACTTGGCCATGCTCATTCTGTTCAGGATGTTCAAAGATAATAAATTCTCCTTCAGGGTCAGGAATAAATTCAACACCCAATGTTTTGTTTTTTGGATTTTTCCACCTGAGATATCCCCGCTTTTCTCTGTACTCGTCCCTGTGATTGTTGATGTAAGCTATTCTTTCATTAATGAGCTGCACCTTGTCTTCTCCAAAAAAGCCTCCACCTGATGTATAGAATACTTCGTTTCCGTATAAAGGATATTGGGTAGTATGGAGATATCTTTCTTTGGGGCTTTTCTTTGCTCTCTCTTCAAGCAGTATTCTTTTGCTCAACTCTCTTAATGAATTACCGTCTGTATCAATTTTGTAAAATAAGTCTTTAGCGGTGAAGTGTCCTACAAGGTTCTTGTTTGGTTGTTCGTCAAAGTTATTTTGAAAAGCAAGGATGTTATATCTTACCGGGTCATAATGCCTTTCATCAAGATCATATACTCCGTCTTCCATCTCTCCACCCGTACCGATATAATGGATGTAGCCTGTTTTGATACCCCCTTCTGCTTCAATAGAAGGTTTTATATATCCGGCAGTATCTAATGACCAGTTCTTTTTTCCTTTACCAATCTCTTCCATCCAAACCCAATACGGGCTAAAACGAGAAACAGCCTGAGGGTTATCCTTGGCTGTCAAACAGTGTACTTGCGATTCTGTGTTTTTTGATTTTATAAAAGTTTGGCTATCCCCTCCCCTTGCTCTTTCTTTGTAAAACTGTGTGTTTACTAAGTTGTTCAGGCCTCTTATGCAGTCTCGCATTGTCTTTAATGCATCTTCTTCAACCCCACCTACTATGACATTTACCGAACCGTCAACAAAGGTATAGTTCCATCCTATTACTCCACCTGCACCTTTCTCAGAGAAACCTAACTGCCTTCCTTTTAATTCCTGACAGTCCTTTCCCTGCTTTTCCATTAGTTCTATTCTAAGGAAAAACAAAAAGTCTATATCGAGAAATCTTGGATTTACAATGCTTTTTACTGTTGCTCCTTCTGCAAGACCATAGATAAGCCAAAAGTTAAGATAGAAATAATGACGGCCAGTAATACGTACTTTCCTGTCTTTTATATGATAGTCATACTCGGGAAGGTAAACATCATTTCCTGTCCATATCGCATCTCTCCCGTCTATGATATAGTCTCCTCCCGGCTCTACGGCCATCTCTACTTCATATCCTTCATTACATCTTCTGTATTGTTCGTACCACCAGTCAGAATCTACTATAGACTTTTC
>SKRM01000022.1 GCA_007118495.1 Bacteroidales bacterium
AACAGACACGAAAACATGGGGAAAGCATTCAGGGCAGCCATGATTTCGCTTGGGCTTACCTTGATCCCTGATAATGAAACAGTGAGCGCAAATACTTTGTCTGCGCCATACCTTCCTGAAGGTGTTACCCTGGGTGAATTCATGACAGCCATGGGACGCACTAAGGTGGCCATTGCAGGCGGCTTGCTGCCATCAATTAAGACCAGGTACTTCAGGGTGGGTCATATGGGCTCAACCGGTATGGACGAACTTCGCCTTTGCGTTGAAGGCGTTTCATTTGCCCTGCAAGAATGCGGATTAAAGGTTGACGGAGAAGCAGCCTGGGAGGCAGCCATGGAACACCTGAAAGAAGTCGGATCATGATTCCCTGTATCAAATGAAATAGTCACGAAAACTCCAAACAATGAGAAATTTCACCATTTTATGTATTGCTCTTCTTTATGTCATTATTCCAGCTTGCGGGCCAAAGGCTGACAGAGCCTACCAGGAACAACTGCAGGAGCGCATCGCCCAATATAGTGAAGTAACTCTTGAAGTTGACCTGTCTCATCTTGAAGACTGGGAGATAGAACTCATTCCTTTGTTGTTCGAGGCAGCCGACGTAATCGATGAGATTTTTTGGTTGCAGGCCTATGGGCCAAAAGACCATCTCATGGAGTTTATGCAAGATCCCTACGCCAGAGAGTATGCCCTGATCAATTATGGTCCCTGGGGCAGATTGGAGGGTCATACACCATTCTATCGTGGTTTTGAAGATAAGGCACTGGGTGCAAATTTTTACCCTCTGGATATAAACAGAGAAGAGTTTAATGAGTGGGAAGATGCAACCAAGCGTCACCCCTTAACCATGATCAGAAGGACAGCTGACGGGAAACTTGTATCCATTCCTTACGCAGAAGCTTTTGCCAGTCAGAATGAACAGCTGTCTGATATACTTACCAGGGCAGCTGGCGTTTCACGTTATCAACCCATGAGTGAATTCCTTAGCCTTCGGGCCAAGGCCTTTAAGTCAGATGATTTTGAACCCAGCGAGCTTGCCTGGATGAACATGCGCGAAAACAGGCTGGAGCTCATCATTGGGCCGCTTGATACGGGTGAAGACAGAAAGTTTGGCCACAAAAAAGCCCATAGTGCTTATATACTGCTCAAAGACCCTGAAAGCAGCAGAAGGCTTGAGCGATTTGCCGGAATGTTACCACAATGGCAGGCTGCGCTTCCGGTTCCCGCTGAGTTTAAAAGCCAGGTGCCTGAAATGAACGCCCAATTGTTTGTGTACGATGCCCTGTATTATGCCGGTCACTGCAACGCCGGGCCCAAGATCATAGCCCTGAACCTGCCTTCAGAACGCGATATCCGCGAAATAACAGGAAGCCGGAACATGCAGATACGCAATGTGATGGAAGCCAAATTCAATGAAATTCTCCACCCTATCTCCCGCTTGCTGATCCATGAGGACCAGGCAGATATGGTTGACTTTGACAGTTTTTTTCACCTTACAGCCCTGCATGAAATGGCCGGAAGCCTGGGGGTCTCACACACCGTAACCGACGGGCGTGAAGTGCGTAATGCATTACAAGAAACCCATGGAACCATTGATGCAGCATTATCCGACCTGCTTTCGCTGTTTCTGATCATGCAGCTTCAACGCGAAGGTGAGTTTACTGAAGACCAGCTAAAATCAGCACTGGTCACTTCTGCTGCCAGCATCATGCGGTCAAGCAGATTTGGTACAGCAGGCGCCCATGGTGTGGCAGCCATGATGCGATTCAACCATTTCACGCGCACAGGTGCACTCATCCGCGACGAAACCACAAATACCTACCGTGTTGACTTCGATAAAATGCAGCAGGCCATTGAAGAAGGGATTGAAA
This sequence comes from Bacteroidales bacterium, assembly GCA_007118495.1. Lineage (GTDB taxonomy): Bacteria > Bacteroidota > Bacteroidia > Bacteroidales > UBA7960 > PUPG01. The sequence continues at coordinate 1,872 of SKRM01000022.1, forward strand.
GGCTGATGCGCATTCAGGGTGAGGGAAATTACGCTGTAGCCAGGTCAATGATAAGTGAAGATGGTCAAATGACCCAACAGCTTCAGGATGATCTCAAACGCATTGGCGAAGAAGGAATACCTGTTGACGTGATGTTCCGCCAAGGCTTGTCAGTGCTTGATTTGGATTGATTATAAAAACTTTATTATATAGAAAAACAACTATATTTGCAGCAATGAAGCGGAAATGGCTCATCCGTTAGAGCGTCAGCTTCCCAAGCTGAAGGTGGCGGGTTCGAGTCCCGTTTTCCGCTCAGGACAACCATGGGCCTTATTCAACGCGACAGTTTCCGGATCACCCTGATCTCATATAGTGGGGCTGCTATTGGTTATTTCAATAAGGTTTTTCTGTTTACCAATTTTCTCACCACCGACCAGGTGGGTCTGGCCAATTTACTGATCACCCTTTCTATGGTATATGCGCAAATTGCGGCCATGGGTTCCCACAATATTGTACTTAGGTTTTTTCCGTTCTTCAGGCAAAAACAGGGCGATCACCAAGGTTTTCTTTTTGCAGTTACTGCGCTGTCACTGGCCGGGTTCGCTTTGATTACCATGCTGTTTCTCGTATTCAGCAAGCCATTCACCCTATTCTACCAAGACTCCAGTCCACTGCTGGTAGAATATGCAGTCTACCTGATCCCCCTGGCCCTGGCAACAACCCTTTACCTCTTATTTGAATCTTATCTGCGTAGTCTGTATAAAAATATCCTGCCATCTTTTGTGCACGAATGGGGCCTTCGTATCCTGACAACACTGACCATCCTGGCCTATGCCCTGGGTTGGATATCATTTCCGGGATTTGTATTTCTTTACGTTTTGGTTCATTGCATACCCCCGCTCATTCTGATCGTCTATACTGCTTTAGCAGGCCATTTGAATATCAAACCTGTACGCTCACCCCTGCTGAACCGGCTTGGCAAGCTTATGCTGGTATATGGACTGTTCTCACTGCTGAACAATCTGGGTCTGTTCTTGCTCATAAGCATTGACGGGATGATGGTGGCCGGAATGATTGACCTGCATGCAACAGGGATATACACCACCATGATCTTTATTGCATCTGTCATGCTGATCCCATACAGGTCTATGATCAAGGTTAGTGGTCCTGTAGTGGCTGGCTATTGGAAAGAGAAAGCCATGGGTCAGCTCAATGAGGTATACAAAAAAGCAACAGCCGGAAACCTGGTAATCGGTGCCTTGCTGTTCACCCTGCTTTGGGCCAACCTTGACAACCTGTTCTTTTTTATGCCTGGAGAATACCAGCAGGGACAGGTGGTCTTTTTACTTCTGGGCCTGGGAAAGTTTTTTGATATGGTTTCAGGCCTCAATGGGGTGATACTGCTGACGTCAAAAAAATACAGGTTTGACCTGGTTTTCACCATCGGACTGGTGGTATTTGCCATCATCACCAATATTATTCTAATCCCGATTCTGGGAATTAACGGGGCTGCAATGGCCAGTATGCTGACACTGGTTTTCTTTAATCTGGCCAGGATACTTTTCATTCACCACCATTACAAGCTACAGCCATTTGTTCTCAAACAGCTCTGGGTCCCACTTATCATGGCAGCTGCCATGCTGGGTTCATACTTTATGACACGGGCAGACAGCGTTTGGCTCGACATATTCATCAGAAGCCTGGCCATGGTTATAGTGGTAAGCATTCCGTTGTACCTGCTGAAAATCTCACCCGAACTCAACAACCTGACTTTGCGTGTTCTTGATACCTTGACAAAGCGGATACGGAGCTGATCAGTTGCTCCAATGGTGACGCATGTCTGGCCATTGCTCCAGCAGCATCCCAATAACCTTTTTATCCACCGGAAAGGTGAAGACAGAATCCTGCAATTCATCCATATCAATCCAGCGCATAACCATGGCGCCCTCCTTTTGCGCGGCAAAGTCAAACGGCTTGCTGACAACCTGCAGTTTTTCAGGTGCATCAAGTTTTATAGTATAGTATATACTTACCAACTGCCTGCCTTCAATAAATTTGGCAGGTTGAAAAAAGTCTGTTGTATAAAAGTGGGATATAATCTGTACATCTTGCCCCAGTTCTTCACGGCATTCGCGTTTAAGACATTCAAGGGTGCCCTCACCATATTCCATACCACCTCCCGGCAGTTTGGTCATAAGCGTATCAAACCAGAACTCATCGCATACCAGCAACCGGTTCTGATGAATTGCAATTCCATATACCCTGATTATAAAAGGTTGTTGTACAAGTGAAGTCATGGTCATGTACTATGGTTTAACTGCCCTGGTCATTTCTCTCTTTCCTGCTGGTCCGGCAGGATGATCCAGCTGAAATCCACATTTTTTCAAAGCCCTTTTCACACTGCCTTTGGCACTATAAGTTGTCAGCACTCCCTTATGCTTCATGCTCTGGTAAATGGGCAAAAAGACATCTTCAGTCCACAATTCGGCCTGTACCTGGGGGCCGAAGGCATCGAAATACACCAGGTTGAACAAGTCAGGGGGCAAGTAAGCGTCCTGGATAACTTTCTCTATCCGCTTGAATAAAAACCCAGGTGCAAGTTCAACAATTTTATTTGCAGGGGTTTGGTGCAATTGGCGAAAAAAATCAGCATGAATTCCATGCCCGACCATTTCAGCTATATTGAGTTGATTTACCTCATCCATGGTTAAGGGGTATGGTTCAATCCCCATGTAGAGTATTTGATGGCCTGTCTCTCTGCTCCTTTTATATGTTAAAAGGGCGTTCAGGCCGGTACCCAGGCCAACCTCGCAAATGGAAACGGTATGATGATCAGAAATTAGCTTATTGTATCCATGCTGAATGAACACATGCATAGATTCGCTCAAGGCACCGTGTATCGAGTGAAAATGTTCATCCAGCGTAGGGACATAAAACGTATGGGAACCATCCGCTGTAATGCGGAGTTCTCTTTGCAGTGTGACTTGTTTCAAGAATTTTTTCTTCAAAATTAAACAAAAAGAGCCATTTTTGCTTTAGAGAATATGTAGTACAATTCATTCAATGATTTCACAAACATTCATGAACAATGGGAAAATTACAGATCTGGCTGGCCCAGACGCGGGCAAATTTCCTGCTTCTGGCTGTATTTCTGGTTGCCATCGGATTGGCTTACTCCGCTTATTATAACCCGGAAATTGCCTTTAACTGGTTACACGCGATCCTTATCCTTGTGGGCACGATTTCAGCCCACATATCGGTTAACCTTTTCAATGAGCTTTCTGATTACCAGACCAAGATTGACTTTAATACCGAAAGAACACCCTTCAGCGGTGGAAGCGGTATGCTGCCCATAGGCAAAACCAAACCCGGACAGGTCAGGTTTGCGGGTATTCTAACCTTGTTGTTTTCGGCTGCCATAGGGATTTATTTTACCCTGGTTGCCCACTGGTCAATTGCTGTTATTTCCATTATTGGCGGCTTTGCCATCGTATTTTACACCCCCCTGCTGGCCAGGTTTCTGCTGGGTGAATTATTTGCAGGCCTTGCCCTTGGGTCACTGGTTGTTATTGGGGCTTATATAGCCATAAGCGGCCTACCCGGTCAATCTCTTTTCAGCATTGTGCCACTTGAAGTATGGCTCATCTCTATTCCTCCCGGTATTCTGACCTCATTATTGTTGTTGCTTAATGAGTTTCCTGATATGGAGGCAGACAAGGCCGGAGGCAGGAAACACCTTGTCATCAAATATGGTAAGGAAATTGCGGCAAAGCTCTATGCTGCCGGCATGCTCCTGACCTTTTTGACCATCATTTTGCTGCCGCTGCTGGGAATATCTTCTTTCTGGCTTTACCTGGCGTTGATTCCGTTACCGGTGGCCCTGAAAGCTTCGGCAACAACCCTACAGCACGGAAATGATATGGTTAAACTGATGCCCGCTCTTGGCATGAATGTAATGGTCGTTCTAGGTACCGATCTGCTAATAGCCCTTTCGGTCATCTTTCAGCTATAATCAACAGCCTATAGGGCAGTTAGTGCTGCCATATAATTGTGATTTTCGCTTCTGAATAATATGCGGGTTTTGAGGCCTGCTCCATGGGCAATGGCTTCAAGATTATCTGAATCAACAAATAGCCAGGGGAATGGGAAACCCCTGGTTTTTTTATATACCAACTGGTATTGGATTTCACCGTAGTATTTATCACCAAAGGGTATCAAAGCCGATCCGTCTTCTTCTTCAAACAAGTAAAGCAGGTCACTTGATTCAAGGTATATGGTTCCATCTGCCGCAAGCAGTTTGCGTGCATGAATCAACAGATTGCCAAGTCCACTAAGGCTTCCTGCCATTCCCGCTCCGTTCATCAGTAAAAGAATAGACCGAAACTCTCCCTGGGCAAAAGTGAAAAAATCCTGACACAAGGCATTTGATACGCCTCTGTCAAGCATGGTTTTGACAGCCCCTGCAGACAAGTCAATGGCCGTCACATCGAGCCCTCGCGACTGCAACTCAAGTGAATGGCTCCCTGCCCCGGCTCCCACATCCAATACCGGCCCCTTGCAGGCATCAAGAACCATCTTTTCCCATTCGGGCATGTTGTTATAAGCGCGAAAAAAATACGCAACGGGTAATTCTTCAGCTTCTGATATGTCTGTATGTACTTCTATGATACCATTCCGGGCACCGTCAAGATAATCAGCAAAAGCAAGTCCGAAAATATCTGCCATTTGTTTATGTTTTTAGCCAGAAAATAAATGGGTAAGGCTCAGGATTGCTTCCTGTAGAAAAGACAACCATCACCATAACTCAAAAACCTGTAATCATGTAAAAGGGCGTGTTGATAAACCTTTTTCCAGTCATCTCCCACAAAAGCGGCCACAAGCAGTAACAGTGTGCTTCCGGGTTGGTGAAAATTTGTAACCAGCACATCCACAAGCTGAAATGAATATCCAGGAACTATAATCAGAGATGTTTCTCCTTTTACCTGTTTCAGTTCATGTGCTTTTGCCCATTGCAGCAATGATTTCAGCACTTCCCTTTTCCCGGGCAATCTGCCCTGCTGCTGATAGGGCGCCCACTGTGACAAATGTAATTTTTCAGCATCAGGTTTTTCTCCATTATAAATTTGCAGACCAATCCAATAGAGGCTTTCAAGGGTGCGCATACTGGTGGTGCCAACGCAAACCAGTGGTTTTTCATGCTCTGAAAGCCGCTCGATGAGCGAACATTCAACCGAAAACTGTTCCTGGTGCATGTGATGTTCACCGATGGTCTCCGTAGTCACGGGCTTAAAAGTACCTGCACCTACATGAAGTGTCACATACTCACCGGCAATTCCTTTCCCCTTAATGGAGTCCAACAACTGTGGTGAAAAATGCAAGCCGGCTGTCGGGGCAGCCACCGACCCTTCTCTCATAGCAAAAACAGTCTGGTAACCAATACGGTCACTTTTCTCTGCTGCCCTTGAGATATAAGGTGGTAAGGGCATTTTTCCCATATGGTCAAGCAACTCTGCAAAACTAAGGGCTCCGTCTGACCAGCTGAACTCAATAACCATCCCGTCACTTTGTTGCTCAATCATTTTGGCTTCAAGGGTCTGGCCTTTAAACTGCATGCTGAGTACCCCTGATTTCCATTTTTTCAGGTTACCCACAAGACAAAGCCACCTTACTGGTGATTTGCACGCCAGGGCAAGTTGAATATCCCTGACTGGTGTAAGGGGCTCAAGGCAAAAAATTTCAATGCGGGCTCCTGTTGATTTGAAGAATTCAAGCCTGGCCTGCACAACCTTGGTATTATTCATCACCAACAGGCTTCCTGGTTCAATGATGTTGTGAATATCTCTGAAGATGGCATCATGAATGTGGCCGTTCTGCATCACAAGCAATCCGGAAGAATCTCTCGGCTCAAGCGGATAATAGGCAATTCGCTCAGGGGGCAACTCGTAGGTGTAGTCCCTGACATTTATTCCGGATATGGCATGTAATTCAGAGCTCATGACAAGATAGAAGCAATGGTCATTTTATTTACCTCATTATACAGATCCTTGCCTTCGGGGGTATAAAGCCACACAAGGATGTCTTCATACTTTTTGTGGACAGCCGGCCGTACAATCTTCATGGTACTGTTGATCAATCCATTTGCCTCTGAAAATGACTCAGGTAAAATACCAATGGCAGCCGCTTGCCACCTGGCAGGAAACATCCCCCCAAGTTCACCGCCCGGAAGAAAACGGTCAAGTTCAGCACGTATCTTATCAAGGGCAGCCAATTGCCCGTTCTCATTCTGTGCATCCAGTTCTTTTTCCTGCAGGTATTGACGCATGATGGCCTTGTTGAGGACGACCAGGCCCACCGTATAGGGTTGCTGGTTATTGTATAATAATACCTGATCAATACAATCTACATTTTCAGTGATCGCTTCTTCGATGCCTTCAGGACTGTACTTTTCTCCGTCACTGCCAATGAGCAAACTTTTTGTGCGACCAAGAACATGCAGGTATCCCTCAGTATCAAGGTAACCAAGATCACCGGTATACAGCCAACCCTCGCGAATTGATTCTTTGGTGGCCACATCGTTGGCCCAATAACCTGCCATCACATTATGTCCCCTGACAATGATCTCACCAACCCCACCGATGGGTAGTTCCAGATTGTCTTCACCACATATTTTCAGGTCGAGCCATGGTACAACCTTTCCGGATGACCCCAGCTTATGAAAGCTTGGTGTGTTCGATGAAATTACCGGTGAGGCTTCTGTCAGGCCGTATCCTTGATACATGGGCATACCGATGGCATAAAAAAACCGCTGCAGTTCCAGGTCAAGCAATGCACCTCCACCCACAAAAAACTTTAGCCGCCCCCCAAAACCCTGGCGGATCTTTTGAAACAGCATCTTGTCAAACAGCTTGTATAACGGAATAAGCCAATTTCGCAGGCCGCCCCCCTTTTGACCCTCACGGTTATATGCATAAGCAACTTTCAGTGCCATCCTGAAAAGCAACCAGGCAATTTTACCTTTTTCTCTGACTCCTTTTTCAATATTTGCCCGAAAATTTCTGGCCAGTGCAGGCACACTCAGCATAAAATGGGGTTTAACCTCATTGATGCACTGGGGTATGTTCCGTATGGTTTCATTTTGTGTTTTTCCGATCTTAAGCGAAGCAATGCTGGCTCCGTTGCGCATCAGAGCATAGATACCTACAGTGTGGGCAAAGGAATGATCCCAGGGCAATATATGCAGTGAGGTATACTCTGCCGGTACATCAAAGATGGCAGAGGCCTGCTCCACATTATGCAGATAGTTCTCATGGGTGAGAATAATCCCCTTCGGATCAGCCGTTGTTCCGGATGTGTAACAAATATTGGCATAATCTTCCCGCACAAGTGATTCCTTGCGCTTTTCAAGTATCCCTGAATATTCATTCTGCGAATCCTCTGCCTGCCTTCGCAAAGTCTCCATATCAATAATGCTGACACTGCCCGTTTTTATCCCGGGAGAAGCTTCCCCATGATTTTTGTCCAGAACAACCACGAATATCAGTTCCGGAAGTTCTTTCATCAAGGCAAAAATCTTATCCTGATAATTCGATGATACGATTATGCCTTTGCATCCTGCATGACGAAGCCTGAATATCAGATCAGCTGGCTCTTCAATTTTCACTGATAAGGGAACACAAACACCCCCGCAAAACAATACGGACAGTTCACTGATCACCCAGTCACTTCTTCCCTCTGATATCAGTGCCACACGGTCACCTTTGTCCACACCCAGTTCAAGCAGTCCTCTCGCGGTTTTTCTGATCAATTCATAGGCTTCAGCATAGGTTGTACCAATATAGGTATCATGTTTTTTCTCCCTGAGAAACACATTTCCTGCAAAATTTTGCACGCTGCTCTCAAACAAGTGGGGAAGACTCCTATGATTCATCATGAGGATAGAGTTTGGATGGGATGTTTCAGAAAATCATTAAAAATACCCGCAAATAAACTAATTTTGCCTGGGTTTACCAATTAATTTTTTGGGGAAAGATTCCCCTTTCTGACACGCCAATATAGGCAACTAACAGACATAATCCAATATGTTTGAACCTGTACTGTTTACAACCATAAGAAATTATAAATCCGGAACATTCATTTCAGACCTGATTGCCGGCCTTATTGTTGGTGTCGTAGCGCTTCCGCTGGCCATCGCCTTTGCCATTGCATCAGGTGTTCCGCCCGAAATGGGCTTGATTACTGCGGTTGTGGTGGGGTTTACGGCTTCTTTTCTGGGCGGAAGCAGGGTACAGATAGGTGGACCGTCAGGCGCTTTAATTGTTGTCATGTTTGGGTTGTCACAGCAATACGGCTTGCAGGGTGTCGCCATTGCTTCGGTCATGGCTGGTATCATTTTGCTGTTTATGGGGCTGATCCGCGCGGGAACCATCATTCAATTCATGCCCTATCCCATTGTGGTTGGTTTTACCAGCGGCATTGCCCTCATCATCTTTACCTCTCAGATACAAGAGTTTCTGGGTATTCCGGGAACAGATGTTCCTGCTGAATTGGTCGGCAAATGGAGATATTACTTCAGCCATTCAGACCACATCAATTTACACGCAGCTATTATTGGTATTCTGACCGTTGGCATTACACTGCTTTGGCCCCGTATTTACCGTAAAATTCCCGGCTCGCTCGTTGCCATTGTGCTTACAACACTACTTGTAACCATGCTGGATTTTGAGGTGGCCACCATTGGCAGTAGGTTTGGAGAGTTTTCAGCCTCTTTCAGCCTGATAAGTTTTCAGGGCGTTGACTTTGAGATAATCAGGCAATTATTATTACCTGCATTCACCCTGGCCATGCTCATAGCCATTGAATCGCTCATGTCGGCCATTGTTGCAGACGGAGCTACCGGATACCGTCACAGACCAAACACCGAACTTATGGGCCAGGGTATGGCAAGTATCCTTTCACCCTTGTTTGGGGGGATGGCAGGTTCAGGTGCACTGGCCAAGACCATGACCAATATCCGTAATGGCGGCAAAACCCCGGTGGCAGGAATGATCCATGCCATCATCCTGCTGGTTTTTATGTTGTTTTTCGGAAAGCTGGCCATGATGATCCCTCTTGCTTCACTGGCAGGTGTGTTATTGGTAGTAGCATACAATATGAGTGAATGGCGGTCATTCAGAAGCATTCTTAAAAGCACCAGAGGAGAGGTCGCTGTGCTGCTCACAACCTTTCTGCTGACCATTCTTGTCGGATTAAATACAGCCCTTCCGGTCGGGATCATCCTGTCATTGGTACTTTTTGTAAACCGTGTTATGGAAACAACGGATATCGAAGTATTAAAAAGTGAAGTCGAAGATGAGAGGTCGTATGTTACTGATGATAATGAAACAATTGAAATTCCGGATGGAATAGAGGTGTTTCAGATTAAAGGTCCGTTCTTTTTTGGCATCGCCAATAAATTTGATGAGGCTGAAAAAGAGATTCATGAAATCCCCAAGGTACGGATCATCAGAATGCGCCGTGTACCATTTATCGACTCAACAGGCCTGAAGAACCTGCGCAGTTTTTATAACAGGGCCAAAAGGCACCGTACCCACACCATCCTCTCAGGGGTCACCCCAAAAACATTGCAGGCCCTCGTGAATGACGGCCTTTACGATGAAATTGGTGCCGATAACATCTGTGAAACAATTGAAAGTGCATTGATCAGGGCCAAAAAAATACTTGAGTCACAAAAAAAGAGGTAACCACAGGCCACCTCTTTTTTTGTGTGTATGATGCTGTTTACGTTTTAATTCTTTCTTCTACTTTCCGGATAATCTCAGATTCTTTGGCTTTGGCTGCTGCTTCAATCTCAACAGCTTGCTGATAAATTTTGTCAAAATACGACTTATCATCCAGTCCTTCAGCGTTGACCTTTACATTCATGAAAGCACCAATTACGGCTGAACGGGCGCAAAGCGCGCCAACACCAGCATCTGTTACTGAATTAGGATTACCCTTTTCAACCATCACTTCAATGACATCCATTGACTCAAGGGCCTTTTTCATGACCCTGAATGGAATCTCAATGGCGTACCGGGTAGCATCCTGGATGGCCTGATGGCGTATTTTTTTGTCCTCTTCTGATTTTTTGGGCAATCCGAATGCTTCTATAATGCGGTTAAACGCCCGGGTATCCTCATCCACCAGATACAGCAATTCTTTTTTAATGTTCTGGCCCCGTTCTGCCCACTTGCTGAATTCTTCCCATTTGTCGTCCCAACCCCTTTTATGCGATGAAAGATTGGCCACCATGGTGGCAAGCGAAACTCCAAGGGCGGCAACATAGGCTGAAACTGATCCGCCCCCGGGGGCAGGCGATTCGCTGGCTGTTTCATCGGCAAATCCGCTAACACTCAGATCTACCAGTTTCTTTCCACTGCCTTCTTCAATCATATACTCAATGATCTTCTCTTTCGGATCGAATGGTTTTAACTCGTCCAAACCCATTGACTTGACAGCAATTTTTATCAGTTCCTCGTCAGAGACACCAAGGCTGCGGTGTTGCTTGGCAAGAAAGTATTTACCTGCATCCAGCATGGCTTGCAAAGGCACAAGCCCAACAAGCTCCGATCCGGTTACCCTGATCCCTCTAAGGGCTGCCTTATCACATACTTCGTCAAATGCCACATGAACCGGTGTAACCGAAATATTTGTAAGATTCATGGATATCTGTGCCACACCATATTCTTCAATAAACCAGCCAATGGCCTTTACAGACTTCAAGGTACCGGGTATATAAACAGGGTCTCCTTTTTCATCTTTTACAATCTTTCCTGTCAGGGGATTCCCTTCACGTTTCACGCGTCCTTTTTCTCGCACGTCAAAGGCTATGGCATTGGCTCTGCGGGTTGATGTCGTATTCAGGTTGATGTTGTATGCAACCAGAAAATCCCTGGCACCAACAGCTGTTACTCCGGCCTTTTCATTCAGGCTTGACGGCCCAAAGTCAGGGTTCCATTCAGGCTGGCGGATCTTGTCTGCCATGCCCTCATACTCACCCCTCCGACAGTTTGCCAGGTTCTTACGTTCAGGCTTCATGGCTGCATTTTCATAGCAGTAAACCGATATGTCCAGTTCCTCTCCTATTCTTCGGGCCAGTTTGTGCGCATATTCAACCACTTCATCCATGCTGATATTGGCCACCGGAACCAGCGGACATACATCAGTCGCCCCCATGCGCGGATGCGCCCCCTTGTGCTTGCGCATATCAATCAGTTCAGAGGCTTTCTTAACAGCCCTGAAAGCTGCTTCAATAACTTCATCCGGAGTGCCCACAAGGGTAACAACGGTACGGTTGGTTGCCTTACCTGGATCAACATCCAGAAGTTTAACGCCTTCAACAGATTCAATTTCCTGGGTTATCTGATCAATGATACCCATATCGCTGCCTTCACTAAAATTGGGAACACATTCTATCAGTTTTTTCATGATCATTCAGTTTATGGTTTTTTGAATAATTATAAGCCCGAAATTAAAAAAAAAGCCCTTAACGAAAAAGGGCTTTCTATGCTGATATGTATTTCTAGACTGTTACATTCGGCGTTCTTTGATACGGGCCTTCTTACCGCGCAGTTTGCGCAAATAGAAAATACGGGCACGACGCACCAAACCACGACGGTTTAATACAATTTTCTCAATAAATGGAGAGTTAACCGGAAAAATTCTTTCCACTCCAGTGTTACCAGAAATCTTGCGGACAGTAAAGGTTTCAGTTGATCCATTGCCCCGGCGCTGAATTACAACTCCCTGAAAGGGCTGGATACGTTCCTTGTTACCTTCCTTGATCTTATAGTGAACTGTAACATTATCACCGGCTTTGAATGCAGGCCATTCTTTCTTTTCGGTCAGGGTGTCCTGAACGAAATTCATTATTTCCATCTGGTTCATCGGTACTATATTTAAGAGTTTTATCTCGACCTCATGCAAAAGGAGTGCAAATTTAGGGATTTATTTCCAATATTAAAATCATATTCCGCTTTTTTTTCAACTGGGTTTGCCTCAACCCCAAAAATGAACAATATTCAATGGAAAAGATTATATAATTAGCTACTTTTAGGTTGTTTATTAATCACGAATATATCGTCCATGAAAGCAATACTGTTGTTCTTGTCGATGCTACTTATTATTCCGATGTCACATGAAGCCAAAGCGGGAATGTTTTCTCTGGGCATCCAGGGTGGGGTAAACATGTTTAACTGGATTGGACGAGATTTTGACGAAAGTGATTATAATACCCGTTTCCATGCCGGAGCATACCTGAATATCCCCTATGGCGGAAATCTGGGTTTTCAACTTGGGGTACTTTATTCAGAAAAAGGATACCGCGATACTGAAAGTTTTGAAGGCGGTGATGTCATAGCTACATGGATAAATACCTCACAATACATTGATATTCCATTTATGGCCAGGATTATGACCAATAGCCCCTTCAGCTTTTATTTTGGTCCACAGTTCTCTTACCTGATTGATAATACCAGAACCATCAGGGCGCAGGGGCAGGAATTGTCTGAGTCTGACAAAAGTGACCTCAGAACCTGGGATATTGGAGCCACGCTGGGCATGCGCTATACACATCATTCGGGCATATTTGCAGGGGCCAGCTATGAAAGAAGTTTTACTTCGATTGAAGCCGACGGCCTGTTTGAGATTTACAATCAAGGGTTTAAGTTTACCCTTGGATACCATTTACCCTTTTCGTTTTAAGCTCATTCTGTCAGGTCGTTATCCAGTAAACCGGGACGACGCTGCCTGGTACGCTGTACAGATTGCTCATGCCTCCATTCAACAATTTTTCTGTCATGACCTGAGAGTAAAACATCAGGTACTTTCCAACCTTTATAATCTGCAGGCCGGGTGTACACAGGTGGTGAAAGCAATTGATCCTGGAAAGAATCTGACAGGGCCGAAGTTTCATCGCCCAGTACGCCCGGAATCAAACGTACCAGCGCATCTGTCAGCACAGCAGCGGCAAGTTCTCCTCCCGACAGCACATAATTACCTATGGATATTTCCATGGTGATCAGATGCTCCCTGATCCGTTCATCTATCCCTTTATAGTGTCCACAAAGCATGATAAGGTTTTTCTTGGTTGACAGGGTGTTGGCCAGGGGTTGATCCAGTAGTACCCCATCAGGAGTCAGGTAAATGATTTCATCATAGCTGCGCTGGTCAGTTAATGTCTTGATACATCTTTCTATGGGCTC
>SKRM01000051.1 GCA_007118495.1 Bacteroidales bacterium
ATGGAGCCGCCTCCAATTTCTACGCCGTTAATAACCATATCATAAGCATTGGCCCTGACTTTGCCCGGGTCTGTGTCTAAAAGGGCGATATCTTCACTTATGGGCGATGTAAATGGATGGTGCATGGCATAAAACCTGCGGCTTTCATCATCCCATTCAAGCAATGGGAAATCGGTTACCCACAGACATGAAAATGTATTGGGATCTCTAAGGTTTAGCTGCTTTCCCAGTTCAAGCCTGAGCTCTCCCAATGCTTTTCGTGTGGTGGTTGTTTCGCCGGCCAGGATCAATAAGAGATCTCCCGGGCGGGCATTACATGCTTTGGCCCAACTTGCAAGTTGATCCTGGTCGAAAAATTTATCTACCGACGACTTAAAACTACCATCTTCATTGTATTTTACATACACCAGGCCTTTAGCACCGATCTGTGGCCGCTGCACCCATTCAGTAAGGGCATCAAGTTGTTTGCGGCTATAGGTACTGCAACCCTGGGCGCAAATTCCTGCAATCAGTTCGGCTTTGTCAAAAACCTGAAATCCCTTATTTTGAGCCAGTTGATTTAATTCTGTAAAACGCATTCCAAATCGTGTGTCAGGCTTATCTGTGCCGTAATACTTCATGGCGTCGGCGTAGCTGATACTGTCAAACTGGATACCGTCAATTCCTTTGATTGTTTTGAACAAGTGTGCGGCCAGACCTTCAAAGGTATTTAACACGTCGTCGCGGGTCACAAAAGACATCTCGCAATCGATTTGCGTAAACTCAGGTTGTCTGTCTGCCCTGAGGTCTTCGTCTCTGAAGCATTTAACAATCTGGAAATAACGGTCAAGACCACCAATCATCAACAACTGCTTGAATGTTTGCGGCGACTGTGGAAGAGCGTAAAACTCCCCGGCATGCATGCGTGAAGGAACTACAAAATCACGGGCTCCTTCGGGAGTAGATTTGATGAGCACAGGAGTTTCTACTTCAATAAAACCCTGATCATTCATAAATTTTCTGGTTTCCAAAGCCATCTGATGGCGTAACTCAAGGTTTTTTCTGACGGGCTGGCGACGTATATCGAGATAACGGTACTTCATGCGCAGCTCATCTCCTCCATCTGTGTCATCCTCGATGGTGAAAGGGGGCAGTTGGGCTTTGTTCAGAACATTGAGTTTGGTAACGACAATCTCAACATCTCCTGTGGGCATTTTCGGATTCTTATTGCTTCGTTCAGTCACCACCCCAAAAACCTGCAATACATATTCACGTCCCAGTTCTCTGGCTTGTTTGCACAATGCTGAATTTGACTCCATATTGAACGCCAGCTGGGTAATCCCATAGCGGTCACGCAGGTCAATAAATGTCATCCCGCCCAGGTCGCGTGATCGTTGAAGCCATCCACAGAGTGTAACTTCTTTGCCAATATGTTGCATGCGGAGCTCTCCGCAGTTGTGGGTTCTAAGCATAATATTCTGGTTTATCTGTCAGTTGGCAAAGGTACAAAGAAAGTGACTAGGTCTGAAGACAGACTAATCAAAATGTCACAAGCTATAAGCCTTTCACTTAAAGAATTATTCAGCTTGATTGGCCTTGATAATCATATTCGCCAATTCACTGCCCAGATGGGTGTGAAGGATGTCCCGATACCTGGCTGATTGCAATAAACCTTCGCCAACTTGAAAATAGGCATCCATTACTTCACCCCAGCTTGTCTCCAGGGGCATAATGTAGCCAAATTGCTCACCAGTTATATCGGCTGCCGGGTGTCTTTTGAGAGGTATTCCCCTTTTCTGGGCTCTGTAAAAATTATATAGGTCAATGTAGGCAAAATATAGATCTTCCTGGCTGAGTTTTTCAATGATCTCATCATTGGAATGCGCCATTACAATGGATGCCTCAGGGTAATAAAGATCAGTTAATGCACGCAGCCGGCTTTCGTGCAAGGTGCCTTCAAATGCCAGGGCGTTTCGCCCTGCAAAGGATTGTCCAAGCTCTTTGGGGCTACTCAGCAGTGGTGCATGTTTATGGGTTATCAGAGAGGCGATATTGGTCATATAGGGTGGGCTGAATACCAATGTATGTTTTCTCTCAGGTGTAATGGTAACGTTACCAAACCCAATGACACCATCGGATGCTTCAGTTATGCTTTGGTAAAAAACGCTCCAGTCATTTTCTTTTACGAATGAAATCTCCACACTGACACCATAGGTTTCTAAAACAAAAACAGCGAAATCCTCAAGAATATCCACTGTAACCCCTGTGAGCTGACCCGAAGCATCGTGGTATGCAAATCCTTCTGCAGGCACGTAGAGAGCTTTTAAGGTACCATGACCCTGTTTAAGGGCAGCGGGCCAGGAGTTGCTTTCGTTATGTCGTGATCCGGAGTTTCCACAAGCTTGTAGCAGAATCAACAACAAGACCATTATTGCATTTGATAATTGCATTCGTACTGTCATGAAATGCGGTAATGGTCTTACAGGCATATTTGCTTTTGTCAGGGTTTCCATTATACCATTGTTTGTCATTAGTTTTGCAAGATCATGCCAAATAATATAAAGAACATGATGGCCGCAACGGCAGCTGTCAGTGCGTAGGGTAGCTGGGTGCGCACATGGTCAATATGGTCACTTGCGGCTGCCATTGAAGACACTAGTGTAGTGTCAGATATGGGCGATACATGGTCTCCGAATACCCCTCCTCCAAGGACAGCTGCCAGACAAAGTGGAAGACTGACATCCATGGCCAGGGCTGTTGGTATGGCAATGGGGATCATGATGGCAAAAACACCCCAGCTGGTTCCCGTTGAAAAAGCGATGAATGCGGCTGTTACAAAGATGATGGCAGCAACCAGTGTTGGATGTAACAGACCCTCGCTGACCGATGCCACAAACTCACCTGTTCCAAGTTCTCTGGTGGTATCACCAATTGCAAATGCCAGCATCATCAGTATGGCCAATGGAATGAGCCCTCCAATGCCTTTCAGCGAAAGATCAAACACCTCATTTACTGACATTGTCTTTTGTATAACCGGTAAGATGGCTGCCAGGGTTATGGCCGCCAGCACAGCCCAAAGTACGGCAGTGGAGCCTGTGCCTGCCATGATCTGGCCTTCACCGGTAATATATAGACCAAGTGGCATCATGCATATCATTGCCAGCACCGGCAACACCATATTGATGGCTCTGTGTCTTATATCATGCCTGGGTTCTATAGATGTAACTTCAGCTGAAACCAGTGGCACTGCACCATCAGCAATGGTTTTTCCGGTTTCTCTTGCCCTTTTTTCAGCCTTTTTCATGGGACCAAAATCCTTGAAGGTGATGATGATAAACGCAACCATCAGTAATGCAAAAATGGCATAGAAATTCAAGGGAATACTTTTGATAAAGACCTGTACCGGACTTTCGACCTGTTCTGCCTCAAGAATCCCGATTACAAAGGCACCCCAGGCATTTAAAGGGATAAGGATGCAAACTGGTGCAGATGTCGAGTCCAGAATATAAGCCAGTTTTTCCCTGGAGATACGCAGACGCTCAAACAGTGGCCGGGATACTGAGCCGGAAATGAGACAGCAGATGCTTGATTCAATGAAAATAACAAAACCAATAATGCCGGCCATGGCAGCGGCACCTCTGGGTGTTTGTACAAGTTTTTGCCTGTTGACCCACTCCACAAACCCATGAACCCCTCCGCTTCTCTGTGTCAGGGTGATCAGTGCCCCAATGAGTGCGCAAAAAATGATGACCCTGGTGTTTCCCGGACTCTGAAATACATTGATGAGTGAGTCAATGCTGGCTGCCAGACCATGCAAAATATGCCAGTCGCTGAGAATGATCCAGCCAAGAAAGATGCCCAGGAAAAGGGAAATATACACCTGGCGGGTACTGATGGCAAGAATAATGGCCATTAAAGGGGGTAGAACAGACAGCCAGCCGTAGTCCATGTTGTGCGTCATTTTGGTAAAACGGCCCTAAGATAATAGAAATAGCATTAATTATTGGTGATACTTTTTACCTTTGCCTGTAATTAACTTCTCAATGATTTGTTGATTATGCTTAAGAGCATCAAAAGACTATTTCAGCGGCTGCAGTGGGGATACTCGGGGGATAAATACTATGGACATCTGGCCAGTAAATACCAAAAAAGAAGAGAGAAGAAAGCCTGGTGGCATGAGGAAAACAAGGCAGTGAAATCGTATTTGGATGCCCTGCCCAGAAGAATCAAAGTACTGGATATGCCATTTGGCACCGGTCGCTTTGTTCCATTTTACCTGGAGAGGGAGATGGAAGTGTTTGGACTGGATGCCTCTCCGGAGATGCTGGGTGCTGCCCGTGAGCTACTGGGTGATGATTTTCAGCGATGCCAGACTACTGTCGGGGATGC
>SKRM01000045.1 GCA_007118495.1 Bacteroidales bacterium
AGTCATGAATACTGCAACGGCAGACGGTTCAGACCCTGATGGAAACACCGTCAGTGACAGCGATGACGAAACAGTAACAGCCATTAACCTGCTAGCAGACATCACGCTGACAAAAACAGCCAATCCGCAAATCTATGGTCTGGCAGGTGACGTGATAACCTATACAATAGTGGTTGAGAACACAGGTAATGTTACCATCATAGACATTGATGTGGTGGATGACCTCACCGGTGACACATGGTTTATAACCTCTCTGGCACCAGGCGAAAGTGAGGCTTTCACAACAACCTATATGATCACACGGGCCGACCTGGATAATCTTAGTGTGAATAATATCGCTACAGCAACCGGCTTTGACCCCGCCGGCAACACAGTGAGCGACCTCGATGATGCAATCGTTAAGGCCCTCAGAATCCCCGGAGGACTAACACCTGGAACTCAATTTGACCGTTTATGGCATATTGAAGGTCTGGAGAATTATCCCGATAACAAACTCAGAATTTATAACCGCTGGGGCACATTGGTCTTTGAGGCATCTCCTTATCAGAATGACTGGGAAGGTGTGCCCAACCGTGGCCGTATACTCACTGAAAGTGATGGACGACTGCCTGCAGGAACATATTACTATTTGCTGGAGCTTGAACCCGGGCAGCAACCATTTTCTGGTTACATCTACCTAATCAAACCATAAATTAATTGGATGCTTTCGCTATTGTAATGACCTGAAAAATAACTAATATGAAGCCCTTCAAAATAATCATTTGGATTCTGCCGGTACTCTTACCGTTTATGCTTTATGCTCAGCAGGAACCCATGTATGGCCAATATCTTTTTAACAATACAGTGATCAATCCTGCACAGGCGGGTAGTAACAGTATGAATCAATGGGGTGTCCTTGCGCGAAATCAGTGGCTGAACATTGACGGTGCCCCAAAAACCGAATCAATCTATGCCAATTTCCGCCTCCCACGACAACTGGGGGTCGCTGTGGGTATTTATCAGGACAGACTCGGACCCGAGAAAAACCTCCAGATTCAGGCAGACCTTGCTTATCACGCACGGATTTTCGACAACTGGTATCTCGCCGGAGGAATACGGGTTATTGGCTCGCACTTAAGTATCAGTCTTTCAGATGTGCCTAATATGGATCCGGGAAACCCATTCTTTCATGAAGACCTTTCATCCGGTCTGCTACTGAATGCCGGTGCCGGCCTGCTAGCCTATAATCACAGAAGTTTTTTTGGCATATCCATCCCGAAAGCCTTCAGAAATCAAATAAGCATCAGTGAACCAGGGGGGGTTGATTTCAGAAAAAAAGAAGTACTGCACTTATTTGCGTACGGAGGATCCAATATTAAACTGTCTGATGAAATTCTTTTTATCCCCTCCGTATTATTTAAATACAGCGATGATGCCCCAATCCAAATGGACTTTAATGCCATCTTCGGATTCAGGGACGTTCTCGACTTTGGTCCACTGCTGCGTTCAAACACAATAGAAATAAACAACTGGTTCGATGCCGTGGGCTTCCTGATAGGTATCCATTTTCTGGAAAGATGGTATTTTGGATACATGTATGAGTACCCCCTGACTGATTTACGACACGCAGCCAGCCCGCTCAGACAGACCCACGAAATATCCCTGAGGTTTATCTGGGATACAAAACACCACAGAAGAATTGGGTCACCGAGGTATTTTCTGTAAAATGCATTTTTATTAAGCATAAAAAAAGAACCCGATGAAGAGATTCATTTTTATAGTGTGCACTATCATTTCAACAATCCTGGGCAGCCATGCTATAGCCCAAAGACACCTGCCCCCTGACCTTATTGGTGCAAACCTTAAAGAAGTTCAGGAAAAATACCGCAAAGAAATCAACAGGGGAGCAGACTCCCTGCTGGTGCCTTACGCAGATGCCCTGTTTTACGATGGGAAGATCCGGGAGGCTCTCAGAATGTATCAAAAGGCTGACTCTATCGGGCTTAAAAAAACCCTGGATCAGCAAAGAAACTACTCCTTTGCGGCCCGCAGACTGGGCACCCAGTCACCTTACGATACCCAAACAGGGTATTTTACTGACTACTGGGATATCCAGGCCGAAATAAAAGTCTTTGCGGCCAACTCAACCAATGAAGACTTCGCCCCTGTAGTTTGGCAGGATATGCTGTTTATTACATCGTCACGTTCAGAAACAAGACGAGGAAGAAACAACACCTATGCGTTGACACAAATGCCATTTCTAAACATCCATGTGTTTACCCTGGATGGGCAATTGGTCAGCCCGGATTTTTTACCCAAAAGGCTTAACACACCCATGCACGACGGGCCCCTGTCCATCGCAGCTGACACATCACTGGTTGTCATTACCAGAAATTATGAAAAACCAAACCAGGACGGTGTGCACACATTATATCTCTCCTATTATACAAGGGATGGCCTGCAGTGGAGCGAAGAAAAATCATTTCCGGCCAATGACCAGGCATACTTTGTGCAACACCCTTATTTTGATAATGCAACCAATACCCTCTATTTTTCATCAGATATGCCGGGAGGCTTTGGTGGGCTTGATCTATATAAATCAGTCTGGAATGGCCAGCAATGGAGTAGTCCAACAAATCTGGGTGGAGAAATCAACTCTCCCTATGATGAGATATTCCCATCTTTATCGCCCGGGGGAGATTTGATCTATGCCACAAACCACATAGAAACCACCGGAGGGCTTGACCTGGTTATCTTTAAACAGGGCCAAAGATATTTGTTCCCCAAGCCATTCAACACAATCCGCGACGACTTTGCCATCACTTTCGTGGATGAACATTCTGGTTATTTCTCCACAAACAGGAACTATGAAGCATTCGGAGACGACATCTATCACTTTCACATCATCCCACAACCTGAATATCCTTTTATAGTCAGGGTATTGGATAAAGAATCAAAAAAACCAATCCCTGAGGCAAGTGTGACATATGAAGCACTGTTGCCTGCTTTACAAGGCATCCAACAAACCTCTAGTGCAGGAGAAACAACAATACATCATGGTGCCGGGGTGCCTTTTCCCGTGCAGTTCAAGGTGACACATAAAGATTATTACCCACTTGAAATTACAGCCGACAATTTCCAGTTTGAAGAAAAACAGTGGGTACTTGAGCTTGAGTTGGAAACTCTTCCGCAAATCATTCGCGAGGGTTATTTTGTGGTGTATTTCGATAACGACCACCCCGATCCGCAATCGATGAATCCAACTACAGGGCTTTCTTACGAAAAAACCTTTGAGCAATACATGAAGCGAAAAAATGACTACCTGCAAAATAGCGAAAACACTACCGAGCAAGTGCAACAGTTTTTTGATGTTGTGCAACAAGGCATGGAGCAGTTGAATCAACTGGCAGCATTCCTGCAGCAGGAATTGGAGCAGGGCAGGCACTACACAATTAACTCAACATCACATGCCAGTCCGTTGGCAACGAGTGAGTACAATATGAGCCTGTCAAAAAGGAGATTTGTGTCTGTAGAGAATTTTCTCAAGTCATGGCAAGGGGGTGTGCTGAGACCATATATTGAGCAGGGCATGTTAACTTATGAAAATACTGCCTTTGGTTCAACACAAGCGCCTCAGGGTGTATCCGCCGACAGGCAAAACCAATCTCGTTCAGTGTATGGAGTAGCAGCTGCAAAAGAACGCAGGGTAACCATATCCTGGCGCAAACGATGAAGTCAGAACAAGGAGTAATGCCCTAGTATAGCCCCTCAAAATCTCTTTCAAAGCCACTGTCTCTCATCTGGCTTTCACGTTCTGTAAACCCCCTGAAGCGGTAGGTAAAACTGAGTGTGAATATTCGTGATTCACGGAAAAACTCCCTTTCCTGAAAAAACTGGGCATTGGTTGTTTCAAGCGAAAATCGCCTGGTGTTAAACAGGTCGCTTACATTAAAACTTAGCGTGGCCCGGTCATTCAGGATGTTTCTACGAAGTCCGACGCTCATGCTGAATACCGGACGTATCTCTCCTTGTGGGATCACCTGAGGCCCCCAGTAGTTGGCGGATACCTGTGTGGTGAACCAACCCGGAAACTGAACGTTACCCTGCAGGTTCATTGTCCAACTGTAGCGCTCATTGCTGAATTCCCGCCCTTCAACGGTGCTGGATACGACTGAATAGTATAGGTTTCCGGTGAGGGTCAGGTCCAGGTTGTTGCTCCAGTTAAGGTGATTGATTAATTCTACACCCGTGGCATTCTGTGTATTGGCGTTGGTCCAGGTGACCATCGAACCTTGTTCAAAAAGAACGAACAACCTCGAATGATCATCAGTTGTATACCGGTGGAATACTCCTGCGGTCATCATGAAACGGTTCCAGCCACGAAGATAATTGATCTCATAATTATCGGTATGTGAGGGTTTCAGGTATGGATTGCCCAGCCTGAGATTAAAAAAGTCCTGGGCATTGAGAAATGGCATAAGTGAGCCTGTCCCCGGTCGGCTGATCCTTCGGCTGTAACTTGCCTGGATATGCCTGTCACGATCAAGCTCATAATTCAGGTATATACTCGGAAACAGATTAAAATAGCTGTCTTTGGTGATGGTATCTCTTGCAGGCACAAAATTGTCGTCATCCAGAAAGCCACTTCGCAGGCCATAATCTTGCCACGACTCCATGCGTGTATATTCACCCCGAAGCCCTACCAGATAGCTAAAAGCACCCCTGTTGTCGTTTAAAGAAATGTAGGCAGCGTGTATTTGGCGGTCGTGGGTAAAAGCATTACTTACCGGAATTCCGTTGAGAATGATGTCGTGATAAGATCCCGTTGTCCGATCAAGTTGACCAAAGTTCTGGGCCCTGTCGTCATGCCTGATGTGGCTGCGCAGACCTGCTTCAGCACGCATGTCTTCTGTGAACTGATGCTGGTAATCTGCCTGAAAGATAAACTGCCAGTTACTCAGGGGCCTTTCGTAAAATTGATCTGCATGATTTTCCTCCATTTCTTCCATCTGGTGGTTAAAATACCTTTGGTCAAAATATTCTATTCGGTCTTGCTCGCCAAAAGCATATGAAGCAGAGGCTGAAAAGCGGTGATTATCATCATGCTGCCAGCTGTATTCAAGTCCGAACTCATAATTTATCCGGCTCTGGTCTTCATCCAGATTGCGGATATACATGCTGTCAAGTGAATGGGCATCAGCCATGCTGCGGATATGGTATATTCGCTCACGATCGCGGCTGCTGAAATTCATTTGGGTATAACCCCGCACTGAACTGTTGTTGAATTCATACTCAGCACCAGCCCTTACAAGGTGGCCTTTGGTGTAATTTTCGTTGTAATAATTCTGATCAAGTAATGGTGAAAGACCAACTACAAAATTTTCACGCCAGCTCAGGGTTTCTTCCCACAATTCACGGTATTGGTATGAATAATTGCCAAAGAAGTTCCAGCCATTCTGCCTGTAGTTCAAATTAATACCGCTGTTGTACTTATGTCCCGTACCCGAACTAAGGTTTACCCTTCCGTTAAGACCCTGCGCCCGCTCCTCTTTCAGAATGATGTTGATGATACCCCCTACCCCTTCTGCTTCGTAGCGTGATGAGGGGTTGGTAATCAACTCAACTTCTTTAACTACACTGGCCGGATATTGCTCAAGTACACTTTCTGTATCATCGCTAAACAGGCTGGTTGGCCTTCCGTTAATATATATCTGAATGTTTCCGCTCCCCCTGAGTGAGATATTCCCTTCCTCATCCACCTGGACAGAGGGCAGTGCCTCGAGCAGCTGTATGGTTGTTCCGCCTTCTGCAAAGGTCATCTGCTCCACATTGAAAATACGCCGGTCTGCTTCAGTACGGAACAATGCTGCTGTGGCCGTAACCTCTACTTCACCTAATTCGGTGGCTGCTGACACCATCATAAAAGTCCCCAGATTGGTGGTTTCTTCCATAATATTTACTTCATGCAGGCTTTCATGATATCCCACAAAAGTGATTCTAATCACGTAATCACCTGCTTCCGGAGCTTCTATCCGAAATGCTCCTTGCTGGTTTGTGATGCCCCCATCAACCATTGACGAGTCAGGGGGTACAAGCATGGCCACCTGGGTAAATTCCAGAGGGTCGCCTGTTTCACTGTCAATTACAGTACCGGTAACTACATGCTGGGCATATGTATTATATGGCGATTGCGTGATCAGGGCAGTCCAAATAAAAAGAGAGATAAAAACGTAAAGAGATGTATTATTCATAGCTGGCTTCCTGGTGTTCTACAAGAAAAGAAACGACATACCAGGCGCGAGGTTCAAATTTTTTGGGTTTTTTAACATTGTACAAAGAGCGGGCTAACACCTCATGAAGATTTATTTTTTCGAATAAGCTCATGATCTGTTGTTATGATTTGATTACCATATTTTCTGGTCGGTTGGTTTGGCCGGTAAGGATACATGTATTGCAGTGCCTTTCCCTTCAGTTGACTCGGCCCAGATCTTGCCACTGTGCTTTTCGGTAAACTCTTTGCAGATACCCAGACCCAAACCAGTTGAAGGTTCGCCCTCTGTGCCCGGACGGTTTGTGGTCTTATCAATACTGAAAAGGTCTTTAAGCATGTTTATATTTATGCCAATACCGTTGTCAATCACTGATACGCGTATAGCTCCGTTTCGTGCTTCACTTTTTATCAATATGTTACCACCAGTTCTTGTAAATTTAATGGCATTGCTAATCAGGTTGTGCAATATACTCCTGAGCATTTTCTCATCTGCAAATACTCTATGAGAATCAGAAATATCAGTAGCAACGGTAATTGCTTTTTGATGGGCGTGATTGGCAAAAAATGAAACAGAATCATCAACCAATGGCGGCAGCATAAGTAATTTGGGATTATAATCTATTCTGCCGGTCTGTGAGCGGGCCCAGTCCATCAGGTTGTCCAATAAATCCATCGCCA
The DNA here is from genome assembly GCA_007118495.1 of Bacteroidales bacterium. Lineage (GTDB taxonomy): Bacteria > Bacteroidota > Bacteroidia > Bacteroidales > UBA7960 > PUPG01. The sequence goes on from SKRM01000045.1 coordinate 6,929, forward strand.
GATGTGATGATTGCTGAATACGATTAACATATTGTTCCATCCCCTCAAACTTATTCTCTCTTAGCTGATCAGCAAGCAGGTCTGCAAACCCCATCACTGAGTTAAACGGGCTTTTCAGGTCGTGGGCTATAATGGTAAAGAACCTGTCTTTTGTTTTATTGCTTTCACTTAGCATCAAAGCATTGGCCTCCAATTCGTTATTTGCCTGTTCCAGCTCCTGTTTTTGTTCATCAATGATGAGCGATTGCCGAAAGTTGCTTGTGTTTGTGCGCCACAATATGATTGAGAGCATGATGCTTACCAGGGTAATCGACAATGCATTCGTCCGCAGTGAAAGCAGTACTTCCGGATCATCCTGGGTAATCGGCAATGTAAAGAAAAGCAGCAAAAAAGCAATTGAAAAAAGAACCACAGATTTGTATGGTTGTAACAAATAAATTAACGCAATAGCAAATGAGAGCAGTATAAAAGGCGTTATGTGACTGATAACTAACTGATCAATTACTGTAATCGCAACTCCACCGATCAATAAACCAAACTGAGTAACATACACCACAAGCCAGTTTATGCCTGCCGGTATCTTTGCATAATTGTGGGTAAATAACAGAAAAAGTCCCTGAATACCACAAATTACCAGCAAAAAAACATGAGACCTGATGAGGTATACATGCCAGGCATAATTTTCTGTACCAGGTTCAGTGATGATATATGAGAAATAAAGAATATGACCAAGTGCTATCAAGATGCCGACAAAAGAAGCATACCGCATTCTTCGCAAATTCTGCTTCAGCAATAATTTATTTACCTGTTGGTCTTTACTTTCGGGCTTCATGAAATACTCTCATTTACAGAGATCTGATTAGTCCTGATATACTTCTGATTAGTCCTGATATACTGTAAAGATAAGAAGTAATTTAGTATTTACATACTTCATCTATAGTATATTCCAGTGGTTGATAATGTGAAGTTGTAGAATATAAAAAGAGCCTCTATTACAACATGATGCATGAGAAAACGGCTGCGGCATGATTAAACTCTGATATTATTGTGGCCTGTGGACAGTTTTTGACACATTATCAACATATTTTGACTTAAGTTTGTTAGAAGTATGTGTTTTCCGCTTAAAGATTATAAAAGCTGAAGCTTATAAAACCAAATAATGCTTTTTGTCCCAAAAAAATTTTTACCAGTGAGATCGTTTTTTTTAGTATCAGTATTGTTCATTTTTCTTGCCGGCTCAGGTTGCATGAATCGAGTTGAAAAGGCTTCTGAAAATATGATAGCGCCAATCAGATTCCTCGCATTAGGCGATAGCTACACAATTGGTGAAGGTGTTGAAACGCATGCAGCCTGGCCAGAAGTTCTTCGTGACACACTACAACAACTTGGTGTTTCTTTGCCTGCCCCGCAAATAGTTGCCAAAACCGGATGGACCACTGATGAACTATTGGCTGCCATAGTTAAAGAAAACCTTGAACCTCCATATGATTTTGTTTCTTTGTTAATTGGGGTAAACAATCAGTACCGGGGCACAAGCCGGGGATACCAATTGGATGATTACAATGAAGACTTCAGCATTCTTTTGAATAAAGCCATCGAACTTGCCAATGGCAATCCGGGCCGGGTCTTGGTAATTTCTATTCCCGATTACAGTGTTACCCCTTTTGTTAGTGTGGAAAGTAAGGCAAGGGTTGCCCATGAAATTGATACATACAATCAGGTAAAAAAACTACTCAGTGATAGCGCCGGCGTACTTTATGTTGACATCACCCCCATCTCACAAATGGCAGCCAACAATCAAAGTCTTCTTGCTTCAGATAATTTACACCCATCTGAGATGATGTACAAAAAGTGGGTGGCAGAAATGCTTCCGCTGGTTCTGAACAGACTAAATCAATAAAACTGATGAAAAGAAAAATACTTGTATTCGCGCTACTGCTTGGGCTGCTTTCATCATGTGAACAGTTGCTGCAGGTAGCAAAAGAAATAGACCAGACCAGGCCTCTGACAGAACAAGAGGTGGTAAGTGGCCTAAAACAGGCACTTAAGATCGGTGTCGATTCAGCTGCTTCCCGCCTGGCTGCAACCGACGGCTATTACCTTGATAATACTGTAAGGATAGGCTTACCACCTGAGGCCAGGGTGATTGCTGATAATATATCTTATCTGCCCGGAGGCCAGGCATTGGTTGAAGATATCATCTTTCGCATAAACAGGGCAGCCGAGGATGCAGCACGTGAAGCAGCCCCTGTGTTCGGACAGGCCATAGCCAATATGACCATCAGCGATGGTTTTTATATTCTTCGCGGTGACGATAATGCGGCAACGCAATACCTGAAAATGCAAACCTACCCCTACCTGTATAGGCTGTACCACCCAAAAATCAAAAACTCAACTGAAAAGCCCATTGTCGGAAATATGTCAACTATCAACGCCTGGAATTCGCTTACCAGAAACTGGAATAGCGTGGCCACTTCAGCGGTTGGAAGGATGGCAGGTTTGTCGACAGTAGACGTAGAGCTTGATGAATACCTTACTGAATTGGCCCTGGATGGCTTATTTTTAAAGCTGGCCGAACAAGAAGAAAAAATCCGCCACGATCCTGCTGCACGGGTAACTGAATTACTTAGACGGGTTTTTGAATAATGCATAAAGCTGTTTGTCAGAAAAAGAATAATGCTTACTTTGCGGGCTTAAGTGGCATTAAACGATACAAAAAATGGACAATGACTGAAATAAAGCTTGATCTGGGGGATAAAATCGGAGCAGGACATTTTCGGGAGTGTTTTTCTGTTAAAGGTGATCCAGGCTTATGTGTGAAAAAGCTAAAACCCAACCTGACCTTCTTTCAACGACTGCACCTAAAGCTGTTACGCAGAAACTTCAACCAAGACGAATTTAGAATCTACCATCAGTTACCACAGACGCTTAAGCCCTATTTCAATCCGGTCATTCAGGCATCAGGCGATTATTTAATAACTACACGACCTATGGATTATGATGGGTCACATTCCTTGCCAGTAAGTGATTACGGAAAAATATCCAACGCCCACTTTTGGAATGAAATGAAAAAGATTGTGGCTTTGTTTGAAAAACACAACCTATGGTTTTTTGATGCATTCCAATTGGGCACCAATGTGTTTGTTCAGCGCTTATCTGAAGATCGCTGGGTTCCAATAATTGTTGATTTTAAAAGGCATGGCTGGAGGTCATACCCCGCACAGCTCAATTTATTATGCGATTCAGAGAAAAAAAAGAAATTTTACCGGAAGTACCATCGTTTTAATATTCTTTTCAGAGAATGAATCATCATGTCGTTTGTTCGGGGCATCCGTCACCGAAAAAAACAAAGCCTTTACCATCTGTCATTGATGGAGCTTATGAGTGGTTTTTCCGTTATGCTGCCAGTGGTGGTATGCCGGCATCATGGTTCGGACCGGCTTATTCAAGCCTTTCAGGTAAACCTGCATATAAAAGTCCCTTGCAGTTAGAGATCGTTAGTCATTGCTATAATTATGCAAATATTTTATCCTATCAGTTAAGTTCACTGGTATTGTTTCCCCCTAAACAAACCCGGATATGCATGACTGTATATTACGAACCCACTGACCTGCGCACCAAAGAAGTGCTGGATTATTTCAGTAAACAGCATGTCGACAATGTCCACTGGAACTTTTGCCCGCTTTCCAGAGAGTATTTACTGAGAAGGGCCATCGGCCGTAATCTGGCGGCCAAAAGCACCAATGCCGACTGGATCTTCTTTACCGATTGCGATGTTTTGTTCCGCGACAATGCACTTGATTTGCTGAATAATCAGCTTCAGCAGCAGCATGGCCTCTTGGTTTATCCCAGATTCCACATGGTATCTGACCTGTTGCCCAATGATGATGAAATTTTCACAGATTACACACAAACGGGAATGATCAGGGATATTGATCCTGAGCGCTTTTACCCTGAAGAAAGAAGCCGCGCCGTGGGTGGATTCCAGATAGCCCGGGGTGATGCCGCCCGCCTGGGAGGCTATTGCGGGCACATTTCATACTACCACCGACCGGTTAAGCGTTGGCGAAAATGCTACGAAGACAGAACGTTTCGGTGGTTACTCAGAACACAGGGAGCAGCCGTTGAAGTGCCCGGATTTTTTCGTATTCGTCATGCAGCAAAGGGACGCAAGGGTAAAGCTGTTGGCGAAAAATAAAACTTTATTTCAAGGTGATGTCGAATTTGCATATTCTTTGTATTACTCTAACCGGCAAGCAAAACCAAGGGGCAAGGGCCATTCAGATGGCCAAAGTAGTAAAGGCTTTGCAAGATCAGGGAGCCTTTGTAACCATTATTACCTGCCTGAATGATAAACTCTATGCATTTAACCCTAATGCCGGGCGCATAATCTACATTGATCCGGCCAAAAGCACCCATTCCAAAGCAAAGAGATGGGCTTTAATTAGTAAAATAGCAGGGCAGGCCTTTCCGCAACTTGATCTTATCACCAGACTGGCAGTTGTTAAAGCACTTGAAGTGGTTGAAACAGAAAAGCCTGACTGTATTTTCAGCAGTTCCAACCCCGTTTCGTCGCATATTGCCGCGCTCAAGGTGGCTCAAATCACGGGCCTGCCATGGCTGGCATCTTTCAGTGACCCCAAACCGAGCACCATGCTTCCCCCACCCTACGGAAACTTGTTTAAAAGGCTGCTCCCTAAAGGATATAAAACCGGTTTGAAAAAGGTACTTCAAAACTGCGATGCCGTCCATATGCCTACCAGTATCTGTCTGGATATAACAGAAAAATATTACCGTGTTTCTTTGGTCGGAAAGTCTTTTTCCATTCCACCTATAGGTGAAACGACCTTTAGAACTGAAAAAAACGAGGGCAACGGATACCTTGTACATCTGGGTAGCACGACAAAAAGACTATCCAAAGCATTTTTACTGGCTTTGAGTGATTTTGTCAGAAAAAATCCAAAAAACTTTCAAGCAATACAGTTTATCGGAAAGCGTCAAAAAAAGACAGAATCACTTATAAAACAATATGGGCTTGGATCAATTGTATTAGCAAAACCACAGGTGCCCCATCATGAAGCCCAGAAAATTGTAAGCAATGCCACAGCGGTACTCATTCTTGAAGCAGATATGCCTTACAGCCACGCCTTGCCAAGCAAATTTGCCGAAGCAGCCTTTTCGGGCACGCCTATTTTGGCCGTAACTCCGGCTAAGAGTGCAATAAGCGAGTACCTGAACACCTATGGAGGTGGGATAGCCGTCGCAAATTCGCGCGAAGATATTGTTAAAGGATTGGATGCAATATTCGGGCAAGATTCAATTGACAGGGATAAAATAGCCGCGCAACAGGTCGCCTTATCAAACAATTTCACTTTTAATGAGATAGGTCAACAATACATAAGGGTCTTCAATATGATTATCGGTGATATCAAGAAATATGATTGATTAACTCCATTTTAATTCTACATTTACTAAAATAATTCCCCAACCAACTACGCATGATGCAAAGAATACGTTATTGTTTCCTTCTGTTCATCTTGATTTTTGCTTTTACTTCTTGTGACGATGATTCAGATAAAGACAAGCTGCCTGATATCAGCCCCGGCAGGTATGAAATAAGCATCAGTGGCGATCTTGATTATGAACTGGAGGGGATTGCAACTTTTAACTTCTGGGCGGGTACAGATGATTCTGAAGGACATTTCAACATTGTCCTGTTCACAGAAGGACAAGTGCCATCGATTACTCAATTTTTAAAAGCAGGTGAGCAACCCCCAAAAGGAACCTTAACCATTGAGGATTTTGACCAAAATACCAACCCTGAAAAAGACTTTTTCCTGGTTTTTGCTGTCTACCATTATGAAACAGGTAATGCGCTCGTATTTTCACGTGCAGGTAGTATAACCATCCACGAGTCAAACCAAAACAGCCTGATTGCAAGTTTTGAATTCACGGCTTTAGGCACCATGACAGAGCCTTATACAGAAGACATCGAGGTGAAAGTAACAGGCGTTTTCAATGCATCTGAGGGAGAACCGGGAGGGTTCTAGACTGTCTGGCTATTTCACCTTTTCAAACCAAACATTCCTGGCACGGCTTCCCGTGGCCCTGAATCCAATTACATGGCCTTGATCATTTCGTTCAAATGCTATCCTTGACGCAAACCAATTGCTTCCGCTAAAATGATCCGGGGTAAGGGGAGTCAGGTACATGTTGCCAATGCGCAGCTGGCTTGATACAAGTCTCTGGTTTCCACTGTCATCATCTTGTAGACCCAGGATGTAGCTAATGTCAAGTTCCTCACTGTAGAAAGTGCCTGTAAACCCATCCAGCAGAACCTGTGAAGGATCAAATACTTCAACCCTCGGTAGTTCAAGGGTTTCATCTCCCCTGATCAGGTTCAGAGTACTTACATCGCTGTTGTTTGGTTCAGGAAATTTGAGGCGGGTTCTACCCCCTTCTGTTATAAACTCCGTATTGGACAATGGGTGCAAGACGTTGCGTCTTCTTACAGAGCTGGTATAATAATACAGGGTGTCATTGTCTGACTCAATGATAAGATGGTTATCAGCTGCCTGCCTGAAATGGCCTTCAAAAAAGGTAAAATAAGCCGGATCGGCCCGTACCACAAGCTTATCCCAGGCTTCCTCTGCCTGTTCATCTTCTTCAAGGTAGTTCTCCAATACAATATCAGCAACACGCATGGCCATGGCATTTGAGCTGAAGCCTGCATCATTGCTGAATACTACCAAAGATACGCCATGATCAGGAAATCGTGCCAAAAAGGTTCTGTAACCTGCATCTGCACCTCCATGGCTGATCATATGAAGCCCCCTGTAAGTACCCACGGTCTGACCAAGTGCATAGCTAATGGTTGTTCCATCATTCAATACCCCCCGGGTATTCATTTTATCAATGATATCAGCATTCCCAACCACTGGGTCATCGAAGTTCATTGCCCACAGGCTTATATCTTCAACTGTGGTAAACAAGCTTGTGGCCCCCACTGTGGCATAACTCAATACCCTTTTGCGGTAGTTGCCATCGCGTCCGGCATAAGAATAGGCCCTGTTTCTGACAATTACCTCATGATCATCATAAAACAGGGTACTATGCATCCCAAGAGGTTCAAAAATGCGCTCTTTGGTATATTCCGCAAAGGATTGTCCCGATACCCTTGCCACCACCTCTGCAAGAAGGGTGAAGCCTGAATTACTGTACAAGTATTCATCGCCGGGATTGAAATTCAATTCTTTTTGCCTTGACAACAAGCGCAAAACCTGTTGGGTGCTTATTACATCATCCAGACGCCATCCCGCCATACCGAGCAGGTTCCATTGGTCTCTCATGCCACTTATATTGTGTGCCATTTGCCTTAGGGTAATGGTAACACCAAAATCGGGCAATTCAGGTATGTGTAAGCGCACATCGTCATCTAAAGATAGTTTTCCGTCAGCCTCAAGCAGAAGAATAGAAAAAGTGGTGAACTGCTTTGATATTGAAGCAATATGAAATACAGTTGATGGTGTATTTGGTATATCATATTCAAGATGGGCATAACCATAGGCATTGGTATAAGCAATCTGGCCATCCTTCACAACTGCAACGGCCACACCCGGAGTCCAGGCTGTGTCATAGGCCAGAAATACTTCATCAATGCGCTTGCCCATGTCATGGGGCAGGCTGTAATTATCAGACGCATAAAGTGCAGAAGAAACACACAACATGCTGATTAAAAAGAAATAAAACCCTTTTTTGCCAGGTTTTGAATATCTGCGATTCATGATTATTGAGTTGGTTATTGAATACTGGGACAATTATACAGATTTTTCCTAATCGAGTAGGAGGAAAACAAAATAGTTTTCCTCCTATTCTGTTTTCCGTCCTCTCACACCACCGTACGTACGGTTCTCGTATACGGCGGTTCCTTAATTCACAACTCTTACCGTTTTATA
>SKRM01000006.1 GCA_007118495.1 Bacteroidales bacterium
AAAAGCGGGGCATACCCTCATTCAAATATTAACCTAAAATTTAATTATGGAAAACATCATTGCTAAAATACTCTTTTTTTGTTTTCCTGATGAAAATCTTTGAGTATTTTTTTGACATTTCGTTTTAAAATATTTGCCTGTAAAGTAAACTCGCCTGTTATGGTCATGTTGGAGTTAGAAAGTAACCTTCTTGTTATTCTTCCTTCAAGAGATTCGTCCTTAACAATACTATACATAACACAAGTAGGAAAATGGTAATATCCATGATCTGATTTTTTAATGAATGGATCGTTTTTACCTACAAATTTACCACAAACATGACATCTGTTCATTTTACTTTTTTTATGCTGTAAGACATGTTAAAACCATTTGGCAAGGGGAATTTTCCCGTTCCTTCATTTCTTTGTTCTTCTATTTGTCTTTTAGCAAGATTGATCATATCATTAAGTTTTGACATGTCAGGTGCATTAACATAGATAACAAATTTAAGGTTTTGGGTTTCGGCCCATTCTCTTAGTCTTTGTTCTTCATCTAAAAATCTTTGTGCTTCCATTTGTCCACGCATTATTTCCTCGTGATAGAATTCTTTTATTTTTCCCATTACTTTGATTGTTCTAGGTTATTGCCTAATAAAGACAGAAATATAATTACAACTAAACGCCAGTCATACCAGTACAGACTAAGAATTATAGTGACGATCATTACAAACAATCCAATAAGACTTTTTTTCATATAGTTTTAATTTTATTAAATTGAGTACAATATCCACCATTTTTTTGAGACACAGGACATTTGTCACAATAATTATCTTCTTTTGCGGGCCAGTTTTGAGCCTTCCATTCAGATAACTGTGCTAGGGTTTTCCTTGCTCTTTCTTTAAATTCATCTTGTCTTAGCAAGGAACCGTTTGCTTCCCTGTAAGACCTGTAAATAAAGTTTACTTGTTCATGCAAGGGTTGCTTTTTGTAGCCTATGATGAAATATATAAAAACAATATCTTCATTTTTTATCATTTTACTGACAGCTTCATTTTCAAATATGCTTTTGTATATCTCTTGTTTTTCGGGGTTAAGCTTTACATTAAGCTCCATATCAAAATCCTGCAATAGCCAATAGGTCATATCAGCTTGCAGGTGATCTACAAATTCAGGTGCGCCCCAACAGTAATCTCCGAAACGTGAGTTAACATCTGCTGTAAACTTAACATCCATTACTGAAAGCATATATTTGCCTTCCATTAGAAAAGGAGTTGGGAAAAGGTCAATTTCTGTTCTTACAATGACATTTTTATTTAATCGCTTGGCTATAGGTACCTGTGTATTGATCCCCGGAATTACACTAATTCCTTTTTCTGAACACCATAAAGGAAATCTTCTTGCTTGTTCTTCTATATTGAGTTGAGCTGTTAGCTTTTCTCCACTTTTCTTATGACGGGGAAGGTCTTCTAGCTTTTGGCCTCTTGCACCACCACCTAACACTAATGATTCTCCAAATATACCATGCATCATAGGAAGTGTTACAGTACGGTATTGTTTGGTTATGAAGTTTTCGTAAATGTATCTTGGACACACTTGCTTATACTCACCATGCTTGTCAGTGATTTCTTTAATCAATGTTTGTGTAAGGAAAAACCTTTTTTCAACATCAGGAACAATTAACGCAGGAGCCGTTTTAGGTACTTCTAAGGCACTTTCTTTTTTCTCGGTATCTAAGTCCACTTCTTCACTGATTGCTTTAGAAGTGTCTTGTGGTAACTCCTGAGTGGTATTCTCAGGAGTTACTTCTTTCTTCTCTAACTTTTTCTTTAAACTTTCAAGATAATTACTCATCGTTTTTATCAGATTTTCTAATGAAATTATAAAATACTTCAGCAAGTTCAATCAATTTATCAACTGTTTCGGGGCTTTTCTGTGTTGTTTCATAAAAGCTTATAGCTTCTGATATGGCAGACTGAGCAGGAATTGCCTTATCTTGCTCAAGTCCTTTTTCTGAAATCCAGTCAATATACCTATTTGCTATGTCATTCATCTTATCGGGAAAGCTGAATATCAAAGACCGTACAGCACATTTAAGAGCTACAGTTCTTATAATCCTTATTTGTATTTCAGGGTCATTGGAATATTGTCTTCCACCTTCTTCTCTTACTTTATCAATTTTTGTTTTCTTCCAAGGGCCACGACTTGTTTGTATGGTAACCTCTTCAATGGTATATTGAACAGTTTCACCTTCTACAAATTTAATCTGTGGGTTTTTATTGGTGTTAAACTCTCCTTTATCACCGTTTTCAAATTCTACTTCAAAAGTATAATTTGTTCCACCTTGCTTATTTTTCCACTCCCGGGAAAAGCTTGTTGCTACTACTTTACTTGTTTTTGTCAGTTTGCTCATTTTTCATGTTTTTATAATAAGTATCTAATACATCTTGTTTTCTTACTGTTATGGATTCATGTATTTTTGTTAAGAGCGTCAATGAAAAATCATCAATCATCGTTTGATAACAGTCAACTTCTTCATTGGATAAAGGATCACTTTTTGAAATAAAATGTTTCAAATCTGAAAATCTATTTTCTAATTTAAAAATTGTTTCATTGATTTGGTTTATTTCTTTTTCTATGGCTGTAATACCAGATACAGCCCTCATTATGTTTTCAAATTTTTCTTCTGAATATTTCATATTAAAGATAAAGCTAAGAGAATACTGGGAAAGCCGTTTTCTGACCAACCATCCGGTTCTACATCGTACATATCAAGAGATACACATGCGCCATCAGTAATGGCATCTTGCAAGTCATCTCCTGTGAAAGTTCCAAACTCATTAAAATATTTGCCAAGGTTTATACTTGATACTTTGATTTGATTTTCTCCATCATCAAGATAGGCGATTGTAGGGTTTTCTTCTTTGACTTCTATAGTCATATTTGTTCCTTCCGGAATTACTATGCCTGATTTCAACTTCAGGTCTTTCTTGCATTGTGCTGTTATCATATTCTGTATTTAATTACATATTCTATACTTGAATGTACTAATATCAAATAATCCTTTGTTTTGTAATAATTGTAAGGGTTGTAGGAATTTAGTGCTAAATTATAATGAAGATCGGGTAAATGTTCTTTAACCAATTTATTTATGGTCTTTTTATTTGCCCGGGTAGCTTCATCTTCTAGTTGTTCCAAAAACCTTATGGGTAAAGTAATGCAGTTACCTATGTATTCTAATGATTTAACCTTATCAGGAGTTTTCACCATCAACAAATTTTATAAGCTGTCTCAATGATTTAAAAGGCTTTTCTGATTGCATCATATCTCTATCGATGATTTCTTCAAAATCCATTTTATGATCTACATCATCATCGGTATAGTATGCTGTCAGGTCTCCCTTAACAGCATACCAACCGTTATGATAAAAGGTTGTAAACTCACGTTCCCATAAGCCGTAATAACCTTTTACAATTTTAGAATTACTCATAAAGCTCAGTGATTACTTTGAGTTCGGTTTGATTATCAATAACCTGTTCCAGTACGGGTATCTTACCATATTTCTCTGCAATTTTAACAAGTTGTTTAAACCTGTCTTTATCAAACAAAGCTTTTTCTCCAAGGTACACAATCTTGGACTCAACAACATTGCATAGTATTTCAGATATTACAAGTAAAGCAGAAGATTTGCTAATCTGTGTATCGGTAAACTTAAAGTCATTCCATGAAAATTCATCATTTTCTATAGTCAGTCCTTTTGGCAATCTAGAGCTTTTAAGAATTTCCTTCTTCCTTTCTCTAAGTTCTGCAATTGACTTATCAAGGGCTTCTTGCTCTTTATACTTTTCATCAATTGACTTACGATGTTTTTCATAGGCTTCAATTTTACTTTTTGCTTCCAATGCCTTATCCCGGAATACGCTTGCTTCTTTGAGTTGTGCTTCGTACTCATTAAACATAGTAACATCAGGCATGGTTTCAAGAGATTCGTTGAGATTTGAAAGCTTTTCTTTTAGCTTTACTTCTCCTTCGTGAATTTCTTTAAGTTTATGATCTGCATTAGAACGAATTTCAACATTCTTCTGTTTTAAGGCTTCGATACGTTCCTGTAAACGTTTTATTTCGTTTTCATTTTCAGTAATATCATCCTGAGCCTCTTTTTGTATTTCATACATTTCTTCAGGAACATATTCAAGACGTGTTTCCACTT
>SKRM01000036.1 GCA_007118495.1 Bacteroidales bacterium
ACACCCCGCTATTGCTTATGCATGGCGACGTGGATGACGCCGTTCCATGGGAGCAGTCAATTGAAATGTATCTTGCCATGCGCCGTGCAGGTAAGGATGTCATCTTTTTGCAATACCGCGATGAACCGCATCATCCCCAAAAATATCCCAATAAAATTGACTATACCATTCGCATGAAGGAGTATTTCGATTATCATCTAAGGGGTATTGATCCGCCAGCCTGGATAACCGAGGGTGTCCCATATGGCGGTAACTAAGTTTTAAGCATCTTATTTTGCATAAACCCGGCCGGAGGTTCAATCTGGCCGGGTTTGTTTTTTATAGCAGGTGAATACCCATTCTGGCCAGGCGTTCTCGCTCACCCTGCGGCCATATCCCCACCTGCACCTGACCAATATGGGGCTTTCGCATCAGAAACATACACAAGCGCGACTGGCCTATCCCCCCACCAATTGTTTGAGGCAAGCGGCCATCAAGAAGCATTTTGTGAAACGGATATGATGCTTTTTCAGGGCATCCTCTCAACTGTAATTGCTGCTTTAGCGCTCTGTGATTGACCCTGATTCCCATTGAAGATATCTCAAAGGCATCTTCAAGTAAGGGATTCCAGAAAATCAGATCGCCATTAAGGCCCTTGTATCCGTCTTCGTTCAGACTTGTCCAGTCGTCGTAGTCAGGCGCTCTGCCATCGTGGGGGTGGCCGTTAGACAGCTTTGCACCAATGCCAATTATGAAAATGGCGCCGTGTTTTTTTGCAGCCTCTGCTTCTCTGGCTTTGGGAAGAAGTTGTGGGTATGCCTGGAGCAATTCTTCGGCATGGATGAATTTGACTTTATCCGGAAGCACCGGCATTAGTTCTTTATAAATCTTTTGCAGGCTTAGTTCAGTTGTTTTGATGGCTTTATAGATTTGTCTGACGCATTTTTTTACATAGGATAATGACCTGTCACTTTCATTGATGTGTTTTTCCCAATCCCACTGGTCTACATATATAGAGTGAATTGGTGAGTATGACTCTTCGGGGCGCAGGGCACGCATATCAGTTATGATTCCCATTCCTGGTTTGCTGTCAAATTCGCTGAGTCGAAGTCGTTTCCATTTGGCCAATGAGTGCACAATAACTGCCGGGCTTCCATTCGCCCAGCGAATATTGAATCTTACTGGTTTTTCAACCCCATTAAGTTCATCATTTAAACCGGTATTTTCCATAACAGCCAGGGGTGATGATACCTTGTCGAGATTTAGAAAGCCTGAAAGGTTTTTTTCAAATGTTGCCTTTACCAGGGTGATGGCTTTTTCGGTCTTCATGATGTCTTCTGCGCTTTTCATTTTAAAAAATAGTTTGGGGTGAACAAAAAAAAAGCCCACCTTGCGGCGGGCTTTTATGACTAACATGCATAACAGGTTAACCGCCTTTGTTTAAGGTGGGCAGTTATTGTTATTATTTGTGAAGTGCGACTTCATATGCATGTGCTTTTTAGCTTCTCCTGTTACAAATATACATGAATATTTTTATAGAGGAAATATACGGGTTTTATAAATGGAAACGAAGTCCGAAGTTCAGTTTTACCTGATCAAATCCGCTTAAAAACACTTTGGGCTCGGCAAATATGGCCACTTTGCCCATATTGTATTCAACACCACCACCTATTCCAAATCCAATTTCATTGTCTGAAGCACTGCCTGACACATTGCTTGAAGATGAACTGACCTTGACGTAGTGATATCCCAGTGCACCTGCGCCGTATAGAATCAAACCATCACGGTTATAAAATAAATAGTGCAGGTTGGCATTGATCTCATAAGCGGTTGATTCGGTTGAAATGGGGACGTCAAAAAACACATACTCCGAATCTTTAATGAGCCAGTAGGTAAAATCCGCACCCACCCTGATCTGCTCAGTCATAAAATAGGAAGCACCTAAACGGAGTCCGGCTTTCTCCATGTCCAGGCCGTATGACATACCTGCCTGCAATGAAGCCTGACCAGGCTGGTAGCCTGACTGGGCTTTTGATGTAAAACTTAACCCCATCACCAATGTCAGGGCCAGAATACCCACCATAATTTTTTTAGAACTTTTCATAAGTTTTCAATAATTAAGTAAACAATAAATTAATTAAGCGATAAACATATGTGGCAAAACAAATAGTGTGCCATACGTGCATATGTATACACGTCTAAGTAAAATATTTAGAAACTTAAAGTCTGACGGGTAGAGTTCGCAATACCAGTTTATCTTCTCCTGCGAAAATTGCCTTTGCCTTTCATTTTTTTTCCGGCTTGTCCGGCATTGAAGGTACCCGGGTCAATGAGCAGGTCGACATGGTTGTCGGCTACGGGTATGCTTTTGCCTGATAAGCGCTGGATATCATACAGATATGATTTTTCGTCAGGACTGCAGAAAGAATAAGCCACGCCATCCTGCCCTGCACGGCCTGTCCGGCCAATACGGTGGGTATAGGTTTCTGATTGCTCCGGAATATCATAATTGATCACATGCGAGAGTTCACTTACGTCAATTCCCCTACTTGCAACATCTGTAGCTACCAGCATGACCAGTTTACGGTTCTTGAATTGATTCAGTGCTTTTTGTCGCTGCGCCTGTGACTTGTTTCCGTGTATGGCCTGTGCCATGATCCCATTGCGGGCAAGCATTTTTACCAGCTTGTCTGCTCCGTGCTTTGTGCGGGTAAATACCAGCGAACGGTCAATAGATTCTTCCTGAACCAAACGCTGAAGCAATTCGGTTTTCGATGTACGGTCAATGTAATATACAAGTTCTCTTGTATGGGTGTCAGTAGCTACATCAGCTTTTATGTCAACATTGACCGGCTTTTTAAGCAGGCGGGCTGCGAGGGTGCGAACGTTTTCCGGAAGGGTAGCTGAAAACAGCATTGTTTGCCTTTCAGCAGGAATTTCTGCTGCTATGCGCTTGATGTCAACGATAAACCCCATGTCTAGCATGCGGTCTGCTTCATCCAGGATGAGCGTGCTGACAGCATGCAGGCTGATATGTTTCTGTTGCATCAGGTCAAGCAATCTGCCGGGTGTTGCAATAATGATGTCAACGCCCCTGCGCAGGGAGTCGACCTGGTTTTTTTGTGATACACCACCGTATATAACGGTATGTTTCAGTTTTGTATATTTTCCGTATTCCCTGATGTTGTCACTGATTTGTTGTGCAAGTTCGCGGGTAGGAGCCAATATCAGCGCTCTTGGGTGGCGTGATACTTTTTGATTATTACTTAGCATATCAAGCAGCGGAAGTGCAAATGCAGCAGTTTTTCCGGTGCCGGTTCGGGCACTGCAAAAAATATCCCTGCCCTCAAGGACCAGGGGAATTGCCTCTGCCTGAACAGCTGTTGGGATGTTGTATCCTTTGCTCTTTAGTGCCTGCATAATGGGCATACTCAAATTGAGACTGTCAAAAGTCTTCATATAACATAAAGTGTTTAGGCCCCTATAAAAATCGGGCCTGATTGATAAAAAATTTAATCGGGAAAAAGAGGTGGAGAGATTATTATGCGGGGCGCTTTAAGCGCAAAGTGTCGAGGGCAAAAGAAAAACCCAACTCGTAATTACCGCCGCAAAGGTAGTTATTATTATTAAGCCATCGACAAACTGCCCTTTTAAATTGAATTATGTGGACAATGCCAGTCGAAACACATATTGAATATATTCTTGTTACCTTTACAGTAAAGGGTTTGCGAGCCGAAATAAACATTGAAAATATTCAAAAAAGATGACAATATGACACAAAAAATCTTTGAATCTTATACACTTGGGCCACTGACCCTGTCAAATCGCATCGTGATGGCTCCCCTTACCAGACGCCGGGCAACAGAACCTGAACTCAAAGCCAATGACCTTATGGCACTCTATTATCGTCAGCGTTCTTCGGCCGGTCTGATTGTGGCAGAAGGAAGCCAGGTATCGCCTGAAGGTTACGGGTTTACAGGGTCGCCCGGATGCTATTCAAGAGTCCAGACAGAGGCATGGAAAAAAGTAACCAGGGCTGTGCATGAAGAGGGAGGCAGGATATTTCTCCAGTTATGGCATGTGGGGCCATGGTCTCATCGACTTTTACAACCTGAAGG
>SKRM01000073.1 GCA_007118495.1 Bacteroidales bacterium
CATGACAGACTTTGCCCAAACCCCCGTTCTGAGCGACGATGAAATACATAACCGCACAACTGAAATCCTCTCTAAAACCGGAGAGATCGTCAACCTGAAAAAACTATATGCCGACATTCTGGGAATGATCGACCTGACCACCCTTGAAGGCAATGACACAACCCGTAAGGTTGCCGAACTTTGCGAACGGGCCAGGTCATTTTCAGGCCTTGATGAAGGCCTTCCAAATGTGGCAGCAGTATGTGTTTACCCCACCCTGGTATCAACCGCCAAAAAAGCACTGGAGGGAACAGATATCAAGGTAGCGTCAGTGGCAGGGGGATTCCCTTCGGCCCAGTCGCCCCTATTCGTCAAAATGGCCGAAGTAAGGTATGCCGTTGATGAAGGAGCTGAAGAAATTGACATGGTCATTTCAAGGGGTAGGTTTCTTGAGGGAGAATACAACCAGATATATGATGAGGTAGCCGCCATTCGTGAAATGTGCAAGGGGGCCCACCTGAAGGTAATCCTTGAAACCGGTGAACTGGAAACAGCAACCAACATCAGGCGGGCCAGTGAAATTGCCCTGGCTGCCGGTGGTCATTTTCTCAAAACCTCCACAGGGAAAATCAACCCTGCAGCCACACCCCAGGCCATGCTCGTAATGCTTGAGGCCATCAAAGATCACCATAAAAAAACCGGTATCATGATCGGAATCAAACCTGCCGGAGGCATCGCCGACCCCGAAACAGCCGTTCAGTACTATTTGTTGACCCGCGAAATTTTGGGTCAAAAGTGGCTAAACAAAAATTATCTGCGCTTTGGAGCCAGCCGCCTGGCCGGTGCATTGCTTGATGCATACCGCAGCCAGCCTGAAGAAACCGCCTAAAAAAACCGGACCGAACAATTAAGCCCGGCCCGGTAAAACAATCTTTGCCTGCAACCATTAGCCGCAATGCAGAAAGCGTCTGACCAGTTTCATGGTCTCTTCTCTGTTGCAGCTCACTTTTTCACGAAGGTTCTCATCGCGAAAATCATCCATTTTTTTCGTAATCCCATCAAGCAGTTCTTGTGGGAACACCTCGTATTTCTTGTATACTTCTGCCTGCTTGCGCAAGTATTCAGCAGCTGTTTTACACGAGTAAGGTAGCTGGGCAAGCTGATCCTGGCGCGCCTTGTGTTTCTCGTCAAAAATATTGACATTAACATAGGTTTTTTCGGCCATCTCAAGCGCATTTTCCATTTCAAAACCATGACGTGCGCCAACACATAAACCCGCAATAAGCAGGTAGATGTCGGCCGAACCGTCAGGACAACGGAACTCGAAGGTTTGCTTGTCGCTCAAATCTTTGTTCAAGGCCTTTTCACGGGGGTTTTCCTTTTGCACCATATCTCCGGCGCCAACCCATCCAAGGGGTACGCGAATCAGGGTTGATCGGTTCCGCTCGCCCCAGCAGACATTGGTTGGGGCTTCCTGATGCGGAACAAGTCGGAAGTAGCTGGTCGGGATGGTGTTTCCGAATGCAGAAAGTGAGGGGGCAATATCCAGGATGCCTGCAATGGTCTTGCGGGAATAATCGCTGATGCGATCATTTTCAAGGGTGACATTCTTGCCATCTTTCATCACGCGCATATGGATATGCATGCCGCTACCGGCCTTTCCTGCAGTAATCTTTGGAGCAAAACTCACGGTGACACCGTATTTGTATCCTACCTGCCTGAGAATCCACTTGGCTATAATGAGCTGATCAGCTGCATCCTCAACAGATGTGGGCAAAAACTCCACTTCATTTTGTTCATATTCGAACTCATCATCTGAGAAATTACCAACTTCAGAATGGGAGTATTTGATCATGGCACCTGTCTGGGCCATGGCCATCATGGCGTCAATACGCAGTTGCTCCCACTTTACAAAAGGTTCAGACTCGTGATAGGCACGCTGGTCGTTGGCCCTGTAAAGAGGGTCTTTTGGGCTGATCACATAGTATTCGATCTCGCCCATGACCTCCATGGCATAGCCGGTTTTTTCGACCAGGGTCTGGTGTGCTTTGCGCATAATGTTTTCAGGTGCGCTGGCCATGGGCTTACCATCTTTGTCATAATAAGAGCACATGATGTCAATGGCAGGAACCTCAGAAAACGGATTCAGGAAAGCGCTCCTGAAGCGGGGCACCACATAAAGGTCAGATGAACCAGCTTCAAGAAAAGTAAACAAGCTGCTACCATCAACGCGCTCACCGGTTGACAGAATTTCTTCAAGATGTTCGCGGCTCTGTATCACAAAATTAAGGGCCTTCAACCTTCCGTCACCGCCTACATAGCGGAAGTTGACCATCTCAATATGGTTCTCTTCAATGTAGCGGATAATGTCAGCCTTTGTAAACTCTGAGGGTGGCTTGCACAAATGGCGAACCAATGGATTCGGATTTAAGTCAAATGTTGTTTCACTCATATAGGATATATTTTGAAATTTTGCCCAAAAATACATGAATTTTTTTCTTTGGCCCTTTTATTCGAACATATCAAAAAAGTTATATAGGAATCATACTTTCGCACACACGCAAACCACCATCTGCTTCGTTCTGTTATGCAGAAGAAAGGTGGTCTGATAGAAAAACGTATAGAAAACTACTGCACGCTGCCAAACAGAAATAACATATTTTTGTTACCCTTAAAGTATTGACAACAAATTCTGGTCAACAACCATGATACAACGGTTTAATCCCTATTTGCTGGTTCTGCTCTCAGCCATTTTACTTTCATCTTGCGGCACACTGCGTGAGGCACCATCCCGGCCCGGAACGGCACAACTCACCTCTGAAGAGGTCAAAACCTATGAGCGTCGTTTAGGAATGCCTCTTACAGGAAAGGAAAACCCCGAACTGATTCGTGAGGTAAGTGCCTGGATGGGAACACCATACCGGTATGGAGGCAGCACAAAAACCGGTGCTGATTGCTCCGGGTTTGTCTGGTCAGTATACAGAGACGTTTACGGAATAAGTATCCCCCGTACCACCACAGGGATGATCTCAGAGAGCCAAAGGGTAAGACAGCGCCGGCTCCGCGAGGGCGACCTGGTATTTTTCCGGACAAAAGGAATCAAAATCAGCCATGTGGGAATATATCTGGGCAACGGGCATTTCGTCCACACCTCAACCTCACGGGGGGTTATTATCAATGAGTTGGATGAAGATTATTATGCACGCCGGTTCAGACGAGGCGGCCGCTTCTGGTAAACACCACAAAAAAAGGCCCGCAAACGCGGACCCCTTTATCCAACTAAAAAGCTATGATACTTAAGTTTACCGACCTCATTATCAGGCAATATCAATGCGCTTGCTCAGGCGGGCCTTGTCAATTTTAGGCACGCTTATGTAGAGAATGCCATTGTCATACCTGGCCTTGATCTTTTCAACATCAGCTGTTTTTGGGATGGAGAAAGAGCGTGTAAAACCTTCCATGTCAAATTCCCTTCTGAGGTATTCAACATTTTCTTCTTTTTTGTCTTCGTCTTTCTTTTCAAAAACCACCGACAATACATTGTCCTCCATCTCCATTTTAAAATCATCCTTTTTCATGCCGGGTACGGCAATCTGGATTTCAAACTCCCCCTCGTTTTCAAGGATATTGGTGGCTGGCGCGCAGCCGCAGTTTTTCTCAAATCCGGTGTCAAAATTTCTTTCGAACATGTTGTCAAACACATCAGACAACATCGGACGCCTGTTCCATCTGATAATAGTCATGTTATGATCCTCCATTGATTTTATGATTACTTAATTTGAATTTTTTTTCTGGATGACTGTCGGATTTTTAAACCTCCGGCCGGTCAATGCCTTCTGGCGTCCATAAATCAAAACCCGTTCCCAATACTTTTTTCGGCCATTTTGGCTGAATATTACAGCTTAGTTGCTGCGTTTTATGCCTTTTTCGGTCAATTTGGCGGTCAGGCTCAGCCTTGCAGTTAGGCTCAGCCTTGCAGGCTTCGCAGTTAGGCCCTCGGCTTCGCCTCGGGCGGTTTGGCTCGGCGCGGAGCGCCTCGCAGTTAGCACCTCGCTCTGCTCGGTGTGTTGGCACGTCGCTGCGCTCCGTGCAGTTATGCCCCCGGCTGCGTCTCGG
>SKRM01000059.1 GCA_007118495.1 Bacteroidales bacterium
AGCCGCCTAACTGCACGGAGCGCAGCGAGGTGCCAACAGCGAGGCACGAAGTGCCGAGCCTAACTGCGGCGCAGCCGCCTAACTACCTCGGTCCGGTCTCAATAATCAGACCTTCCCCTGTCTGGTAAATCATCTGATCATCACCAATATAAGGTCTGTCCCAAATATGCCCCATCTCCCTGTTCATGTCAAGGGGATACAAATACTGCCCTCCGTTTACAAAATTGATTTTTGTAATATCGGCAGGGCCCCAGCCGGGTACTTCAATTTTCACGATTGTTCCGGGATACTCTTCGCCGGCAATACCGGTTTCATAATACCCCCTAAAGAAATGCACCCTGGTCTTATGAACAACGATGTCTAGTTCATTGAAATCAATACCCACCCTGGCATGCCATTCAGGTGCGGTTATCTGACGCAGTGCAGGCGTTACGACAATGCGGTTATTGTTACCAAATAAAAGCACAAGGTATTGCCGGTCAATAAACTCCACCACGGCATCATCCAATTCAATGGGGTCGCCAGCCAGCATATCTGAAGTGCCTGCTACCTTGATGGGCCCGGTTCTTTCACCAGCTTGCAAATTGCGGCTGTGGATGACATTAAAAAGTTCAGCATCTGCAAGGGTACCAATGGCAAAATTTGATGCACCTTTGCGAATAAGTTCCCGGGTAATCCAGGTTGCCCCACCGGTACGATCGCATCCATCGGCAATCACCACAGGCGTTTCACCTTTTCTGACAGCCTCCATGGCATGGGCAACGCCATCTTCCACATTAAAGATATCCTTAAACACAAACGCTTCTCTTTTCATCCAGAAAAACTGGTTCATATCATCGGCAATCTTGTCAGCAAGTTCCTGATTTCCATTGGTCACAACAAATATGGAGGCACCATTATCAGGAACATCTGCATAGGCAAACCCGAAGTTTACCGAGACATATACATCTTGTTCTCTGTCTTCCCAGCGTCTTGCCCTCTCCATGATCTCACGGGCAGGGTAACGAACAGTGGCCTGAAAAAAACTTGGGGTGATCACACCGGGTTTACGGGTTGCCACTACCGGGTTATAGGTTCCCTGTAGCATCCTGATCATCACATCGGCTGCATATTGTCCCATAAGTGCAGCATCATAATGGGGAAAACGTTTGGTGGCAAACACAGCATCAGCTGCATCATCAGCTACAAGCTCTGCATCCACACAAGCATGCAGGTCAAGTGATACGGTAATGGCAACATCAGATCCCAGTTTTCTGCGAACCATCCTGGCCAATTCAGCCTCAGGTCTGGCTATACCTGCAACAGCCATTGATCCATGCACGGCCAGGTGGATCCCGTCAAATGGACCCTTTTCATCAAGATCGGCCATCATTTTGTCTGTATAGTAAGACCAAACCTCCATGGAGTTCCAGCTACGACCAGTACCACCCACGGGCATTCCGGCAGGTGAAGTTATTCCGATTAGTTCAACGCCACTGTAGGCAACCATGCGTTCTTCAAAGCCTCCGATATAGTCACGGCCACTTCCGCCTCCAAGAATACGATCAGTGGCAGGACCTGTGGCAAGCCAATCTTCAAGGCCGGCCGGATCGGGGCAATAGGTACAAGTTTCGTGAACAAATGACAGAACGGCAATTCGGTAGGTATCCTGCCTGAGAGGCACTTTTCGCTCAGCGGTTGGCTGGCCAAAAAGGACCATAGATTGCAGAATCAATACGGTAAATACATAAAAAGTCAGGGCAAAGCGTCTCATGGGGTCAAATATATTACGTTAGTGGTTGATACAAAAGGCTTTCAATGGATACAACAAATATAGATATTCCCTGAATTTTCAGTGATTTTTCCCAAAAAAATGCCATCTTTGAAAAAAACATTTACATATCCTTCACCATCCTACTAAATCATACAACACAATGAAACGGCTGATCTTCATTATTGCAGCAATTTTGTTTGCATTTCAGGTATCGGGGAATGAACCGGTTAAAAAGCTTGACAGCTTGATGAACCTGTTTCATGACCACAACAATTTCAGTGGTAGTGTGCTTGTAGCCCAGAACGGAGAAATTTTGTTTTCCGGAGGCTATGGATACGCAAACATTGAGCACCATATAGTCAACAGCGAACAAATGAAATACAGAGTCGCATCCATCAGTAAACAGTTTACCTCCATGCTGATTTTACAAAAAGTCAGCGAAGGTAAAATGAAGCTGGATGCACCCATCAGAGACTATATTCCTGATTATCCCGCTCCACAGGGAGATGTCATTACCATCCACCACCTCATGTCTCATACATCAGGTATGCCACATTATGCAGGAATACCGAATTTTTTCAACCTATACGGGAGGCAGCTTTTTGAACACAGAGACTTTGTTGAGTTATTCTGGGATCTGGATCTTATGTGGGAGCCAGGCGCAAGATATAGTTACAGCAGTTTTGGCTACTACCTGCTGGGGTACATCCTTGAGGAGGTGTCAAAAAAGCGCTTTGCCGACTTGCTTGATGAAAAGATTCTTCACCCGCTGGGCATGTATGAATCTGGCATAGAAGACCACCGGAAAATTATCAGGAACAGGGCATCGGGCTACGATTTTATACTTAATGGTTTTATCAGGGCTGAATTCAGAGACCTGTCAACTGCACTGGCCACTGGTGACATGTATACCACTCCCCTTGATATGGTGCTCTGGGACGAGGCATTAAGTAACTACACCTTATTGGAAAAACAATACCAGGATCTGATTTTCAAGCCCAATTTAAATGGTTATGGTTATGGCTGGAATGTGGGATACCGGAAAGTGAACGAAAATGACAGCATTTACTACAACCAACATACCGGAGGGACCAACGGCTTTACCAGTATCGGCACCAGACTACCAGAAGATGGATATTATATTCTTGTCTTTTGCAACACCCGACCCGGCGAGATTCGTTCTGTTGAACAAAATATTGTTAGGGTTCTGTACGGTGAAGAGATCCAGTTTACACCTTCTGTCAGTATCGCTGCGTCAAGAATCATGGAAACAGAGGGCTTGCAGCAGTCGCTGGATTTTCTGAAAGAACTATCGCGTGGTAACCACCAGCAAAACGGCTTCAACCTTCAACCCATAAGCAGTATAGTGTCTGATCTGATCAGCTTGCGCCGTACATATGAAGCAACTGCATTCGCACAACTGGGAACCGAAATTTTTCCTGAATCAGCCCAGGCTCACATGCTTTTGGGTGATGCCTTCAGGGCAGATGGACAGGAAGAAGAAGCCATCAAATCATATGCAAGAGCATTACTGATCAATCCTTCGCACAGGCAAAGCCTTTTAAGACTTGGCAGGTAAAACATATAGCACCAGATATTAGTCAGAGATTGACATTTCACTAACAAGGCCTTAATTGTCAAGTTCGCGTACATTTTGCCCGCAATGAGCTGTGAATTTATTTAAAACAGCGAAATACTGGTCAAATGCAGAATAATCATTGCAAGCAGACCTGCCAAAAGACCAAGGATTATCACTGGTATCAGGTTGCGTTTTAAAAGGATACCTTCTACACCAACCAATCCAACAGTAGCACATGCTGCAATAATATTATGTACCCCAAGCATATTGCCGATGGCGCCACCCATATTCTGCAAACTCACAATGAGTAGGCGCGACATTTCGGTCTGTTCAGCCACTGAGTATTGAAATAGCGAAAAAAGCATATTTGACACAGCATTTGAACCTGCCATGAATGAGCCAAGTGCACCAACAAACGGACTAAATACCGGCCAGGTTTCACTGGCCAGACCTGCCATAAACTGGGCCATGGCAATGAGCATTCCGGGAAGCTCATGGGGGTTGCTTCCTGATTGCATCATGAGTCTGACCATAGGTACAGCAAAAAAGAGTGCCACGGCCGGCCCTTTAATCCTTTCAAAAGCTTCAGACCAGGCAAGTTTTACCTGACTGGTTTTCATGCCAAAAAGGGGGATACAAAGCAGGGCAACAAGAATAAAAGGGAACACACCAGGATTATATAACGGATCAAAATCCAGATAAACATCGGTTGCAAATACATTTTCGACCTCTAGTTTTACAGACTGTAGCCAGCCACCAAACGGGAAAAAATGCACCCGGGTAACAATCAGCAATAAACCAATCAGTGCGTAAGGCAACCAGGCTTTCAACAGTGATATCCCTGCCGGGTCAGTTTGGGAATCCATTTTTATGTTTCCCGACCAGTTAGGTTCCCATTTCGATGCAGGCGCAAAATCCCAGCTTTTTTCAGGGACCAGAAACCCAGCCTGTGTGGCAGGAATAAGAACAAGCATTCCCACCAGACCCCCTATAATACTCGGAAATTCAGGACCAAGAAAACGCGCAACAATCAAATAGGGAACTACAAAGCACATGCCCGCGAAAATCGCATAGGGCCATATTTTCAGACCTTCGGCAAAGCTCTTTCTTTCTCCAAAAAAACCAGTCATCATTGCAACCATTATCAAAGGCACAAGTAAACCAGGCAACACATGAAGCATTGCAGTCCAAAAACCGGTCAACCGGATAAATTCAGCATAGCTTAATCCGGCTGCCAAAAGGTCTTGTTCAATATATGGCAGATTCAGTGAAGTACCTACTCCGATGAGGGTGGGTGTTCCGACAGCTCCAAATGAAACAGCTGTACTGTTTGCAATCAGGGCAACCATAACTGCGGCCAAAGCAGGAAATCCAAGTGACAGCAACAAAGGTGCCGTAAGAGCTGCAGGGGTTCCAAAACCTGCAGCTCCTTCAATAAAGCTTCCAAATAGCCAGGTGATAATAATGGCCTGAATGCGTCTGTCGGGCGAAATGCTGGTAAATCCACGATTTATTGCTCCGATGGCACCACTTTCACGCATGGTAAAAAGCAGTGTCAGTGCACCGAAAACAATCAATAGTATCTTGAGCGCGATGACCAGTCCATTGATGCTGGCAGCCGCAATCCAAACGACAGGCATCTCCCATATAAACAAAACCAAAAGAAGAGTGAATACGAAAGCCAAAGGCATGGCTCTGGTTGCAGGCCAGCGCATTCCCGCCATCAAAACAAAAATGATCAGGATGGGGAGTAAGGCCAAAAGTGCAAGGAAATTCTCAGACATTTAATGGCTTTGGGTTCATATATAGAATTGAGAACATTTTTAGAAGTAATTTGTTTATTGATTGTAATGAATTTAACATCTCTATCTGCCATGTCTAAAATAGCGTTTTTCTCTACACAATCATACGACAGACGTTTTTTTGAAAACAGTTCAGATGCGCACCATTTTGAATTTTTTGAGACCCGTCTGAACACAAAAACAGTTGGGCTGGCCAGTGGCTTTGATGGTATATGCGTTTTTGTAAATGACAAAGTCAACCCTGAAGTCATGAAAATGCTGTCTGAAATTGGAATTAAGCTTGTAGCTCTTCGATGTGCAGGATTCAACAATGTTGATCTGAAAGCAGCAGAAAAATACAACATAAGGGTAATGCGTGTGCCCGCATACTCACCTGAAGCAGTGGCTGAGCATGCCATGGCATTGGTAATGACATTGGCCAGAAAAACCCATAAGGCTTACAACCGGGTACGCGATGGTAACTTTTCACTTGAAAGACTCAATGGTTTTACCATTCATGGAAAAACTGTGGGGGTGATAGGTACAGGTAAAATTGGACAGGCCTTTTGCCGAATTGTCAAAGGATTTGGCGCTGAGGTTATTGCATTTGATAAATATCCATCAGAAGAACTTCAGAAACCAGGTATTACCTACAAATCATTTAATGAGGTTCTGGGAGCAAGCGACATTCTCAGTTTACATTGCCCGCTCACTCCAGACACCCATCATATAATCAACAAAGATTCACTAAAAAAAATGAAGCAGGGCGCCATGCTGGTAAATACAAGCAGAGGAAAACTGGTAGATACTTCAGCTGTAATTGAATCGCTCAAGAACGAACATCTTGGGTTTTTGGCCATTGATGTTTATGAGCAGGAAGAAAAACTTTTTTTCAGAGATTTATCAGATATCATTATCAGAGACGACCAGATTGCCCAGCTGATGATTTTCCCAAATGTGCTCATTACAGCCCACCAGGGGTTTTTCACCCAAGAAAGCATGCTTGAAATCACCCGGACAACACTCAAAAATTTTGACGACTTTGAAGCCGGTGTTGAATCTGATAATGAAGTGAGTTGTGAATTGATAAAAGATTGCTGATAAAAAAACCCGCCACTCAGAGAGAATGGCGGGTGAATGCACAGGTGTGCTATGGAAACGCTTACGCGACGACAACTTTTACAGGTGTAGCCTGTTGTAGGTTATCACTTACCGGACAACGAGATTCAACCGCATGAACCCATTTGTCAAGTGTAGCCTGATCGGCATCGCAATCTGGCTTCAGTTCGATAACAATTTCTTTATAGCCAGCCCGTTCCACATCACTTTTTCCAAACAGTCTGGCGGGATTTAAATTTCCCTCTATGTTAATTTCCAATCCACGAAGTTCGAAATTCATTTCTTTTGCAATGATATGGCCCATTACGTTCAGGCAGCCGGCAAAGGCAGCCAACACGTATTCAACCGGATTAGCAGCCTGGTCTGTACCACCCAATGCTTCTGGTTCATCTACAATAATTTGGAAATTTCTAGCCTTTACCATTGTTCTGGCAGGAGTTTCACTATGTGCGTTGATACTAAATCTTAAATCAGCCATAACTTTATATATTTAAGTTGTTATTTTATTAACAAAGGTATGCAAAATAACATAAGCACAGTAATTTATATATTGGCAAAGCACAACAATCACCATGTACTTTTGAACTAAAAAAAATGTAATATTGCATTTAATAAGCTATTGAAAATGAATCAGCAAAAACTATCCGGTTCTGGGTGGTCTAACAGCCTTACGGAAAAACAACGTGAAACAGTTATCGCAAACTCAGTGATAGTCGAATTCGCTGCATTTGAGACAATCGTCAAACAAGGTGTAGCAGCCAGCCATATTCTTTTCCTTGAAGAGGGAATGGCCAAATTAAGTGTCAGTGACAAAGACCGGATCACCACCTTTAAAATTGTGCCTGGTGGTACATTTATCGGCCTGATGTGCTCCTTTGTCAAACGGAGCTTTGACTTTTCGGCGGTGGCTATAAAGCCCTCAAAAGTACGCATGATCGACCGGGACGTTTTTGAAGATCTCATCAGGCATAACGGAGATTTTGCAGTAGAGATGGTTCAAATGATGTCACTTGCAACCAATAAGATAGTGCACGATTTAATTTACCTGAGTCATAAAAATGCAGATGGAGCCCTTTGCACCATCATCCTTGAGCTGGTAAGGATTTTCGGCATACATTCATTTCAGCTTCCCTTTACCAGGCTTGAACTGGCAGATATGATTGGTTATTCAAAAGAAAGTGTAATCCATACCTTATCTTCGCTGCAGCGCGATGGCATCATTGAGGTGAGCGGTAAGAATATCAAAGTAGTTGATCAAAAACGTCTTGAGTTGATCAGTAAGCACGGATAACACATAATCAACAGCACAGAAAAATCCTTTTTAGCATTAACCTGTTGTCGGTAAAACTCCGGAATAAACCAGAGTTTTCTGAGCTCTTTTCTTCCATAATTTTCTTCCTGGTTATAAATTGTCTTAATTTCGAAAAAAAATAATTACATGACCCGCATTAAGACCATTGATTATAAGGAATCAACCGGAAAACTCCGAACGATCTACGATGAACTCATCAAAAGCAGGGGAAAGCTTGCCAATGTACACAAAATACAGAGCCTGCGTCCGGAAAGCATTCGTCAGCATATGGATTTGTATATGGGTATTATGTTCAGCCGTTCTGAACTAAGCAGGGCACAAAGGGAGATGATGGCGGTGGTTGTTTCAGTCGCAAACGGATGCAGTTACTGTACCAGGCACCATGCCGAAGCCCTGAACCACTATTGGAAAGATGATGAGAAAATTGATCAGCTTATTGGTGGGTCATGGGAGACCATACTTGATCAGCATGAGGCAGCTCTCTGTAATTATGCAAAAAGTCTCACCACCACGCCCTCCAAACATGAAGACCATGACCTTACCATATATTTAAAACAAGCAGGTTTTAGTGATAATGCCATTTTGGATGCATCCCTGGTCATCTCCTATTTTAATTTCGTCAACCGCATGGTCTTATCGTTGGAGGTAGAGGTTGAAGATGGCGGAGAAGGAGGCTACAAATACTAAGCTGGTTTTTCAATACGGCCATCCTTGTATTTGGCAAACCGGCCTTCATCACGCGGGTGGACATGATCATACCTATCCCATGGCCACCCGCCAAAATGGGTTTCACGGTAATCATAAATGGCCTGCCTGATTTCATCAGCTGTATTCATCACAAAGGGTCCATGCTGAACAACAGGCTCATGTATGGGCATTCCTTGTAAAAACAGCAAAAAGGCCTCCTTATCTATGGCTTCAATAATCACATCCTGGTCTGCCAGCAATTCAGCAGCATTGCCCGTGTCAATGTCAATCCCAGCCATTTTAAGTTTACCACCCCTATAAAAATATAGCATACGGTGCATTTCGGGAGTTGAGGCCGGCAGTGTGAACCTGGCTCCTGCATCTATGCGAATAGTCCAGATGTTGACCCCATGGGCAGGATCAGCAGCCCACGAATCGGGTGCCGGGTCAGGTGCTTCAGCACCATCAAATGAACCAGCAAATATCTTCAAACTGGTTTTTAGCCCTTTTTCATCTTCAAGTTCTACCAGTGGGATACGCTCTCCCCACAGCATTTTGAAGTGTGGATCGGCAAATTTTTTTCTGGCAGGCAAATTCAACCATATCTGAAATAATTCGAGCCGGTTGCCTTTCTCCTGTTGTCGCAATGGAAACATTTCGCAATGCTGTAGTCCGGCTCCGGCAGTCATCCACTGAACATCGCCCATTCCATACCTGCCGGCAGCTCCGTGGCTGTCAGAATGATCCACAAAGCCATCCAGAACAATGGTTACCGTTTCAAAACCTCTGTGGGGGTGAGCCGGAAAGCCTGGCACTCGTTCACCATGGTACATCCGCCACCCGTCTTTCAGGGTAAAATCCTGGCCCAGATATCGACCGGAAAGAGACACTGCCGGCCCCATTTCACTGTTGCCAGCCGGATAATTATCGAGGTGGTGTACGCAAAAAATAAATGGATTTTGCACTGGCCACATA
This sequence comes from Bacteroidales bacterium, assembly GCA_007118495.1. Taxonomy (GTDB): domain Bacteria; phylum Bacteroidota; class Bacteroidia; order Bacteroidales; family UBA7960; genus PUPG01. The sequence goes on from SKRM01000059.1 coordinate 9,207, forward strand.
AATTCAAGTGGCTTGATGTTTTGAATTACCTTGTTGTACATAGCTAAGCGACTTAGGTTTATACAACAAAGTTAAAAAAAGCTGCCAAAGTCAGTTTTTTTACTCAAGTATATCAAGATGATCTACCAGATAAATAATGGCTGCCATAGCCGCAGTACCCAATTGCATCTCACGTCGGTTCACCTGATCAAATGTATCGTTTGACGAGTGGTGCAGGTCAAAATACCGCTGTGAATCGGTGACCAACCCAACAAGGGCCATATCAAAGTAATTCTTCAGGGGAGCAATGTCAACTCCGCTCCCACCGGAAAAAAACTCATGGATTCCGTAGGGCGTAAAGTAGGGCTTAAGACTTTGGATGGCAGCCAGTCTTTCCTGATTGCTGTCAATTGAAAAACCTCTGGGTGTAAAAGCCCCCCGATCTGACTCTATGGCAAAATAATGCTTCTCTCCGCGTTCGTGGGCAAGGTCAGCATACTTGTTCCCTCCACGTTGTGAAATTTCCTCATCCATAAACATCACTGCACGAACAGTTCTTTTAGGATGAATTCCTTCTTCGATAAAAATTCGGAGCACATCTATTGACTGCATACAACCTGCTCCATCATCGTGTGCGCCGGGGCTGTTGTCCCAAGAATCGAGGTGTCCGCCAACTGTAATAATCTGATCAGGATACGTGCTTCCTCTGATCTCGCCAATGACATTGTACGAAATCACATCAGGCAACTGATGGCTGGTGGTTCGAATATAAAATTTAAGGTCAGGATCGTGCTTTAGCCGGGAACTCAATTTATCAGCTCCAACAGGACTGACAGCTATGGCCGGAATATTTGGTCCATCTTCATTAAGTCTGGTCACACCAGTATGGGCATGGTCGTGGTAAGCAGTTGTAACCGAACGAATCACTGCACCTACAGCTCCTAAACGGGCGGCCTCGGCAGGCCCATGAAAACGTTGGTCAACTGCTCCGCTATATGCTTCAAATGTGTTATAATGCGCCTGATCAACCGGCCGGTTAAAGAATACTATTTTCCCCTCAATTCCTTCCCTGCCCAGTTCTTCCAGATCACTCAAATGCATCACCTCAATCACTTTTGCAGACAGCCCATCCGGCCCGGTTCCTACTGAACGACCCAGAGCTACAGCAGTGAGGTCGACTGAGCCAATTTGTGTTGAAACAATACGCGCCACTTCCTTGTCGCCTCTGACCCACCTGGGCACCCATACCTCTTGCAAGTACACTGAATCAAGATCCATCGAGGCCATGATTTGTCTGGTAAACTCAACCGCCGCTGCCGCCTCGGGTGTACCAGATATTCGACCTTCAGTAGTTTCACACAAAATACGAAGGTTTTCATAGGCAACCTCCGACGCAAGTGCATTGGAGAAAATGGCATCAATAACTTTTTGCTGTCCGTAAACATGAAGAGATGTCAATGCAAATAATAGAGCAATAAAATACTTTGGCATGGGAAAGGGATTATTTTAACACTTCGTATTTTTTCATTTTACCATCAAGGGCCTGGCGGATAGCATCAAGCTGTGCCTTTTCCTGCAAATTAAAGGTAATGGTAACCAAAACATAGCCAACAGGAACAGTGGTAATGGATCTTTCGTGAGATATCTCATTGATATTGGCCCTGAGTTTCTCGAGTATGCTGATAATTGATTTAAGTTCACCGGCCACATCAGGGATTAAAACGGCAATTCTGGCGCGAAGACCTTCTTCCATCATGCCTTTTTCAAGAATCTGCTCAAGAATACCCATATTGATATTTCCACCGCTGATCACTGCAACCACATTTCTTCCTGAAAGGTCAGTTTTTTTGTGCAAAACAGCCGCCATGGCTGCAACCCCGGCCGGCTCAGCCAATATTTTCGCACGCTGTAAAAGCAAATATGCCGTATGGGCAATTTCAGTATCATCTACCACCAGGATATCATCAACATATTTTTCAGTGGCTGCATATGTCAACATACCGGGTGTCTTAACGGCAATCCCGTCGGCGATGGTCTGCATATTGGTTAATTTCTGGGGTTTCCCTTTTGTCAGTGACTTCTTCATTGATTGTGCACCAGCAGCCTCCACTCCGATTATGCGGATATCCGGATTGATTTCCTTCAGTGCGATGGCGATACCCGCTATCATGCCACCCCCTCCAATGGGTACAAGTACGTCCTGAATATCATCCCTGGCCTGGAATATTTCAAGACCAATGGTTCCCTGCCCGGAAATGATATGTGGATCGTCAAATGCGTGTACCACAACAGCCCCGGTCTTCTCGTGAAAGTCCATAGCCGCTGCATGTGCATCGTCAAAGCTTTCACCTTCAAGCACCACGTTTGCACCATAGCTCCTGGTGGCAATTACCTTGAGAGGTGGTGTAAATACAGGCATGTAGACCGTGGCTTTGACTCCCAGTAATCTGGCTGCAAATGCTACGCCTTGTGCATGGTTTCCTGCCGAAGCACACACGACCCCTTTTTCAAGTTCTTCATTCTTAAGAGAACTGATCATATTGTAGGCACCTCTTACCTTAAAAGAACCAGTAGATTGCAGGTTCTCAAGCTTCATGAACACATTTGCATCTGCCATGGCAGAGAATGATTTTGTGTGCTCTAAAGGGGTAATCTTCACAATGCCTTTAAGACGTATCTGCGCCTTGATAATATCTGAATAATCGGGTAATTTAACCATGCTGCAAAAGTAGCTGATTTCAACCTTCAATACAATAAAGGGCTAATGGTTTTTTATTTATCTTTATGTTGCTATGGATATAAAAGATGTTTTTTCGCACAATAAACAATGGATTGCCTCAAAACTGCAGGCAGATAACCAATATTTCAAAAAACTGGCTCAAGGGCAATCACCTGGCATGCTTTATATCGGATGCTCCGACAGCCGGGTATCTGCTCAGGAGCTGCTGGGCCTTCGGCAGGGGGAGGTTTTTGTTCACCGCAACATCGCAAATATGGTTCCAGGTACCGACCTGAATGTGATGTCGGTAATCACCTATGCGGTGAGGCATTTAAAAGTCAGCCACGTTGTTGTCTGCGGACATTACTTGTGTGGCGGCGTAAAAGCAGCCATGATGCAGCAAGACCTGGGAACATTAAACCACTGGTTGAGAAACATTCGCGATGTATACCGAACCCACCAGCAAGAACTGGACGCCATCACCGACGAGCACCAAAAGTATAACCGCCTGGTTGAATTGAATGTCCAGGAACAGTGCATCAATGTGATTAAGACTGCCGTGGTTCAAAAAGCCATTACCGAACAAAACTTAAGCGTTCATGGCTGGGTGTTTGATATCCGAACGGGGCTGCTGAAAGACCTGAACATTGATTTTGAAGCCATCCTGAAACAAATCATGAAAATCTACAAGGTGGTTTAAAAGGAGACCTATTCAAAACCACTTTCGGCGTTTCATATAAATTAACATGGCAACCGCCACACTCGCCATAAGCACCAGCACTGCCGGATAAGCCCATGAATAGGCAAGTTCGGGCATGTGCATGAAGTTCATCCCATAAACCCCTGCAATGAAAGTCAGGGGCATGAAAATAGCTGCAAACACCGTCAGAGTCTTCATCACATTATTCATGCGGTTGGCATTGGCTGCCATTTGCAGCTCAAGTAAACTGGTAATCAGGTCGCGGCAACCATCAAGCGTCTGGCCCATCTGGGTTAAGTGATCATAGACATCATCCAGAAATCGATGGGTGCCAGGTGCGATGAGGGCCGAATCCTCTTGCCTGATCTTTCTGAACTCCTCCCGCAAAGGGAGTATGTTCCGCTTTAGAAAAATCATATCCTTTTTGCGCTCCAGGATCAGGTTCGACACGCCTTCCAGTCGCTGTTTCAGTAATAATTCTTCTATGCCTTCCAAATCGTCCTCCAGCTTGTCGGTGAGTACAAAGTAATGATCGACCACTGTATCAAGCAAACGATAAAACAAATAATCAGCTCCCCGCTTACGCAACCTACCATGACCGCTTCTGATTCCTTCCCGGATGTGATCAAATACATCACCCCTGGTCTCCTGAAAAGTAATGAGAAACCACGGGCCAAGTATCATACTCAGATGCTCTTTGCCCAGTTCGTTATCTACACCTGAAGACATCATTTTGAAGGTCAGAAAAATGTAATCATCGTAAATCGCCAGTTTGGGCATATGATCAATATGTAACACATCCTCCAGCACCAGGGGATGAATGTCAAACTGTTTTCCAATGGCCTCAATGATCAATGTATCATGCAGACCATTGACATGAATCCAGTTAACCTGGTTTTTATCAAGATTCTCAAACAAAGAATCTACCGACAATGCTTCAAAAAAGCTTTCAGTGTCTTCAGTAAACCTAACAAGCTGAAGGTTGACCTTTTCACGGATGTTCCCACCAGTATAAACAAGGCTTCCGGGAGATATTCCCGGTTTTTTTCGGATTATTTTACCTGTGTGTCTCAAGATGAAATGCTTTTCGTATTGGCCCCTTTCATCACTACGGTTCGATAAGGATAAGGAATTTCGATGCCTTCCTTGTCGAATCGTTTCTTGATGGTTCTATAGACATCTGTCCGCAACACAAAGGCATCCATTGATGTGGCCGCCCAGGCGTAGGCCCGCAGTTTTACTGAAGAGTCAAGGAATCCCATCACCCTCACAACAATGCGTGGTACACCAGCCTGGGTGTCTTCAGGGGTTCGGTTGTCAATGGAAAGTGAATGCCTGGCGATTTCATCCTGCAGAACCCCAATGGCATGATCCAAATCCGTGTCATAGCTTACGCCAATCTCAATCAAACTGCAAACCTTTTCATCTATGATGTTGCTGTTGATAATTGTCTGGCTGTTGACCACGGCATTAGGTATGATGATACGGCGGTTTTCATTGTTCCGGATAACAGTATGGCGAAGGGTAATATCTTCAACCACCCCCATATATTCATCTGTAATTTTGATAAAATCACCAACCCTGATGGGTTTAGAACTCACGATGAAAATGCCTGAAATGATATTGGCAAATGCCGCCTGTGAAGCAAAACCAATGATTATGGCAAAAATACCAGCACCGGCAAACAGTGATACCCCAACAGATCTTAATTCAGGAATGGAGTAAAAAACAATGGTGATGGCCACCAGATAAATGACAAAGCTAACCGCATTCTTGAAGAAACGATAGCGGGTGGGATCAACCTTCAGCATTTGTGACCTTTGCTCAACATAACGATGCATCACGCTGCGAAAGATCCTGGAAACAATCGTGGCCAGCAGCAAAATGGCCAATGGAATCACTACATAAGTTAGCAACCTGGGGCTTAAATTCAGCAACTCCGCGAAATCAATCTGTAGTATGTTCATCGTTTGAGATATGGTTATTCAAAATTATAGAAATATCCAAAACAACCGGCAGCAATCAGGCAACCATATGCATGGATACAGGTTATGTCAATGACTTGAAAAATAATTGGTACCGCTTGTAGATATGCCCACCTACCTTCTCCATTTCTGCCCTGACCCTTGTATTCTCTTCCAATTCAAGGTGGGTATCAACAGTTGTTATCCCGACATTTCTGGCCGATTCCATCAAGTCTATACCCATCAGTACATCAATTCCACGACCCCTGTACTTAGGATGAATACCCCCGACCAACAGATCAAGCCTTGTAGAATTCTTCATTGCTTGTCGAATTTTTAAAAACCCAAAAGGTAAAATTCGGCCTTTGGCAGCCATCAGTCCTTTTGAAATGTTTGGCATGGCTATCATAAAACCTGCCAAATTTCCCTCATAGGTGGCAATTTTTACAAAATTCGGATTGAGCATGATGAGAAATTGTTTGCTCATAGCATCCATTTCTTCTTGGCTGAGTGGGACAAAATCTTCTAAATCAGTAAAGGAAGAATTCAGGAGTTCTAAAATAGAATTTGCATAACGAAGTAAATCACGCTTGCTTTTCAGATCAATAAGTTTCATAGACGGATTCGAAGCAATGCGCTGAAAAATCCGCTTATAAAAATCAGGTATATCGTCACCAATATCAATTTCATAAACAACCATTTTTGATTTAGGCTGGTAGCCTGCTTTTTCCATCAGGCCAATCATATACGGATGGTTGCAATAAGTTGAAACAGCAGGTATTTTGTCAAAACCCTCCACCTGAAAACCCTTTGGATCCTGGTAGCACATCCCCATGGGGCCAGTAATGCTTACAAGCCCCCTTGATTTGGCCCATTCTCCAACATACTCAAGCAAAGCATTGGCAACATCGCTATCGTCTATACATTCCAGAAGCGCAAACCGGGCCGATTTTTGTTGTTTTTGCTCATTGTATTTCATGTTTTCTATGCCCATAATCCGACCAATGGTCTGTCCATTTTTTACTGCAATGGCCTGTGTAATGTTGCAATATGCCAATGCTGGATTATGGCGCCGGTCAAAATACCGGTATTGCTCCGAGATTAACGGAGGGACCCAATTCGGGTGATTTTTGTGAAGTTTGAAGGGCAAATAAATAAACTCTTTCAACTGCCTTTTGCTTATTACAGCTTGAATTTCCATGATCCCCAAATAAGTATATAAAACCGTTTACCTAGCCTCTTTTTTGACAAACTAAATTTACAGAATATTCAACACATACCGCCTAATTTAATAATTCTACCGGTCAGCAAAATAAAACATGTCAACCAGGCTTCAATTGAAATACATCTATATTTTTGCACCCTGAATGCAATTATGAGCCAGGCCACAACTTTAGTAATCACTCACTGGCGCAGGATCAAATGTAAAATAAAACTTATGAATACCCGGCAAGAAAAAACAGACTGGCTGATCGATAATCTATACACCATCCCGGTAGGAGAGAATCCCAGAAAAACCTATAAAAAGATGTCAGTCGAAGAACTCGACACCTGCATAAGGGTAGGTAAAAAAGACCTGGGAAAAGGGCTGACAAGGGATGAGCTACAGGAGTTTTTGAATATTATATCAAAATATAATACCGGCAGCATTCTGGTTGTAGAGAATCCTGAAGAGGAACCCTGATCAGCTTTGTGATTGGGATGTATCCCTTTGGTTTGGTCAAATTACACCCCAGAACCTTACTACTTCAGCAGGACCCTGATGGTGTGTTCCTTCACTGAGGTTAATCCGGGTTTCCCGACATTCTATTACCCTGAGGCAATTGAAATCTTCCAACAAATCTGACGCCGTAAAAAGCAATTCTTTGCCTTTCGGGCCACCTGATTCAAGTGGTATTTGTTTTGGTGAAAATGCCTCTAGCACCAATTGCCCGTCTCTGGTAAGGGTGCTGCACAATGCCCTGTGAAAATCCCTTCTGAAAGGCATGGATAAATGCATGAATGAAAGAGCCACCAGATCAAAGCTGTTCTTTTTGGGGTTAAAGTCATTTGCGTCGAGCAAAAGATAGGTTATTTCAACACCATTTTTTTTTGCCAATCCGAGTGCTTTTTTTCTTCCTTCTTCACTGGTGTCAAATGCAATTACCTCCCAGCCTCTCGATGCACCATACACTGCATCACGACCCTCTCCTGCGCCAGGCACCAATAAACGACCCGGTGGCAGACCATCAATCACCTGCTTCAGATAAGCATTGGGAGATTCTCCGTAAATGTACTCAGCAGAGCTGTACTTTGTATTCCAGAATTCACTCATAACACCTTATTTTGTTTTAAAAACCTTAATCCTCCTAACGCGAGGCGCTTTGCGCCGAGCCAGCTACCTTTTAAAAACTTCTGTAATGAACAAAACCTGATACAACAAGGCATTTGTCCAATATGCCCAGTCATGCGCACCAGGGCGTTCAATATAATCATGGGCAACACCGGCATCCAAAAGTCTATTGTTCAGTTCACGGTTTGCTTCCAGTAAAAAATCGTCCACACCACAATCAATAATCAACGGCATTTGATTTTCCTTCATCTGGGTTACCAGATTGGTAACCGAATGTTTAGCCAAAAAATCTGTAGTTATTTCGTCGCTACCAAGTGTCTGACCAATCTGGCGGACAAAGCCCCGTTTGTTCTCTTCGGGCAGTTCCCAACTGGCAACATCCATATCAGCTACTCCGCTCATGCTTCCGGCTGCAGCAAAAAGCTCCGGGTTTCTGGCAGCAAGGTACAATGCACCATGTCCGCCCATGCTTAGACCGGTGATGGCTCTGCCTGGCTTTTCGTCAATGGTTCTGAATACGGAGTCAATAAAGGGGATGACTTCTCTGGTTATATGGGTTTCAAATTGGCTTTTTTGGTTTCCCGGGCTATCAAAATAATAACTGTACCTATCACCACTGGGCAACACAAATATGACCCTGTAGTGATCAGCGAGTTGTTGCACCAATCCGTCTTCTTCAGGCAAATTCAGCCAGTTTCTGTAGCTGCCCATAGCGCCATGCAGCAGGTAGATGACCGGGTAAGGAGTTTCAACCTCATGGTAACATGCCGGAAGCACAACAGCAACCGGTAATTGACGATCCATTGATGCACTATGCACCTCGAGATGCTCAATGGAAGCCTGTGCAAAAATGGGGATCAGAAGCAGACCTAATGTCAGAAACAGAAAATACTGACGCATCGAGATTGTGTGTTTCATTTTCGGAAAATTAATGCTGATATTTGCCTGATTAAAATTAAGAACAATTCTTTAAAGTATATTGTTTGTTGCACAAAACAACAACAAGCCAAAATCTATCACACAAAATTGTCCTGACGAACCAATAAACAGGCTTTGGATTTTGGACTTAATTAATTTAAAACCATTCTAATTAAGGCACTATCAAGGGGATATATATAGTCTCATGTAGGTTTTTTCATATATTTGCCCGAAGATTTTGTAAAAATATTTTATGCTATGCCAACCATTGAAATCGAAGGAAGAACATTTGAGATAGGCGGTGATGGTTTTCTGACCAATCCAGAAATATGGGACGAAGAAGTTGCACGTCTGATTGCCAAATATGACGGTATTGAAGAGTTGACTGATAAGCATTGGGCTATAGTCAGGATTATCCGTGACAATTATGAACAAAAGGGTATGGCACCCATGATTCGCTCCATATGCAAGGAGACTGGTTTAAAGCTCAGGGAAATTTACCAGCTGTTCCCATTGGGGCCGGCAAGGGGAGCTTGTCGGGTTGCAGGGCTTCCGAAACCTGATGGTTGCGTCTAAATTATAACTACTATGCATTGGTACCAATGGATTGCTTCAGGGGCAGTAGCAATATGCCTGATTGTATTTGCCACACATTTTGTCAGGCTCATCCGCCTGGGTAGCCCAAAGGATTACTCAAAAAAGGCCGGCAGTCCTGCAGCAGGTATTGTGTATTCATTTACCTCTGCCATGGACCCGCGGAACAAAGAATCTGCATTTCTTCATCTTCCCATATATACCGCAGGTATCATTTTTCACATCGCCACCTTTGCATCGTTAATCACTTTTTTTATCCTTCTGGCAAATTTTCAACCCGGCCCCTCATTCCAGATTGCTGCAGCACTTATTGCATTTTCAGGAAGCCTTGCCGGATTAATTATACTCATAAAACGATCACTTGATAAAAAACTTCGCTGGCTGTCAAACCCAGACGATTATATTTCGAACCTGCTGGTCACTATCTTTCAGTTATTTACAGGTCTTACCCTTTTATTGCCGGTTTTATATCCGGCATACATGTTACTGGCAGCCCTTTTGTTTCTATATATGCCTGTCGGAAAACTAAAACACATCATCTACTTCTTTGCCGCCAGGTACCATCTGGGTTTGTTTTATGGATGGCGCAATGTCTGGCCGTTGCGAAAAGCATAACACATTTTTATGGAAAAAATCACCGATGATAAGATCAGGGCTGGGCTGGAAGTACTAAAGAACCTTCATGACAGCAAGCTTTTAACCCAACTGAACAGCTGTGTACATTGCGGACTTTGTGCTGAATCATGTCTTTACTACCTGACTACCAAAGAGGCAAAGATGATTCCGGCCAACAAGGTTGATATGGTGGCTTCCATATACAGACGATACTTTACGCTGACAGGAAAAATTGCTCCGGGTCTTGTGAATGCCAGAGAGCTTAACGACAAAACCATTGATGAATTAACAGATCTGCTGTTTGGTTCATGCACCATGTGTGGTCGCTGTGTAAAACATTGTTCCATTGGCGTTGACATTGAATATGTGATCAGAACCGGACGCGAGATGCTCGCGAGTATGGGCTATGTCCCTGAATCGCTGCAGGCAACTGTTGATGCTGCATTGGAAAGTGGAAACAACATGGCCATTTCTGATGAAGATTTTCTTGACACCCTTGAGTGGATGGAAGAAGAATTGCAGGATGAACTCAATGACCCCAAAGCTGTCATCCCGTTAAACCAACATGGCAAAAAGGTATTGTATACCCTGAACCCCAGAGAACCAAAATTCTTTCCCCTGTCTATTTCTGCCATGGCAAAAATCTTTCACGCGGCCAAAGAGAGCTGGACACTGTCAACAAAAATGTATGACATAACCAATTATGCTTACTTTTCTGGTAATCCTGAACACAGCCGCATCATCGCCCAAAGGATGTATGACGAGATGCAAAACCTGGGTGCAGAAAAACTGGTTCTGGCTGAATGTGGACATGGTGCCAGAGCCAACAGATGGGAAGGACCCAATTATATAAAAAAGGCATTCCCCGAAACAATCACCTCGGTTGAACTTATTGCAGCTTACTTTAAAGAGGGCCGCTTAAAAGCAGACAGCAACCTGACCGAAGGAGTTGTCACTTTGCATGATCCATGCAACCTGGTGAGAGGAGGCGGAATTGTTCATGAGCAACGTTATATCCTTAAGCAAGTGGCCAAAGATTTTGTTGAGATGACACCACATGGAACAGATAATTTCTGCTGCGGCGGAGGCGGCGGACAACTGGCCATGGACTACAATGACAGACGCATGCAAATCGCTGAGATCAAAGCTGAACAAATCAGAAAAACAGGTGCCGGCATCGTGGTTACACCCTGCCATAATTGCGTTGATCAACTATCTCAAATCAACTATACATACAAGCTGAATGTGCAGATCAAAACCATTGCCGAAATCGTCGCCGATGCATTGATATTAGAATAAAACCACGCATATATAAAGTTAACCACGCTAAATATTTGCTTCCATGAACAAGATGATTTATCTCGACAACTCAGCTACTTCTTTTCCCAAGCCCGAACCCGTGTATGATTTCATGCGTGAATTTTATTGCGAACATGGTGTCAGCCCGGGCCGTTCAGGATTTGATGCATCCATACAAACCGAAGAAATGGTTTTTGAGACCAGGCGAATGCTCATGGAACTTTTTAACGGAGACGGTGATCCCAATCGCCTTACCTTCAGTTATAATGCCAGTGATTCGTTGAACATGGTTATTCAGGGTCTGGTAAAAAAGGGTGATCATGTAATTACCACCATGCTTGAGCACAACTCTGCACTGCGCCCTCTGCATCACCTTGAACTGGACGGTACAATTGAAGTAAGCTATGTGGGTTTTGATGATCATGGATATGTTGATCCGGATGACATTAAAAAAGCCATCAGGAAAAACACCAGCATGATTCTTGTCAACCACAGTTCAAATATTATTGGAACTGTCCAACCGGTAGGAGCCATCGGAAAAATAGCGAAAGAAGCTGGTGTGCTGTTTGTGGTTGACGGTTGTCAAAGTGCGGGCATTACAGAGGTCGATATGCAGGCCATGGGTATTGATGTCTTTATTTTTACCGGGCATAAATGCCTGATGGGGCCAACCGGAATTGGCGGTTCATATGTTATGAACGGTGTACCCATACGTGCAACCCGTTTTGGTGGAACAGGTGTTCGCTCTGCCCAATTAACACATCTGGAAGAATTTCCCTACAGACTCGAATGTGGAACCCTGAACCTTTTAGGCGTGGCAGGACTTCATGCCGGTGTAAAATGGATACGTGAAAATGGCATGCAACAATTGCACAAGAAAGAAATTGAGCTCTGGGACAGACTTCGTAAGGGATTGCAGCAAATTGAAAACGTAACAACATACTGTGCTGAAAACACTGAAAACCAAAACCCTGTATTAAGTTTCAACATCAATGGTGTTGAAGCAGGTGAAGTGGGGACCATGCTCGACGTTGATTACGAAATCGCATCCCGCACCGGACTTCAATGCGCTCCCAAGGTTCATGAACGCATTGGAACCATCGATATTCACGGCACTGTCAGGCTCAGCATCGGGCCATTCAACACAGTAGGTGATATTGACACAGCCATTCAGGCGGTAAAAGAGACCGCAGAGATGTTCAGAAAATAAGTATATTGCCGGAACAAACTGAACCGCAATGAAAACATCTTACCTGCTGACCATACCACGCGGCATCTTTTATATGCTGTTGGCAATCACCCTTATTTCTTGTGGCACACAAGCTGATAAAAAGAATATCCTCCCTGACCTTCCTGACGGGGCCCAGGCGATGTCTGTACCGGGCGAACTATTGTTTCAGGTCAAGCCTCCAGCTTCATACATGGAAAGGTTCCTGGAAACCAGGGATATCTGGGAAGCAGATAAGTCAAACGCAGATAACCTTATTTGGTATGGGCGGTGGGCCGCCTACTGTGGAGATTACCGTGAGGCCATCCGGATATTTACCGAGGGCATTGATCGCTTCCCTGATGACCCCAGAATGTACAGGCACAGGGGACATAGGTATATAACCATCAGGGAATTTGAGCGAGCCATCCTTGACTTTGAAAAGGCATCATCTATGGTTGCCGGGAAAGATGATGAAATGGAGCCAGACGGCATGCCAAACCCACTGAATATTCCTGTAAGTACTCTGCATTCAAACATTTACTACCACCTTGGGTTGGCAAGATACCTGCATGGAGACCTAAGTGGTGCCCTGCAGGCCTGGGACAGTGATATGGCACTTGAGGTGAATGATGACATGACGGTGGCCACCATGCACTGGATTTATATGGCCCTGATTGAATTGGGTCAAAAAGAGGAAGCACTGGCCCGGCTCGGTCTGATCACCAAAAACATGCAAGTGATTGAGAACGATGCATATTACCAACTTTGTCTATTTTACAAGGGAATATTAGGCCACGAAGACATGGCCGGCAACGGTCATTCGGCTGTTATGGGTGATGCCATGCTGTACGGCCTGGGTAACTGGCATTTATACCATGGTGAACGGGAGCACGCCCTGCAATACTTTCAACAAATCATTGACAGAGGTTCATGGGCCTCTTTCGGTTACATAGCTGCCGAAGTAAAAATGGCAACTTTGTAGCATTGCACCAAATAGCTCAACTAAAATATCTTTTCAGCCCATTTCCGCAATGAATCGTTGTCCGGTGACATCGGCTTTTAGCAATGCATCGTATACATTTTCTGCTGTTATACCTCTACCTTCGTGATGTATAGGAGAGCCTGTTTCAACAGACTTGCGGGCAACCTGCATTAATTTTTCTTTGGTAACACCAGCGATCCCTAATTCGGCCAATGTTACCGGGAGTCCTACTGATACGCAAAAGCGATATACTTCTTCTATTTCATGATCTGCAGTACCATTCAGGTTTAAGCCTGCCAGCAAACCGAAAGCCACTTTCTCGCCATGGTAAAAGGCATGTGTTTCTTCCAGAGCAGTTAATCCATTATGGATGGCATGTGCAGAGGCAAGCCCTCCACTTTCAAATCCGATTCCGCTTAGTAAGATATTCGCCTCTGTTACATAGCTCAGGGCCTGGCTCACGACACCAGCCTCATTGTCAAGTTTGGCCTGTAGTCCGTATTCAAGCAATATGTCATAACAAAGTCTGGCCAGGTTTTGTCCGGCCATGGTGCTCAATCCACCGCATTCATTGACAGAAGAAGTTGCTGCACATGACCGTGCCTCAAACCAGGTTGCCAGCGCATCTCCCATTCCGGCAACCAGAAACCTTACCGGTGCCTTCGCGATGATATCCATATCAACCAGTACAACAGACGGATTCATTCGCTGGTAATGTACCTTTTCAAAAACACCATCATTTGTATAGGTAACGGCGCAACCACTGCATGGGGCATCTGTTGACGCAATTGTCGGCACTATGATAACCGGAACTTCAGCTCTGTCAGCTGCTATTTTGGCTGCATCAATTACCTTACCACCTCCCATTCCAACAACAACATCTGCCCTTTCATTGCAGATTTGTTGCATCAGGGCTTCCAATTCTTCCTCGCTACACTCACCCCCAAAATGAGCCGTTGATACCTGGCTAGATGAGTTTGCATGAACAAAATGGGCAGGCAGATATTTTCTTGCAGTTGGCGAAGTCAAAATGACCGCCTTGTCGCCAAATTGATTCATCATTTTTTCAAGGTTCAGGATGGCCCTCCTGCCTTGGATGTATTTTCCGGGAAAGCATGCTACGAGGTTCATGTAAAGGCTTGTTGGTTTTACAATTCTAATTAAATTATATATTTGCCCTGTTAGCTAAAATGCAGGATAGTGTTGTCGAAAATACGTTTTTTTCAGTCAATCAGTAATAATATTTTAAAATAAATACATAAAACATGAAGACAATCAGCGCATTACACAACCGAATCAGTTTATTCGGGCTCATCTTGTTCTTTCTGGCCTCTTGTAGTTCCAGAAGCGGCGATCATTTACCTGAAGGCTTTGCCTATGTTCATGATGAAATTCCGGAGGCTGTTTATGAAATCCGCTACCACAGCCACGATAATTTTCTGGGAACACCTGTCGATGGCTACATCAACCCGGTGGCAATTCTCACTAATGAGGCGTTGGATGCATTGAGGCAAGTTGCAGAGGAATTACAAAAGCAAGGACTTGGAATCATTGTATATGACGGATTCAGGCCCCAGAAAGCTGTTGATCATTTTGTCAGATGGGCCGAAGATGTTGATGATACCCTAACTAAGCAGAAATATTACCCCCATATTGATAAGGCATATCTTTTTGAATTGGGTTATATAGCGGCACGTTCAAGCCATTCAAGAGGGAGCACTGTTGACTTGACCCTTTTTAATATTGAAACAGGTGAAGAGATCGACATGGGTACAGGTTTTGATTTTTTTGGCCCGAAATCAAATCACGGCTCCAGACTCATTACCCCCGAACAGGAAGCAAACAGAAACCTGCTGAAAAACACCATGGTAAAGTTTGGTTTTGTTCCCTATGAAAACGAATGGTGGCACTATACCCTGGCCAATGAGCCTTTTCCTGACACCTATTTTAATTTTGACGTTCAATAATTGGCTCAATTATTCTTTCAGCGTAACTGCCGGACTGATCCGCAAGATCTGTATTGATTGAAGCCAGACTGTAACCAGGGTTGTCAAAATAACCAGAATAAGCGGAAAAAATAAAGCGGTCCATGGAAAATATATTCGCATGGCAAACTGCGCCAGCCAATGATCAAGCCAAAGGTAGCTGATCGGAAATACGATCAGTGAGGCCAGCAACAAATACCCCAGATAACTTTTGAATAACAGCATGAAAATTCCCATGGCTGATGCACCCAATACTTTTCGGATGGCAATTTCCTTTTGCCTCTGCTGGGCAGTATAGGCAGCAACTCCCATGATTCCAAGCAAGGTAATGATTAAGGCGAGACTTGAAAATAAACCAAACACCATCCCAAACTTTCTCTCATCTTCATTCTGGGCATCATAATGTGTTTCCATCCAGAAGAAATTAAAGGGAATATGCGGGAAATAGCTTGCAAAAATTGTCTCAGATTGATGTAGAACATCTGCATTGCTCATACCATTCAATTGCATACTCAGGTATCCGCTGTAATGTAGCGGCGACATAAATGTAAGCGGTTCCATGGCCTCTTTGGGTGACACCTGGTGCATATCACCCACAACCCCTATAATGTGAAAGGTTGAAGGTCCTCTGAAAATTCTTTTTCCTATGGCTTGTTCAGGCGAAAGTATTCCAAAGTTTCTGACAGCAGTCTCATTCAGTAACACTTTTGAAGAATCAATGCTATATACCCCCGAAAACATTTCTCCGGCTACCAAAGGGATATCATACAAGTCAAAATAATCGGGTTCGGCATATAGTAACCTGGTGTTTTTCGTATCCTGCTCTTCGCTCCCCTCAAGCCTTAGACCACCAATATTATGATCAACATGAGAGCCCGGAGGCACAGTAGAGAAGGCAAGCTTTTCAACTGCAGCCAATGACCCCAGCTCAGTTCTGAATGACTGGTAAGTCAACATACTGAGCGAGTCAGATAAAACAGGAACTTTGAGCACCAGCACGTCTTCAGTCCTGAAGCCTTTATCATACTTCATAATATGGTTATACTGCTTAAATATAACCGTGCTTGCAAGTATCAATCCCAGAGCAAGACAAAACTGAACGGTAAGCATGATCTTTCTTAAAAAACCTTTGCCTCTCATGCTATAGGTAATTCCTTTCATGACATGCGTCAGATTCCTTCCCCTTAAAAAGGCACCCGTATATACCAGGGCTGTCAGGGTTCCGGTTGCAAAAGCTACACCCACAACCATAAAAATCCATCCATGGTGCCAGACCGGCGAAATTGGAGGAACATTAAT
This sequence comes from Bacteroidales bacterium, assembly GCA_007118495.1. Classification (GTDB taxonomy): domain Bacteria; phylum Bacteroidota; class Bacteroidia; order Bacteroidales; family UBA7960; genus PUPG01. The sequence goes on from SKRM01000059.1 coordinate 25,803, forward strand.
AAACCGGGAAAAAGGCAAACTGCTTACCTCAACCACCAGCAAAGCAAGCGAAATGGCCATCAGGTTAACCATGGCCGACTCGATAAGAAACAGGGCTCTGATATGGGTAAGACCAGCCCCGTTTACCTGTCTGATACCAATTTCTTTTGAGCGCTTTAAAACGTTAATTGATGAAAGATTGACGTAGTTAGCCCAGGCAATAATCAGGATAAACCAGGCAATGATTCCCAGCATCCTGATGGCTGTATGGCTGCCATTGGTTTTAATTTCGTGGTAATAATTTGAATGCAGATGAATATCTTCAATCGCCTGTAACTCAATCTGCATATAAAATCTCATATCACTTAATTCCTGTTCGAACACCTCCTCAACGATATCCTGAATCATGGCGCCAACAACTTTCGGATCAGCATCTTCGCGTAGTCGCAGGTAGTTATAAAACTGGCTCATAAAGTGTCCGTTGGCAAAGACATGGGGCAATGCCTGCCGCATTACTTCAAAAGACACAAATGCATCAACCGGAAAATGCGAATTGGCAGGAATATCCCTGAACACAGCCGATACCTCATAACTGATTTCATTGTTCACATATAGCCGTTGTCCTATGGGATATTCATCTCTGAAGTAATTTCTGGCCAAACTCTCAGAAATGACAATCTGATCTGTTCTTTCGAGCGCATTCTCACCGTGGCCATATATCACCTCCAGACCAAGCAATTCTACCATGGCCGATTCGCCCCAGAAAAATCCATGATCATGGCTATAGTTATCATTGTAAAGCACCAGATTCTCTGCCTTGTACGACAGCCCCAATGTCTCTATCTGGGGTAAACGTTCTGTGAGAATCTGCCCAATGGTTGGTGTGGCCGAAGCGAACTTTATGTGCTCTCCATTCTCGGTGGTTCTGGAGTAATTCAACCTGTAGGTGCGTTCGCTGTGGGGCTGGTAGGTGTCATAACTACGGTGAAAGTACACATAATGACTGATGATAAGGCAGGCTGCAAGCCCGACAGCCAGCCCTCCGATATTCAGGGCGTAGAACGGTATCTGGTTGGAGATATTGCGCCATGCAAGGCGGACATAATAAAGAATCATAGGCCTTTCATTTAAAAGCTTGCCCTTTCTGAATCAATTATTACGCCAACAATCCTTACAATCTGACACCCAATTCTGAGAGTATTTTATCAGGCTTGCATGAATGTATCAAAACGTACAACTGGTGTACGTTTCTGTACAACCCCAGCCCTATTTGAACTAGTCGAAATGCAGCAGCTCAAAGTTCTTACCGCCTCACCTTCGAACTTCCTGAAGTGTTCACATCAACTTTTGCGTCTCCTGAAAGATGCAGATCAGATGAACCAGACAAGTTGCCGGTAACCAACTGATGAACTTTTATCCATGCATCAGAAGAACCACTTAATCTGATGTGGGCTTCTTCGCAGCTAAATCCGCTACCTTTGAAATCGGATGAACCACTGGCTGAGACAGAAGCTTTTTGAGCATGTCCGCTGATGTGGATATCTGACGAGCCTGAACTGTTGGCGTCCAATTCGCCAAGGTAGGCTTCAGCAAAAATATCACTTGACCCGGATGCATGCAAGTAAAGCGTATGCTGTTCAAGGGGAGTTTCCAGGTAAACAGTACTTGCCCCTGAAGCTCTGACAGCATTGATTGCAGGTGTGGTCACATGAACATGCAGCTTGGTGGCTGGTCTGAAATTAACCCTTTCAGTGGTTTCAATAATCAGGGTATGATCGGCAATCCGGGTAGCTACATAGGGGTGAATGTTGTCATCGGTAACAACTTCAACATGCCAGTTATCTCCAATGGTTACAAATACCTTAAAGATGCCTGTGGCACGAATACCAGAAAATTCACCCACCTGGCGCACCTCATTGACAACAATGCCACTTCCCATCACATTTTGATAGAAATATCCATTCACATTACAGCTGGCCAGCCCGACGGCAAGCAGTAAAAATAGTAATCCATGTAAAAAGAATTGTTTTGTTTTCATGGTAATTGGTTTGGGTTAAATCTGTGCGACGAACAGGACGCGTGAAAAGTTACACATAAAACGGAAAGCCTCATAAACCAATAACCAGACCGAATCCTGCATAATCAGGGTTTGTCATATCGAGAACCGGATATAGTTTTACAGAAGCATTACTGCGGTGAATGAAAAACAAAACAACATCAAATACAAACAAAAAGGCACCCTGCAGGATGATGCTGTTCCCAAAACCCATTAACATGTCGGGGCGAGATGCGGTTTTTGATCTTTCCCTCAGATAGAAGCCTGCCGTCATATAAGCCACATCCAATCCAGCATTCAACAGCAATATATTTTGAAAAGAAGTATATTCTCTAACTATTTCTGAAATGCCCATCCCCATTGGATCTGCACCAGAGGCGCCCAGATAACCAAAAGTAGCGATACCCAAATTAACCACATTCCACATGGCATTCATCTGATGAAAATATCGGGTCTGACCTGTTGTGTTAAAATGACCGTATGAGCCCGTCATGATATTTCCCAGGGCCCATCCTCCCAACACCATCATACCTGTCTGATTTACAGATTGACGGTGACGTTCAAACTCAATAAGTGATTCCGGATTAATGGCCTGGGCGGGTGTTATAATTGCAAACAATAACAATATGAAAAGTAGAATCCATTGGTTTTTAATCATGGCTGAGCAATTTTAATTTCACTTAAACATAGTATAAAACAACCAGTTAGCTGATTATGTTTTTTGTTGAGAAAAAACAGCATTGATTATGGCATGAAATGCCTATATCTTTATAAAGAAAATCATACAAACACCCTCACCCATGAAAGTATCGGCCATTGCCCATCGTCAGGCTAATGAATCTTTTATCCAGGATGGATACCAGCGCTTCAGAGAAATTTTTCAGGACATGTATTGGGAACCCTCCAACACCCATGCAGATATTATCCTGTTTTTAAGCGGTGGTTCTGAGCAAGATGCCATTAAGTTGCTAAAACCCGGTAATATGACTTTGCTGCTTGCAGCATTTGATGACAACGCCTTTGCAGCCGCCATGGAGGTTAAAGCATGGGCAGACGAAAACAACAGACCGGTTATTCTGTTGCCCCTGGGAAGCAAGCGACAAAAGACAGCTGATAAATACCCGACTACCATACAAACAGTTAATAATTTTGAAAAGGCTTGCAAAGCTTTTGAAACGCTTAAAGGGAAAAAAGCCGGACTGATCGGCCAGGTGTCTCATTGGCTGGTGGCATCTGACGTAGCTGCAAACAGATACAAGCAGCAATTTGGGGTTGACCTGGTCCATTTGCCCTGGAAAAACCTGCCTTCATATACAGACATGGCAGCTGATCAGGCGTTTTTGACATTTTTCAACAAGCACCCTTCAGATAAACTTCAGGCTGAAGCCAGCATTCATTCGTTTTTAAAGCAAGTTATATCAGACCATGGCTTGAATGCTATGAGTCTTGAGTGCTTCGAAATGGTCAATGACAGAGACGTTACAGCCTGTCTTTCACTGGCCATGTTCAATAGCCAGGGGTTTCCTGCAGCATGCGAGGGCGACCTGGTGAGCCTTGCCGGATTGATGCTTATTCAAGCCCTCACAGGTGAGATTCCCTGGATGGCCAATGTGGCCGCCATAAACCATGAAAGCATTCTCTTTGCTCATTGTACGGCTCCACTGAACATGCTCTCTGAATTTAGCATTAACACCCATTTTGAAACAGATAAATCAGCTGCCATTCAAGGGCGCTTTAAAGCAGATCAGGTAACGATTTTCAGAATGAATGACAAGCTGAACAAAGCCTTTATTGCATCAGGCCAGGTCATATCGCGGCCTGAGCTGCCCTATGCCTGTCGAACCCAGACCGAAATAGCCATGGATCTTCATTACATCAATACCCTAAAGAAATCACCCCTTGGCAATCACCACCTGATCATCCCGGGCAACCATACCGAACTGTTACACCTTGCTTGCCAGATGAAACAAATAAAATGCCTGGAGTAACAAACCTATTGTTTCTCAAACAGAATATCAAAAGACCTGCCGCTGCTTGCTTTAAAACCGGTCACCTGACCAGCCTCATCACGGACAAAGGTCATCTCCATGATGGGGAAACCAGCTGTAAACTGGTCTTTTGTTTCAGGCTTCAGGGGTATGTTCGCAAACCGACGGTGCATCAGAACCATCCTACCCTCTTTATCAAGGTCTATAGTATAAAATGCCTCAAGCTCAACACTAAAATATTGCCCCAGATACATGGCCAGTTCATCTTCAGAGGGTTCCCAGGCGGGCTCAGTTAACCGGACCCCGCGGTGGTTTCCATTCTGGTGAAGTGTCATTGCATTAAATTCTCCTTCCTCACTCTTGTGAAAGGTAATACTGGCTTCAACAACTGTCAGATAAAACGTAGTGTCAGAACTGGCAAAAATTTCAAAACGGGGCTGCCCGGTTGCCTGGGCATATATCTTATCTTCCTCACGCGTAAACTCCATCACAAAACCCGGAGCTGCTTCTAATTCGTATCGCCCGGCTATTGCATCAAAACGTTCAGCTTCATAAACAAAAACATCCCCGTCGGCCAATGATTCTTTGCTTGCGTTGTCTAATTCCATTTTGTCAGCGAAAAATGCCTCTGCAAGTTTTATGGCCATGGCCTGAGCCGGCAACCGACTGTTATTGCTTTGTACAACAACAGTTCCCCTGATCTCAGGGAACATGAGTAAGGCCGACCGGTGCGCAGCATCTGCACCCCCATGCTGCACCATCTTTAGACCATTCAGATCACCGATCATTAAACCCCCTGCATATTGGGTAGATCCACCGCTATTTAAGGGGAAGGGTTTTTGCATAGAGGCCAGGGTTTCCATGTGTCCCAGAACCGGTTGGTGAAAATTGGCAATCCATTTTTCCAGGTCTTCCATTGTGCTGTATATCCCACCTGCACCCATAGAGGCATAGATATCGGGTACAGCTATAATCTCATTTGCAGGACCCACAGAGTAGCCCTGGGCTTTGCCGGTAATAAGCTGACCAGGATTTTTAAGGACAAGGGTGTTATGCATGCCCAAAGGCTCAAAAACATTCTGCTTCATCCAGTCAGGAAAATCTTCTCCACTAACCCTCTCAATCACCTTTGCCAGCAATGCATAGCCAGTATTGTTGTAGTTAAAGCTGTCACCCGGGGTATTTTGCAGCGAGGGCTGTCGCTGGATCAGGGGAATAATTTCTTCACGTCTTATATTGTCTGTTAAAAACCGGCCCCCCATGGCGAAGGAGTTTAAGTACTCGCGGTAACCACTTGTATGCGACACCAGGTGACGAAGCAAAACCTTCTCGCCAAAGTCAGGTAACTCAGGGATATGTTTTCTGATATCGTCTTCAAGAGAAAGCTTATCCTGTTCTTGTAGTAAAAGCAGTGCAAAGGCAGTAAATTGCTTGGAGGTAGATCCGATGTTGGTGGGGGTGTTCAACTTAAATGGTACACCGTAGGCCAGATTGGCCATCCCAAATGATTCACTGAATATAATATCCCCCTCACGGACAACCATGACGGCTCCTCCAGGAAGGTTCGTACTGTCGTATTCAGCAATCAATTCTTTGGCAATTGCCACTGGATTATGTGGCAGTTCATGCGGTTCAAAAGCTTGTGCGTTGATTGAAAACAGTAATCCCGTCAACCACAGGGCAATTGAAATCATATGGTTATTCTTCATGGCAATTGATTTGGTTTGTTGTTAATGAGTATAACGGGAGTTGCCCCAAAAAAGTTACAACACCCACCTGACCCATTGAAACACAGCGATATTTGAAATGGCTTGGGCAATAAGAAGTCCGATGGTAAAGCTAACACCTGCCCGGTTGCCCTTCAGGTTTGAAGAGACCCTGTACGCATGATACATCAAAGCCACCATCCAGACTGTGGCCAGAATAAACACCAGGGTGATGAATATAGCTAAAGAAATTTCCCAGCTTGACAACGGACCCGGATCAGCCCATTCCTCTACTTCAATATTGGCAAAACCTTCCATGTACTCAGCCATACGGTACATAATCGAAGTAGATACCTTATCAAGCACATTCGGCAAACCAACAATTGCTGATAAAATCATGGGTGTCCTGGCCAGTGCCTGGGTTCCTGCGATATCAACAAGGCGAACTTTTGAAGGTGATAATATGCGTGCCATAGGGTAAAGCACAATCACCATGCTCAACCAGGCTATAACCGATAAGCTCAGGTGCATGGGAAAGCTTCCTTGCCAGCCAATCTTGCCGTCTAGCACACCGGGGAAATGCACCCCGCTATAATAGCCGATCAATGAGGCCAGGGTTATGATCAGCAGGCCAGCCCAAAGGGCATGATTACCTGCCACATAGATAAAGGGGTTATACCAGCCCTTGTTGTCATGCATGATGTTTGCAATCGTTTTGTTCATTTTCTGTATTTTTAATGTGGTTGATAATGTCATCAAGCATATTTCTGACCGTGGGATAGCTCAGGTTCAATTGCCTGGACATTTCTTTAAGGCTCCCGCTGCTTTTTACAAACGCCAGAATGAATGACTGATCACTTTCATGCAAACTGGCCAGCACCGGCAATGAGAATATCTACCTAAAGGTGTCTTGTACAATTGCTGTACCCTTGCCTCAGCTCATTGAACCAATATATATATAGAGGCGTTTGATCAATAATGAAATATCTTTCACTGGTTTTTTTTATGATCATGGCTGGCGGGGCTCCTGCCCAGGCAATGGAATTGATTCTGAAAACTTCTATTAGCCCCGATACAGTTGCCATTGATACAGCAGCCGTGCAATTGAGCGAAACAGTTGTTACAGCCTATAACCGGCCACAAAAACTTCTGGATGTACCAGGATCTGTTACAAACATTGGCCAGGTTGTTATTGACCGCGAAAACCCCTCTGTTAACCTGCTTCCTGTTTTGCATTTCGCCCCAGGTGTATTTGTACACGAAGGAGCCACCAACACCAACAGGGTCACCATCAGGGGTATCGGGGCCCGCATACCTTATGCTACCGGAAAAATCAGGGCCTATTTCAATAATATTCCCTTAACCAACACTTCGGGTATTACCTTTATTCAAGACATAGACCCATCAGTTGTACAAAGCATCAACGTGATCAAGGGTCCTGCAAGCAGTATATATGGTGCAGGTCTTGGAGGAACCATTGCCATCACAGCACGCGAACCTGTATCAAGAACTAACGGCATCACCAACCGTTTTCAGGCAGGTTCGTTTGGTTTTATCCGTAATTCAACCACGCTTGACCTGGTCGGCACACAACATGCCACCAGTTTGGTTTATAGCCATATACAAAGTGATGGCTACCGGCAAAACAATGCTTTTCGCAGGGATGCACTTACCTCAGTCACCCAGTTTACATTGGGCGACAATACCAGGGCGACACTTCTGATTTTATATACTGACCTGCACTCACAAATACCTAGTTCGATTGATTCTTTAACTTACACGGAGCATCCTTACAGGGCAGCAGCCAACTGGCTGAAAACAGCAGGATACGAAGATTCCAGGCGATTGCTTGGCGGTATCGGGGCGACCCATTTTATAGCTCCTGAGTTATGGGCAGATTTCAGTCTTTTCACCACATGGCATGATGAAAAAGAGATGCGGCCTTTTGATGTATTTTACGAAGAAAGGACAGGTGTGGGTACACGTTTTACTCTCAGACACAGATACCATATTGGCAACCAAGTAATCGAAACGGCCATAGGTGGAGAAGGAATGTATGAAAAATACCTATACTGCAACTACGAGAACATTGGCGGAGAGGGCGTTCAAGGAAGCCTGGTCAGTGACAACCGTGAAGCAGCCTTAACATATAACCTCTTTCTCCAGGGTGACCTCAATACCGGAAAATGGATTTGGTCAGGGGGAATAAACCTGAACCGCACAAATGTGCGCTATACCGATCAGTTCGAAAACCAGGAGGTAGATCTTTCTGGACAATACAGCTACAGCGCCATTGTTTCACCCCGTTTAAGCACATCATACAGACTTATCCCCGGTCACCGGACTTACGCCACCATCAGCCATGGATTTGCACCTCCATCACTGGCTGAGACCCTGACCCCCGAAGGCCGGATCAACCCCGAGATCAAGCCAGAGAAAAGCTGGAATTTTGAATGGGGTATCAGGGGACAATTCAACCGGAACCGGATTTACTATGATGTCGGCTTATACCGTATGTATGTTCAGGATCTTTTAGTGGCCGAAAGGGTGGGTGAAGATGCCTGGGTGGGCAGAAATGCAGGAGCATCGCTACATCAGGGGCTGGAAGCTGAATTGCACTGGGTGATTAACCAGGGCAACAAATCAGCCACGCGATTTCTTGAAGAAAGTTCATTGAGAACCAATTACGCTTATAACCATTTTTACTTTACCGATTTTATTGATCAGGACCAGGATCATTCGGGCAAACGTTTACCCGGAGTACCCCGTCATGTAGTCCACACCGTTTTTTACAATGAAAGCACCCATGGCTTGTACGCCTACCTGGGTTTGCGTTACGTGGGTACGATGGCAATGAATGATGGCAACACCAGGTTTACCCCATCGTATTTGGTTTCGGATATCACCTTTGGTTTTCGTCATACCTTTTCAAAACGGCTTGATGTTACTGTTTTTCTTAAAACACTGAACCTGTTTGACCACCACCATCCTTCAATGATACTGGTCAATGCCCCCTCTTTTGGAGGGCCCCCCAGATACTACTATCCGGGGCTTCCCAGGCATTTCAGAACAGGCGTAAGCCTGTATTTCAACTAAGGCTGAGATGAAAACAATCCATTGCCTGACGCTGCCCCTGAAAAATGTAGCATGCCTGCATTCGGCTATTCAGAAACAAAATATTCCGAATTCTTTTGGGGTATACTGACAAAAAAAGTGGTGCCTGCAGCTGTCGATTCAAACCAGATGCTTCCCTCCATGATTTCTACAATACCTTTGGCAATGGATAAGCCCAGACCTGCTCCATGATGCCTGTCCCCTGCATTCTCAGCGCTTCCCTGATTAAAACGTTCAAACACCTGGTTCTTTACTGCATCAGGAATACCTGGTCCGGTATCTTTTACAAAGAATAAAATATGTTTGTTTTCAGTTGGTTTGCATCCAAATGTAATGCTACCCTGCCGGGTGAATTTGATGGCATTATCCAATAAGTTTATCAACACCTGCTGCAGCCTGACCCTGTCGGTAAACATCTCATCCTGACCCTCAGGCATACCATATTCCAATAACAGGGTGAGGTTTTTTCCGACAAGTATTTTGTTGTCAACATAAAACGACTGAAGTTCAAGCATCAGGGTTTCAAGCAGAAAGGCTTTGTTTCGAAGGTGCATAAATCCTGATTCAAGACTGGAAAGATCAAGGAGGTCATCTATCAGCTTTAGAAGGTGCTTACTGCTACCTAAAATAACATCAATATACCTGGCGCGTTCCTCACTTGTTAGTGTGTCATCTTTAAGCAATTCTGCAAAACCAACCACACCAGTAAGCGGGGTACGGATCTCATGACTAAGATTTGCTAAAAAAGCCGACTTAAGTCTGTCAGACTGTTCCGCTTTGTCTCTGGCAACCACCAGTTCTTGTTTTTGTAAAATAAATGACTCGACCAGATTGCCAATATTTGCAAAATCAAGGCTTGATTTTTTCAACTCATCAATATGTGCGGTATTGTTTTCAGAAATAATGCTGGCCGTGAGTGCCAGGGGTTTGCTTACCCATCGCCTGAGCGATAAAATCAGACCCAGAAAGCCCAACATCAACGTAGCCAACAACAGTATAAGCATCAAACGGTTGTTTCGCCTGAGCAATTGAGAAAAGTCTATTTCTTTGGTAAATGCCAATATGGCGGCCGTTTCACCATCCAGGTCGTTGTATAAAACAGACAGACCCGGTGCATTGTCCTGAATAACCAATTGGGGGTCAACGGCCGGATCAATAACCTCAACACGGCTGCCCGTTAACCTTTCAAGCATATCCATGAGTTCATCATTCCAACACCTGGCAACAAAAACAAACCCATGGGGATCGGTTTCTTTGTCCTCATCGTCAGTAAGATGAATGGTTGCACCTGAGATCAGCACCATTTCACCCCGGGAGATCATATAAAACTCAAGTTCCCGCTCCGCATGGAGTTTTTCAAGTAAAGACCTGTCCCGGAGTGTTTCGTAAAGAGGCGTTGCGCAACCCTCCACGTTTTCATAGACCAAATCTCCCTGCAGGTTGAGCACCCAGAATCCTTGCAATTCATACCAAAACAGCGCTTCATCAAGATATTCACGCTCAAGTATGGTATCTGGATTATGCACGTAGTCCACCATATCATCCCAGGTACTGAATTCATAGGCCACCCAGTACAGGTGTATTTCTTCCATTTCGGATATGACCCTGGCGGCTTCAACAACCTGATTGCGTGCATACCCGGCAAATATGCGTTCCTGGCGAACCGCCAAAAGTGCAAACATGGCAATAACCACCAATGAAGCCCCAATCAACATCATGAGGGTAATGTAAATTTTTCGCTGTGTGGTCATAAAGCAGTTCCGCCTTCTATTGCCTTGTCCGGAAAACAAGCATACAATATATATAAAAATGCTGGAAGGTTGTTCTGCTGTAGTGAAAATTTCTTATACTAACCGGTAACATAAGCCAAATTAAGTGGTATATTGCGTGACATTGTGGGCCAAATTTTCTTAAGGCATGTGCCACAACAGGCTTAAAATATATCGTTTAAAAGTTTCAGAATATGCTCAAATTCTGAGCAAGAATTGTATACTACCATGCATCCTGCTTTGGCTCATGCTTCTTTCCATCCAGGTTGCCACTGCATCAAATCCAGACAATACCGCGCAACTCCGGTTTGAAACAGACAGCCTGATCCAATTGTCGGAAAATGAAAACGACCAAAAACTGGCCATACAGTACGCTGAGAGGGCCATTCAGATTGCCACATCGCTCAA
>SKRM01000044.1 GCA_007118495.1 Bacteroidales bacterium
CATTTTGTAGATTTTCTGGTGCAATCAGGCCAGAAGCTATGGCAGATTCTGCCGCTGGGACACACCGGATACGGGGATTCACCCTATCAGTGCTTTTCAGCCTTTGCCGGCAATCCCCTGATCATTGACCTGGACAAACTGGTTGAGCAGGGCCTTCTGGAATCAGGTGAACTGCCCATCGATGAAGAATTTCCCGGGCACGAAGTGGATTATGGCAAAGTTTTCAATTATAAATACGCATTGCTGGAAAAAGCTTATCACAGGTTTCAGGCTGATGCTGACCCAAAACATGTACAGTCATTTAAGACATTTTGTACCGGTAATGCCTGGTGGCTTGATGACTACGCCCTGTTTATGGCCCTGAAGATACATCATGGAGGTAAGGCCTGGACACGATGGGATAAGCAGATCAAGGTCAGGAATGAGGCTGCAGTGCAGAGATACGGAGAGCACCTGTCTTCACAGGTAAACTATTACCGTTTTTTGCAGTTCATATTCTACCTCCAGTGGCTTGAGCTTAAATCATACGCCAATATTAACAATATCAAAATCATAGGCGATATTCCGCTCTATGTGGCATTTGACAGTGCCGATGCATGGGCCAACCCCGAGATATTCGACTTCGACAAGAAAATGAACCCCCAGACTGTGGCGGGCGTACCACCAGATTATTTTAGTGAAACAGGACAGCTATGGGGTAATCCGATTTACAATTGGAATTACCTGAAAGAACACGGATTCAAATGGTGGATTGATCGCATCAAAGCCAATTTTCTCTTGTACGACATACTTAGAATAGACCATTTCCGTGGTCTTGCAGCCTATTGGGCCGTTCCATACGGCGAAAAAACAGCGGTGAAGGGTAAGTGGATTGATGCACCCGGTAAAGCTATGTTAAAGGCAGTATATGATGCGCTGGGCCAAAAACCCATCATTGCCGAAAACCTTGGCGTAATCACCCCCGATGTGGAAGAAATGCGAGAAGAATTCGGCATGCCGGGCATGAAAATCCTGCAGTTTGCATTTGATTCAGGCGAAGAAAACGAATTCATCCCCCACACTTACGACACAAACAGTGTCGTATATACCGGCACCCACGACAACAACACCACCGTGGGATGGTTTCACGGAAGTTCAGCCCAGGACAGGCAGCATATGCACGATTATTTCTGTCTGGATGAAAACGACCCGGCCTGGTCATTCATTCGCCTGGCATGGTCAACCGTATCGGCCATCGCCATCGCACCCATGCAAGACATCCTTCGTCTGGGCGAAGAAGCCCGCATGAATTTCCCCGGCAAGTCGCCTGGTTATTGGAAATGGCGGTATACAAAAGAAATGCTCAATGAAGAGCATGCAGCTGATCTGTTAAAGTTCACCAAGGTTTACGGCAGGGCGTGAGTTATTTAACACCCTGTTAAACCCATTTGGTTAGAATTTATTTTTTTAAACGGTGTCCGCTTCCGTAATTATTATGTACGAAGGCGGACACTATTTTTGTGTCAACCCCATTGGTACACTTACACATAATTCTCTATTTCAGCTGTTTGCGTTTTTTGGCACGAGATTGGTTATCCAATAAGCAGAAGCACACAAAAAAGAAAATAAAAAAATAATCCATAACCCTCTGAAACATGAAAACAAGAATCTTTATCACAGCCACAGTCCTTTTATTCAGCATCAGCCTTGCAAGTGCAAGCCCCAAAACAAGGACACTTAGCTTCCGCGACGCCCTGGGCAGGACATTCACAATGCCCACCATAATTGAAGAAGCTCAGGAGGCAGCTCCCTTTGATATCCAGGCTGAATTCAGCCGCATCCGGACAAATGAAACTGCCAGAATGATTGATCTCACAAGCATGATTAAGCCCGAGCAGGAAGAAGAACTTCCCTTTGACTTAAACGAAGTTTTGAAAACTATAAAATAGGCTTTCCATAATCCCTCAAAATAGATTCCTACCTAATTTCCTTCTAGTTGTTTGGTTTCCGGGTCTCTCCAACTCAAAGTGAGAGACCCGGTTTTTTTGCGCCGGCTGGTCTGGCTTTATTTTGTAAATTTGTCGTCATTCTGAGACAGATAGCCATGGCGACACCGGCACAATCAAAAACATTCTTCAACTGGTTTATACCCTTGCTATTCATATGGGTAGCTTACGGCTGTGCCAATGTGGTTTCGCCCACAGGGGGACCCAGAGATGAAGACCCGCCAGAAGTTATCAGAAGCACTCCGCCAAACGGGGCCACCAATTTTGAGGGAGGACAGGTGAGAATATTCTTCAATGAATTTGTCCGCCTGCATGAAATCCGCCAGCAAATGTTGATTTCACCTCCTATGGAGAGTCTTCCGGAAGTCAGGATCAGGGGACGCAGTATTGTGTTTGAGATTGAAGAAGACCTGCTCCCTGAAACTACTTACAACTTCTTTTTTGGAGACGCCATTCGCGACATCACCGAAGGCAATGCCATTCCAAATTTTCAGTTTGTATTCTCAACGGGAGACTTTGTTGACTCACTCTCCTTACAAGGTCAGGTTAAAAATGCTTTTAAACTGGAGCCAGAAGAGGGGGTTTTTGTGATGATGTACCGCAACATTTATGATTCAGTACCTTATTTGGAACGACCTGTATACCTCGCAAAAACAGATAAGGAGGGTTTCTTCACCATCAACAATATGGCAGATGGTGAATACCTCATGTTCGCCCTGAGAGATAACAACTTCAATTTTAAATATGACCTGCCGGATGAATACATCGCCTTTCTGGACAGCCTTGTCAGCCCCATATATTTTGAAGAAGTGCCCGAAACAGAGACTGACACAGTGGCCGGAAGCCCTGCAACGGAGACAGCCACAGCTGCTGAAACTATTGAATTTGCCCGCACAGAAGGTGAAGAAGTTTTGCAACGTGATACCCTGTCTGCACTGGAAAGCGCCCTGGCAGATGATAAACCGTTTTATACATTATACCTTTTTCAAGAACAAGACACGGTGCAAAGGGTTGTTTCTTCACTGTTGGTCAGAGAGGGTCTTATTGAAGTGGCATTCAGAATTCCTTTTGACACAGCCTATGTTAGAGAAATCAGGCAACCCTTTGATGAACCCTGGCATATTCCCGAAATAACCCGGGGGCGTGATACACTCCGGCTATGGTTTGCAGATACAGGAAGAGATTCATTGTTCCTTGAGGTTTACGACAGGGGTGAGGTGATTGATACCATTCGCAGGGCCACCCAGCCGCGACAAATGCGACAGAGAGATGCAGATGCCCCTGAACCTATTCTAAACCTGACATTCAATTACAGCAGTGCCAGGTCCGTTCCCTATTTCAGACCAGTGGGGATAACCAGTGAAACACCTATTGCTTCAATCGACGCATCAAGGGTGCAATTATTTGCAAACGACAGCATCCCGGTTTCTGCAGGGTTTTACTACAGGGATGCGGTACAGCGTACAGTATATATGGAACCCATGCCGGAACAAAGCACCCCCTACAGGCTGAAGATTCTACCTGGTGCGTTTACCGACATATTCGGGATAACAAATGATACCATCGTGACCAGATATACCACCACAACCACTGAAAACTACGGCTCTGTCATTGCCGACCTCACCCTCCCCCATCAAGACAACCAATTCATCCTGCAACTCCTTGACAGAGGGTCAAGGGTGCTTGAAGAGAAAGTGGTGTATGAAGACGGAAAATATAAGTTCCCCTACCTGGCTGCCGCCAACTACCGCCTGCGACTGATAGATGACATCAACAACAACGGCAAGTGGGATACAGGCAGCTATCTTGAAGGCCGTCAGCCTGAAAAAGTATATATCTTCGATGAAGCCATCCAGGTGAGAGAAAACTGGGACATAGAAATCCCCTGGGCACCCCGCCGCTAAAAAAACAACCACCTGCAAAAGTATACAGGTGGTTGAAAACGGATAATCTATTTACCCAAGAGAGTTTTATGGCCAAAGCGG
>SKRM01000004.1 GCA_007118495.1 Bacteroidales bacterium
CACCAGGCTGTTTAAAAAGCTACAGGCCATCCAATACGGAGATGAACCCGATCCACACGGCTGGGTCAGTTTTGTAGAATAAATTCATCGTTTTTGAAACTTCAAAAGGGCTTACCGGTCAACCGGTTGGCCCTTTTTTTTACGGATCAGGTAAAGACCTGCAATGGTGAAAAGGCCATTGAGAATCAGGATTTCAAATCCAAACCTGTAACCCCACAACAAGCTTTCAGAATGGGAGCTGATCAGGTAGCTTAAACCAGGAGACAAAAGGGCAACCACGGGCACATATGCATCCTTTACCTGCCATTTGGTGTAAATCCCTACAAAGAATAAACCCAGCAAGGGGCCATAGGTATATCCTGCCAGGGTAAACAAGGTGCTGATAAGTGCTTCATTGTTAATGGCACCATATCCCATGATGATAGCCATGACCAAAAGGGCAAACCCGATGTGAACCTTGTACCTGATTTTACGAATCCTATCCTCGGTCATTCCTGGCCTGCGCCTGAGGCCCAGAAAGTCAATGCAAAAAACTGTTGTAAGCGCAGTCAATGTACCATCGGCACTTGAATAGGCGGCTGAGATCAGACCGAAAAAGAAGGTAAGACCGGCTACAACGCCAAGGTAATTGAGGGCAACAGTTGGAAAAAGTTCATCGGAAGTCTGGAAGGCATCCATTGACAGGCCCAGCTGTGACGCATAAATCCACAACAATGCACCCAGGAATAAAAATATCAGGTTAATGGGAATCAGCAAGGCCCCAAAAGTCAGCACATTTTTCTGTGCATCACGCAAATTGCGACAACTCAGGTTTTTTTGCATCATGTCCTGATCCAGACCAGTCATAACAATGGTGATGAACATGCCTGCAAAAAACTGTTTCAGAAAAAATCGCGGATCATTCACATCAAAAACAAACATCTTGGTGTAACCCCTGCTGGAGGCTTCGGCTACCAGTGATGAAATACCCATGTCAAGCTCACCTGAAATAAGCAAAATGGTCACGATCACCGCTGTGATCATAAAAGTAGTTTGCAGGGTGTCGGTCCATACGATGGTTTTGATTCCACCCTGAAAGGTATACAAAAGAATAAGTATCATAAAAAGTGATACCGTAACAGCCATGGGAATCCCCCAGCTGTCAAACACAAAACGCTGTAGCACAATAACCACCAGGAACATCCTGAATGAACTCCCAATCAATCGGGAAACTATAAAATAAAACGAACCTGTTTTGTATGAAGCAAGGCCAAATCTGTCGCCCAGGTAGTCATAAATGGATGTGAGGTTCAAACGGTAATATAGGGGCAAGAGAACTCTGGCGATCACAAAATATCCTGCAAGGTATCCAAATACCAGTACCATGTACGAAAACTGCTCATAACCCACCAGACCAGGCACCGACATAAATGTCACACCTGAAAGTGACGCCCCTATCATGCCATACGCTACAATATACCACGGGGAATTTCTGTTGCCCAAAAAATAGGTCTCATTGTTGAGCTTTCGACGTATGGTAAGTCGTGAAATCAAGAAGATCAAAGAGGTGTAAACCAGGAATGTGAACAATATGAGCCAGGGTGTCATAAATATCCGGTTAGGGGTTTGGATGCGGCAAAAATAGGCAAACTTTTATCTTTCTGCCAAGCTTTTATTATTAACTTTGGTCCAGTCCACAACTATATCAGTGATTTTGGAAAATTTCTCTTCAAAAATATTGCAATCGGCCGTGGAAGAGTTTTCCCGGCTTCCCGGTATAGGGAAAAAAACCGCCCTCCGCCTGGTTCTCCATTTGTTAAAACAAGACCCAACCAGTGTTGAGCGCTTTGCAAAAACCCTTGAACGACTACATCAGGAAGTGGTATATTGCAAGCAGTGCTGTAACTTGTCTGATCATCCGGTTTGCCATATATGTGCTTCACCCCGCAGGGATGCCTCCATGATATGTATTGTAGAAGATATCCGTGATGTCATTGCCATCGAAAACACCGGACAATACTCGGGGCGCTACCACGTATTGGGGGGCATTATATCGCCCATGGATGGCATCGGACCCTCAGACCTGAATATTGACAGCCTTAACAACCGCCTGAAAAATAACGGAGAGGTCAAAGAGGTGATCCTGGCATTAAGCACCACCATGGAGGGAGACACCACCAGCTTTTATCTCTATAAAATTTTACAGCCTTTTGATTTAAAGGTTTCTGTTATTGCCAGAGGCATTGCCATAGGCGATGAACTTGAATACGCCGATGAGGTTACCCTGGGCAGATCAATTCTGCACCGCACTGAATACGCTACATCCAACATCAAATAACTGGTATGCTGCTTTCGGTTGTCATCGTTAATTACAATGTCAAGTACTTTCTTGAACAGTGCCTCCAGTCTGTTTACAAGTCGGGTAAGGATATTGAAATGGAGGTTTTTGTGGTTGACAACAATTCTGTTGACGGCTCAATCGAAATGGTCAGCAATAAATTTCCACATGTCAGGCTTATTGCCAACAAAGAGAATCTGGGATTCAGCAGGGCAAACAATCAGGCCATTCGCCAGGCATCCGGAAAGTATATATTGCTCCTGAACCCCGACACGGTGGTTGAAGACGATACCCTGCCATCGGTTACAGATTTCATGGAAAAACATCCTGATGCAGGCGGACTGGGTGTAAAAATGCTTGACGGCAAGGGCCGTTTCCTCCCTGAATCAAAAAGGGGCCTCCCAACCCCGGGTGTGGCATTCAGCAAAATTTTTGGCTTATCTGCCCTGTTACCCCGTTCGAGGGTTTTTGGCAAGTACCATCTTGGCTACCTGAGCAAAGACAAGATACACCAGGTGGATGTGCTTTCGGGAGCCTTCATGCTGCTGCGAAAAGAGGCACTGGATCAGGCAGGCATACTTGACGAGGATTTTTTTATGTATGGCGAAGATATAGACCTCTCGCATCGCATTGTTAAGTCGGGCTATAAAAACTACTACTACCCAGGCACAAGGATTATTCACTACAAAGGCGAAAGCACGAAAAAAAGCAGTGTCAACTATGTGCTGGTTTTTTACCAGGCCATGATCATATTTGCCCGAAAACACTTCTCACCGAAACATGCCAGGGTATTTACAATGCTAATCAACCTGGCCATTTATTTCAGGGCCGGGCTTGCCCTGATAAACCGGTTTGTTCGCAGGCTTATCTGGCCGATGACTGATGCCATTCTTCTTTACGGAGGGTTCTATTTTCTGAAAGATTACTGGCAGCATCTGATATTTGCCGCAGACAGCACCTATTACCCTCCGGCTTTCATGCAATTCATGGTGCCTGCTTACATACTCACATGGTTGGCTTCTGTTTATATAAGCGGTGGATATGACAAGCCGGTTAGTTTATTCCGTATCATAAGGGGGCTGGGAATAGGAACCATTGCCATCCTTGTTGTATACGCCCTTCTTCCTGTGAGTCTGCGCTTCTCAAGGGCACTTATACTGTTAGGAAGTCTTTGGTCGGTAATCGCCATGATCTCTGTAAGGATAATTTATACCCTTACAAAATACCGGACAATACATATCAGCAACCCGGTTTCAAGAAGGGTGGCCATTGCCGGAGACGGCGAAGAAGCCCAGCGCATTCTATCGATGCTCAGACAGGGCGGTGACTCATCATTCATTGGCCTTATTTCGGTTTCACAAGAAAAACAGGGTGGTGGCGGATGTATCGGGGATATCGGACAATTGGATGAGATTATCGACATATATAAGATCAGCGAGGTGATATTTTGTGCTGGCGAAATGAGCTCACAAGCCATTATCGACCATATGTCAAGGCTCAGAAACAAGCAAGTGCATTTTAAGATTGCACCCCCTGAAAGTTTATACATAATCGGAAGCAACAGCATTGATACATTCGGTGACCTTTTTACCGTAAACATCAATGGCATCAATTTGCCTGCAAACAGACGCAAAAAAAGACTGTTTGACTTTGGCTTTTCGATGGCCCTGCTCATCACACTCCCATTTCACCTTATTGTTGTTAAAAACAGATGGTCTTTCTTTTTAAACCTCATCAAGGTGCTCATCGGGCAAATGACATGGGTGGGCTACTATCCCGAAGCCGGTGACGCTCCGCTTCCTGGCCTCAAAGGCAGCGTATTACATCCGGGTGATGGCTTTATTCAACAGCTTTCACCGGATACATTGAAAAACCTCAACAGCCTGTATGCAAAAGACTATAAGGTTGAAACTGACGTGAAAATATGCCTGAAAGCCCTGAGGCATCTTGGACGGAAAAAGTAGCTGCAGTCAAACCTTTTTGCGGGAACTTTGTTCTCAGCTATAGGACATTGATATTTTATATATGATATATGGCAACTTTTGAATTAAAAATGCCCAAACTGGGTGAAAGCATCACTGAAGCAACCATAACCAAATGGCTCAAACAACCAGGTGACCAGATCGAACTGGACGATCCCATCATTGAGTTAGCTACCGATAAGGTCGACTCAGAAATTCCCAGTCCGGTTGAAGGTACCCTTAAGGAACAACTTTTTAATGAAGGCGATACCGTGGCTGTTGACACTGTTATAGCCATTATTCAGGTGGATGCAGAGGAAGGGGAAGATACAGATGAAGGCAAGCAGCCTGCTTCTGACAAGGAATCAGACACAGAGGCCGAACAGCCCGTACGTGTCGAAAAAGAAGTAAAGACTGAAAGCAAAACATCTGATGAGCAGCAATCTGCCGGTGACACACCTTCAAAGAGACAGGGACAGGGTGACAGATTTTACTCCCCACTGGTAAGAAGTATTGCAAAAGAAGAAAATATATCCTTAGAAGAGCTTGATCAGATACCCGGTTCAGGCAAAGACAACAGGCTCACCAAAGACGACCTGCTGACTTATGTAAAAACCCGTGGAGAAAAACCAGCAGAGAAACCGCACGGGGCAGCTTCTGATACAAAAGCCGCATCTCTATCAAAGCCCCAGCCTGCAAAAGTACAGGCCGGTGAAAAAGACGAGGTAGTAGAGATGGACAGGATGCGTAAGCTCATTGCAGATCATATGGTCATGTCTGAAGACACTTCAGTGCACATTACACTGTTCAGAGAGGTGGATATGACCAAAGTAGTAAACTGGCGCAATAAACACAAAACCATTTTACAGCAACGTGATGGCGAAAAACTGACCTTCACCCCCATTTTCATTCAAGCCATAGCACAAGCCCTGAGAGACTTCCCCATGGTTAACGTAAGCCTTGACGGCCATAAGATTATCAAGAGGAAAGACATCAATGTAGGCATGGCAGCAGCCCTGCCCGACGGCAACCTTATAGTACCTGTTATCCATCAGGCTGATCACAAGAGCCTGCTGGGCATCGCAAAAGAAGTGAATGACAAAGCAAACAGGGCAAGGCAGAACAAGTTGAAACCTGATGAGATCCAGGGCGGGTCCTTTACCCTGACAAACTTTGGCACATTTGGAGCCACCATGGGCACCCCAATTATCAACCAGCCACAAGTAGCCATCCTCGGAGTTGGCCTGATCCAGAAAAAACCTGTGGTCATTGAAACACCCGAGGGCGATACCATTGGCATCAGGCACAGAATGGATCTGTCTCTCTCATGCGATCACCGAATCGTAGACGGAGCCCTTGGAGGGATGTTCCTTCAGGCCGTTGCAAAATATCTTGAACAATTTGATGATACGCAGGGGATATAACGCCCAGATCTTTATCCTTTATAAAGGATAGCTTCAAAAGGTCAGAAAACAATAGTTAAAGGCAGGAAAAGCGCAATTTGTGCCTCCTGCCTTTTCATATTTATATTACCTTCGTATAAACGGTTGGAAGTTCGAAAGTTTAAAAGTTTAAAAGTTGAAACGTATAACCCATTAACCTATGAACCAATTAACTTTTCGACTTTTCGACCTTTCGACTTTTCGACTTTTCGACTTTTCGACCTTTCGACTTTTCGACCTTTCGACTTTTCGACCTTTCGACTTTTCGACTTTTCGACCTTTCGACCTTTCGACTTTTCGACTTTTCGACCTTTCGACTTTTTAACCAATCAACCTGCAAATCCACCAATTCACAAACCCACCAACCACCACCATGCAACTCAAACTAAACCGTCCCATTGCCTTTTTTGACCTGGAAACTACAGGGGTAAACGTTGTGAAAGACCGCATCGTTGAGATCAGTATTTTTAAGATATCTCCTGAGGGGCATGAGGAGTCAATGACCAGGCTGATCAATCCGACCATCCCCATACCACCAGAGTCGTCTGCCATTCACGGCATTAAAGATGCTGATGTGGCAAATGCCCCCACATTTGCAGAGCTTGCACATGAACTTGACCGCTTTTTGCAACATTGTGACCTGGGAGGGTACAACTCAAACAAGTTCGATGTTCCCATGCTCATAGAAGAGTTTCTTCGGTGTGGAATAAATTTTGATGTTAAAAAACGTCGCCTGGTAGACGTTCAGAATATTTTTCACAAAATGGAACCCAGAACCCTGAAGGCAGCCTACAGGTTTTACTGTGGTAAAGAATTAGTCGATGCCCACGAGGCAGAGGCTGACACCAAGGCTACCTACGAAATTTTATTGTCACAGATACAACGCTATGATGGTGCTGACTATGAAGATCGCGACGGCAATATTTCCCAACCCATCAAAAACGACGTCCAGGCACTTCATGATTTCTCTTTCAATCACCGGAATGCCGACCTGGTGGGACATATTGGGTACAATATGCATGGCAGGGAAATCTTCAACTTCGGCAAATACAAGGGGCAGGAAGTCATGGAGGTGTTCAAGCGGGAGCCCCAGTATTTCGATTGGATGATGAAAGCAGATTTCCCATTGTCAACAAAGAACATTATACAGTCAGTCATTTTAAGGGGGCTGAACAAAGGAAGCTCCATTGTGAAAGAGTAAACCGGTTCCATGAAAATCATTTGTGCCGAGTACTATTCTTTGGCAAACAACCACCAGGACGAGCCAATTCTGTTTCTAAAACCCGAAACAGCCATTATCAGGGGTGGTCTGCCTTTTTTTTATCCTGATTTTACCAACGAAATACATTGCAGCATCAGAATGGTATGCAGGATATGTAAATTAGGCCGGCATATCCAGCCACGTTTTTCACACACATACTTTGATGAAATAGGTGTGGCCCTTGATTTTTCTGCAACAGATGTACTTTCTGATCTGTCTGAAAACAGTTTGCCGTGGGAAACCGCAAGGGCTTTTGACGGATCTTCTGCCATCAGCCATTTTATCACACTTGACCAGGTTCAAGATGGACATGGGTTTTTATACGACCTCATAAAAAATGGAGAAAGCATGCAACAAGGCAGCTTTACTCAGATGATGCAAACAATGGATGCGCTCATAGCCCGCGTATCTGCTTTTTTCACCATCAAGATCGGTGATCTGATCATGGTTGACCTGTCGGGTGATTCATTCAGGGTGCAAGTTGGTGATACGGTTGAGGCCAGCCTTGATGGAAAAAGAATGCTCAGGCTTGCGGTAAAATAAAGCTTCACAGACTACACCCAATTGTTTATTTTTGCAGCTGTGCTGGTTAAATAAACCAATACCCAACTGCTTATGGTGAATATAATATTGAAATCAGGTAAAGATGATGCTGTAAGGCGATTCCATCCGTGGGTTTTCAGCGGTGCCATTAAAAAAATGGACGGCAACCCCATAGATGGATCCATGGCAACCATATATTCAAATAAGGGAGAGTATCTTGCTACAGGAATATACCAGGATGGTGTTATAGCCGTAAGGATTATGGCATTTGCTCCTGACCGTCCTGAAAAATTTGATGGAGATTTCTGGCAACAGGCATTATTAAAGGCTTGGTATTTAAGAGAAAGCTTGGGGTTGATAAACAATCAGGGTACCAATGTTTACCGGTTGGTACATGGTGAAGGTGACCACTTGCCAGGTCTTATCATAGACCATTATAATGGTCACCTGGTTATCCAGATCCATTCTATTGGCTTATACGGATATATTGGTCAAATTGCAGAATGCCTCAAAGATTTGTACAAAGGCAAAATGGTAAGCATTTACGACAAAAGCCGGGAAACACTCCCTGCCTCTTTCTGGAAAGATAAAGACCCCGGTGGAGTGTTGTTTGGTCAACCCAGCGAGGTTGAGGTACTTGAGAACGGGAATCGTTTCAAAATTGACATTGTTGAAGGACAAAAAACCGGTTTTTTTATTGACCAGCGTGACAACAGAGATTTGCTCGGCAAATACAGCCACGGAAGATATGTCTTAAATACGTTTTGTTACAGTGGTGGCTTTTCAGTGTATGCGTTAAAAGCAGGGGCAAGAATGGTTCATTCGCTCGATAGTTCGGTAAAAGCCATGGCCCTTACGGAAAAGAACGTGGAGTTGAACGACAGAAGCAAACATCACGAATGCATCACAGGTGACACCATGCAATATTTAAGGTCGACTGAAGAAAGCTATGACCTCATTGTGCTTGATCCTCCGGCCTATGCAAAACATCAGCATGTCAAGCATAATGCCGTTCAGGGTTACAAGCGACTTAACCTTGAAGCCCTGAAATCAATTGCTCCGGGCGGCCTGCTTTTCACTTTCAGTTGCTCTCAGGTGGTAGATATGAACCTTTTCAGGTCAACAGTGATGTCGGCGTCAATACAGGCCGGACGACGCGTTCGAATAATTCATCAGCTGACCCAGCCGGCAGATCATCCCGTAAATATATTTCATCCTGAAGGGCAATATCTTAAAGGACTTGTCCTCCATGTTTCGTGAGAAATCTTAAAGCAATCCATCATTTTTTTTGACACCATTATCCATATTCAGCGCTTCATGCATGCAGGGTTCCGGTAATACACACACAACTTACAAGCAAATATGGCAGGTATCCTACCCCATTATCATCGGCTTGATGGCCCAAAACCTCATGGTGGTCATAGACACTGCCTTTCTGGGCAGATTGGGTGAGGTCACTCTGGGAGCTTCAGCCATAGGGGGTATTTTCTACCTCTGCCTTGTCATGCTCGGAGCTGGATTTGCAGTTGGCGTTCAAATACTTATCGGCAGAAGAAACGGAGAGGGGAAGCTTCAACAGATCGGTAGCATTTTTGACCATGCCAATTTTTTTATGATTGCCCTGGCCCTTATCCTCTTTATGTTTATGACATATCTGGCTCCTGCAGTGCTGTCATTGTTCATGCAGTCAGAGGCAGTTTTGCACGAAAGCATTGTTTTTTTATCATACCGGCGTTTCGGATTCCTTTTCGGATTCCTGGTACTGTCATTCAATGCATTCTACATCGGTATTACCCGTACAAGAATTCTTATAGCCAGCACCGTGATAATGGCCGTAATTAATATTGTACTTGATTACCTGCTCATATTCGGATATGGTATTTTTCCTGCTTTGGGAATTGCCGGAGCAGCCATCGCCACTAATATCTCTGAGCTGCTTACTTTCTCTTTTTTACTGGTCTGGGTCAGTGCCGGAAAGACATTGAAAACTTACAGCCTGTTTAGCGTCAGGCGACCCAACTGGCTGGCATACAAACCCATCTTTAAGGTAGCTGTTCCGGTAATGTTTCAGTACTTTCTGTCATTCAGCGCCTGGTTTGTATTCTTCATGATCATCGAGCAGATTGGAGAGACAGCACTGGCTGCTTCTAACATTACCAGAAGTTTTTATATGCTGATGATGATTCCTGTGTGGGGTTTAAGTTCAACCACCAACACCCTTGTAAGCAATCTGATCGGCCAGGGCCGGACAGATGAAGTAATACCCCTTATCAGAAAAATTTTGGTTATGGGCGTAGGGGCCACAATTGTAATTGCACAGGTAAACATATTTTTCCCTGATGAAATTATATCGTTTTTCACAAATGAACCCCAGCTCTATGAAGCCACAAGACCCCTCTTGAGGGTGGTCTCACTCGCCCTGGTTGCTTTTTCATTTGGCATGATCATATTCAGCGGCCTTTCCGGTACCGGCAAAACACAGGTTGCGCTTTTCATAGAAATATTATCCATCATTTTTTATCTTCTTGTTGCCTTTATCCTTGCCGTATTGTTCAAAGGTTCAGCACCTGTGGTCTGGTTTGTCGAGGTGGTCTATTTTAGTATTCTGGGAATCGCCTCTTATGCCTATCTCAAAACAGGAAAATGGAAGGTATACCACATTTGATCAGCCTGTCTTGATTATGATTTCTTTTTACTGCTGATCCGTTCAATTGAAAATTGTCACGTATATTTGTATGTTAACCAATCCATACTGTTACGTCCATTGTTCTGACCATGCAAAAGTTATCTTCTCTCCTTGTTTTAGCCTCAATCGTTTTATTGCTATCCACAGGGTTCATACGAACTGATCAGGCAGCCAGCCCTCTTGCATTACAGCCTCCACCGCACGATTTTTCCACTCCCTGGGTTGACTCTGTCTTTGCTTCTCTCAATCTGGAGCAGCGCATTGCACAACTTATCATGATAAGGGTGCGTACCGACATGGATCAGGCATATTATGACCAAATGGTCAGGGATGTAAAAGCCCATAATGTGGGAGGCATCGCATTTTTTCGGGGAAGCCCAACCAGGCAGGTGCTGCTGACAAACAGAATGCAAAGCCAGGTTCAAACTCCCATGCTTGTAGCCATGGATGCAGAATGGGGCCCTTCCATGCGTCTTGACAGCACCATTGTCTTTCCCAGACAGATGGCCCTGGGTGCCATACAAGAAGACCACCTGGTTTACCAAATGGGGATGGAAATTGGACGTCAATTAAGGCGCCTTGGAGTGCATATCAACTTTGCACCAGTTGTTGATGTGAACAACAACCCCGATAATCCGGTAATTAATTTCAGGGCTTTTGGTGAAAACCGCTATAATGTAGCCAACAAAGGACTTGCCTATATGCATGGTCTGCAAGATGCGGGTGTTATTGCCTGCGCCAAGCATTTTCCCGGACACGGAGACACCAATGCAGACTCCCATTATACCCTGCCCCTGCTCAGACATTCTCTGGCTGAAATTGATTCAATCCACCTATACCCCTTCAAAAAGATGATTCAGGAGGGTCTCCACTCTGTAATGGTGGCACATCTTGAAATACCTGCACTTGAAGAACAAAGGCATCTGCCCTCGACCCTTTCTAAAAACATTGTAACCCATCTGCTACAAGACGAAATGGGTTTTAAAGGACTTATCATTACCGATGCCCTTGAGATGCAGGGTGTTTCAGACCACTTTGACCCAGGTGTGTCTGAACTCAAAGCCCTGATGGCCGGAAACGATATCCTGCTGTTGCCCCAGGATGTACCGGCAGCCATTGCAGCCATAAAAAACGCCCTTGATGAGGGCGTTATTACTGAAGACCTCATTAATGAGAGGTGCAAAAAAATACTTTATTACAAGCAACTGGTGGGTCTTGATCAATATACATACACATCAGTTGATCGTTTACATGAAGAGTTGAACACATCACGCGGAAAATTGCTTAACAAAAACCTGGCTGAAGCTTCTCTCACCCTGGTAAGAAACAACAAGAGCCTGGTACCTGTCAGTGATTTGCAGCACAGAAATATTGCAGCCCTTTCAATCGGTTCTCCATCTGGCAACACTTTTCAATCTGCTTTAAGCATATATGCACCGGTCGGTCAATATAGTATTTCAAAAGAACACAGCCCCCAACAGGCCCAAAGAACCCTCAACGCGTTAAACCGTTATGATCTCATCATTATCTCTGTTCACGATAACAGCTTCTTTCTCTCCCGTAACTATGGTATCAACCAGGAGACCATTGGCCTGATCAATACCATAGCCAAAGAAAAAGATGTTATTCTCAGCTTATTTGCAAATCCCTACAGCCTGGCATTTTTCGAAGACGAGGTATTGAATATTGAATCCATTCTTGTAGCTTTTCAAGACGGGCATAATTTTGAACAGGCTGCTGCCGAGGCCATATTTGGAGGCATACAGCTCAAGGGAAGACTACCGGTTACCTCAGGAAAATATTTCCCTGCAGGATTAGGCATTATCACACCTGCTCCAGCCAGAATCCGCATGGGACAAGCAGAAGAAGTCGGAATAAGCTCAGAACTTCTGGCAGAGATTGACAGCCTGGCCATACAGGGCATCAGAATGAAGGCCTATCCTGGTTGTCAGATAGCCATCATCAAAGATGGAATGATGATTTACAACAAAAGTTTTGGTCATCATACCTACGACAGCCTGATGCCTGTGAGAAATTACCATATCTATGATCTGGCTTCCATAACCAAAATTGCAGCGACCACCGTCGCTGTCATGCGATTAAATGACGAAGGCCGGCTCGATATAGATAAAACACTTGGATTCTACTTACCATGGCTCAGGGGAAGTGACAAAGAACATATAAGGCTACGCGAACTCCTTGCCCACCAGGCAAAGCTCACGCCCTGGATTCCCTTTTACATGAATACCATGGATGAAAAAGAGTTGATTGAAGGCATATACAACCAGGAACAAACTATAGATTTTAAGACCATGGTGGCGGGAAATAAATATATTCACAACAGCTACCGCGACACCATTTTTCAGCATATTGCCATGTCTCCATTGTTAAATAATGGCAACTACAGGTACAGTGACCTGGGTTTTATCCTGCTGGCAGAGATCGTTGAACAGATCACAGGGCAAAATATCCACGATTTCACCACCCATTTTCTTTACAAGCCAATGGGGTTCAAAACCATGGGATATCAACCCCTTGAGCGTTTTGATCAATTTCTCATCACTCCTTCAGAGCATGATACGGTTTGGCGAAAGCAGGTGGTCAGGGGTTTTGTACATGATCCCGCCGCCGCCATGCTGGGGGGAATAAGTGGTCATGCCGGCTTGTTTTCAAATGCAACTGAACTGGCTGTCCTGATGCATATGGTACTCACCGGTGGAAATTACGGAGGGCAACATTTTATTGACCACCGAACCATTGAAGAATTCACCCGGGTGCAGTTTGCCGGAAACAGCAACCGCAGAGGACTGGGATTTGACAAGCCATCTTTAAAAATTAACGAGCCTGGTCCGGCTTGCAAGAGTGCCTCTCCCAAAAGCTTTGGACACAGTGGATTTACCGGAACCCTGGCTTGGGCTGACCCTGCAGAAAATCTGGTCTTTGTATTTTTATCCAACAGAACCTATCCTGATCAGGACAACCGCTGGCTGATTGAAGAAAACATCCGCACCCGGATCCAACAGAAAATATATGATGCCATTTATCATTCGCGCATGATCGATCAGTTAACCACTTCACTACTAAACTAAACGGTAATAAGTTTCGTAACCATACACCATGTAAAACCTAAAAAATAAAGTTATGAACTTGAAAATGTTCCTCTTTTGGTTGATAGCTGTCTTAATCACACTATCAAGCGCTATTTACCAGCGTCTGACCGGGCCCACGACGCCTTACAGGGGGCAGGTGGAAATTCAGGATGAAACCATTTCTTACAGATTGATAAGAACCTTTCCGCGGCCTATGGATGCCCCTGTCAGGGTAACCGCAGAGGATCAGGAAATCGGAGGTTATTTTCGTTACAAGCGCTACCCAAGTTACGACCAGTGGCAAGAAGCTCCCTTAGTAAGACGTGATGATCAGTTAATCGCCTATATTCCCCAACAACCTGCTGCCGGTAAGGTCATGTATCAGATCGTGCTTACCAAAGACGAAGAAAAATATGTATTATCAGAAGAACCTATTGTGATCCGATTCAGAAACAACGTGCCGGCATGGGCCATGATACCGCATATTTTCCTGATGTTTGCAGCCATGCTCCTAAGCACAAGGGCAGGAATAGCTGCAATAGCCAATGACAAGACCTATAAGCTTACTTTATGGACGTTGGTAACTTTTATACTTGGCGGGCTGGTGTTCGGACCGATTATTCAAAAATATGCATTTGGTGATTTCTGGACGGGCTGGCCGTTTGGAACCGACCTGACAGACAATAAAACGGCCTTTGCCCTCATTTTTTGGGTCATTGCATTCTTCAAGGCCAGAAACAACCCTAAGCACCAGACATGGGTTATTGTTGCCGCCGTAATAATGCTGATTATTTATTTAATTCCACATAGCTTGTTTGGTTCAGAAATTGACTGGACACAAGAAGGGCCTCAGTGAGCCTTTTTGCTGCCATGCTGCAACTGACTCCGGAGTTTTTTATAAAAAATTAACGCCACAAGCATGCAGAAGTTGTAAATTTGCAACTTAACGGCCGTGCCTTTGTTTTATAAGCAGTGCTGGGTTTGAATAATTTACATGAATATTCATTTTGTACCACTATTTCATTATGGGTAAAATTATAGCGATTGCCAATCAAAAAGGGGGCGTAGGCAAAACCACAACTGCCATCAACTTGTCTGCAAGTCTGGCCGTATTGGAATACAAGACATTGCTTATTGATGCTGATCCACAGGCAAACGCCACATCTGGTGTCGGGATTGATCCAAAACTGGTAAAAACCAGCATATATGAATGCATCATTGATGACGTTGAGCCAGAAAACATTCTGCTGAATACCTCAACACCCCATCTTGACCTCATACCAGCTCATATTGACCTTGTAGGTGCTGAAATCGAAATGATCAACCTGCCCAACAGAGAAAAAATGATGCGCAAGGTCATTGAAAAGATCAAAGACCAATATGATTTTATTATTATTGACTGCTCTCCTTCACTCGGGTTGGTAACTGTAAATGCCTTGACAGCCGCTGATTCAGTGATCATTCCCGTGCAATGTGAATATTTTGCCCTTGAAGGCCTCGGAAAATTGCTTAATACAATCAAAATTGTCCAATCAAGGTTAAATACCGAGCTGGCGATTGAAGGTATTTTGCTTACCATGTATGACGCCCGGTTAAGATTGGCGAACCAGGTTGTTGAAGAGGTGAGAATGCATTTTCAGGAATTGGTATTTGACACGATAATCTACCGTAACATCAAACTGGGTGAGGCTCCCAGCTTTGGTGAGACGATCATCATGCACGACGCCCAAAGCCGGGGGTCGCTGAATCACCTGAACCTGGCCAGAGAGATACTGCAGAAGAATGGGTTAACGAAAATCAGGCAAGAGGATAAAACCATCAATATATGAACGCCAAAAAACGTGCACTGGGTAAGGGGTTAGGAGCCCTTCTCGACAACTCGGGTGTCGAACCCCAACCAACCTATGATGTTGGTAAAGACCTTATGGCTGTTGGAACCATTGGCAAGGTATCAATTGATTTGATTGAAGCCAACCCCTACCAGCCCCGTACTGATTTTGATGAAGAAGCCTTGAATGACCTGGCTGCCTCAATTAAGGAACAAGGAGTTATCCAGCCTATTACCCTCCGGAAAATTGATGGCCAAAAACTCCAGCTTATATCAGGTGAGAGACGATTAAAGGCCTCCAAAATGGCCGGGCTTAAAGAGATTCCCGCATATATCATGAGTGCCGACGATCACTCAATGCTTGAAATGGCCATCGTTGAAAACATACAAAGGGAGAACCTGAACCCTGTGGAGATTGCCATGGGTTACAAAAGGCTTATCCACGAATATGAGCTCACACAAGAAATGCTAAGTGAAAGGTTGGGAAAAAGCAGGCCTTCTATTGCCAACCACCTCCGCCTTCTTAACCTACCCGGTGAAATACAAATAGGCGTCAGACAAGAAATGATCACCATGGGGCACGCCAAAGCCCTGCTGTCAATTGAAGACTTTCAGACACAAATGGAAGTATACCAGGATATTATTGAGCAGTCGTTGTCGGTAAGAGAGGTGGAGGAGATTATCCGCGACCTGGGCTCAAAAGATGAAAGTCCCCAGCCAGGCAAAAAGAAAAAAGAATCATCTTCAATTCCTGATTCAGAAGCCTCCGACCGCTTAAAAAGAGATTTGGAAGGTATCTACGAAGCCAAAGTCCAGGTAAAAGCCAAACCAGGCGGAAAAGGCAGTATTATGATCCACTATAAATCAATTGACGACCTGAACAGAATCTCCATATTGTTGAAAAGATAAACCAGGAAAGAAGGCAGGATATTGAAGCAATTTGCAAATAATCCGTTCTTATGCGGAAAATCACACACCATGCAAAAGGGATTTTCCATACTTGCCTTATGCCTGCTCATCTCATTGGCGGTAAGTGGTTCTGATCTTGTACTAAAAAACCCGGATGCACTTCAGCAAATTGACCTTCGGAGACCTGCCACAGAAATTCAGTCACCTGCAAAAGCTGCCATGCTTTCAGCTACGCTGCCCGGGCTCGGACAAATATACAACGGAAAATACTGGAAAGTTCCTGTCATATATGCCGGTTTTGGCACCCTAATATATTTTGTTGACATGAACACTACCGAACACAGGTTTTGGAGAGAAGCCTGGCTTGCAAGAGTTGATGGCAACCCAAATACAACCGACAATCTTCCACATTCAACTGCAGTTTTAGAAAGGGCCATGAACTTTTACCGCAGAAACCTTGAAATTACCTACTTATTATCTGCCGCATTATATCTGCTTAATATTCTTGACGCCAGTGTGGATGCCCACCTGATGAATTTTGATGTTGGAGAAGATCTCCGACTGGGCATGCAGCCCCGGCCGGCACCAATCCTACCCGGGCATAGTGGCCACCGCACAGCGGCACATTTTACCATTACATACAGATTTTAATATGACAAATCATCAACTAAAGATCGCATTGATCGGTTATGGAAAAATGGGCAGAACTATTGAACAGCTTGCCCTTCAAAAAAATCACAGCATTAAACTGATCATTGATAACCAATTACAATGGGACTCCCATGGCAAAGACCTGGCTGATTGTGACGTGGCCATAGAGTTTACATCGCCCGAAGCCGCACCAGCCAACATCAGGAGATGCTTTGAGGCCGGCATTCCAGTGGTAACCGGAACCACCGGATGGCTTCATGAGCTTCCGACCATTGAAAAACTTTGCCTGAAGATGGATCAGTCATTGTTTTATGCCTCCAATTTCAGTATTGGTGTCAATATATTTTTCGCCCTGAATAATTACCTGGCAGTTTTATTAAAAAACCTTGATGGATACAAACCCCGAATCATTGAAACCCATCACACAGCCAAGCTCGATGCACCAAGCGGAACAGCCATAAGTCTGGCAGCTGATATCATAAAACACCGTCAAAACCTCAAAATGTGGGGAGATGCTGATCAGGATCATGCAGAAGAAGTGCTTCCCATTAAGTCATACCGAATAGAAAACATTACGGGTACACACGTTGTTACATATGATTCGGCCATTGACACCATTGAGGTGAAGCATGAAGCCCATAACCGTTCAGGATTTGCTGAAGGAGCTATCATTGCGGCACAATGGCTGATTGACAAAAAAGGCATTTACACCATGAAAGATTTAATGAAGCTTGCATAGTGGGTTTACACCCGCTGAATACGATGAAAAACCCTTGCAGGCAGGTTATTATAACCATTGACAAAGTAATTTATTTTTTGATAAATAATTAAAGCTACCACCATGAGCATATATATGATTCTGTCTATCATCTTCCTGATTGCGTCTATAGCAGGTCTATGGCAGATTTTTGTCAAGGCAGGCCGGCCGGGATGGCAAGCCCTGATTCCGGTATATAATCTTTTTGTCTGGTTACAGGTCATTCATAAACCCAAGTGGTGGTTTGTATTTACCCTTATTCCCTTTATCAATGTATTCACCATATTGCTCATGGTGGTTGAAACCCTTAAATGCTTTGGCAAGGATGGTTTAATACAACAGGCCCTGGGTGTCATGTTTCCCTTTGTATTCATTCCCTATCTAGGGTTTAATCCAAATGAATCTTTTACTTCACCAGATAAGCTTCCCGTAATCAAAAAGAGTGCTACACGAGAATGGGCTGATGCCAT
The DNA here is from genome assembly GCA_007118495.1 of Bacteroidales bacterium. GTDB lineage: Bacteria > Bacteroidota > Bacteroidia > Bacteroidales > UBA7960 > PUPG01. The sequence goes on from SKRM01000004.1 coordinate 17,915, forward strand.
AATTTTTGCTGTCATCGCAGCCACCATCATCCGCACCTTTATGCTTGAAGCATACACCATTCCAACTTCATCAATGGAAAAATCACTGTTGGTGGGTGATTACCTTTTTGTAAGCAAGGTCAGTTATGGACCAAAAATACCCCGCACACCCATAGCGTTTCCATTTGCCCATTCTACCCTCCCGCTTACAGACAATGTAAAGTCGTATGTTGAATGGATCAGTCTGCCACATTATCGTTTTCCCGGAATCAGAACCATCCGAAACAACGATGTGGTGGTATTCAATTTTCCTGAAGGCGACACGGTGGCCCTGCAACTGCAAAACCAAAGCTATTACACCCTTGTCAGAGAAATGGGCCGTGACAGGGTTTGGAATAATTATGATGTGATCAGCCGTCCCGTTGATAAACGGGATAATTACATTAAGCGATGCGTTGGAATTCCGGGTGATACACTTGAAATCCGCAATGGGGTCATTTATATCAATGGTCTTCACCTGGATGACCCACCCCAGGTTCAGCATAACTACAGAGTTGAAACCGACGGCACACCTCTGTCTTCAAGGCTCTTTACAAGGCTTGATATTACTGACTGGGGGCAAATTTCTCCATCTCTGTTTTTAATCGCCATGACTGATGAGGCTGCTCAGGAGCTCGCCAGGGCAGGCAATGTGACCAATATCGATCGCATTGTTCGACCTGAGCAAAACGGAGAAAGACATATTTTTCCGCATCACGAATCTTTTGCGTGGAATGAAGACAATTACGGTCCGATCCATATCCCCGCCAGAGGAGCAACCATTCACCTGGACACAGATAACCTGCCTTTGTATGAGCGGATCATTTCTGTTTATGAAGGCCATGAACTCCAGGTTGACGGCCAACGCATCTATATCAACGGAACTGAAGTCAGTAGCTATACATTTGAGATGGATTATTACTGGATGGTGGGCGATAACAGACATAATTCAGCTGATTCAAGGTTTTGGGGATATGTTCCTGAAGACCACATTGTAGGTCGGGCCATGTTTGTTTGGCTGTCTCTCGATCAGGCACGCCCGTTTCCACAACGTATCAGGTTTAATAAAACCTTCAGAATCATCAGGTAGTCAACTGATTCAGCAGTCTGTCCTTAACTTTGGGGCGAATGCCTTTTTTTCTTGCTGAATGCCCCCATATTGGGCACATTTCAGTATCTTTGTTTCTTTTTTGATGCAAAGTAGCTCAGCCGGATTGATCCAAATGGATAAATCCGGATAACTTACTTCAGTGTTTTTCCAACAATCTGTCTCTTCGATGAAAAACAAATACATTGACCTGATTGAACAAACTTTTGATTTTCCGCAAGAGGAGTTCAAGGTGATCGATAACGAACTTTATTTCCATGACATCTGTATGATGGATCTGGTGAAACAATATGGAACTCCATTAAAGATCAGTTACTTGCCCAAAATAAGCCAGCAAATACAAAAGGCCAAAAGGATGTTCAATGTGGCCATGGCAAAGGTTGATTATGACGGCGAATATCATTATTGCTACTGTACAAAAAGTTCTCATTTTATTTTCGTCCTTGAAGAGGCCCTGAAAAACGACATCCACATTGAGACCTCTTCGGCTTTCGATATTTTCATTGTTGAAGAACTACTTAACCTGGGGCTTATAGACAAATCAAAATATATCGTTTGCAATGGTTTCAAGAGACCTCTGTATACTGAGAAAATCAGTGATTTGATAAACCAGGGGTTCGAAAATACCATTCCTGTTATCGATAATAAAAATGAAATCAAGGTTTACCATGAGTTGATCAGAAAAGACAGACGCTGTAAACTTGGAATACGTATAGCCGCCGAAGAAGAACCCATGTTTGAGTTCTATACATCAAGACTGGGCATTCGCTATAAAGATATAGTACCCTACTATAAAGCCAATATCCAGAACGATCCCCGCTTTGAACTGAAGATGCTGCATTTCTTCATCAATACAGGCATCAAAGACAATGCCTACTATTGGAATGAACTGTCAAAATGCGTTAATGTTTACTGCGATCTGAAAAAGATCTGCCCTGAACTGGACAGTCTGAATATTGGTGGTGGCTTTCCCATTAAGAACTCCCTGGGTTTTGATTATGATTATGAGTACATGACCGAAGAAATCATCGCGCAGATTAAAATGATATGCAACCAGAATAATGTACCAGAACCTGATATATTCACTGAATTTGGTGCATTTACTGTTGGTGAAAGCGGAGCTGTTCTATATTCAATCCTTGATCAGAAACAGCAAAATGACCGGGAGCTTTGGAATATGATTGATAGCAGTTTTATGACTACCCTGCCGGATATCTGGGCCAGCAAACAGAGGTTTATCCTTCTGGCACTAAACAACTGGGGGTCTGAATACGAAAGGGTTAACCTCGGCGGTTTAACCTGCGACAGCATGGACTACTATAACGCTGAATCGCATGCAAATGCGGTCTTCCTGCCCAAGGTAAGGCCCCCACACACTGAGACCCAGTATATCGGAATGTTTCATACCGGAGCTTACCAGGAGACACTGGGCGGCTTTGGCGGCTTGCAACATTGCCTGATACCAGCCCCAAAACTTGTTATTATTGACAAAGATGAAGAGGGTGAATACAATACCAAGCTTTTTGCAAAAGAACAAAGCTATAAGTCTATGCTTAAAACCCTCGGCTTTTAAGCTGTAAATCCTTAAATTTGCTGCTAAGTCATCTTTGATCTAAACTGCCATGCCCGCAAAAAACAACACCTTCCAAAAGAACACCTTCAAAACCGGTAATGGCAAAAAACAAAAATCCGGAGCGGGAGAAAGCAACCATGGTAATGCAACGTTCAAAAAATTTGTCAGAAACCAGCGTTTAAGAAAAGCGGCTGGCTTTTTCCTGGTGTTGCTCTCTGTATATCTTCTGCTTTCATTTCTGTCATATCTTGTCAGCTGGAAAGCAGATGACGCCCTGCTTGATGGACGCACGCTAAACTGGGCCTTACTTACTGATGGCAGCATTGAGCTTGAGAATATGATGGGCCGACTGGGTGCCATAGCCGCCCACTTATTCATTAAAAAGTGGTTTGGTATTGGTTCATTCCTTTTTCTGCTTATCGCTTTTGTTGTTGGAATTCGCCTGCTTACTTACTACAGCATTCTTCCATTGAAAAAGACCGTGTTCCAATCTCTTTTCTTTGCCCTTTGGCTCTCCATATTTTTTGGATACATCATTGGCTCGGGTGAGTGGCTGATTCTGGGAGGCATTTTCGGTTATGAAATATCCGTTTGGATCAATGGCCTCATAGGCAAAGCAGGGACATTCATGTTTCTGATCTTCTCACTTGGGAGTCTTGTCATCATTGTCTACGACCCAAACTTCAGGCGTTTTGCAACACTGGTGACACAAGCCTGGAACATGATAAAGCCGGCCGGGCAAGATAAAAAGCATATGGATGTCTCAGAAGATGACAGCTGGGGGGCAACAGTCAAAGCAGAAAATCCTGTACACCCTGACCCGCTCCATGATCTTGATAATGAAAAAGACACACTCGATGAACCAAAAGCACAGGATAAAGATGTGGAAGAAGAACCTGCACCTACCTGGATGGATTTTGACGATGAAGATAACAAGAGTGTACGGGTGAAAAATGAAAATGAACCTGAATTTGAAGTCGAAATTGCCGGAGGGAAACTAACCGGAAGTGATTATCAAGCCATTGATGATCCGTATTCTGGAGCGGATGGGGATATGCCTGACTTGTCACACCTGGGCGAATTTGATCCCACACTTGACCTGCCAAAGTACCGTTTACCTGATCTGGATCTGCTTGACGACAGGGGGAGCGGGACCATCCAAATTGACAACCAGGAACTTGATGCCAATAAAAATAAGATAATTGAAACGCTGAATAATTACGCCATCAGCATTGACAAGATCAAGGCAACGGTTGGTCCCACTGTGACCCTGTATGAAATTGTACCCTCGCCCGGAGTGCGCATATCAAAAATCCGCAACCTTGAAAATGATATTGCCCTGAGCCTGTCAGCCCTGGGCATAAGAATCATTGCCCCAATTCCTGGAAGGGGTACTATTGGTATCGAAGTGCCCAACAGAAAGCCAGAAATAGTCTCCATGAAATCTGTACTGGGAAGTGAAAGGTTTCAGAACTCTTCATACGAACTCCCTATAGGCCTTGGCAAAACCATAGCCAATGAAACCTTTATAGCAGACCTGACCAAAATGCCTCACCTTTTGATGGCAGGGGCCACAGGGCAGGGCAAGTCAGTTGGTTTAAATGCCATACTAACTTCTATTCTGTATAAAAAACATCCTGCGTTTGTTAAGTTTGTTTTGGTTGATCCAAAAAAGGTAGAGTTAAACCTGTTTTCAAAAATTGAACGGCACTATCTGGCCAAACTTCCTGATGCTGAAGAAGCCATTGTTACTGAAACGCGTCAGGTAATCAGAACCATCAACTCACTTTGCGTCGAGATGGATAACCGCTACGATCTGCTCAAAGATGCCCAGGCCCGAAATATAAAAGAATACAATACCAAATTTGTGGCCAGGCGGCTTAATCCCAATCAGGGACACCGCTTCTTGCCCTATATCATACTTTTTATTGATGAATTTGCCGACCTTATCATGACTGCAGGCAAAGAGATAGAGCTTCCAATTGCCAGGCTTGCACAGCTGGCCAGAGCGGTAGGTATCCATCTTGTTATCGCCACGCAGAGGCCCTCAGTAAATATCATCACAGGAACCATCAAGGCAAACTTCCCTGCCCGAATTGCCTTCAGGGTAACAGCCAAAGTTGATTCAAGAACCATTCTCGACAGTGGTGGAGCTGATCAACTCATAGGTCGTGGAGACATGCTCCTTTCAACCGGCAGTGACCTGATCAGGTTGCAATGTGCGTTTATAGACACCCCTGAAATTGAGCGGATTACTGAGTTTATCGGTTCCCAAAGAGCCTACCCCGATGCATTCCATCTGCCAGAATATCTTGAAGATAACCAATCAGTTTCCGATACCGTCGACCCCTCAGAAAGGGATGAGCTATTTGCAGATGCAGCAAGAATTGTGGTAAGTACCCAACAAGGATCAACCTCTCTGATACAACGTAAACTCAAATTGGGTTACAACAGAGCCGGACGTATTATTGATCAGTTAGAAGCAGCCGGAATCGTTGGTCCGTTTGAAGGTAGTAAGGCGCGGGAGGTAAAAATTAAAGACGAGCTTAGTTTGGAACAGATTTTGCGCAGAGATGATCTATAAAGACCTTTATATGCGAATTTCATTTTTCATCCTGCTGATTACCCTCAACCTTGGTCAACTGCATTCTCAGGAAGCCCCACCCCGGTATTATGAAGAACTGGCTGATTCACTGCTTCAGCTTGCAAGCCAAACCATCGGTGCTTATCCATCCTGGTTTATACGCTTCGACTATATCATGGAAAACACACAGTCTGATACCAGAGAACAGCTGAGCGGCAAATTGTACACCAAGGGAGACAGTTACCATATGAAATTGGGAGATAACCTGTTTATTTCTGATGGACATACCGTATGGTCATACATTTCTGACATCCATGAAGTACACATCAACCTGGCCGAATATGTTGAAGATGCGCTCACACCTACATCCATATTGGAAAACTTCAGCGAAGCATTCAGAAGTCGATGGATAAGGACAGAACCACATAAAAGAAAGACGGTTCATCTAATAGATCTGGTACCCGACAGTCCGCAGGCTTTTTTCAAGTACAGGGTAGCTCTCGACCAAAGCAGCCATCAAATAGTATATACACGGGCCTATGACAGGCATGGTGGGACATACCACTATGAAATAACACATATGAGCACCAATCCGGATATTCCTCAGGGCTTATTCAAATTCGATGTGGCATTATTCCCCGGAATTGAAGTGGTCGATTTGCGGTGAATCGTTTTATGGTAATTCATTGACCAGGGGCTGCGGCCTGGTAACATCAACCCGCTGGTAATTATTTATCCTGTAGATAAATGACCGCTGATTTTCCCAGCCTCCCCTTGCCCCAAAGGGTTTGTCAAAAACAAAAGGACTTTCGTATCCTTTTTGGTTAAGCTCTGATATACAGGCTGAAAATTCTGTTCCATAACGGTGCATAGCAGCAAAGAAGTAGTAGGCTGTGTAAGCCCCCATAAAAGCATCACGGTCTGGCTCTGTATAGAAAGTACGCCTGTATCTCACCACAAAATCTTTTATATGCTGATCGCCATAGTCAAAGAAGTATGGCGTAAAAATGTGTACACCCAGGTTTTGCAGATAGTCAATTTCGATACTGGCATAATCCTGCCACTCTGGTATGCCAAATATATTAATCTGATAATCCCGTCTGTGCAAATGTAGTTGCCTGAGGTAGTCTGATAAGAACGGTTCTCCGCTAATCAGGGTGATTAACACATTGTTCCTGTCTTTTACCAGCTTTCCAAGCAAACCTTCCATGCCCACCTGGCTGTATATGACCTCAGTGACATTCGAAGGAATGGAAGTTCTTTGACGAACTGAGCCAAAAGGCAATACATTGGTCGAAAGCCCGCTGCTGACTGTATCAGGAAAAATCAACACATTGGTACGCCTGTTGCCGACCAGGGTGCCATTATAGTAATAGCCATTAATCCTGGCCAGGTTCACACTGTCATATTCCTGGTTCATCATGGCCACCTGGGTCTGCAATGTAGCCTTGAATGATGAAATGATGTGGGTAGCTCCTGGCTGGTTATTATGCACCAGCATAATATTTTGCCTGGGGTAAGTCCTGGCTACATAATATGCGACTCCTTCAAGCATGGTTTCAAGCGAAGGTGTGGCCTTAAACAAATTAGGCAAGCCTTGCAGCTGCTGATTATCTGCAAGCAGGGGTGAAACCACAGCTATGTTATTCCGCAGTCCGTATGCAGCGATATAATCCAAAGTCTGCCGGTGAAAGGGTCCAATAATCAGATCCATGTCTTCAAACCCTGGTTTATTTGTGACACGCCAGGCCTTTGGGAGCTCCTGGCAGACATCATAAACATGCAAGGTAATGTCGGCACCCTGCTGTTTAATTGAATCCAGTGCCAGCAGAACACCCTGATAATACGAAATAAATGAAAATGACTTGTGGTCAATAGGCAGGGATGTCTGGGGTGGCAAAATGTCTCCTGCCCTTTCGGGAACTTCTCTCATAAGGCTGTCAAGAAACCCCTGGGTTGTCTGCCCCTCTCTGTCTGTAATAAGATCGTCGGGGCGATCAAGTGATTCTAAATATAAAGGGATCAGTAAGGCCACGTTGTAGCTTCTGGCGGGAGCCTCTATGCATTTGGTATCTGCGGTTCTGGGAATTTCACGCGCTGTAGCCGGGGGTATAATTACAGGTGGTGGCATATGCACCTCAGCAGGAACCTCCTTTTGACCACCTTCAATCGGAAGCCTGATCTCCATTCCGGCAGGCAATCCTTCAACAATTTCCGGATTCAAGGCTTCAAGCTCTGCTATCGTTAATCCGAACCTGCGGGATATTCCATATTTTGTTTCGCCGGGAGAGACTGTATAAAGTCTGAAGTTTCCGTCTTCATCCTGTTTTTTCAATTCAGTAACAGGTATGCGAATAATCATGTCAAACCTTAGCCCATCCCTGATATCAGGATTGGCTTCCAGGATATCTTCCTGGCTAACCTCATAAACCCTTGCAATTGAAAAAAGCGTTTGTCCCTGTAAAACGGCATGCAGATAAAAAGGCTCTCCATCAATATAGTGAATCGTGGTTGAGCGGTTTGTAATGGGAGTCGCCTCCTGTGCCACGACAAACGCCATGGAGTTTGCCCCAAAAAAAAGAATGCTGAAGAATATGATCGGGAGTAATCTTACCATAACTGTTGCCTGCTTACAATAGAAAAATACCTTAAACAATTGCGCATATTAGTACAAAAACTATTCCCATTCAATGGTTGCAGGTGGCTTTGAACTGATATCATAAACAACGCGGTTGATGCCCTTCACATTGTTGATGATGTCATTGCTCACCTGGGCCAGAAATTCATAGGGTAGATGCACCCAATCAGCTGTCATTCCGTCGGTTGATTCAACTGCCCTTAAAACCACAGCATTTTCATAAGTCCTTTCGTCGCCCATGACTCCCACTGACTGTACCGGAAGCAAGATGGCGGCAGCCTGCCAGACCCTGTCGTAAAGCCCGTGCTCTTTCAGTGCGCGGATAAAATAATGGTCAACTTCTTGTATGGCTCTGACTTTATCCTCTGTGACCTCACCCAGAATGCGTATACCAAGACCTGGTCCGGGAAAAGGATGCCGGCCGAGGATATTAATAGAAATCCCCAGACTTTTACCCACACGGCGCACTTCGTCCTTAAACAATGAATTCAACGGCTCCACCACCTTTAACTTCATAAAATCAGGCAATCCGCCAACATTATGATGTGATTTAATGGTTGCTGAAGGTCCTTTAACAGAAATAGACTCTATCACATCCGGATAAATGGTACCCTGACCCAGCCAAACCACATCGCGTATTTTATGGGCTTCTCTGTCAAACACCTCAATAAACACCCTGCCAATGGCCTTTCTTTTTTGCTCAGGTTCAGTAATACCCTTCAATGCAGAAAGGAAATGATCTGCAGCCCGCACTCCCGTGACCTGGAGCCCCATATCTTTGTACGACTCCAGAACCTGTTCAAATTCATTTTTTCTCAACAACCCATTGTCAACAAAAATACAATGCAGTTGCTTTCCTATGGCTCTGTGTAGCAATACTGCCGCCACACTTGAGTCAACCCCGCCAGATAAACCCAGCACAACCTTGTCATTGCCAATAATCTGCTTTAAATTCTCAACCGTTGACTGTATAAATGACTCAGGGGTCCACCGCTGGCTACATCCACAAATACCTACAACAAAGTTTTCAAGTACTATCTGTCCGTCGGTCGAGTGATACACTTCAGGATGGAATTGCAGCCCAAATATATTTTTGTCATTGGCACGGAAAGCAGCAATGCCGATGTCATTGGTACGTGAAATCAATCTGAAATTATCAGGCAGGCGTGTAATGGAGTCAGCGTGTGACATCCATACCTGTGAATTTGGTTCAACGCCATGAAGCAGTTGTTCATGCTCTTCAATAAATGAAAGCCTGGCTCTTCCGTACTCTCTTGTATTTGAAGACAAAACCTCTCCCCCATTCACTACTGTGATGAGCTGGGCACCATAACAGATACCTAGCAGGGGCATTGCGCCCTCGCACCACGAAAGATCAGGACGTGGACTTTCAGAATCTCGCACACTGTATGGACTGCCCGAGAGAATCACGCCCTTGATATGGTCAACAGACTTGGGGCGGTAGTGATAGGGGTGAATTTCACAATATACATTCAACTCCCTGATCCGCCTGGCTATCAATTGTGTATACTGAGAGCCAAAATCGAGAATCAAAATCATTTCTTGCATGATGCAAAGATAATCATCTGAATGCTAAATTTGACGCATTCATACCTAATTCATTCAAAGTTTTGTACGTTTGAGAGCTAGAAAGTTGGTGAGTTGGAACGTCATCGTCGCTTCACGACGAAGTTAAAAAGTTGGAAAGTGTTGGCGTGAACGATGCATAAAAGTGACAGGACACGCAGAGGTATCTGTATGTGATGGATACAAAAATCTTTTAACTTTGCCAGAAAAGAATGAACAGCTATGGGAATTGCAGCTCGTTTAGAAAAGATCAGAAAAGAATTGCCCTCAGGGGTTGAACTCATACTGGTCAGCAAAACAAAAAGTCCCGAAGAAATCCTCGAGGCCTATGATGCAGGTCAGCGCATATTTGGCGAAAGCAAAGTGCAGGAACTTCTGCCCAAAACTGAAAAATTGCCAAAAGACATTCAATGGCATATGGTGGGACACCTGCAATCAAACAAGGTAAAATATATCGTACCCTTTATTTCTCTGATCCATTCAGTTGACAGTGCAAAATTATTAAAGGTAATCAACAAAGAAGGGCGCAAGAACAACAGAACCATCCCCTGCTTGCTGCAGATGCACATTGCCGATGAAAGCAGTAAATTTGGGATGGACCACGATGAATTATGCCAGCTACTTGACAGTGATACTTTTAAAGAAATGCACCACGTTGAAATCAGGGGGCTTATGGGCATGGCCACCTTTACCAGTGATACTGAAAAAGTGAAGGCTGAGTTCAGGCAATTGCGAACTAGTTTTGACTACATCAAGCAAAACCAATTCTCAGATCAAACATCTTTCAGAGAAATATCCATGGGAATGTCTGACGATTACAACATTGCCATAGGCCAGGGCAGCACCATGGTGCGCATCGGGAGCGCAATTTTTGGTGAGAGATAAGCTGTTATAGATATATATCCTTAAAAAAAGCTGGTCTTCTGGTTCCCCTGAAGGTTTTTTCTTATTTTTGGCTTGTTCGCCGTTTGAACCCTTAATTTCCAACAAGCCAAACCAATACTCAAACACCAAAACCATGCAAAAGTCTGATTTAAAAAGACCAAAGGGTGTCAACCCACCCGATCTGAGTCAATACGGAATTATGGATGTTGAACACATCTTCTACAACCTGAGTTACGATGAATTGTTCCAGCACGAAACCGACCCTGCCCTTGAGGGATACGAAAGGGGCTTTGTCACTAAAACCGGAGCTGTAGCAGTTGACACAGGTATTTTTACAGGACGTTCTCCAAAAGACAAATACATTGTCAGGGAAGAAACCTCACAAGACAATATCTGGTGGGCTGACGGAAATAACCGTTCAGACAATAAACCCATATCTGAAGTGGTTTGGAATTCACTTAAAGAAAACACCCTCGAGCAGTTTCATGGGAAAAAGCTTTATGTGATGGACGCTTTCTGTGGTGCCAATGAGAATACACGGATTAAAATACGGGTCATAACCGAAGTGGCCTGGATGGCACACTTTGTCAAAAACATGTTTATCCGTCCCTCTGATGAAGATCTCAAGCACTTTGAGCCCGATTTTGTTATGCTCAACGCTTGTAAAACAATAAATAAAAAATGGGCCGAGCAAGATCTGAACTCAGATGTGTATGTCGCGTTTAACCTGAAAGAACGCAGGGCAGTGGTAGGGGGCACCTGGTATGGAGGCGAAATCAAAAAAGGGTTCTTCTCCATTATGAACTACTACCTGCCATTAAAGGGCATGGCAGCCATGCACTGCTCAGCCAATATGGGTAAGAATGGTGATACAGCCATTTTCTTCGGACTTTCAGGAACGGGCAAAACCACATTATCGGCTGACCCTGACCGTTACCTTATAGGTGATGACGAACATGGGTGGGATGATGAGGGCATATTCAACTTCGAGGGAGGATGCTATGCAAAATGCATCAACCTGAGCAAAGAAAAAGAGCCTGATATTTACAATGCCATTAAGCGGGATGCACTTCTTGAGAATGTGGTCTTCGATGCTGAAACCAGTGAGGTGAATTTTGCTGATACCAGCAAAACAGAGAATACCAGGGTTTCATACCCACTCTATCATATCAAGAATATTGTCAAGCCTGTTTCCAAAGGAACACATCCAAAAAAAGTCATCTTTCTGACAGCCGATGCATTCGGGATACTCCCACCAGTTGCAAGGCTAAACCGCGATCAGGCCATGTATTATTTCCTTAGTGGGTATACGGCCAAGCTGGCAGGAACTGAAAGGGGTGTTAAAGAACCATTGCCTACTTTTTCATCAGCATTTGGCGCTGCTTTCCTCATGCTTCACCCTACGGTTTATGCACAGGAACTTGCCAGAAAAATGAAGGAGTACGGAGCAACGGCTTACCTGGTCAACACAGGATGGATAGGAGGCCCTTATGGCATAGGTCAACGCATCGATATTGACAGCACCCGCAGAATTATAAGTGCCATTCTCGATGGTTCGCTTGACAAGACTGAAGTTGAAGAGCTGGCCCCCTTCGGGCTCATGATTCCAAAAGAAGTAAGTGGGGTTGACAGCAAAATACTCAATCCGAAAAACACCTGGAAATACGAAACTGCCTACATGAAGCAAGCTGATGAATTAGCAGAAAAGTTCATTGCCAACTTCAACCGCTTCACCGATACCGAAGAAGGGCAGCGCCTGGTGGCTGCAGGTCCGCAGAACAAATTCATGAAACAGTATTACAAATACTATGAAAAGAAAATCAACAGGCTTGAAGAAAGACATTCAGCAGAAATAAGCAGGTTAAAAGATCAGATATACATCCTGCAGAATTCATTCAACGAATACATTTCTTTTAACTCCATTAATACTGACTATAAAAACAGAAAACTTCTCAGGCATGTACCAGTGGTTTCATACTTTAAAACCACTGATAAGAACGAGATCAGTAATTGCCACCAGGCTGTTATCAAACTTATGAAGGCTGTCGGACTGGAGTTTTACTCACACGAACAATCAGGCTTGGGAGTAAATGAGTACATGACCAAATCGAAAGATGAAATCAGCTTACAAGAAGTAAACGACCGTATTGATGACATCATGCTGTGTTTTAATGGCAAACCATGCAAAAACGAGCGTCTGCAAGAGGTCAGGGATGACCTTTTTGAAATCACCACCAATATCCCTGATTTCATCATCAAAGCTGGCTCGCTGATTATTGTAAAAGTACCTGGCGGTGAGCAGTCTGGCCTCATAAAAGCACGTAAGCTTTCCATCTCAGGACTTATACACCTCGATAAGAATCCGCGCCTGATGCAAGATCCGGCTCAATTGCTTGAAGAAACAAACCACTTCTGAAATCTGTAATCTGGTTACACCGGCAGTTCCTGTAAGTCTGACCTTAAACTCTCTGCTTGCACATTGATGACTCAGACAAAGGGCTGCCGGTTTTTTAAAAAACCAGACGACCCCCTTGATATGCCCTTACAGCAGAATTTTTTGTCGATTGCTTGTAATTTTTTTTCGATTTTATTGCGAATGACCAAAAAAGTCGTATTTTTGATCGTTCACCATATATTTTACCACTAAAGCTGCTTGTTATGGAAACCGGTACTGTTAAATTTTTTAATGAAAAAAAGGGGTACGGATTTATTGTTGACGATAAGTCAGAGAAAGACGTTTTTGTTCACCACACCGGCTTGCTCGACCCAATCGCCAACGAAGATCGAGTTACATTTGAAATTTCAGAAGACGAAAGAGGGAAAAAAGCCATCAATGTCAAAAAGGCGTAAATAACCCGACCTTATTGCATTCAGTGAGGCTCCGTCAAAAAAGCGGAGCTTTTTTTGTGTCTTTGTGTAATTTTACATCAAAATAGCTTGTGCACATTATTCATACATAGATGATCATCATTGGCATTACCGGTACCCTGGGTGCAGGGAAGGGAACAGTAGTTGACTACCTTGTTCAAAATAAGGGCTTTACCCATTATTCTGTCAGAGCCTTTCTCAGAAAAGAACTTGAAAGCCGGCATATGCCGGTTAACCGTGACACCCTTTTAGCCATCGCCAATACGCTAAGGGCCAAATATGGCCCCGCCCATATTGTCGAACAGCTGTATGCCCAGGCCAGCACCTCAGGTAAACCCTGTGTAATTGAAAGCATTCGCACACCAGGTGAGGTTTATGCACTCCGGTCATTACCTGGCTTTTCTTTACTGGCAGTAGACGCTGACCCCAGGGTCAGGTACAGACGGATCAAGACCAGAAACTCTGAAACTGATCAGGTTTCATATCAAACATTTGTTATGAATGAAGAAAGAGAAATGCATACAAGCAACCCCAACCATCAGAACCTTTCAGAATGTATCAGGCTTGCAGATCATACCATTATGAACAATGGCAGCCTCAATGAGTTGCATCAACATACAGAAGAATTTCTGATACAATGTGGTTACAATAATACAAAACATAAAAAGTGAAATATGTCAGAACCGGGTTATCAGCGTCCCACATGGGATGAGTATTTTATGGAAATTGCGCACACGGTAAGTAAACGAGCTACCTGCGACCGGGGCAGAAGTGGTTGTGTCATTGCCCGAGACAGGCAGATTCTGGTTACGGGGTATGTCGGATCACCTATTGGGCTACCACACTGTGATGATGCCGGACACCAAATGAAAAAGGTATTGCATGAAGACGGTCGTGAAACCATGCACTGTGTAAGGACTGTTCATGCTGAGCAAAATGCAATTTGTCAGGCAGCCCGGCTTGGGATCAGTATCTCAGGAGCAACCCTCTACTGCCGGATGACTCCCTGCAGGGTTTGTGCCATGCTGATTATCAACTGTGGGATTACGAGGGTGGTGTGTGAGAAAAAGTACCACGCCGGCACTGAATCCGAACAATTGTTCGCAGATGCCGGCGTGCAACTTGAATATTTTACTGAAGAGGTTCTCCGTTACGGTAACCAATAAGCTTAATCTGCGAAAATCTTTACTACGCGCTCTCCGCTTGATTTGGTGTATCCTCTGAACATGCCTGAAGTGTTAAAGGGCATGCTTACGTTTCCATCTTTGTCAACAGCCACCAGGCCTCCGCTTACATTAAGATCATTGAGTGTTCCGTTAATGATACCGTTGGCTGCTTCATCCAATGATGATCCTTTATATAGCATACGTGCCGAGATATCAAATGCAACAGCATATTTGATAAAAAACTCTCCATGACCAGTTGCCGAAACGGCACAACTTGCATTGTTGGCATAGGTTCCGGCTCCAATAATGGGGCTGTCTCCTACCCTGTTGTAACGTTTGGCTGTCATCCCTCCGGTTGAAGTGGCTGCAGCAAGGTTTCCGTGTACATCAAGGGCAACGGCCCCAACAGTACCCATCATATCACCTGTTTCCATATAGCCTTGCTCTTGCATCTGCCTGAGACTTTCTTGCAATTGATCATATCTGTATTGATCAAAAAAGTAAGAAGGATCTACAATCTCCACCCCCTGTTCCCTTGCAAATTGTTCTGCTCCCTTACCCGTAAGCAAAACATGTGGGGTTTGTTCCATAACCATCCTGGCCGTTGTGATAGGATTGCGAATGTTGGTAACACCGGCAATTGCTCCTGCAGTGATCTTGCTGCCGCACATGATCGAAGCATCCAGTTCATTTCCTCCTTCATAAGTAAAAACAGCCCCGCGCCCTGCATTAAACTTGGGTGAGTCTTCCATAATCCTTACGGCTGCCTCTACGGCATCAAGGCTTGAACCACCAGCTTTAAGAATGGCTTCGCCTGCATCAAGGGCTTCGTTCAGTTTGGCATAAAATTCAGCTTCCCTGGCCTCAGGCACTCGTTGACGATCAACATTTCCAGCTCCACCATGAATAACTATGGTATAATTACCCTGTGCATACACCAGGGGGCTCAAAAACAAGAGCAAAAAAAAGCTTATAACAAAATGCTTCATAACAAAGTAACAATTTTGGTTTATATTAATTGGTTGTCTCATATTCGCGATTCAGTTTCTCAATAACATCCGTTGTGATATCATAGGTCTTGTCAGCATAAAGAATGCCTCCTCCCATTGAATAACCAAGGATAAAATCGTAGCCCTTTTCCTGATTATACTTCTTGAGAAATTCACTGATGATTTCAAAAAGCTCTCTGTTTAACTCAAACTCTTTCCGGGCAAGTCTTTCTGAGTAAGTCTCATTGAGCTGAAGCAGATCCTGTTGCAGCTGCATCAACTCCTGCTCCTTTTGCTGAGCCCGTTCCATGCCAAGGTTACCTGATTGAACATCGCGCTGAAACCGATCTACTTCGGTCTGAAAATTTCGTTGCCTACGGGTAAGGTCACTTTCAAGACGTTGTTGCTCTTCTTGAAGTTCATCCCGCATTTTAATGGCCAGCGCATATTGCTCAATAATCAACTCATTATCAACATAGGCAATAGTGTATTGAATGGCCTGGACAGTATCATCAACGGGCTGATGGGCTGGTGTTGCTGCTGATGACCCGGAACCATTTCCAAAAAAGTGAATTCCATACAGCACCATAAGGCCGATAAACAGCAAAATATTAATAATCAGCCCCTTTTTAAAGCCGGCATTCGTGGCCAGACCGGTCTTCTTCCCGTTACCGGGTTTGTTTTTATCAGTTTCTTGCATAGTAGGTGATTATTTAATGTAATAACATGACTGAAAATCAATTACCCATTTCAGACATGAAGCGGATACGCATCAACCTGATTTCTTCTTCTGAAAATTCATCTTCGCCAAGCTCTTCGAGTGCATCTTGATAAGAGTCTGTTTCAGCGGTCTTGAAATAATCAAAAATTTCTTCCTGTTTATCCAGGTCTACCATCTGGTTGATATAATAACGGATATCTATTTTGGTTCCTGAGGCCACAATGCTTTCGAGCTCGTGCAACAACTCGGTAAATTCAATGCCCTTTGCCTCGGCCAGATCTTCGAGTGAAACCTTACGGTCGATGTTTTTAATAAGATAAACCTTGAGCCCTGATTTGTTCACCACCGACTTGACAACCATGTCCATGGGGCGCTCAATTTCATTGTCTTCAACATATCTGGCTATTAACTCTATAAAAGGCTGGCCAAACCGTTCGGCCTTACCTGAACCGACACCGGTTATTTGCTTCAGTTCTTCAAGTGTGATAGGGTACTGAATGGCCATATCCTCAAGTGATGGATCTTGAAAGATCACAAAAGGAGGTAAATTGTGCTTGCGTGCAATTTGTTTGCGCAGATCTTTCAATAGTGAAAACAGCACTTTGTCAGTGGCACTGGTCTTTTGCCCCATCCCTGTAAGATTGGCGGCATCGTCCGGATTATCATAGTCATGATCCCGGCTCATCTTTATAGATTTGGGTGTCTCGATATACTCCTTGCCCTCGGGTGTTAGTTTTAATGTGCCATAATCTTCAATGTCTTTTTCGAGCAACCTCTCAATAAGGCTCTGCCTTAGCACCGCATACCAGAATTTCTGGTCTTTGTCAGCGCCTTTACCAAATACCTCAAGCTTATTGTGCTTGCAGGATTTTACTGTTGTTGTACTTTTTCCCATAAGTACGTTGATTACATGTTTGGGTTTAAAAATCTCTTTCACGGTCTTGACCGTTTCTAACAGGAGGCAAATATATTCTTTTCCTTCAAATTTTTCTTTAGGGTTTAAACAATTATCACATGAGCCACAAGTTTCAGTTTCATACACTTCGCCAAAATAATTCAGCAGTGTCTTGCGACGGCATATGGATGACTCTGCGTAAGCAACGGTTTCCATAAGCAGTTGTGTCCCAATTTCCTGTTCAGCCACTGGTTTGCCTTTGAGGAATTTTTCCATTTTTTGAATGTCCTCATATGAATAAAAGGCAATACAGTTTCCCTCGCCTCCATCTCTGCCGGCCCGTCCGGTTTCCTGATAATAAGCTTCAAGGCTCTTGGGAAAATCGTGATGAATCACATAGCGGACATCTGGTTTGTCTATCCCCATACCAAAGGCGATGGTAGCAACAATCACATCTGCGTCTTCCATAAGAAAGCGATCCTGATTATTAATCCTGACAGCTGAATCAAGACCTGCATGATAAGGTAGGGCCCCTATCCCGTTCACCTGAAGTGTGGCCGCAAGCTCTTCAACTTTCTTTCTGCTCAGGCAATAGATAATTCCTGATTTTCCTTCCTGACCTTTTACGAAGCGTATAATATCACTGGTTATATGCTTGGTTTTGGGACGTATCTCATAGTACAGGTTCGGCCTGTTGAATGACGAAATAAAACAATTGGCCTCCATCATCCCCAGGTTTTTCCGGATATCCTGCCTGACTTTTGGCGTTGCAGTGGCCGTCAGGGCAATGACCGGAACTTTTTTTTCAAAGGCTGCGATAATAGGTCGTAATCGTCTGTATTCAGGCCTGAAATCATGCCCCCATTCAGAAATACAATGGGCCTCATCAATGGCAAAAAATGAAATATCGAGAGATTTTAAAAACCTAACATTCTCTTCTTTGGTAAGTGATTCAGGAGCCACATATAGCAATTTGGTCAGACCACTGCTCAGGTCATTTTTTACCTGAAGTACTTCTGCCCTGGTTAAAGAAGAATTTAAAACATGGGCTATACCCTCATAAGTTGCGAAGTTACGGATGGCGTCTACCTGATTCTTCATTAACGCAATGAGCGGTGAAACCACAATGGCAGTTCCCGTGCCGATCAGAGCTGGTAACTGATAGCACATTGATTTACCACCGCCGGTAGGCATTATAACAAAAGTGTCCTTCTGATTTAAAAGAGATTGTACAATAGCCTCCTGATCGCCCTTGAACGTACCGTAACCAAAAATCTGTTTTAGCAGCTCACGCAAAGATACACTGCTCTTTACCTCCATGACATAATCAATTGTATTTAGACCTGGGTACCATTTCCTTGCTTTTTGTCAAACAGGGAGTCATGGCTAATTATTACAGATTTTTCACATTTTCGGAAAAATCATGTAGGTTTGTATTGTAAATTTAGCATTTAATTCACATTCATCCAACACTTTTCCAATCCTGCAAAGAAATTGAAATCTGCCAATGAAATAATGAAAATCGCATTGTCTACCATCGAAGATGAACACATTGCGATAAGCAGGCTAAAAAGTTATATTGATAATTCTTTTGTGTCTGCAATCAATGAAATATTTTCCTGCAAAGGAAGGGTTGTTATTACCGGAATTGGCAAAAGCGCCATCATTGCCGGCAAAATTGTCTCCACTTTCAATTCAACGGGCACCCCATCTGTTTTTATGCACGCTGCCGATGCCATTCATGGTGACCTGGGTATCATTCAGAAGCAAGATGTGGTAATATGTATCAGCAATAGCGGAAACACACCCGAGATAAAAGTGCTGACTCCCATGCTCAAAACATTGGGGGCCTGCCTCATTGGGATGGTAGGCAATATCAGTTCATTTCTGGCACAGCAATCAGATATTGTGATCAACACAACGGTTGAGAACGAAGCCATACCAGGTAATCCTGCCCCAACCTGCAGCACGACTGCCCAGCTGGTCATGGGTGATGCCATAGCTATGGCACTGCTTTACTGCAGGGGTTTTACCGCCAATGATTTTGCCAGATACCATCCCGGCGGATCTCTCGGCAAACAGCTCTACCTGAAGGCCGAAAACCTTTATACAAAAAATGAAGCACCTGCGGTCAACCCGGATGATAACCTGAAAACCATCATCGTTGAAATTTCCGGAAAGCGGCTTGGAGCAACAGCTGTTATTGACCAAGGCAAGATATTGGGTGTAATTACTGACGGTGACCTTAGGCGGATGCTCGAAAAGGAACAAAAGCTAGACGAATTAAAGGCCAGAGACATAATGACGGTTAATCCTAAAATGATTTCAGGCGACACCATGGCAGTTGATGCACTGCAATTAATGCGAACGAACAATATTACACAGCTTTTGGTTGTTGACAAAGGGGTATACAAAGGCATCGTGCATCTGCACGATATTCTCGACGAAGGGATCATTTAAACACAACAGGTAAACAGCCAATTAAGTGCCTTATGACAAAAATGAAATTACACACCAGAGATCTGGTGAAGAAATACAAGAAACGTGTGGTAGTCAACCATGTTTCAGTCGAGGTGAGCCAGGGTGAGATTGTTGGGCTGCTTGGTCCGAACGGGGCTGGTAAAACCACAACATTCTACATGATTGTAGGCCTGATTAAACCGCACAAGGGCACCATTTATCTTGACAATGAAGAAATTACTGGCGAACCAATGTATAAAAGGGCACAAAGGGGTATTGGTTACCTGGCCCAGGAGGCCAGTGTGTTCAGAAACCTGAGTGTAGAAGACAACATCAGGGCGGTACTTGAATTCACAAATAAGACAAAAGAAGAACAACGCGAAAAACTGGAAACACTAATTGACGAATTTGGGTTGCAGTATATCAGGAAAAGCAAAGGGATAACACTCTCAGGTGGTGAAAGACGTCGTACTGAAATAGCCAGGTCACTGGCTGTCGACCCCAAATTCATTCTCCTCGACGAACCATTTGCCGGTGTTGACCCCATCGCCGTTGAAGACATCCAGGATATTGTTTCTCAGCTTAAGGAGAAAAACATCGGGGTGCTGATCACAGACCATAATGTACATGAAACCCTCAACATTACCGACAGGGCATACCTTTTGTTTGAAGGCTCAATCCTGAAGGCCGGAACAGCAGATGAGCTGGCTAATGATGAAGAAGTAAGAAGGGTATACCTGGGCGAAAGCTTCCAGCTCAGGCGCTAATGAATAAGGGCAACCGCATAGGCTGAAATGCCTTCACCACGGCCTGTAAATCCCATATGCTCGGTAGTAGTCGCCTTAATAGAAATCTGGTCTTCACCAATGCCCATGATGCTACTCATTGTGGTGGTCATTTCCTTAATGTATGGGCTAAGTTTTGGTTCCTGAAGACATACAGTGGCATCGATATTTCCGACCTTGAAACCTTTTGATACCAACATGGCCATAACCTGGCCCAGCAACACCGTGCTGTCTGCATCCTTCAGCATGGGCTCAGTATCAGGAAAATGCCGGCCAATATCGCCAAGAGCTGCTGCTCCCAGCAAGGCATCCATAATGGCATGAATCAGCACGTCCCCATCAGAGTGCCCCAATGATCCTTTTTCAAATGGTACCAAAACACCCCCTACCAGTAAGGGTCTCCCCGCCACCAGAGCATGAACATCATAACCAAATCCGATCCGCATCCTGAGAAAAGTATACTATCGGGCCTGCATGGCCGCAAAATCAAATGTAAGTGAAAACCTGAGAACGTTTTCAAGCGGACTGCGTTGGGCCACCGGAATTACATAGGCAAAGTCGAGTCCGAAGACATTGTATTTAAGACCTACCCCTACGGTGAAGTATTTTCTGTTGCCCTTTGATGCATGTTCGTGAAAATATCCGCCCCGCAGAGCAAATTGCTGATCATACCAATATTCAATTCCTGTTGAGATTGTAAATTCGTTTAATTCTTCAGAGAACCCACCGGGGGCATCGCTGAATGAACCCAGCATACCTGAAACCACAGAACGGTTTGGATCACGTCCCTCTTCAATGACAAACTCACCATCATCTCCTACGATCACCCTGCCATCATCATCCCTGGCATAAATCGGAGGTGTGGGCACCAGCAATTTATTAAAATCAACCATAAGTGAAAGCTGGTTAAAGTCATCCAGATCAAAAGTCAGCGACGGTCCAAACCTGAGGTTGATGGGTATAAAATCAGCATTGATATCCTCAGTATAGGTTATTTTGTTGCCCATATTTGAAATGTTGATCCCTGCAGCAAAGATGGTGGGCGTATCCCATGAAAGTTCCCGGTTATAATAGGCAGATACGTCAGCGGCAAAGGATATACCCGCCTGGGTTTCCATCCCTCCTGCCATCTGACCCTGGGTCAGGTTGCTGTAAATAAAACGACCGGTTACCGCACCTGATATGTTTTCACCCAGGCGCCGTGCATAGGCCACATCTAAGGAAAATTCATTGGGTTTAACCGGAAACAAAAAGTTTCCTACCTCATCGGTAAAATTTATCTCGCCCAGGGTAAAATATTTTAGTGAAAAGGCAATGGTCTGCAGATCATCCAGGCGATAAAAGCCAGCCAGGTATGACAGGTTGATATCAGGCACCAGTGCACGCAGCCAGGGAGTATAGTTCATGGCAATGCCCATGTTTTCTTCCATAAAAGCATATTTGGCCGGGTTCCAGTGCATTGAATTGACATCAGGGGACGAAGATACCCCGGCATCACCCAATGCGCCCGCACGAGCGTCGGGGGCTATCATTAAAAACGGCACGGCCGTGCTGATAGTGTTAATGCTTCGCTGGCCGAGAAGATCACCACCATAGTTCTGGGCAGATACCTGGAATGAGGTAAGCATCAAGATGACAGGAACAATGGTAAGCGCAAATAATGACTTCATGTGTTTTTTGTTTAGTTAACTGATTTTCTGCAATTATTCATGACAGAAGAAAAGCATTTCAATTCATGCCTGAATGCCTGATCTGAAGAAACCGCAAATATAACGATTTTTACTTCTGGCATATTGTTCGTTCTGCCGCATTTTCTTGGAGTATTACAACCAGCTTCAGACCTGATTATGATTTTACTTCATGATCAGCAATTTACCAGTACCAGAGACCTTTTCTCCGCTTTGTGCATTGACTTGTACCCTGTAAACATACATTCCATTGGCCAATGGCCGCCCGTCATTACTAAGTCCGTTCCAGTAAATGGGGGTTGGTCTGTAACCTGTGGGAGTAAATTCTTCAAGTATGGTATTAACCAACCGTCCCTGAAGGTCAAATATATCAATGCGAACCGTAAGGGGTGTAGCCGATTGATTAAAATTGAAAGTAAACCATGTCTCATGACTTACGGGGTTTGGGTAGTTAATCAAACTTTCCAAAATGAGCCTGTTGCGTCTTGCCACCACAAAATCAATGGTAGCGGTGCCCGGATTATTGTGCACATCCCAGGCTCTCAGGCTCAATTGATGAGGGCCTTCCGGAAGGTTCCTGAAAGGGTACACCACCCTCCCTGAGCGATAGGTATCAAGATCTGACTCATAATAATTGTTAAGCCTGATGGGTTCTGAAGTATTTCCATTAAGGAAAGCTACAATATCATGCCCTACCCGACCAGTCATATTGATGCCGCTATCATCTGCTATATAGGCAAGCAAGACTGGGTTCTCATGTGTGTGATCACCTGACACAAAAAGGGTGTCATTCATAAATAAGCTAATGTCGGGGCCCTGATGATCAGGTGTATGCCCTGCATGTGTCCCGCCCACGGTAAAGCCTTCATGGTAACCGCTCCCGTCTGTATTTGCGTTATCAAGGTAGTAGCTGATCCTTCCCTCACCATAGGCATATGATATATCTTTTGGCACCATGAATGAAAAACTAAACACTCCCTGATTCACGGTTGCTTTTCCTTTGTACAAAACGGTATTACGCACTGAGAAATCTGTTTGAAGGCTGAAAGGATGATTGTTGGCCAGGGTTCTGATGGTCGATTCTTTGTCATAAACTGTGGGATATATAAAACCATTGTATCCGTCCATAAGTTTGCCTGCATGGTCGGTAATATATCCACTTACCACTACCTCTTCCAAAGCCCTGATGGTATCAGGCATGCTTTCAGTTACCACCTGAAGTTCAGGATAGGCCATTTGCATGGAAGGATCTCCCAGCAAAACAAAATTACGCAGTTGCATGGGTGTGGATACACCGCTGCTCCTTTCTTTGGCCATACGAATCAGATCACCCAGATGCAGATGTTGCCCCTGCTCATCCCGAGAAAATGCCACATCCATAAAATGCCGGTTCAACACAAGGTTTGAGCCCGACCAGGCCAGCCGGGTAGTGGTATATAAAGCTATGGTTCCGCCCTCTGGCTTGAGAACTATACGCATACCCGCCGACAGATCTTCAGGATCAGGCTGGTCAAAGCTGCTGAATTCACAGGTGGCCGTCATGAACACAGGCATATTGTATTTATTTTCCCACTGTGAGATATCTTCAAAGGTGACCACCCGCTGATGGGCAAGGCCACGTGTTCCGCCATGACCTATATAGTTAATCATTAAGGCACCTTTGTTGACCCGGTCATTGATGGCCCTGTTTACATCCGGGTACCTTGCGCCGCCGGCCATGGTAACCTGTTGGTAGGCATCCAGGTAAATTTTCTCAATATTGTAACGGGGATGGTTTGCCCGTAGGTTACCTGCCAAAATCTCAGCGTGACTCAGATGGGTGTTGTAATCACCGTCATCAGCAATAAAGACAACCATGTTTCGCCAATCGGCATAATTGGGGATTACACCCGTAAACTGCGTTCCGTTCTGGCCTGGTTCCATACCAGGCACCCGCTGCTCATACCTGATGATCTTGTCAACCACAATCCGGGCCTCTTCAGGCGTTCTTACCGGCAGTCTGCCTATCCCAATATCAAGTATGCCATAAGCGTCTTCTCCTTCATGCTCGTCGAGCAATCCAAAAAAGTCGTCAGTCATATAAGAACTCCTTGGTGATAGAGAAGCCTCACTTTGGTAAGTGGGAATAAGGTTCCCGCCATGTCCCAGCAGATCTTTGTTATCCCATGTGCCACTTCCGAACAATAAGAGGTAGCGGGGTTTTTCTAAGGCCCTGGCAGCCCGCCTGTAAAACATCCGCATAAAATTTCTGATGGCGGCAGCATCGGGGGTTCCTGATGAAAATTCATTATACACCTGCGAAGTGGTCACTACCGCAGTACTCAGGCCACTCTGCCCGCTCCTGAATGCCGACAGTCGTTCAGCTTCTTCAACAAAATCATCATACACCAGTATAATCAGGTCTTTAGATTGCATAGCATGCAGGTTTTGGTTGGGGATATGTCCTGCAAGTCTGGGTGATAGATAAGAAGAAGAATCGAAGGCCACAAACTCCCTTATGCTGTCGCCTGGCGCACGAAAGCGCACTGTTGTGCCTGTTTGCGTATACTCCTGTGTGCGAATATCAAAAATATTTGAAACATCCCAAATATGCAACCCCGACACTGCCCCACCTATGGTATATTCCAGAACATGTCCGCTTCCTGAATGGGCTACATCTCTGAATGCCAATTGCCCCCCCCTGAATCTGAGTTCGCGCTCCACATTTACCACCAGGTAATTCAGCCAACCCCTGGTACCCTGACCAGGGCGGTTATAACTTAGCTGCACCTGCAATTGATTTGAAGCAGGTGGAGCAAATGAAAATGTTCTGACAGCAGCCCTGGCATAGAAGCCATTATAATCAGCATAATTGACGGGGTCAACGGGAAACTGTTGCTGTAAACTTCCTACCTGAACCGAAAATAAACTTTGGACAGGAGCTCTGGCAGCAACATATAATTCAATGTAGCCGGGTTTATCTCTTACCATGTCTGGAATATCAAAGTCAAACCGGCGGGTAGTTGTGGCGTCAAAGACTTCACCGAACCAAACCTGCCCGCTGCCGATAAGATTTTGCAAGTCACGTTGATGCCAGTCCCTGAACCTGTATGATGTTACCTGATGGCTTGCTTCAGCCTCCAGACTTTCCTGTGCCATCACCCTTCTCCCCTGCCCACGATTGGTGGTCAGAAAATAACAACCCTCTTTGGTATAGAGATGAACCTGGTGTCTGAAAACACCTGCTGCGCTATCCCACGACCAGGTATTGGGAGATTCACCGTAAAATAATATATAATCATCCTGACCAAAGGTTCCTGAAGATGCCCCTGATATATAAATGGGTATTTCTTTCAGGTCATCCTGAACAAAGGCGGCATTGGCCTCAGGCAACATACCCGCCTGACGTCCAAATAAACCGAGTTGCTGCTTTTGCAGGTTTTGGAGATTGACCCCCATTGATACGAGGTCATCATAACCCAAACGGAATATCCCTGTCTCATCCACGCAAACCTTATACCATTGGCCTTCGGCAAGCACTGAGGCATTTACTGAAGCTACAGCCTGTGTTGCTCTGGCCTCCTTGTCATAAACCATCTGTTTATATAGGGTAAATGAGACCAGTTTCTCATAGTAATCTGCCGTCTTGTTGTATCTGAATGGGAAAATGAGTACCAAAGACTCTCTGCCACCTTGTAACCAGCGTGTAGCGTTTTCAATGCTGATGCTGTCAGCCTGGTAACCTGAAGCCCGCAAAATAGAGTCTTCAAGGGCCGTAACGGCCTCAAATACTTTTTCACCGTGAAAGAACATCCACGAGAAAAACGGAACATCAATGGCACTGCTTTGAATGAAAAGGGGAAGGGTTGGCCATGCATCATCATAAATGGCATCTTCAAAATAAAGCACATCCAGGTAATCCGTCTCATTCAGGGGAATACTTTGGGGGGGGAGCCAGTTTATTTGCACCCTTTTTCCGGATATTTCTCCTGCAAAAAGGATGTTCGGAAAAGCCAACAACCAAATGATCAACAATTTTTGTCCTGGAAACATGATATTTTAAGTGCAACACGGCAAGTCAGATTAACCTGCCAGCTATTCTACAAATTTAAACAATGGCATTACGCAGATGTTTAACCTTGAATAGAACGGGAATTAGCCAGCTATATTTTACCATTCTGACAGCCTCCCATCATGACTCACTAAAGAAAAATCATCAGACGTTTATATTGTAAGACAAAAATATTCGTTGTAAACAAAGGTACATCAACAGATTTATGAAAAAAGGGCGGGTACGCGTATTCTTCTGTTTGCTGATTCTGATTTTGTTGCTGAAGCCCTCAGGGGCTGTTGCATCAGATCCGGTATTTTCTCAGTTCTTTGCCTCACCCGTTTACCTGAACCCTGCTTTTTCGGGGGCAGCCCACTGTAGCAGGGTTGCTATGCATTATCAACAAATACAAAGCATAGAAAACTACCGGAATCTGAACCTCAGCTTTGACACCTTTGTGCCCTGGCTTCAGGGTGGTATAGGAGCCATAATAACCTCTGACCAGGCAGATATGTACCAGTCAAGGCATATGATCGGCATGAGCTATGCCTACCACCTGAGGGTAAGTCGAAATACCAATATACATTTCGGTATACAGGCAGGTTACATCCGGAATGATTCCAGATGGAGCCGTTTTGAGTTTCCTGACACTGAATCTGAAACACCCCCTGAGCAGTTTTGGTCAGACGGTGTGGATTTTTCAGCTGGAATACTTGCTTACAATGAGCGGTGGTATGCTGGTTTTGCAGCCCACCACTTAAACCGGCCTGACATGAGTTTATTGAGAGGTGGTGATGCCCGTCTGCCAATAAAGTATACTGCCCATATGGGGAGATGGTTCGAAAATACCGGCAGGGGTATGGGGCCAGCATATGTGCTTTCTCCCAATCTCATTTTACAATCGCAGGGTTACCATACACATATCAATGCCGGCCTTTATGCAGGCGTTGAGCCCGTAATGGCAGGAGTCTGGTTCAGGCATTGGCTCAATTACCCCCTCGAAGGCAACAATAGCCTCATTTTTCTGGTGAGTTTCAAATTTGATAATTATCAGCTGGCTTATAGCTATGACCACTCCCTGTCGGGTTTTTCAGATCTAACAGCCGGGGTGCATGAGCTAAGCCTGGTGCTTAAATTCAATTGTTCCCGCAGAAATATGAGGTATCACATACTAAACTGTCCAACTTTTTAGTTATTTTTGTGACCGCATTTTTTTTGATCAAAAACGCACTATATGGCAAGGAATTGTAGTAGGAAGATCCCGGTTTACCTGACCATGGTAGCTTCCGCCATACTTATGTCATCTTGTGGACTGTTTCAGCAAGAAACATCTAATACCACAGGATGGACGTACAATGATCCGGCAACGGGTGGTTTTGTGGTTAGCAGCCACCAGGAACAAGAGACCGGACCAGGCCTCGTTTTTATTGAAGGAGGAACTTTTGTCATGGGACGCACAGAACAGGATGTCATGTTCGATTGGAACAACATCCCACGTCGCGTCACTGTGTCATCGTTTTATATGGATGAGACCGAAATCCGCAACCTTGACTATGTGGAATACCTTCACTGGGTTCACAGGATTTTTCGTGAGACCCACCCCGAGGTATATTTCAATGCTTTGCCTGACACCCTTGTCTGGAGAGACCCGCTTGCCTACAATGAGCCCTACGTTGAAAATTACCTGAGGCATCCTGCCTACCGCGACTATCCGGTTGTAGGTGTCAGCTGGGTTCAGGCTGCCGAATACGCATCCTGGCGTACAGACAGGGTCAATGAAATGATACTGGTCAGAGAAGGCATCCTTGACTGGAATCTTGATCAGCAGCAGGGAGCCAATCATTTTAATACTGAAGCATACCTGGCTGGACAATACGAAGGGCTGGTTCGGCGCAATCTAAGAGATCTTGACCCGAGAGGTACCGGTGAACGCAGAGTTCGGTGGGAAGACGGCTTATTGCTTCCGAGGTACAGGCTTCCCACTGAAGCTGAATGGGAATTTGCTGCCCTGGGCCTTATCGGAAGCACAGAAGACGAAACGGTCCTCAACAGGCGCCAGTATCCATGGGAGGGTCGCCACGTACGCAACAGCGACAGGAGGTCAAGGGGACAGTTCCTGGCCAACTTCCAGAGAGGACCTGGTGACTTATCTGGCGTTGCAGGTTATCCGAACCCTGGCGGAGACATCACCATGCCTGTCAAATCATTCTGGCCCAATGACTATGGCCTGTACAATATGGCCGGCAATGTGAGCGAATGGGTAAAGGATGTATACAGGCCCCTTTCACATGAAGTTGTTGCCGATTTCCGCCCATTCCGCGGAAATATTTTCGAGACTGTTATCAGAGACGAAGATGGCAATGTTATTCTGGATGAACAAGGCAGGGTAATGAGACAGCAAGTATCCGATGAAGACTTGCTTGCACGTGTAAATTATCGCCAGGCGAACAATGTGGGATACCGTGACGGAGATGCCGGTTCTGCCATAGCAGAGGGACAACCCGTGTATCCTGGCGATGTAAGCCTGATCAATGATCAGTCAAGGGTGTATAAAGGAGGTAGCTGGAGAGACCGTATTTATTGGCTTTCACCCGGCACACGGCGTTTTATGGATGAGAATGCAGCCACCAATGACATTGGCTTCAGGTGTGCCATGGATAAGATCGGAAGTGCCCCCGGCAGATAGTCCGGATTAAAAATATAGAAAAACCCCATTTACTTAAGTAGGTGGGGTTTTTTCTTATTATCTTAGTCAGCGATGAAAAATGAGCATATTATCCCAAGGATTCTGGAGCAGTTAAACCTGGGACACAGCATATGTACCGATAGCCGCCTGGCGGCAAAAGGTGATATTTTCCTTGCCCTGCAAGGTGAGCAATTTGATGGCAATCATTTTGCCCAAAAAGCCATAGAGGCCGGATGTCAGCTAGCCATTATTGATGACGAAAATTTCAGGTATGACGACAGATACCTGCTGACCTGCAATGTATTGGAACTTCTGCATGAATTGGGACGTGCGCACAGGAAAAAGTTTCATACCCCGGTGCTGGGAATTACCGGTTCAAACGGAAAAACAACCACCAAAGAGTTGACACATGCTGTACTCAGTTCAGTCTTTTCAATTCATGCAACCCGTGGTAACCTGAACAACCATATTGGGGTTCCGCTCACCATACTTTCGTGGCGCCCTCCCCTTGATATCTGCATTGTTGAAATGGGGGCCAACCATGTGGGCGAAATCAAACAACTTTGCAGTATCGCCAAACCTGGTTACGGACTGATAACCAATATTGGGAAAGCACATCTTGAAGGTTTCGGCTCAGTCGAAAATATTGCCAGGGCCAAATCAGAATTATACGAGCATGTGCGCCAGGGGGCAGGCACACTATTTGTCAACTATGACAGCCATATCCTCCATAAATTATCGCAGGGAGCCAAAGTAGTTACCTATGGCCAGTCAGACGACTGCCACTGCCAGGGCAGGATAACAAGTACATCTCCTTTTGTGCATGTTAAGTTTTGGGTAAACAAACGTTTTGGCAAGGCAAAAGCAGGCATCAAGGGGCTGGTTGAATCAAGGCTGACAGGAGCCTACAATATGGAAAATATTTTGGCCGCCATCACTATTGGTCTGTATTTTGGTGTCGCCCCTGAAAAGGTCGCAGCCGCCATATCAGCTTACGAACCCTTAAACCACAGGTCTCAGATTATCAATACCGGTAAAAATGTGGTACTGATGGATGCATATAACGCCAATCCAACCAGCATGGTTGCCGCCCTGCATAATTTCAGTGAATTCAATGTCCGGAAAAAGGCTGTAATGCTGGGCGATATGCTTGAGCTGGGCAGCTATGCCAGCGAAGAACACCTTAAGATTGTTGAGCAAACAGAAAGGATGCAGCTTGATGTAAGAATGTTTGTGGGCGATGCGTTTTCTGCCGTTTGCCAGCCTGACAATCAAACGCAGGTTTTCAAGGATGTTGAGCAGGCAAAATTGTGGATAAAAGACAATCCCTTAGATGATTTTCACATCCTGATCAAAGGCTCAAGGGGGATACAAATGGAAAAGTTGCTTACGCATTTATAAGGGGTTATGGAATATTTTGTCACCGGACTGATGTCGGGCACCTCACTTGATGGAACAGATCTGGCTTATTGCAGACTCAGTGAGCATAAGGGTGCATGGGAATATGAAATCATCAAGGCTGAGACCCTTCCCTACCAGGACAGCTGGAAAGAAAAACTATCAAAGGCTCCTGAGCTTTCAGGACGGGATCTGATAGCTTTACACAACAATTACGGAAAATATCTTGGCCTGACCATAAAAGATTTCCATGCACGTAACGGCCTGATAACCCCCGATTTGGTAGCCAGCCATGGTCATACCGTATTTCATCAACCCAGTCAAGGTTATACTTTTCAACTTGGCCATGGTGCATTTATTGCGGCAAACTGCCAATGCACAGTGGTCAGTGATTTCAGGTCAATGGATGTGGCAATGGGAGGACAGGGAGCCCCACTTGTACCTCTGGGTGATGAACTTTTATTTTCGGCATATACATATTGTCTGAATCTGGGTGGTTTTGCCAATATTTCAATACCTGGAGCCTCAGGCAGGCTGGCATTTGACATCTGCCCGGTAAACTTTGTAATCAATCAGCTTGTCAGAGAGCATAAAAAAAATACAGGTCGCAATCTGCACGACTATGATAAGGATGGCTTGCTGGCCAGATCAGGAGAACCTGTCAGTTGCCTGTTAAAGACATTCAATGAACTGAATTATTACAAAAAGCAGGGTCCCAAAAGCCTGGGTGAAGAATGGGTCAACGAAAATATAAAACCACTCATCACAAAATCACCCCACAAACTTGAAGACTTGCTGCACACCTATTACCTTCATGTCGCCCGGCAGATCAGCAACAGTTTGGGCGTGAAACCTAAAGGGGACATGCTTGTTACCGGAGGTGGAGCCCATAATACTTTTCTGATAGAATGCATTAAACATGCCATCGCCAGTGACGTCACGATAATTATTCCCGATAATGAAACCATTGATTTCAAAGAAGCCCTCATTTTCGCCTTTCTGGGGTTAAGGTATGTGCGTAAAGAAACCAATTGCAAATCCAGTGTAACGGGAGCCTCAGCCGACTCACCTGGAGGAAGTATCCATTATTTCCATTAGTTTAACGTATTTGTTTTCTTATCTGAAGGTTTTCATTATTTTTGCCGCTTTACCACATAACTGCTGTCATGAACACATACCTGCTGATCATCGTAGCTTATTTCACTTTCATTACTTTGATCTCATTTTTAACCAAGAAAGTAGCCAGCCGTTCGGCGGCCGATTTTCTTGTTGCCGGCCGAAACCTGGGCGTGGTTGCCTGCGCTGTGGTGGTCGCCTCTGAATGGCTGGGGGGCATGAGTACCATTGGGGTTAGCGAAAAAGCATTTCAGACGGGAACCATGCAGCCCATCCTCTACAATATTTCAACTGCCATTGGGATGATCATCATAGGGTTTACCGTGGCAAGACATTACCGTGAAAACAATGTGCATACGGTAAGTGAAATGCTTGAGAATCTTTTTGGTAAGAAAGCCAGGGCCGTTTCAGCTATCGCCTTCTTGTTTGCTTATATAGTACTGGCATTTGTCCAGCTTCAGACTGCTTCAAGCGTCATTGCCGCCATTTTCGACCTTGGCCGGCTCGAATCTCTTTTTATTGCGGCCATAGTCATTACCGGATATACTTATATCGGGGGTATGCATGCTTTAGCTATTACGGGAATCATCCATGTGATAGTTATGTTTTTCGGTATGGGGGTCGCCACCATTATCGGACTGGCTGAAGTAAACGGTTTTGCTGCCCTCCATAGCAGTCTGGTTGAACTCGGGTCACCTGAAAACCTCTATAACCCATTTAGTGGAGGTCTTGAATATGCATGGAGTCTCATTCTTGGAGGGGTTCTTGGAGGCATGGCAGGACAGGCCAGCATTCAACCCATTTTTGCGGCAAGAACCGCTATAACGGCTCGCAAATCAGCCATACTGTCATCATTGATTATCGCGCCTTTTGGAATCATGGTCGCACTACTGGGCCTCATGGTCAAAACCGGGCAATTATATGATATAACTGAGGCCGGACCCCTTTTTGATGCAACCATCGGTCCTGCCGGAGCCATTGACCCAAAACTTGTCCTGCCAACCCTGATGACCACCCCTGAATTTATCCATCCTGTTCTGGGGGGCATTGCACTGGCAGGTATACTGGCTGCCATACTTTCAACAGTTGGTCCCGTCAATTTCGCAGTTGTAACCATTGCCACAAAGGACATATATCATGGTTTGATCAATAAAACAGCTGTTGACAAGAGCATTATCCGCACAGCCAGACAATTGGTCATCCTGGTCAATCTCATCACCATCCCCCTGGCTTTCTATTCAAAGGGAGCCATTCTTGACCTTGCATATATCTCATATGGTATCCGGGCCATTGGTGCAATCGTTATTATCCTGGGTATTTACAAGAGGGGATGGATACGTGTTGAAGGTGTAAGAATGGCCTTTATCGGTGGCAGCATAGCCCTGATAGGTAACATCCTGCTTAACCTGGTAGCACGCCGACTGGGCTGGCTGGGTATGGGAGAGAGCTTTGTTGAAAATACATATGTGGCCATTGGTGCAGCAATCATTTTCATCATCATTGGCAATATAGTGGGAAAAAAGAAACCCAGGAAACTTCCCAATGAATAAACAGCCAGGTAAAAATGTAAAAAATATACTTCCCATGAACAACCCAAAACAACCCAGTGCCACAGGGCCACTCGAAGGCTTAAAGGTTCTTGAACTGGCCAGCGTATTGGCCGGTCCGAGCGTGGGCATGTTTTTTGCCGAACTGGGTGCCAGTGTGCTGAAAGTTGAAAACGTGACCACCGACGGTGACGTGACACGCAAATGGAAACTACCGGCAGAACCTGCTGCTTCAGATATTTCCGGATATTTTTCATCTGTAAACTGGGGGAAAGTCTCCTTTGCAGTTAATTTGTGCGAACAAAAGGGTCTTGACCTGATTTACAAGTTGGCCGGGCAATGTGATATTGTCCTGGTAAGCTATAAACCAGGTGATGCTGAAAAACTCAGGGTTGACTTTCCTACCCTCAAAAAATATAACCCTGCACTCATATACGCACACATTACAGGATACGGTCTGATGAACAAGCGGGCAGGTTTTGATGCCATCATCCAGGCCGAAAGTGGGTTTACGTACATGAACGGTGAGCCAACCGGGCCACCTGTAAAAATGCCGGTTGCCCTTATGGATGTGCTGGCAGCACATCACCTGAAAGAAGCTATTTTGCTGGCCCTGCTTCATCGTGAACGAACCGGTGAGGGCAAACACATTGAAGCCTCCCTTTTCAGAGCCGGCCTGGCATCACTTGTCAACCAGGCTACCAATTGGCTTGTGGGAGGCGAAATACCAGAACGTCTCGGGTCAGACCACCCGAATATTGTTCCTTACGGCACCATATACGCCACCAGTGACGGAAAGGGTATTGTTATGGCTGCAGGTACAGACAAGCAATTCAGAGAGCTTGTCAATGTGCTTGGCAGACCCGAACTAGGTTCAGATATCAGGTACGCGAAAAACCAGGACAGGGTAAGAAACAAGCAGGAAATCAATCAGATCTTGCAAGATCTGATTGGTAGTTATACCCGAGAAGAAATTCTTGCCCTGCTGTCAGAAAAACGCATTCCGGCTGGAGGAGTTTTCAACATGAAAGAAGTATTTGAAGTGCCGGAATCGGGTGATATGTTGCTTGAGGGCAAATATGATGACGGGCGAACCATCAGGGGAGTAAGATCAATTGCCTTTAGTGCAGCCAATGGATTAACTGGTAAAGATCTTACCCCTCCACCCCATTATGGAGAACATACCCGGACAATTCTCCGCGATTGGTTACAAATGAAAGATCACGAAATCGATGATTTAATTGCAAAAGGAGTAGTTTATGCAAAACACTGAGAAAACCGGCAGAACCCTTATTGACGGTTCAAGGCTCATGATCGAAGCCCTTGCCCGGGCAGGAGCGGATGCATTTATCGGCTATCCCATCACTCCTGCCAATCTGCTATATTTATATGGTAGCCAGCGAATGGATCTGATGCTCTCAGCTCCGGATGAAATCACTACCCTGCAATGGATGGCAGGTTTGTCTGCAACGGGAAAACTGCCCGTTACAGCTACCTCATTTCCGGGGTATGCACTGATGCTTGAGTCAGTGAATATGGCCTACATGATGGAATTACCCATGGTCATCATCCTGGTACAACGTCTTGGGCCAGCCACAGGTACTGCCACCTGTGGCGCACAGGGCGACCTGCTGTTGCTCCATGGAAGTATTTCAGGAGGGCACCCAATGCCTGTGCTGGCAACCAGCGGATTTGAAGACTGTTGGAAACTCGCAGCCAAGGCAGCAGAAGTGGCCGTCAGGCTCCGCACCCCAGTCGTGCTTCTGACATCGAAAGAAGAAGTGATGACCCAGAAAAGTTTTGACACTTCATTACTTGAAACCATAGAGCGGGTCGACAGGCCCTGGTACAGCAAAACGTGCTGCAGCTACAAATCATACAAACCAGGCAACCTGGTGCCGGATTTTCTCCCGGTAATCCAGAAAGAACATCAGGTGAGACTGAATGCCTCTACCCACGATCAGGAAGGTATATTGCAGCATTCAACCACCGAAGCCATGGAGAACACCCGCCGTCTTGAAGAAAAAGTCATCAACAGGATGAATGAATACATCATCTATGAACATGACATACAGGCTGGAGCAGACACCTTGATTGTTGCCTATGGCATCACTGCATCGGCAGCCAGAGACGCAGCTGCCAGCCTTCGACGTAAAGGGAAACCAACTGATTTGCTGGTTCCGGCCAGCTTGTTGCCCATACCTGCCGAATACCTTGATATACTTGGCCGATACAGCAAAGTTGTGATTGCTGAAGAAAACATGAACCACCAGCTGGCCACCCTGCTTTATGGTCAGCAAATACCAAAAAACATACAATTAGTTAACAAGTTGGGCAAAATGATCAGCCCTGAAGAAATCATCAAGGAGGTATTGCCATGACCGGAAGTATGCTGAAGACCCAATCACTTCCCTATTGCAAGGGATGCGGACACGATCTTATTGCGGTTCATACCACCAAAGCCCTGGAACGCCTGGGTTATGATCCGCTTGATGTGATCATGGTTACGGATATCGGATGCCATGGTATTATTGACAAATGCCTGAATACACACACAGTTCATGGTTTGCATGGCAGATCAGCGGCACTTGGTGCAGGTGTTTTTTTCGGGCTGGAGGATACTGACAAAAAAGTAGTGGTCTTTATCGGTGATTGTGGAGCTACCATAGGCTTACAGCATATCCTTGAAGCTGCAAGACTTAATCTGGATATATGTGTTGTTGTGCATAACAATATGTTATATGGGATGACCGGTGGCCAAACCAGCGGACTTACGCCCCAGGGCTTCAGAACAACTACCTCAGGCGAAGGTAACCCGTTAACCGCATATGACATATGTCAGCTAACCCATACAGCCGGAGCCAGCTATGTAGCCAGAATTGCCGGCATCGGTGATATATCAGCAGACCTTGAAAAAGCATTCAGTCAAAAAGGTTTTTCATTGATTGAGATTATGGAAATTTGCCCCAGCTATGGAGTGAAACTTAACCCTGGTCGAAAACTTAAGGATGTGGTTAAAGAATCCGGACGTGAATTTGGCGAATGGCTTGGCAACAGACAGGTATTCACACATCAGCAAGGCAAAAAAAATTCTGATCTGCTGCAGCAGCTACAGCTGATCAAAAAACAATTCAGTCACAAGCTTGACGATCTGCAAACGATTGTCATTAGTGGTTCTGCAGGTGAAGGAGTTCAGCTTTCAGCCAATCTTCTGGCAAAGGCAGCCATGAGTACTGGTCTGGAGGTGACCCAAAAAGGCAGTTATCCGGTAACTGTGGGTGTGGGATTTTCAACAGCAGAGATTAACCTTTCACCCGACAGCGTCAATTTTCATGGCATCAGCATTCCCCGGATTGCGATTATAACATCGACAGACGGCTTAAATCATAACAGAAACAGAATACAACAAATGGGAAGCGGAACCTTGTATATTGATTCAAGCCTGACACCACCAGAAACCAGCGCCAAGATCATCAGCAGAGATTTTCGATCTATGGGGGCAAGAAATGCATCCATATACGCCATGATGTATTACATTCAGGAAAGCGGTGTTTTCGACATGGAAGCCATTTACCATATCATGGAAATGGAGGGAAAATCGGGCAAACTTCCGGTTGAAAAAATTCGTGAAGCGCTTAATGACTGACAGTCTTATTGTGTAATCTTTTTTTCAAGCTGATTCTTCAGTGATTCCATTTCGGCCTTTTTTGCCGTATGGCCTGATATATCGTACGCCATAACCAGGTTATTGAGCATACGGAGCAAGATCTCTTTGTGGTTACAGGGGTCCATAAACCCACTGGCAGGTTCCATCTTTAGTCTGGAAAGAAAATCATTTATTTCCCTGGCAGAAAATACCGCACCCCCGCTAAAAGCATTGATGTAAAACAAGGGTACATCGCTTCTGATCTGAAGGTTTTCAGTGTCGATGGTTTCGCCCATATAGGCCAGAACAAAATGTTCAGGAAGGTTAATCCCCTGAACGGGTATATCCAGACTTTGGGCTATGACCATATACAGCATACCAAGGCTTAGTGGGTTGCCTTTTCGTCTCTTTAGAACAGTATGAATATGTGAGTTCTCTGCATCGTGATAATTGTCCATATCTCCCCTGAATCCGTGCAATTCGTAGAAAACATGGTTAAATACCCTGACCTGTTCCAGTGCGGTCAGATTTTCATTCATCTCGAGCCATACATCATGCCTGATGGCACTAACTTCTTGACGTACATTGGCCGAATCAATTTCAGGGTGGTGATATGATGAAAGCTTTAGCCAGACTTGCAAAAGATCACCCTCCTCAGCTAAAAACCATGAAGCCAAATCATCCGAAAGCACCTTGAAGCGTATATAATGCAATAATGATTCAATCCGGTCAAAAAGGGTCGCATCAAAAGAATTTTCAAGGGCATGCTCCAGAAAAGGCAACGACTGTTCACCAAATTGTATGATCTGGTTTGAAATGTCGCGAAAAACAGCATCATCCGGATCATCCATTAAACTGACCAGTGCCTGTATCTTTCGTTGATTTCGCTGTTCGTCCATGGTGGTTGCTTATGCTGTGAGTCGATCTAATACTTGTTCGACCATCATTTTGATTGTATTTTGATAATCCTTGCTATATTCTTTTCTTACCCGGTTGGCAATGATGGCACAAATGGTAAGTGTATGATGCCCAAGAAGTTTGCCAAGACCGTAAAGGGCAGATGTTTCCATCTCAAAATTTGTAACCCGTTTGCCCTCAAAGCGAAAACTTTCAATGGCCTCATTTAGTCTGCGATTAGCCAGCGGAAGCCTTAATTCTCTTCCCTGTGGCCCATAAAACCCATTGGCCGTTGCTGTAATTCCGCTGGTCAATCCTTCTGCAACGCTGGCAAACAATTGATCAGAAGCTTCGACAATATAAGGGAACGGGAGTTTCTTTGCCCACTTGGTGTGCAGGGCAAAAGCTTCAGCCATGTCCGACTCAAAAAGAGATTCGTCATAAGCATAAAAATGAAGCAACCCATCAAAACCCAAACCATACCTTGAGGCCACCAGTGTATCAACCGCGATATCAGGCTGCAAGGCACCAGAAGTACCCAGACGGATAATATTCAATGCGGTTTGCTCTGCTTTTTCGACCCTTTTATCAAGGTCAATATTAACCAGGGCATCGAGTTCATTCACCACTATGTCGATATTGTCAGTTCCGATTCCAGTTGACAAAACAGTCAGGCGCTTCCCCCTGTAGGTTCCTGTATGGGTCACAAACTCCCTGTTTTGTACCTTGTGTTCAATGGTGTCAAAATACTGCGAAATCATTGACACCCTGTCCTGATCACCAACCACAATAATGTTTGAAGCAATTTGTCCAGGCAAAAGCTTAAGATGATATATGCTGCCATCAGGATTTAAAATCAATTCTGAATCTTTGAATTGTCTCATATTTGCAGATGTTTGAATACTTTTGTGCTGAACATGCAAAAATACCCATAATCATTAATTCTGACAAGAAAATTATGGACGCTTATATTATATCCATTGGAGAGGAATTGCTTATTGGTCAAACTGTTAACACCAACGCATCATGGCTGGCCTCACAGCTGAACCTGGCAGGCATTGCGGTAAACGAAATTCTGGTCATACCCGATAAGGAAGAAACCATTGCAGAAGCCATTAAAAATGCCGGAAACAAAGCTGACATTGTATTGATCACAGGTGGATTGGGCCCGACAAAAGATGATGTTACCAAAAATGCGTTATGCGCAATTTTTGAAACTAAACTTGTCCTTAATCAAAACGTCCTGGAAGATATTAAAACTTTTTTTGGGCGTAAAAACTTAAAGATAAATGAGTTGAATGAACAGCAAGCCATGGTTCCCGAAGCTGCGGAGATTTTACCCAACCCTTTTGGAACTGCTCCGGGTTTGTGGTTTAACCAGAAGGAGAAACAGTATATAGCCATGCCAGGTGTCCCATACGAAATGAAAGAAATGGTTTTGAACCATGTTCTTCCTCGACTTAAAGACAGCAATACCAGATTCCATATCCTGCATAAGACCATTCTCACACATGGAATTGGAGAATCATTTCTGGCTCAAAAAATCACCAACTGGGAGCATTCTTTGCCTGACTTTATGAATCTTGCCTACCTGCCATCAACCGGCATTGTGAAATTAAGGCTAACAGCAAAGGGGTATAACGCCGAACAGCTTCAATCATCAATCAATGATGCTGTTGAAGAACTGAAACAAATAATCCAGGAATATATTTGGGGGTATGACGATGATACCCTTGAAAATCTTGCCGGCAAGCAGCTTCTTGAGCGAAAGCAGACCCTGGCTGCGGCTGAGAGCTGCACAGGAGGTTATCTGGCACATCGTATTACGGGTGTACCCGGCTGCTCTGCCTACTTTCTCGGAAGCATCATAGCATACGACAACGCAATGAAAGAAAAACAGCTGGGAGTAGACAAACAGCTCATTGAGAAATACGGAGCCGTAAGCGAAGAGGTGGTAGCAGCCATGGTAAGGGGCACCATTGAAAGTATTGGGTCAGATTATGCTTTGGGAGTTACAGGAATTGCCGGACCTTCAGGAGGCACCTCCGAAAAACCTGTGGGCACCACATGGATTGCCGCAGCAAGCCGTTCACGCATAATTAGCCGACAATATTCATTCGGCGATAAC
This sequence comes from Bacteroidales bacterium, assembly GCA_007118495.1. Taxonomy (GTDB): domain Bacteria; phylum Bacteroidota; class Bacteroidia; order Bacteroidales; family UBA7960; genus PUPG01. The sequence goes on from SKRM01000004.1 coordinate 57,328, forward strand.
AGGGAACGAAACATCGTACGCGCCACCAACGCGGCTTTGGCGCTTTTGCATGAATTGTTCAGAGAAGAAAGTCCAAAGAACAAGGTATAGTGTTGAAAGCCTTTGTTTAATGAAAAATTAGTTGTTTCTTGTACAGAAAAATATTTTATCATGGTTCACCGCAGTCAAATAACCACCCTGACACAATTTATCATCCAGAGGCAATCAGAATATCCCCACGCCAAGGGTGCCATGACCAGGTTACTGAACGATATCGCAACAGCTGCAAAAATTGTGAACAGAGAAATCAATGCTGCCGGACTGGTCGATATCCTGGGCACTGTTGGAAAGGAAAATATTCAGGGAGAAACCCAAAAGAAGCTGGATGTTTTCGCCAACGATATGTTTATTACTGCCTTGAAAGGCGGAGGAGAATGCTGTGCCATTGCTTCAGAAGAGAACGAAAAGGTAATCTCATTCAGTAACGAATTTTCTGAACTGGGAAAATATGTGGTCGCCATGGATCCGCTTGATGGCAGCAGTAATATCGAGGCCAATGTTTCAATCGGAACTATTTTCAGCATCTACAGGAGGGTAACTGAGGCCGGAGGTGGCAGACAGGAAGACCTGCTGCAACCAGGCATTCATCTGGCAGCAGCCGGTTATATTATCTACGGTTCATCTACCATGTTGGTTTACACCACAGGTAAAGGCGTAAATGGGTTCACGCTTGATCCGTCTGTTGGTATTTTTTGCCTGTCTCATCCTGACATGAAATTTCCCACCCACGCCAATATATATTCCATCAATGAGGGCAATTACATTTTCTTTCCAGAGGGTGTAAAAAAATATATCAAGTACTGCCAGGAAAATGACAGTGAAACATTCAGGCCTTATACCTCAAGGTATATCGGGTCACTGGTGGCTGATTTTCACCGCAACCTTATCAAGGGGGGTATTTTCCTCTACCCCGGTACAACAAAAAACCCGGATGGAAAGCTAAGACTGCTTTATGAATGCAATCCCATCGCATATATAGCTGAACAAGCTGGTGGAAAAGCTAGTACAGGTTTTAAAAGGATACTCGAAATTGAACCCAAAACGCTCCATCAGCGGGCTCCATTCTTTGTCGGGCCAAAACACATGGTACAGAAAGTAGAGGCGTTTATGATGGAAAGCCAGGGAAATGAATAATTAGCGTGCTGAACTCCAAAGAACTTCTTAAACACTTTTCAGGTAGCAAGCCTTTCGGTGATCTGCTTCATTTTCTGAAGAGAAATACCCCGGGGTCACTCTGGCTAAAGGGAATGGCCGGCTCATCTGCAGCAATGCTGGCAGCAGCAGCCATCCAGAAGCTATCCAGGCCATGGTTATTTGTCCTTTCAGACCGTGAATCAGCTGCCTATTTCTTCAATGACCTGGAGCAACTGCTTGGCGAATTCGGGCTAAGGTATGAAGAGAGGGATACCTTCTTTTTTCCGTCTTCGTATAAAAAACCTTTCAGTCAGCCTGAACAGGACAACGCGAGGCTTTTGCTTCGTGCAGAGGTGGTCAACAGACTGGCAACCAAACAACGTAATTCTATAGTTGTAACTTACCCCGAGGCTCTGTGTGAAAAGGTGATTTCAAGACAAATACTCCGAAAGAATACCATGGGATTGCGTCAGGGTGAGGAAGTTTCGGTCGATTTTATCATGGACCTGCTCATTGAGTATGGTTTTGAGATGGCCGACTTTGTGGTTGAAGCTGGTCAATTCTCAGTCAGGGGAGGGATTGTTGATGTGTTTTCTTTTTCAAACGACCTGCCTTTCAGAATAGAGATTCTGGGAGACCAGGTTGAGAGCCTGCGCACTTTCGATCCCAGCAGCCAGGTATCGGTTGACACACATGAAACAATCAGCATTCTGCCCGATATCCGTCTTTTGTCAGAAGAAGGGCATAAGGCTGAATCTATACTCGATTCAATGCCCGGCAATGTACTCATCTGGGCAGAAGATATTGCACTCTGCCTGGATATGGTCAGGCATGCATTTGATCAACAGCATACAGACACAGAGTCATTTACAACGGCTGATTACATTCTTGATAAATTCAGCTCTTCAAAACTGGTAGAGTTTCGCAAACCATACCTGGCAAAACCCGACACAGATGTGGTACACTTCGATTTTATTCCCCAGCCCAATTTCAACAAACAATTTGAGCTGCTGGTTCAGAACCTCTCTGCCAATACCAGACAAGGTTTCACGAATTTCATACTATTTGATACCAGACAACAGGTAAACAGGATACAAGATATATTTTCATCACTCCAGGCCTCAGATCAAAAAAACAGGGAATTCAAATACGAATCCATATTGCTGAGTTTGCATGAGGGCTTCACTGACCGGTTGACAAAAACGGCGTATTATACCGACCATCAGATTTTTGAACGATTCCACCGCTACAGGCTCAGGGATAAATTCCCCGGACGGAGAACCCTTACACTAAAGTCACTTTTCAACCTGAAACCAGGCGACTATGTGACCCATATTGACCATGGAGTTGGTATTTTCAGTGGATTGGAAAAAATAGAAGTCAACGGCAGGCTGCAGGAAGCCATCCGGCTGGTCTACAAAAACAATGATATCCTCTATATCAGTATCCACAGCCTGCACCGTATTTCAAAATTCACTGGAAAAGAAGGTGTTGCACCCAGTCTGCACCGCCTTGGCTCAGGAGTCTGGAGCAAGCTCAAAAACAAAACAAAGCAAAAGGTCAAAGATATAGCACATGACCTGATCTCACTTTACGCAAAACGAAGGGCACAACAGGGTTTTTCGTTTTCGCCTGACAGCTACCTGCAGCACGAACTTGAAGCATCATTCATGTTCCAGGATACCCCTGACCAGGAAAAAGCAACTGTTGATGTCAAAAAAGATATGGAAGAAAGCCATCCCATGGACAGGCTGATTTGCGGAGATGTGGGGTTTGGAAAAACAGAGATTGCCATCAGGGCTGCCTTCAAGGCTGTTTCAGATTCAAAACAAGTAGCCTTGCTGGTCCCAACTACCATACTGGCTCTTCAACATTACCACACTTTTAGTGACAGGTTGAAGGATTTTCCGTGTACAATCGACTATGTAAGCCGTTTCAGGTCAAGCTATGAAAAAAAACAAACGCTACAGGCTGCCAAAGAGGGTAAGGTTGATATACTCATAGGCACCCACAGGCTGCTAAGTAAAGATGTTGGATTCAAAGACCTGGGTTTGCTCATCATCGACGAGGAGCAAAAATTTGGGGTGTCTGCAAAGGAAAAACTAAAAAACATCCGGGTAAATGTTGATACCCTGACCCTTACTGCCACCCCCATCCCCCGGACACTGCAATTCTCACTCATGGGTGCCAGAGATCTTTCGTTTATTAACACACCTCCTCCCAACAGGTATCCCATCATTACCGAAGTGCATGTTTTCAGTGAAGACCTGATCAGGGAAGCAATCATGTACGAAGTTTCAAGGGGTGGACAGGTATTCTTTGTGCATAACAGGGTGCAGAACATTGAAGAAGTAGCAGCCATCATTAAAAAAGCTTGTCCGGGTGTAAGTATTGCTGTCGGACATGGTCAGCTTGAGGGAAGCAAACTTGAAAAGATCATGGTTGAATTTATACATGGTGAATACGATGTACTTGTGTCGACTACCATCATAGAGTCTGGTCTTGATATTCCCAATGCCAATACCATCATCATCAACAACGCACATCATTTTGGATTGAGTGACCTCCACCAAATGAGGGGCCGTGTCGGAAGAACCAACAAAAAAGCCTTCTGCTATCTGTTATCACAACCTTTATCAACACTCACCGATGAGGCCAGAAAAAGGCTCAAGGCCATTGAAGAATTTTCAGAGCTTGGAAGCGGTTTCAATATCGCCATGCGCGACCTTGACATTCGTGGCGCAGGCAATCTGCTGGGAGCTGAGCAAAGTGGTTTTATTTCAGATATAGGTTTTGAGACCTATCATAAAATTCTGGATGAAGCCATGGCTGAATTAAGAGAAGAGGAGTTCAGGAATCTTCTTCCTGAAGACACCACCATGCCCGCCCGGGCCAGACGTGAATGTCAGCTTGAAACTGATCTGGAACTCATGATTCCGAGCAATTACGTGGCCAGCACAGAAGAAAGGGTACAATTGTACAAAGAGCTTGACGGAATTGAACAAGAGAGTGATCTGCAGGCTTTTGCTTCAAGGATGAAAGACAGGTTTGGCCCCCTGCCACCTTCAGTAAGCGGACTTTTTCAGGCTGTTAGGCTAAGGTGGCTGGCAGCTGAAGCAGGATTCGAAAAAATTATTCTCAAGTCAGAAAAACTCATAGGTTATCTTCCTGACAGTGAACAATCAGATTATTACCAGGGAGAAATGTTCGGCAGGGTCATTCAATATACCCAGGCAAATGCCCGCAGATGCCAGATCAAAGAATCAGACCAAAAAATTTCACTGACCATCGGGCAAGTGGAACATATTGATGTTGCCCTTGACCTTATGAGAGATCTTTCAGCAGCTCACTGATATCCTGCATAATTTTATTGGCAATATGGTCTGCGGTACCAGGGCTGGTGCTTTCTGCATACAGCCTTATGATGGGCTCGGTATTGGATAACCTCAGATGCACCCATTCATTATCAAACCAGATCTTTAAGCCATCTGTCATGTCAATCCGATTCCGTCCATACTTTTCAGCGAGTCTGGATATGATATTTTTAAGGTTTACGTCGGGTGATAGCTCAATTTTGTTTTTTGAGATATGGTATTGAGGATATTTTTTTTTCAGCCTGCTGCAGGTAAGTCCTGATTTGGCCATCTGTGTCAAAAAGAGGGCAATACCAACCAGTGCATCGCGGCCGTAATGCAGGGAAGGATAAATTACACCACCATTGCCTTCGCCTCCGATAATGGCATTATGTTCTTTCATTGCAGCCACCACATTGACTTCGCCAACTGCTGAATAAAAATGCTGACCTCCCCTGGCTGAGGTAATCTCTGCCAATGCCTGACTCGACGAAAGATTGCTCACTGTGTTGCCAGGTGTATGAGATAACACATAATCTGACACAGACACCAGGGTGTATTCTTCACCAAACATCTCACCATCTTCACAAACAATGGCCAGTCTGTCAACATCAGGGTCAACGGCAAAACCCACATGGGCATTGGCTTTGACTACTTCATCCGACAACCGCTGCAGATGCTCTGGCAATGGTTCAGGATTATGTTTGAACAAACCTGTTGGATCACAATAAATTTCTGTAACATGCTCAACACCAAGAGCCTTTAGAAGTTTTGGCACTGCTATACCCCCAGACGAATTGATGCCGTCAACCACAACTGAGAATCCGGCTGCGGCAATGGCATGTGCATCGACCAACGGCAGTGAAAGTATCTTGTCGATATGGAGCTGCAAAAGCTTATCGTCAGAGGCATACTTGCCCAATTTCTCAACCGGGACAAACCTGAATGAGCCTGGGTCTGAAAAAGCCTTCATTTCTACACCCTGCTCAGCGGTAAGAAACTCACCTGACTCGTTGAGCAGCTTAAGTGCGTTCCAGTTTCTGGGATTATGGCTTGCAGTAATAATGATGCCACCCTGGGCTTCATAGGCCTTTACCCCGATTTCAATGGTCGGAGTGGTTGAAAGGCCTGCATCAACAACATCTATGCCCAGAGCCTGCAAGGTAGAAACCACAAGGCTGCTGACCATCTGACCGGATACACGCCCGTCTCTTCCTAAAACAACAACAATCTTCTTTTCCGGGTTCCTGCCAATCAACCACATACCATACGCTCCTGCAAACTCCACAATATCAACTGGCGAAAGACCTTCGCGGGGTGCTCCACCAATGGTGCCTCTAATGCCTGAAATGGATTGAATTAGTGTCATAGTTGTCTAAAAAGTTAAGTACACAAAAGTACATGAAAATTTTCACCAGTAGATAAATCTTGTGAATCCAGAGCAGTATAGTATGTAAAAAACTAAGCTTAAATGGCTAAATTTGCGTTGTGAAAATAAAATCGCCATATATCGCTTTGATGCTCACCGGGCTGCTTATGCTTGCCGGCTGTGCGCCTACGCGCAACATTCCTGACGGAGAATATCTTCTTACCAGAAACAGGATAGAGGTTATTGACGCAGAAGTTGAGCATCCACAGCTGAGAAACTTCATCAGGCAGCAACCAAACCGGCGTATATTTGGATTTTACCGTTTCCACCTCAATGTGTACCAATGGGCTGAAAGAAAGCCAGACAGTAGTTTCAGACGGTGGATGCAAGAGAGTATCGGAGAGGAACCTGTAATTTTTGATCCGTTTCTGGTAGACCATACCAAGAGGCAGTTTGAGCTGTACCTTCACAACAGGGGATATTTCAACCATGAGGTGAGCCACACCACCAATACACGGCGAAAACGTATTAATGTTACTTATCAGCTGCAGGGAAACCAGCCCTATACCATCCGCGATATCAGTTATTCGATCAGAGATAACCAACTGGCCAGATTTGTATATAATGACACCGTTAATTCACTGATAAGGTCAGGGCAACGTTATGATACTGAAGATTTGCAGAGAGAACGGCAACGCCTGACAAGGTATTTGAAAGATGAGGGGTTTTTTAACTTCTCCAGAGATTTCATTTTCTTTCAGGTTGACAGTACTCTGAGCAGCAACCAGGTAGACATTGAATTATTGATCACCAACCCAAGGCTTCCGGCATCGGCCAGAAACGAAGCTGATGACTTTATGCCCCACAAGAGGTACATCATCAATGATATTTTCATCTATCCGGAATATGATCGGTTTTTATCCTATCAGCAATTCAGTGATACCACTTTCCGCAGAATAAGGGATGAAAACAATGGACCGGTCTACACATTCATGCACAATGGTCCCATGCAAATACGCCCCCGAACCATTGCAGAAAATATCCTGATGGAACAGGGATCATTTTACAATCAAACCAGTTTGGAGCAAACACATAATTATCTTGCAGGGCTTAGAAACTTTCGGTTTGTTAACATTCAGTTTAATGAAAGCAATCAGGGAGCCCATAATTACAGTGACACACTGGGGTTGCTTGATGTAAGGGTAGAGCTGACAAGGGCTCCCGCAAATGTCTTCACCATCGAAGCCGAAGGACTAAATACTGCAGGAAACCTGGGTATGGCGGCCAATATTCTTTTGCAAAACCGCAATGTTTTCAGGGGTGCAGAAATCCTTAACATACGGTTTAAGGGCGCTATGGAAGTGTCGGGTGAGTCTGCTGACAGGGAAGTTTTTCAACGCCTTCCGTTTAACACCCTTGAGTTGGGTACTGAAGTATCCATAGATATCCCCAAGTTAATATCGCCCTTAAGAATGGAAACATTAACGCGGACGGCCAGGCCGCAAAGCACCATTTTAGCGGGGGTCAACTACAGACAGCGTCCTGATTACACCAGGTATATACTCAACCTTAGTTATGGGTACCAATGGAGCCCCGACAACAGACGCCGTCACCATTTTATTCCTTTAGAGATCAGCTCTATCAAGATTTTCAATGACTCCATTCTGCACTCCAGGATACCCGATGCCAACCCACTAATACTCAGCAGGTATAAAGACCATTTGATTGGAGGGTTAAAATATACCTATACCGTAAGCACACAACAAATTGATCGCCCCCGTGATTTCATTTATTTCAGGACACAATTTGAATCGGCAGGTAATCTGATGCGGTTCGCAGCCAGACGGTTTGACGGCCCCCAGAATGAATCCCAGGCATACACCATGTTTGGGATACCCTTTGCCCAATATGTAAAAGCAGAAGCTGATTTTAGGTACTATAGCTTGTTTGATAAAAATAACAGTGTGGTTTTTAGAGTCTTGGGCGGAATTGGAGTCCCTTACGGCAACATTGATGTCATGCCGTTTATTAAAAGTTTTTACGGAGGGGGTGCCAATGGTATCAGGGCGTGGAGTATTTATAACCTGGGGCCGGGCAGCTACGGAGCTGCAGACGAACTGAAGTTCGACAAATATGGAGACATTAAACTTGAAGCCAACATAGAGTATCGTTTTCCGGTGTACAATTTCTGGAAGGGTGCACTTTTTGCAGATGCAGGAAACGTTTGGTTTTTGAAGAAAAATGAGCAGTTTCCCGGAGGTGAGTTCAGGATACAAGACTTTTACAAAGAAATTGCCATTGGCCTGGGTATGGGTGTGCGCCTCGATTTCAATATATTTCTTGTCAGGCTTGATGCCGCATTTCCCCTGAGAAACCCGGCAAAACCTTCAGGCGAAAGGTGGATTCAAGGTCTTCCGGGTTTTAACCAGTGGAACTTCAATCTGGGCATTGGATATCCTTTCTGACAATATGATGAATAATTCTGTTCTTGCCCAATCAATTTCAGCCGGGTTTCCATATGAGCCCACTTCTGATCAGTCATTGCTGATCAGTAAGCTGGCTAATTTCATTCTTAAGAAAGACTTTTTATCTGTTTTCTTATTAAAAGGGTATGCCGGAACCGGAAAAACCACCATAGTAAGCAGTCTTGTAAGGGTGCTTCCACAATTGAAGGCAAAGACCGTATTGCTTGCTCCTACCGGAAGGGCCGCAAAGGTCTTGTCTGTATATTCAGGTCAGCAAGCTTTTACCATACATAAAAAAATATACAGGATACAGCCAACTGCTGACGGGACAATGGGTATTAGCTTGCAGCATAACAGACACCGGGACACATTTTTTATTGTAGACGAAGCTTCAATGATCTCTATGGGTAACGCATTTGAGCAGAAAGGTCCCTTTTCAGGCAGGAACCTGTTGGATGACCTGGTAGCCTATGTGTATAACCAGCAGAACTGCAGGTTGATCCTCATTGGTGACAACGCCCAATTACCTCCTGTCAACTCACTTGATAGCCCCGCCCTTGACAAGCTACTGCTGCAGGAAAGATTCGGAATGGAAGTGGATGACTTTGAGCTCAAACAGGTTGTAAGACAATCGCAGAACAGCGGTATATTGCACAATGCCACCCTCTTGAGAGAAATGCTAAGACAAAATAAAAGGGGGTTTCCTGAACTTGCATTGAAAAAATATGCTGATATAATCAGACTCCACGGGCAGGACGCCTCAGAAGAGGTTGACCAGGCTTTTGCATCAAGAAGCATGGACCAGGCACTGATGATTTGCCGGTCAAATAAGCGCGCAAACCTTTACAACCAATATATCCGAAACAGGGTGTTGTATATGGAAGATGAAATCAATGCAGGTGATCTGCTGATGGTAGTCAAAAACAATTATTTCTGGTTGCCCAATGATTCACATGCAGGTTTTATAGCCAATGGCGATATTGTAAGCCTGAAACGAATCAGGCGTTATGAACTTGTCCATGGCTTCAGGTTTGCAGAAGTATCAGTAAAAATGTTGGATTATCCGGACGAACCAGAAATTGACTGCAAATTAATGCTGGATACATTGCATAGTGAAGGCCCGGCCATGGCTGGGGCAGATATGAAGCGACTCTACGAAAGTGTTGCCGCCGATACAATGGACATTCGCAATAAAAGCGCTAGAATGAAAGCCATCAGAGAAGATCCTTACCTGAACGCATTGCAGGTAAAATTTGCCTATGCACTCACTTGTCACAAGGCACAAGGAGGGCAATGGGAGCAGGTATTTGTTGAGATGGGCTATTTACCTGGCCAGGGTCCTGACAGGGAGTACATCAGATGGCTGTACACCGCATTGACCAGGGCTACCTCAAAGGTTTACCTGATTGGCTTTACAGATGATTTTTTCAGTCAGAAAAATACCACTTATGAAAAGTAAAATTATTATATATCAACTACTGGTCAGACTTGCAGGCAACAAGGTGTCTGCCATGACTCCATGGGGAAGTCTTGAACAAAACGGATGCGGAAAATTCAATGACCTGAACCAGTCATTTCTGAATGAAGTTAAATCATTGGGATGTACGCATATCTGGCTGACGGGGGTTATTGAGCATGCAACCTCTACTGCATATGACAAAGAAGGGATTCCGGCCAGCAACCCCTTGGTTGTAAAAGGCCGGGCGGGTTCACCCTACGCCATCAGAGACTACTTTGATGTACATCCTGACCTGGCAGTGAATGTACCAGAACGCATGCATGAATTTGAATCACTTATAGAAAGATGCCAGAGTGTGAGAATCGGCACCATTATTGATTTTGTGCCGAACCACCTTGCCAGGGAGTACCAGTCAGACCAGCCAAAAGGAATTGAAAACCAATTCGGAGAAAACGACAGGGTAAACATACCTTTTGACAGAGACAATAATTTCTACTACATTCCTGACAAGGAATTGGAACTACCTGCCGAAATATTTGGCCTGCCTGGTAATGCAAGTATACCTGCATACAGAGAATTTCCGGCAAGGGCAACGGGAAACGACTGTTTCAGCCACCGACCTGGCTTCAATGACTGGTACGAAACTGTCAAGCTGAATTACGGAACTGATTACATCGGTGGCAGACAAACTTATTTTGAGCCGATTCCGGATACCTGGCATAAAATGCTTCAGGTGCTCATGTTCTGGGCAGACAAAAAAATTGGCGGATTTAGGTGTGACATGGCAGAAATGGTTCCCGTAGAATTCTGGGAGTGGGCCATTGACAGGGTAAGGACAAAGTATCCCGAAATAGTGTTCATTGCCGAAATATACAACGCCAGCGTGTATAAGACGTTCAGGGATGCCGGCTTTGATTATTTGTATGATAAGGTGGGTCTGTATGACACATGCAGAGAGGTACTGGCCGGGAACCAGCATGCCGGAGCCATTTCAGAGGTGTGGCAATCACTTGATGGCCTTGACAGGCACATGCTCAGGTTTATGGAAAACCATGACGAGCAACGCATCACCTCAAAACAATTTGCCGGACGTGCCAGTGCCGGTATTCCATCAATGACAGTGGCTGCCACCATGCACCAGGGTCCGGTTATGTTGTATTTTGGGCAAGAGCTTGGAGAGGCCCCCGGCGGAGTAACCGGATTTAGCGGTGACGACGGCCGAACAAGCATTTTTGATTATTGCCACCTGCCCTTGTTTCAGCAGTGGTACAACCGCGGCACATGCAATGTAGAGATGTTGCCTGCAGATAGCAGGCAGTTGCGTGCCTTTTACACCCGCTTGCTCAATCTTTGCCATGACCCTGTAATTTCACGGGGTGCCTTCTATGACCTGATGTGGGCGAACAAGCACCAGACATCTGACCGAATTTACGCATTTATCAGGCATTTAGGCGAAAAGGCCTGGTTGATAACCGCCAATTTCAGCCCTTCTGATACCATTCGATTGAACTTGCATATACCTGATCACTATTGGGATAGTTCAGGCCAAAGCAAGGACATACTTAGGGGAGCAACTGAGTTGCTTCCAGGTCGGGAAATTAACCCGGGCATCAAATTTTCCACACAGTTAAATGGTCTCGAACTGATACTCCCCCCCCACTCATCCGGAATAATATCTATGCAGCAGTCATAGTTCTTTTCGGCATTTTTAGGTCTTTTAACTAAAAATAATGCCCTGTTTTTTTCAATTATGCTTATTTTTGTTCGCATACTAACAATAACCAAAACCCAAATCCAACATTATGAAGGCTATCCAAATCACCATTTGTTCCATGTCAAAACACTTATTTGTGTTTCTGATCTCTTTTGGTTTAATAGCGGCTTTGCCCATTTTGGCCTCAGCCCAGGAGGTTCGTGAAGAACAGGAGGTGAAAGAAGAGGAGGAAGATCCATGGGCCGATGTGGAGTTCCCCTTTGAAGATGAAAAACTGCTGGCTTTTTTTGATGCCAACCAGGATATCAGTGCACAGCAGCGTGAAACCAATGAAAATATTGCAGAAAAACTGGGCGAATACAAGCTGACAATGGAGAGGTTTCAGCAAATCGGCAGGGCCGCACAAATGGGAGCACTACAGGGTGGTGCATTCTCAGCTGAAGAAATTGAAGCCTTCAATGAGGTTGCTCCACAGATAACAGCCCTGCAGCGTAATATGCAGGGTCTGATTCAACTTATTGTTGAAGACCATGAACTGGACATGCAAATTTACCGGGAGATTCTGACAGAATTCAGACAAAATGAACTGCTCCAACAGTATGTAACCCACCTTGCCAGGGAGCGTGCCATTGAACAGATCAGAGAAGAAAGAAGGCGTGAGGCCGAAAAAAAGGCTGAAGAAGAACAGAAAGGTCAGGGCGGCGGTGATCAATAGTTAAATCACTTCAGCCACCACAAAGGTGCTGCCTCCAACAAATATCAGATCATTTGCAGAAGCAGCCTTTTTGGCGCTGACCAACGCATCACTGACATCCATATAAGATTTTCCAATAAGGTCCAAAGAGCTGGCAGCCATTGCCAGCTCTTTGGCGTTCAGCCCCCTTGGTACAGAAGGTTTGCAAAAGTAATAAGTTGCCTCACGGGGAAACAGCCCCAGGACACTGGCTATATCTTTGTCATCAACCATCCCCAGAACGATGTGGAGCCGTGCATGCGGGATGGCCATTAATTGTTTCAAAACCAAACTTAGACCATCAGCATTATGGGCTGTATCACAAATGATTTCTGGCTTGCGCCCGATTCTTTGCCAGCGGCCTGCCAGCCCGGTATTGGCAACCACCCTTTCTAAACCCTGACTTATGCTTTGACTTGAGATTTCCCATTTTTTTTCAGTTTGCAGAATCTTCAAGGCACTTAAAGCTGTAAGCAGGTTCTCGGTTTGGTAAGAACCAGTCAGGTCTGTCAGATATGTCAAAGCAACCCCACCGGTTTCAAAATCCACTTTCATTGCATGATAATTCCCTTTGTCAATGTGTGTGTGTCCACACAAGCTGAATATTTCATCTGCCATGTAAAGTGGTGCATTACACAGCCTTGCCCTTTCTTCAAAAATATGCAACAGTTCGGGTTGTCGCTTGCCAATGACTACAGGTACCCCATCTTTGATGATTCCTGCCTTTTCTCTTGCAATATCAGGCAAACCCGGACCCAGCAATTTAACATGATCCCATCCGATATTGGTTATAATGGATAGTTCCGGGTGAATGATGTTAGATGAGTCAAGCCTTCCGCCAAGACCTGTTTCTACAACCGCAACGTCAACCTGCTGCTCAGCAAACCAGCAAAATGTCATGGCCATGGTCATTTCAAAGAATGAAGGCTGGAGGGTTTCAAAAAACGTCCTGTGCATGCTGACAAAATCTCTGACATAGCTTTTGGGAACGGGCCGGCCATTGATCTTTATGCGCTCTCTGAAGTCTTTCAGGTGGGGAGAAGTTGCAAGGCCTGTTTTATAACCTGCTTGCTGAAGCACTGAAGAAATCATATGTGAAACAGAACCCTTGCCGTTGGTTCCGGCCACATGAATGCTTTTAAATGTATTTTCCGGTTGTTTAAAATACCGGCTAAGTGCAAGGGTGTTATCAAGATTGGCCTTATAGGCGGCAGGGCCAATGCGTTGGTACATGGGCAACTGGCTAAATAAATAGTCCAGCGTTTGCTGATAGGTCATTAATTAAGCCGGATGAAGTTATAGGTAATGGTTCCGATTTGTTCTTCAGGAGCACCTGTCTGTAAGTCAAAACGCGCTCTGCGTGCTGCTTCTTCGGCCAATCTATGGAGCGTCTGATCAGTTGTGGTTGTTCCACGGGCACCTGCTGTAGCCCGAACCACTTGCCCCTGGCGATTTACGGTAATGGTCACGACCACCCGGCCGGTTGCCTGCGTTGTGTATTCAGGCAAAGGAAGAAAATTGGCCTGACGACCTGTCAGACTGAATTCTACACCACCCTGGCCAACACCGTTAAAAGCATTGGCATCCATGACACCTTCAATCCGTCCCTGGTCTCCGGTTCTGCCTGTATCTCCCTGATCCTGGCGTTCAGTGGTGCGCTGATCGCGACCGGGGAACAAGGCTCTGGGGTCTGGTACGGGTGGAGGTTCCTCCACTACCTGCTGCTCTGTAGCCTCAACAGGTACAGGTACAGGGTCTCTTCGTTCTGATGTTGGCTGCTCCCTCTCAGAGCGGGCTTCAGCGAGCTCTTCAGGCAAAGCAACAGATTCAACAGTTTGTTGTGTTACTACCTGCTCGGGATCTGATACGGGCCTTGTCGGTGATGACTCCGGAACAGGGGGTGTGCCCCTTAATGGCTGAGCCTGTCCTGTACCTTCGTCCATATATCCCAAAGTGACAATCACACCATGCTCTTCTGGCAAAGGCAGCGGTGTGGACAAACCAAAAAGGATAAAGCATACCAGCAGCACCCCGTGAAAGATGATGGTACCGGTCATTGCGCGGTATTTGTCCTTTTTATTTGTGGTATCGTTCATTTATCTTCTGTGCGGTTGTGTAGCCAGAATGACTTTATGTCTGGTTTGATTACTGCTGTTAATGTTTTCAACCAGGTCTATCACGTTGACAATATACTGAACTGGAACTGATTGATCTGCCCTAAGTACAACAGCCCCTTCTGTATGCCCCTGCAAACGTCCGGTTAACCCCGAAAACAAAGCATCCAGATCAACGGGCTCATCTTCAAGGAACAATTGTCTGTCTGCGTTAATGTACACAGTCACTGTCTGGGGAGCCATTGTCCTGCTGTCACTTGATGGCAGCAAAAGTTTGATGGCATTGGGTGCAACAAGGGTGGATGTCAGCATGAAAAAGATCAGCAATAGGAAAACCAAATCAGACATGGAAGCCATGCTGAACTCAATTTTGCGTGTATTTCTTGCTTTAATAGCCATGTTATGCTGTCAATTATGATGCAGGTTCGTGCAGAAGATCCATAAATTCGGTGGCCCTGGCCTCAAGCATGAAAACAACCTTTTCAATGCGCGCAACCAGGATATTATAACAAATATAGGCAATGATACCCACTGTAAGACCCGTAATGGTTGTGATCATGGCTTCGTAAATACCTCCTGCCAATAAGCTGATATCAATGTTTGGTCCTGCCATGGACATATTATAGAACGCTCTTACCATCCCAATAACCGTACCAAGAAACCCAAGCATGGGTGCTGCCCCAGCCACGGTGGCCAGTACTGCGATGTTTTTTTCCAACTTGGCGATCTCAAGCTTCCCCACGTTTTCAATGGCAGCAGTTATATCGCTTAAAGGTCTCCCTATACGAACAATTCCCTTTGCTATCATCATTGCGATGGGCGACTGGTTGTTGCGGCAAAGCGACTTTGCAGAGTCAATGCGTCCGCTGTGAATGAAATCGCGGATATTGTTCATAAAATTGGTTTCCTCATCAGATGCACGGCTTATGGCAAAATATCTTTCGATAAAAATATAAATTGCTACAATCGACATGATGGCCAGTGGGATCATCACGATCCCTCCTTTAAGGGCAAGGCTCCAAATGGTCAAGGTCTCCTGCGCGGGTCCCTGCACCTGTACGAGGGTGTCTGCTAATTCCTCCTGGACTCCCAGCTGCACCTGAAGTAAAATGAAACTTAACATGAGGTATGGGTTTTCTGGTTTTGTGTTTTTTAGATATAACTTAATTAACGCATCTTTATTTTACTAAAGGCAAATATACACCAAAAAATGGCATATTGATCAGGGCTATCAATGCATCAACATTTTTTATTACCTTTACGTCTTATTTTTTGGATATAAAAAACCATCTGAACAATGAAGAAAATAAAAGTAGCCATCAATGGATTTGGCCGTATAGGCAGGCTGACTCTCAAAGCAGCCATGAACAGAGACAATATGGAGATTGTTGCGGTAAACGACCTTACCGACAGCGCCACCCTGGCACACCTGTTGAAGTATGACTCTGTGCACGGAAAGTTTCCCGGTAAAGTCAGTGCGCGGGATCAGGAATTGGTAGTTGAAGGAAAATCAATCAGGGTGTTTGCTGAAAAAGATCCGGCCAACCTCCCCTGGAAAGAATTAGGAATAGACGTTGTCGTTGAAGCCACAGGTGTTTTTCGCGACAGGGAAAAGATCAGCAGGCATATACAGGCAGGAGCCCGGAAGGTTGTCCTTTGTGTCCCTTCAAAAACGGCTGATGACGTAGACGCAACTGTCGTACTTGGTGTAAATGACCATGATCTTAAACCAGATCAGCAGATATTTTCAAATGCTTCATGCACTACAAACTGTCTGGCGCCGGTTGCCAAGGTGCTTCACGATAATTTCGGCATTAAGCATGGTCTGATGAATACCATCCATTCTTACACCAATGACCAGATCATTCTGGATGCTCCCCATAAAGATCTCCGTCGTGCGCGTGCAGCGGCCATGTCTATCATCCCCACCACCACCGGAGCAGCAAAAGCTGTGGGTCTGGTCATCCCTGAACTCAAAGGGAAAATGGATGGATTTGCCATGCGTGTACCAACACCTGACGGATCAGCGGTTGACCTCACTTGTGAACTTTTAGTTGAGGTTACCAAAGAAAGCCTGAATAATGCGCTCAGGCAAGCAGCTGAAGGTCCGATGAAGGGCATTCTTGAGTATTGTACCGAACCCATTGTATCATGCGACGTAATAGGGAACAGCCATTCATCGGTAGTTGACTCCATGCTCACCCAGGTGATAGGCGGCAAATTTGTAAAAGTAGTATCCTGGTATGATAATGAATTTGGTTACGCAAGCCGTGTAGTTGACCTGATCGGAAAGGTTGGCTGAAACACAGTGTGAAACCATCCACAAAAGACAACCACGGTGCCGGCAAAGCTTTTTGCCAATCCGTGGTTTTTTCATGCCCTGAACCAAGCTTCAAATCGTTTGTAACTACGGTAAAATTTTTTCCTTTTTTCTGAATCAAGAAACAAATTGAACTGCATGGGGAATGCCTTCCATCCAATATGTTTATAATCTACAATGATTGGTTTCCAACAATCTTCTGACAACCTTTGAACAAAAATATTGGTACCTATCTGGAAAGTATCAAAAAACCATATCTCATGTTTATCAAGCAAACTGACAATATGTTCAACCTCCTTCCAGAAAAGCCGGTTTGACACCTTGCCGTATTCGCAGACAGGCTTTGAGTGTTTCCCGTCATAATCAACGGGCCGGCCTGCTACAATATAATCAGCGGTTGCTTCAATAACCGGATTGAAATAAGGCTTTAAATCGTCGGGAAGATTCTGGTAGATGGCCAGTTCCTCATAATTCATCCGTCTTCGAAGAAACATCACCTGAATTCGCTGCAAAAAACCCAGATCTGATTTAAGACGTTTCACACATAAGCCCGGATTATCAATAACCGCATAGCAAGCCCTGAAGTTCCCCTCTCCTATTTTTTCTCCAGGTTCCAGTTTGTCGCTCATTTGCCAGAAAATATCCCATGTGTAATCACTAAGCCCAAAAATAACTCTTTTTTGGGTTTGAACATGAAGGGTCATCCCCAACTGTAAATTTTGTTTTAACTTTGAGGGAAATAATAAGCAGACATCCTGTTAATTCACACATATACGGTTGCATGTCTGTGTGTTAAAGTATCACTAATAAATATCATTACATCATGACAAGTAAGCTTTTACTGATCAGCAATTCAACAAATTACGGTGAAGAATACCTTGACTACACCAAACCCCATATCAGCGATTTTCTCGGAAAATCTGTTAAGTCAGTTCTTTTCATTCCATATGCGGGGGTGAGCATTTCATTTGATGATTATGCCCTGAAGGTTGAAAATGTTTTTTTACAAATGGGATATGCCTTACAATCAATCCATAAGGCCAGTGATCCAGTTCAGGCCGTCAGAGAAGCTGAAGCCATTGTTGTGGGGGGCGGAAATACATTTCATCTTGTTCATATGCTTTATGAGACTGGGGTTATGGATGCAATCCGTGAACGGGTCACTTCAGGGATACCCTATATTGGCTGGAGCGCTGGCAGTAATGTGGCTTGCCCATCGATCAAGACCACCAATGACATGCCCATTACCCAGCCGAAAAGTTTTGACACCCTCAACCTGGTTCCTTTCCAAATCAATCCCCACTACACAGATGGTGTAATTCCCAACCATAATGGAGAAACCAGAGAGCAGAGAATCAGAGAGTTTCTGGTGGCCAATCCAGATAAGGTTGTTGTCGGTCTTAAAGAAGGTACCATGCTCCGGATTGAAAACGGAAACATCGGTTACATCGGCTCAAAGACCATCAAGGTTTTTCGCAAAAATGAGCCTACCCTTGAGTTTGATAAGAATGCCAGTCTTGACTTTTTGAAGTAGCTAATTTTCCAAACAATGACCAGACGAATTTCATTTTCTCTTCTTGCGGCCGTTATAATCATGCTGGCTGCATGCAGCACCCAGAAGCCAATTGGCTACGGTAACATCACCCACATGGATGCAGGCATTACTGGTTCAGTCACCTATTATTCGCTGCCGCGATCAGTGATCAGCATAGATGTTGAGGTAACCATGACCACCAGCACACCCGGCCCCTATGCCCAATTTGCAGAAATGTATCTTGGTTTGAACAGGGTTATCTTCGACCCTGCAACCACCTATGAGATAAGTGGTGTATCCATTAACAACTTTTCTGAACCTGATCCGGATCATATGTATTATGTTACACTTCCGGCTAGTGAAGAAAATCAAATGTATATCTCATTGACCAGGGCAGGTCTTATCAGTAGTGTAAATACCCGTCCCGAAATTGAAGATCCGAAAACTGAAATAAATGACAGTAAAGACTACGGACGATTTGGGACAGATACTACGTTCAACTATTTCATTGACTCCAACCTGAAGGAGCAAATTGACACCATAGTTGAACATGTCCGAATGGATACCATAACTGTGCAGCGTCAAACACTCAGAAGAAGCTGGGTAGAGAAGAGTACTGAACTGAGGGCAAGGGAGGTAGCCGACTACATCCTTCAGATCAGAGAAAAAAAGTTTGACCTGATCAGTGGTTTCCAAGAGATTAATTACTCCAGAGAGGCACTTGAGTACATGTATTCTGAAATGGATAAACTGGAAAGCGACTACCTCGATCTATTCACTGGTATTACTTCAACCCAGACCATCAGGTACCGTTTTGTGCATACTCCATCAAAAGCAAATGCCCATCAGCGTCATGCGTTGTTCAGGTTCTCAACCAGAGAAGGGGTATTGCCTGCCGGACAACAGGATGAGGGAATTCCGGTTAGTATTTCATACATCAGAAGTGAAGCCACTGATTTACTCGAACACCAGATAGTAAGGCACAACCTTGAAAATCAGGCACCCGGGTTTTATTACCGAATACCTGAATATGCCGATTTGATTATGCGCATAGGAAATGAAATCCGCGCCGAAGCCAGGGTGCTGGTTAACCAATTTGGTGTTGTAACCTACCTGCCACCCCATAAGCTTGAAATTGAATATTATCCCGGGACAGGTTCCATAAAAAGAGTTGGAAATTTGCCGGCAGAACAAGACTAAAAGCCATGAGGCAATGAATGATACCATGGCGACTACCAACTGACCGATGAAATGCAAATTATAAACACATGAAGTATTTTATTCTTACCGGTGCCAGCAAAGGTTTGGGAGAAGGAATTGCACTGGCGTTAATTGATCCCGGACATCACATCATTTGCATTGCCAGAACTGCAAACCAAACCCTGCAAAAGCTGGCCAAAGCCAGAGACTGCAGGCTTGATTTCGTGTCATTTGACCTTTTTCATACCCAGGATATTCCATCACTAATGGGAAAAGTCTTTGATCAGATCGACCAGAAACAGGCAAGCGGTATTTTCCTGATAAATAATGCGGGCGTAATCCATCCTGTGGCCAGGGTTGAAGACTGCCCTGCTGATCAGACTGAAAGACATATGCGCATCAATCTGCTTGCTCCCATGCTGCTTTGTGCTGCTTTTATTGAAAAGACACTTAAGGTGCAAGCCATGAAGAGAATACTCAATATTTCATCAGGAGCAGCCCAGAACCCCTACTACGGCTGGAGTAATTATTGCACTGGCAAGGCAGGCCTTGACATGTTTGGACGATGTATCGCTGAAGAACAACGCGACGAACAATGGCCGGTTCAGACCATGGCAGTAGCTCCGGGAATCATTGACACTGAAATGCAGACCGCTATACGTAATACTGACGACAGGGCTTTTATTCACCGCAAAAAATTTATTGAATTAAAAGAAACCGGCAAGCTTATCTCGCCGGCAATTGCCGGTAAAGCACTGGTTAAGCTTCTTTTGTCTGATGATTTCAAAGATGGTGAGGTAACTGATATCAGAGACTCCTATTGATATGGAAAAAATTGACTTGCATGAATATGAGTTTCAGTTAAACCTGCGCAGCCTTCGTTTAGAAGATTTCGATCAGCTGGTTGCCATGCAAAAGATATGCTTTCCCGGCATGGAGGTATGGACAAGAGAGAATATTGAAAACCAGATTGAGCGTTTTCAGCAGGGACAAATCGTCATAGAGATTGACGGACGACTGGTTGCTTCGTCGGGCAGTCTGATCATCGATTCAGAAGATTTTGACATGAACATGTCATGGGACGAGGTGTGCGATTTTGGCAACATCGGAACACATAACCCCGATGGTGATACACTGTATGGCATGGAAATCATGGTGCATCCCGAATTCAGGGGCATGAAGCTGGCCACCCGTCTGTACGAGGCACGCAAGGAACTAACCAGAAAGTTCAATCTCAGACGAATCGTTATAGGTGGTCGTCTTCCCGGTTACCTGAACCACCGTGAAAAAATGAGTATTACCGAATATGTTGACAAGGTAACCAGCCGGGCAATATTTGATCCGGTTCTTACACCACAACTCTCAAACGGGTTTTCGCTGAAGAAAATCATCAGGCAATATATGGACGATGATAGTGAATCAGCAGGATATGCCACCTACCTTGAATGGACAAATTTTGACTTCAAAGAAGAAAAGGAAAAACAATTTCTGGCTGCAGCACCTGTCAGGATATGTGTTGTACAATATCAGATGAGGCCCATCAAGAGTTTTGATGAATTTGCCATTCAGTGCGAATATTTTGTAGATGTTGCTTCTGGCTACAAAAGTGATTTTATTCTTTTTCCCGAAATATTCACATTACAGCTGCTTTCACTTTTCCCAAAAGAAGAGCCAGGCACAGCCGCCCGGAAAATCGGTGAGTTCACAGAACAATACCTTGAACTGTTCAGCGAACTGGCCATCAAGTATAATATCAACATCGTAGCCGGGTCACATTTTACACCTGAAGGTGACAACCTGTATAATATCGCCTACCTGTTTAAACGAAGCGGCGAAATAGGCAAACAATACAAGCTGCATATCACCCCCAATGAGAAAAAATGGTGGGGTGTTCAGCCTGGGAACAGCCTCGAGGTGTTTGATACAGACAAGGGGAAGATTTCTATCATGATCTGCTATGATGTTGAATTTCCAGAACTTGCGCGTATTGCTGTAGAACGGGGAGCCAGACTCATCTTTGTACCTTTCTGCACCGATGATCGCCAGGGCTATCTGCGAGTAAGGTATTGTGCACAGGCCAGATGTGTTGAGAATCAAATTTTTGTTGCCATTGCCGGCACTGTGGGCAACCTGCCCCAGGTAGACAATATGGATATTCAATACGCACAATCGGGCATATTTACCCCATCCGATTTTTCGTTTGCACGCGATGCCATTGCCGGTGAATGTACCCCAAATGTCGAAACAGTTATTATCAATGATATTGATCTGGAACTATTGAAAAGGCACAGAAACAGGGGTACGGTAACCAACTGGAACGACAGGAGAACAGATCTGTACCGCATCGTAGCTCTTGACCAGCACCCTGGCGCCCATCACGACGATTATCATAAAGGCTAAAAATATATATCATGGTTGATTTAACATCGCTTGAAAACAGGGCCTACAAATGGATGGCCCGTAACGGTATTGTCTGGTTAAGGATATCCATTGGGATAGTATTTTTCTGGTTTGGAATCCAGAAGTACTTTCCGGGATTAAGCTCTGCCGAAGAACTGGCTACAAGAACCATCGAGACCCTAAGCTTCGGCCTGGTCACAAAAAACATTTCCATGCCGCTGCTGGCAAGCTGGGAAGTATTAATCGGGCTTTTATTCATTACCGGATACTGGATGCGTTTTGCCATTCCCCTTTTATTTGTTCAGATGCTTGGAACGGTTATGCCCTTGTTTTTATTCCCGGCCGAAACCTTTGTGCCTCCCCCATTGGTACCCACACTGGTTGGACAATACATCATTAAAAACATAATCATTGTAACCGGTGCCATGGTCGTAGGTGCCCATTACAAAAAACTGATCATCACAAAAAAAGACTGAGCAGCAAGCTTTATTTCCAGGTTTCAAGAAAGGCTTGCCTGAAGGATGTAAGCCAGGGGTCACGCCCGGTAATCTCATCCAGTAGATCGTCTACAAGTATAGGCTCTTTGTGGTGTTCGCGGTAATATTTTGCGCTGCTTACACCTGCATCATGCTGCAATTGCATCAAAACATCGTTTTGCGGCGGATTGATGCGATCTCTGATAGCCAATAACAATTCGGTACTTCTGCCCGGAAGTCCGATCTTCGCATAACACAATACTCCTTCGGCCATTGATGCAAACGGCATGGCGTTCGCAAGGTAAGGGAAGAGTGCAGGGTACTTGAGGTCGACATCTCTGGCCAGCGACAATATATGCGCTGCAGTTTCAGGGCCATGCTCATCTTTCAGCTTTTCTGACTGTTTGCAGAAACTGGCAATCACACCAAATATTAAATCAAGGGCCAGATCATGATCCGGAACATACAAATGATTCGTTTGCTGGTATGCAATGGCACTCTCAAGGTATTTCTCGGCAAATACCGGATCATTATTCCTTAAAGCCCGTTCAGACACCGTAATGAAAGAGCGGTATATTCCCTGATGGGTTTTGGACAGCAAAGTATTCAACTCAACAGGCCGGTCATAAAACCCTTCGGTTTCATGACAGAATCTCTCAACAAAAGTCAGTATTTCAAGTGACTCCGTAAGCCTGTCTTCAGCAATCAATTCTCGCGACTCACTAAAGAAAAGGCCCAGCATAGTGTCGGCGAGTTGATTGGTTGATTCTTTGAGGTCTCTTTGGGGATACATCACAGATAAAATCCTGCCCAGCCGGGTCAGTGCATGACGTAGCTCCATGTCTCCCATATCTGCTTTTACGAGGGCGAGATGAGAAGGTATATGAAAGGGATTGTAAACAATGGCTGAATAAAATGATTCTCTTGCTTTTAAGGGCAATTCATCGCAAATGGCCCGGAGACCTTGCTGGTAAAACAGTTCGTCAATTTGCATAATGGACGCGTTGAATCCTACACGTAGAGAATCGAGCTGTATCTGCAGTTGAGCCAAAGCCGGCAATACCTTTTCAGGATCGTTGTTGTCAAGACCCAACCATTCATGAAAAGAGGCATAGCGAACCTCGCCCATCAAGGCTTCAGCTTCACACAGACCAAACTCATCAAGCAACAATGTTTCAGGATTGCTTAAATCTACCCCCCTGATAAGTTCATGTGCCGTTTGAATACTAGCCGGAGCCTCATAATAGCTTGCCAGGGCCAGATTCCATTCTTCCATTCTTTGCAACATCCTCTGATCGTAATAAAAGGAAGCTGCTTTTAGCGAGACATTCACCGGAGGGTCCATCCCCCTCAAAACCGGAAATGCCTCTGCTGACAGGCCGGCTTTTCCGGTTTCAAACCCAAGTGCACTGATTTTTGTATCATATACAATGTTTCCGGCCTTATCAGTAAACTCCAGCCAAAGATCTGCCTTGTCAGGCATTAACACCTGTTTCAGGCAAAAATCTCTGTATTGGGTATCGCCTGACAAATACATTGTATCGGCAATTAAGCGATACATGATTTGTTCGCCAGATACTTCCATTTTAACTGTGAGGTAAGCATGGAGAGAGTATGAAGTAAATACCCTGAGCTTCCCTGACCCTTCGGCGATGGTTTTCAATACTTCATTGACCACTTGTGCCCTGGCATCAGGATAGGGGTCGAAAGCAAAATCGTATCTGACCTGCAGCCTCGATTCATGAGGAAATGCGGCAGTTGTATTTATGCATAGAAACAAGACCAGCACGGTCAGCATCCGAATCATACAATAGAGCAACTTTAAAAACCTGGTGCGGCAAAGGTAGCATTTTCTGACATTTTGAAAGGGATAACGGGCACTTCATGGCCAGCTGAAATAACAATTGAATAAAAGTTTAACTTTGTCTACTGATTAAACAGTAAATTGACAATTATGCTCGTAAGAATACATCCTGACAATCCAAGTCAACGACTGATACAGATTGTCGTAAGCTGTCTGAGACAGGGAGGTGTTATTATATATCCAACCGACACTGTGTATGCCCTGGGCTGTGATATTAATCAACCAAAAGCCGTTCAACGTGTAGCCCAAATGAAAGGCATTAAGGCTGAAAAAGCAAACTTTTCGCTTATCTGTCATGATCTCAGCCATATTTCAGATCTGACCAGACCATTCAGTACTTCGGTATACAAAGCCATGAAAAAGGGGCTACCTGGCCCATTTACCTTTATCCTGAATGCCAACAACAATGTCCCGAAGTTGTTTCAGAGCAGAAAAAAAACTGTGGGTATTCGAGTGCCTGATAATTCAATTGCCAGAGAAATTGTCAGGGAATTGGGAAACCCAATTATATCAACTTCAGTGTATGATGATGATGCCATTCTTGAATACACCACCGACCCTGAGTTGATTCATGAAAAATACGAAGCGCTTGTAGACATTGTGGTTGACGGAGGAAACGGAGGCAATCAGGCTTCAACCGTAATTGATTGCACTGGCCCTGAAATGGAAGTTGTCAGGCAGGGCAAAGGTGATCTTGAAGACATTATTTAAACATTCATTTATGCATCCGGTTATTCACGAAATCATCAGCAGGCAATACCAGAGCGGGAGTCCCTTTTTCCTTATGGCAGGGCCTTGTGTCATTGAAGATGAACATATGGGCTTCTCCATTGCTGCCACCCTGAAAAACATTTGCAAAAAACTTGAGATTCCATATATATTTAAAGCATCCTATAAAAAGGCCAACCGCACCAAACTGGATAGTTTTTCTGGCATTGGTGACCAAAAGGCCCTGAACATACTGGGAGCCATCAGGCAAGAAGTAGGCGTTCCAATTGTCACAGATATACACACCAGCCACGAAGCAGACACGGCAGCCGAATATGCAGATATTCTGCAAATTCCTGCATTTTTGTGCCGGCAAACCGACTTATTGATCGCTGCCGGTGAAACTGGCAAAGTCGTAAATATAAAAAAAGGCCAATTTCTTTCTCCTGCTTCCATGTTGTTTGCCGTTGAAAAAGTGAGATCAACAGGCAACCAGCATATCATCATTACTGAAAGAGGCACAACTTTCGGATATGGCGACCTTGTAGTTGACTACAGGGGGTTGCCAATTATGCAGGATTTTGGTGTACCGGTTGTACTGGATGTAACCCACTCATTGCAACAGCCCAACCAGGGTGAAGGAGTCAGCGGCGGATTGCCTCATCTTATCGAAACCATTGCCAAAGCCGGTATAGCGGCAGGGGCTGACGGTATCTTTATTGAAACCCACCCTGAGCCAGGCAAGGCCAAATCTGATGGGGCCAATATGCTCAGACTGGATAAAGTTGAAGCATTACTCACCACACTGGTAAAAATCAGGAAAGCTATTCAGGACGCCTAAACAGGCATGGGATCACCCGGAAAATGCAGGCCGTCAAGCTTTACTTTCATTTCGTTTCTCAAGCGGATGAAATCATTCATATATTCTTCAGGCAGGGGATCACCGCTAGGAAATTCAAGTCTTAAATGGTCGACTTGTTGGCCGTTTTTCCAAAACCTAAAGCAAACATGAGGACCGGTAGCCAAGCCGGTACTTCCGACGTAACCGATTACATCGCCCTGTGACACCCTCGTCCCCGGCCTGATGCCGGTGGCGAACCTCGACATATGCAGATACTGGGTCTCATATACTGAATTATGCCTGATACGGACATAGTTCCCGTTTCCACTGGTATAACTGGCCCTGGTCACTACACCGTCACCAACCGCCAATATGGGCGTACCATGGGGTGCTGCATAGTCAGTTCCCAAATGGGGCCGTCTGTCACCATGAATTGGATGCAGGCGGCTTTGCGAATACCTTGAGGAAATCCTGAAAAATTCAAGGGGTGCACGCAAGAATACCTTACGCAAATTGTTACCCTCCGGGTCAAAATATCCCAAAATGGTATCGGCCTCAAAACGATACCCCTCAACTTCTCTGCCACGATGATAAAAATATACGGCATCCACGTGAGACACGCCCACAGACCGGTCACCCACATAATTTTCAGCAAACAACACCTTAAAACGATCTCCCTTTTCAATACGGTAAAAATCAACTGTCCAGGCAAGAATGCTTGAAAGATGGAAAACCAGTTGGGGATGAATCTCATTGTCAACCAGTGTATTCCATAAAGATGAATAAATAACGCCCGTGGCAGTTTTCATCTGCTGTGTAACTTCTTTCTCATGCCTGCTAACCACAATGGAGTCACTCAGGTCAACAACCAGATAATCAAGGTCTGAAATTTCATAGACAAAATATTTCAGACCTGGCAAACTATCATTACGGCCGTAATATGCATAGTAGTTGTTTCCGCTCCTGATCCGTCTCGGGCTGAACACATCAGTCATCTCCCTTGCTATGCGGTCAATTTCAACCGGCCTCAGGTCAAAACGTGATAAGATATGAGATAATGTTTGCCTGGCTGCAACAATACCCCGCTCAATATGGTACAATCCCTTCTGGAAACCGAATTCATCAAGCGTAATTTCTGGTATCTCGCGGGCTACAGGTTTAACGGCAACTGGTTCTCCGCGCATATCCCTGCCACTAAGCAATATTGCGGTGGCAGCGGTTAAAACAATGATGGCAGCAGATATATATATGATGGAGCGTAGGGATCGTTTCATAGTAATTACAACAGACATTATGTAGTTATGCAGGTGCAAAGATAAATAAACCGCTAAATATCAATATGGTCAGATAAGCCAGGCTGAAAATAATAAAAAAACCTGCAAGTGCAAAACCAACCCGTTTATGGGGAGGGGTTTCAAGAAGATGTCCTGCGCCCCTTCCAAACAGAAAAACCGTGTAAATCAAACCCAGAACGCTTACCGCGCTCATGGCGGGGGTAATGGCAGCCAAAGGTTGTGCAAGCATCAGGGGTGTAAGTGCTGCCATGATCAGGACCATGGTAGCCGATGAATCTTCTCTTGACTGAAAAGCCCTGGCCAACCTGGCCAATAATACAGAACCAAGCCAGACAGCAAACATGTAGCCTGCCAGAGTCAGCATAAATACTCCAGACAACTGATCTCCCCTGAGAATAATCCCATCCATGGCATGTGATTGCATTACACGAACCATTCGGCCGGCTGCACCAACCACCATCAGGGGCAAGCCATATGAAATAAAAAAATCTTTGGGCCCGGGAAGTTCAGAGGCCAATTGTTTGAAAAAACTGTCACTCCGAAATAATATACCGGTGATGATCTTCAGGTTGCTTTCCTTTTTTGCCATAATGCCAAAATTAAACAATTCAGCAAGGAGCTGACAAAAAAAGTAAGAAGAAATACTCTTTTTCATTCCAATACTTACCTTTACACAATGATCATGAACCCACATCCGGTCAATGCATTATGAAGCGCGATCAATGGAAGAACGGATTCAGCAACTACCTGCAACTGGAAAGATCCTTGTCAGAACATTCCATATCAGCCTATTTGTCTGATGTCGACAAGCTATATACTTTTCTCGGGATTTCAACCCAGGCCAGGTCACCTTTACATGCATCACCATCAGACCTAAAAAAATTTATCAGTTGGATACACACTATGGGTGTGGCAGAAAGAACTCAGGCCCGCATAATTTCAGGAATCAGGTCATTTTATGCCTACCTGATTCTGGAGGGAGCAATTCAAGTTAACCCTGCTGCAACCCTCGAAACACCGCGCATAGGCAGAAAACTTCCCGAGGTACTTTCAGTTGATGAAATGGATCGTCTCATTGGAGCCATTGATTTGAGCAAACCTGAGAGTCAGCGAAACCTGGCTATTTTAGAAACCATGTATGGCTGCGGGCTGAGGGTGTCTGAAGTTTTACAACTGAAGATATCAGGTGTTTTTTTCAGAGAAGAGTTTATCAAGGTTACCGGTAAGGGCAATAAGCAGAGAATGGTTCCCCTGGGCAGTGTAGCATTGAGATCTATCAGGAATTACCTGAACCACTCCCGGGTCATGATCAAACCTGCCAGGGGTTTTGAAGACCACCTTTTTTTGAATTCAAGGGGCAAATCCTTAAGCCGTGTCATGGTTTTCATCATTGTAAAAGCACTGGCTGAAAACGCAGGTCTGAAAAAGAACATAAGCCCCCATACCTTCCGTCATAGTTTTGCCACACATTTGGTTGAGGGAGGCGCTGACTTGCGCGCAGTTCAGGACATGCTTGGGCATGAATCAATTACCACCACCGAGATTTACACACACCTAAGCAGAGAATATCTACGTGAAAACCTGATCTCTTTCCATCCAAGAGCCAGAACACTGTCTTGACACCCAAATTACACAATAAAAAGCCCTGAGGCAATTCCATCGGCCAGGAATCTGCCGGCAGGGCTGACAATCAGGCGATCATCAATATGGTATACATGTCCCCTGCTGATGTACTTTGAAGCTTCACGAAGTAAGAATTGGGTGCGCTCCTGACCCCAGTTTGCCGTCACTTTTTGTAAGTCGCAACCCCACATGGTGCGCAACGATGTCATAATATATTCATTGTACTTATCCGTATCACTCAGCACCTCTCCTTCTCTGGGTAAAATACCTTGGCCGATAGATGAAATATACCGTTCTGTATTACTGATATTCCAGAACCTCTGACCATCCTTATAACTATGTGCCGATGGACCAAGTCCGAGATAGGGCATGGCTGACCAATAAAGCAGATTGTGCAACGACATATGCCCCGGCAATGAAAAGTTTGAAATTTCGTAATGCAGATACCCTTTTGATTCAAGAAACTCCATCATGATCTCAAACTGCCTTGCACTTTGCTCTTCGCTCACGGCTTGATATTTACCCCGGCGGATAAAATGAGCCAGTGCTGTTTTTTCTTCAACTGTTAAGGCATAGGCAGAAATATGGGAGATATTCATATTCACCAGGCGCTGAAGGTTGTCAATCCACATGTCATCATCCAGGGTGGGAATTCCATATATCAGGTCGGCTGTGATATTTTCAAAACCTGCTGATTGTGCATTTTTCAATGAATCAATGGCTTGGTCGGTTGAATGTATGCGATTCAGGTAACTCAGGTCTTTTGCATGAAAAGACTGAATTCCGATGCTGAGTCTGTTTACAGGAGTCTGTTGCAATATCATCAACTTTTCCCTGCTTAAATCGTCAGGATTGGCCTCAATCGTAACTTCACAAGCGTCATCCAGAGAAAAATGCCGGCAAATCGCCTCGAAAATAGCATTGATTTCGCCACCGCTCAACAATGAAGGCGTTCCGCCGCCTATATAAACTGTTTTTAGAGGTTTGTCAAAAAAGTCGGCGGTCATGGCTATTTCTGCCTTGAGGGCATTTAGAAAATCTTGCAGGTTTCGTCTTGAGACAGAAAAGTGAAAGTTACAATAGTGGCAGGCTTGCCTGCAATAAGGAATGTGTATATAGACTCCTGCCATATCTATGCTGCATTTTCGATCACTGCCACGTGGTCGGTAAGTGTTAATATCGATAGTATAAGTTTCTGATATTGTTCTGATCTTATTCAAAGATAAGAACCAATTTTTATATACCCACGCTTCCCGTAAACTTCAGATGCATGATACGGTGTTACTTTGCGTCCGACAGTAATTTCGCATGAAAAAAAATTCATGTACATTTCTTCTGTAAAAAAGCAGCCATTTTGTATTCCCAAAAAAACAAAATGGCTGCTTACAGATGGAACCGCTTCGCTTTCCCATGATTTTTTTTCATGCGTCCGACAGTAATTTCGCATGAAAAAAAATTCATGTACATTTGGGTATTATTACAAAAGTTCTTCCGCTATGATATCTCATGAAAACAGTGAAACCAAGTACTATACATTTGAGAATCTGTCTGGGTTTGACCAGATTTGTCACTTTGTTTCTACCAGAAAGGGTGGTTTGAGCGATAATCACTTTGCCAGCCTGAATACTGGTTTCCATGTGGGAGATGATAATTTCAAGGTGCTTCAGAACAGAAGAATACTCGCCAATGCAGTTGGCATTGATATACTGAAGCTCACTTTTGCCAATCAATGCCACAGCGCCAATGTGGCCATAGTGAATGAAAGCGGACGGGGAAAAGGAGTCCTTGAAAAAGAAACGGCTGTTGACCATACTGACGGATTGGTAACCAATGTGAAAGATGTTTGTTTATGTGTACAGGTTGCTGATTGTGTTCCCATATTGCTTTATGATCCCGTCTGCCAGGTTGTCGCAGCCGTTCATGCGGGGTGGAAAGGAACACTTAGAAAAATTGCCTCTGAAGCCGTAGCCAAAATGATACAACACTACGGTTGCAAGGCCGAAAACATTTATGCCGGGCTTGGGCCATCAAACGGCCCTTGCTGTTATGAGGTGGGGCCCGATGTATACAGAGAGGTGAAAATCTCTCTCGGACAGGCAAAAAATATTATCTTTCCTGGAACAAAACCCGATAAATATATTTTTGATCAGTGGCAGGCAAATGTCCGGCAACTGACCGATGCCGGATTAAAGAAAGAGCACATTGAGCAATCGGACATATGCACCCAATGCCATAGCGACACATTTTTCTCATCCCGTCAAGATCAAGGACATACCGGTCGGTTCATGGCAGGTATTATGCTGAAAAAGCCGAAATATACTGCTTAATCCAATTCCGGATAATACTTATGAAAAACCTTCTTCTGAAACGTTTCTTGAGGTATGTCTCCATCAATACCGAAAGTGACCCGGAATCAAACACATGCCCAAGTAGCCTGGGACAGCTTGAATTGGCTGACTTGCTCGTTGATGAGCTGTGTGAATTGGGAATACAAAACGCCCACAAGGATGCATTCGGCTATGTATGGGCCACATTGCCTCCCAACACAGACAAGGATATACCTGCCATGGGCCTGATTGCTCATCTTGACACAAGCCCTGATTTGTCTGGTGAAAATGTAAGGCCGCTGGTTCATGACAAATACAATGGTAAGAATCTTGTCCTTAACCACGAGAAACAGATTGTAATGCGGGTTGAAACATATCCGGAGCTTAAAATGTATACAGGTCAAACCCTTATCACTTCAGATGGGACTACCCTGCTGGGAGCAGATGATAAAGCCGGAATAGCCATCATCATGACGGCCGTTGAGCACTTGTGCAAAAATCCACATATACCACACGGAAAAATCTGCATTGCATTTACTCCCGACGAGGAGATCGGAAGAGGTGCAGACCAGTTTGATGTTGAAAAATTCGGTGCCGACTTTGCATATACCCTTGATGGAGGGCAATTAGGGGAACTGCAATATGAAAATTTTAATGCTGCATTTGCAAAAGTTATGATCAGCGGTGTCAATATTCATCCCGGTGAGGCCAGGGGCAAATTGATCAACTCCATGCTGCTCGCAATGGAATTCAATAATATGTTACCAGAAAATGAAACACCTTATCATACCGAAGGATACCAGGGATTTTACCACCTTACCAGCATTAGTGGCAGCGTAGATGACACCCTGCTTGAATACATTATACGTGATCACGATAACAGTACATTTGAACATAGAAAAAACCGGATCAGGCATATAGCCCATATCCTTAATGAAAAATATGGTGGCACCAGGGTTCAGACTGAAATCAGAGACCAGTATTTCAATATGCAAAACAAGATTCTTCCGGTTATGCATATTGTAGAATTAGCCAAAAAAGCCATGGAAGTATTGGCTATCAACCCATTGATCCGACCCATCAGGGGAGGCACAGATGGCGCCAGGCTTTCTTACATGGGGCTTCCCTGCCCCAATTTATTTACAGGAGGCCATAATTTTCATGGTCGCCATGAATTTGTTCCCCTTGAAAGCATGGAGCAAGCTGTCATGGTCATCTTAAAAATGGGTGAAATGCTTACCAACAATGCCAGGTAACAACAATGAACCATTATATAATTCCTGTATTCATTCCTGAACTTGCCTGTCCTAACCGCTGTATATACTGCAATCAGCACTGCATTTCAGGGCAGGGAAACATCCCCTCACCCGATGATCTTGATCAGATTATACATAAACATCTTTCAACCATGCCCACCGAAAACCGATTTGTTGAAGTAGGCTTTTTCGGAGGGAACTTTACCGGAATAAATCTGGCCATGCAAAAAGCCTTTCTGAAGAAAGCCCATTCATGGGTAAAACAACGAAAGATAGACGGTGTTCGGATTTCAACCCGCCCTGATTATGTAAGCAATGACACAATCACATTACTCCTGAAATACAAAGTAAGCTGCGTTGAGCTGGGGGTACAATCATTTGACAGAAAGGTATTAAGCTTGACAAACAGGGGCCATACAGCTCATGACAGTCGAATAGCCGCATCATTAATAAAAGAATCAGGGATCAGACTGGGCATGCAAATGATGATCGGTCTTCCGGGCGACAGTTTTCAAAAATCAATGGATACTGCCCGGCAAATCGTTGAAGCGGGGGCTGATAATACACGGATATATCCCACCCTGGTCATAAAAGATACGATACTTGCAGATATGTACAGTGCTGGACAGTACCAACCACTTGAAATGGATGAGGCCATAGATCAGTGTGCGAAATTGGCAATATTTTTTCAAAAAAACGGAATCAGGGTACTGCGCATGGGTTTACATCCTTCAAAAGAGCTTATGAATAATCAAGCTCTGGTGGCAGGGCCCTTTCATCAATCATTTGGAGAATTGGTCATGTCGCGCATGTGGAAAGATGACCTGACAAAGCTTTGCCGTATAGATTCGCGTCAGATTTTGAGAATTCATGTAGCACCCGGGCAGCTGAATGCAGCCATTGGGCACAAGGCATCCAACAGGCGTATGCTTGAACAGAAACACAGCAAAGTGGTTTTTGTGGCAGACAACAAATTACAAGGGAGAGACTACCATGTGGATGATTATTGATGCCAGGATGCCGCGTGAGGCCATCACCAGGCTAGAAACCCTGGGAGAGGTTATGCCCCTGTCGACAAGGGATATTACCTATCCATCAATTTCTGGTCATCCTGATATTTTTTTTTGCCAGACACCCGATGGAATTATTGCGGCACCCAATGCACCAGCACATATAATCAGGAAACTTGAAGAGTCAGCCTGTTTGCTACAGGGCGAAAAACCTGCCGGAAGTCAATATCCGGCAAGTTGCATTTACAATGCATTCGTAAATGCATCACATATGGTTCACAAGCTTGATTATACAGACAAGACAATCATGGACACTGCAGCAAACAAGAAATTGCTTGATGTAAAACAAGGTTATTCCAGGTGCAATCTGGTGGAGGCCGGTGGGCTCTATATCACAAGCGATAAGGGCATACAGGATACACTTGAGGCGTTTGGTCTTGAAACTATGTTTGTCAACCCCCGTCAGATCATCCTACCCTATCAATCTCACGGTTTCATCGGGGGGTGTGCGGCTTCATATAAAGATTTACTGCTGATGACAGGCAGCTGCAGCCACTTCAG
Source organism: Bacteroidales bacterium (assembly GCA_007118495.1). Lineage (GTDB taxonomy): Bacteria > Bacteroidota > Bacteroidia > Bacteroidales > UBA7960 > PUPG01. The sequence continues at coordinate 91,123 of SKRM01000004.1, forward strand.
TGAAGGAGTGGCTCTCCGTGCCGCCCTGGCAGACAGGGGGGTCACCATTTACGAACTGTATGAAGGGCCCCTCTGGGATGGAGGAAGCATCATTGTTGTTGATCAAGAAGAGCAATAAGTTCAACCAGGCGATTCGAATAGGCAAACTCATTATCATACCAGACAAGAATCTGTATGAAATTACCCCCCAGTACACGGGTACTGAGCGCATCAAATACGGCCGAATGGGGGTTACCAACAATATCACTTGAAACCACAGGGTCTTCACAGTATTGAACAATTCCCTCCATTTGGCCCTGGCTCGCCTCAAAAATGCACTGGTTGAGTGACTGCCTGGTAACTGGTTTCTTTAATATGGCATTTAATTCTACAAATGAACCGTCGCTGACCGGAACCCTGGTAGCAAAACCATCAAATCGATCCTTTAGATAAGGCATCATGTCTTTTACTGCTTTGATGGCACTTGTTGTTGTGGGGATGATGTTCTCATTGGCACAGCGTGCCCTCCTGAGGTCAGTATGTGGCGCATCCATCACATTCTGGCTATTGGTGTAAGGATGAACCGTATTCATCAGTGCCCGGTCAATACCCCAGTTGGCTTCAAGTATAGAAAGTATGGGTGCAATGCAGTTGGTAGTGCATGAGGCATTTGAAATAATGCGATGCTCAGGCCTGATGCTTTTTTCGTTTACACCAATCACCACCATATGATCAAGGGGTTCCTTTGGTGGGCATGAAAGGATTACCTTACGTACGCCCGGTTGCAAGTGTCCACCCAGTACATCTCTTGTCAGAAACACCCCTGATGATTCAACCACCATATCAACCTGATGGTCAGACCATGGTATCTTGTCGGGATGAAACATGGCATATTTTCTTATGGCATGACCATTCACATAAAGCATATCTTCACCATCTCCGCCATGTACTTCATGGCCGAACCGTCCATGTACTGTATCATACTTTAGAAGGTGAACCAGTGCCCGCATCATCATCGGATCGTTCACTGCTACCACCTCCATATCTGTACGATCATGGATCAGCCTGAATACAAGCTTTCCGATTCTTCCAAACCCATTAATTCCAACCCTGATCTTCATCTTAAGTGCATTATATATCAAGATCCAGACGGATCTGTTTTTCTTTCATATCAGTTTTTGGCGTAATCCGGTCTCGCCCTTCAACATAATCCTTAACCTTCTCCTCAACCTTTTCGTCAGCCTTTTCGTCAGCCATTGCTTCAGATTCAACCCCATCCTGATACCCAGGCTCATCTCCAGGCATAACTTCATCCTCAACTGCAACCTCATCCTCAACCGCTTGGGGTGTAATCCATTCAAACGATTTTACTGGAATACCTGAAAGGCGCTTACCCCTGGCTTTCTGTCCTTTTACAGCTATAAAATCTGTTATATCAACCTCCTCTTCTGATTTTTGCCGGCGTTCTGAAAGAGTATACTTCAAAAGCAGCCTGGGGTTTTTATCTGTAGTGACCAGTATCAGTTTATTGGCAGGGTCCTCTCCGATAAAATGCTGCACTTTTCCATTTATCTCCGGCTCAAAACGTTTGATATAATGCAGTTTCTGTTCAGCATCAAAATAAACCGCCGTAAGGATGGTTCCGGGATGCAACTTGGTAAGAATAGCTGGCAGCTCATCAAAGTGGTTCGATAAGTCAAAATTCATTACCCGGTAATATCCTCCCTGGTACACCGCAAGTATTTTTTCATCTCCCTTGAAAGCTCCCAGATACTTTCCGCGGTTATCAGCATTCAGACGCAAAACAGAATCGTCAAAACTAATATCCATGGCACCCAGTGTTGAGACCCCTTGATCTTTCAAAACAATACGGCGAATAGGATTTTTACTGAGGATATTCCCTGAAGCCGCCCTGCCCTTAATGGCAAGTTCGCTGAAATCCAGTTCAAATACGGTCTTCTTTAACCGGGGTTTGTGTCTGAGGTAAATGGTTACCACCTCAGCTTCTCCATTGGGATTCGCTGTAAAATAGAGCACCTTGCTCCCTTTGGTACCTTTGGTCAGGTCATATTCCTTGTCCCGTGTTACCCCCTTGACAGGGAAGCGTTTCATATAGCTTACTCCGCTTTGCCCATCGCGGTAAATCACATTGTAAATGGTTCTTTCGTCATTTTTTTCAAAAACCGCAATATGAATTACATTGCGGCCAACGAATGATTTGGCCGTTACCCTGGTCACCACGTAGGTACCGTCTTCTCTGAAAACAATGATGTCATCCAGATCAGAACACTCACATACAAATTCATCTTTCTTGAGTGAGGTGCCGGCAAAACCCTCTGTGCGATTCACATAGAGTTTTTCGTTTGCCACAGCCACCCTCGAAGCCTCAATGCTGTCAAATAGTCTGATCTCTGTTTTCCTTTCGCGTCCCTGTCCGTATTTTTTTCTGATGCCCCTGAAATAGTCAATGGCATATTGCACAAGATTATCAAGATGTGATCTGACCTTCTCCAGTTTTTCTCCTACCAGCCTGATATCCTTTTCTGCCTTGTTTACATCAAATTTTGAAATCCGCTTTATTCTGATTTCGGTAAGCCTTACAATATCATCCCTGGTAATCTCACGGTAAAACTGCTTCCTGAAAGGAGCCAGACCATCTTCAATGGCGACAAGCACGGCCTCCCAGGTCTCGCATTCTTCAATATCACGGTAGATCCGGTTCTCAATGAATATTTTCTCCAGACTGGCAAAATGTAATTGCTCAAGCAACTCATCCCTCTCAATTTCAAGCTCTCGTTTTAATAAATGAAGGGTGTAGTCAGTATTGATTTTTAGCACCTCATTTACGGACAAAAATCTTGGCTTCCCATCATCAATAACACAACAATTGGGCGATACACCTGTTTCACAATCTGTAAACAGATATAATGCATCAATGGCCTGATCAGGTGAAATGCCCGGAGCCAGGTGAACCAGGATCTCCACATTTTCAGCTGTATTATCCTCAATTTTTCTGATTTTGATCTTTCCCTTATCATTGGCAGCCACAATGCTGTCCATCAGATTAACAGTATTTGTACCAAAGGGTATTTCAGTGATCACCAGGGTCTTTTTATCAAGGATGTTGATTCTGGCACGAATCCTTACTTTTCCACCACGCTGACCACCATTGTATTTCGAAAAGTCAGCAAATCCTCCCGAGGGGAAATCTGGCAAGATGTTCGGCTCCTTTCCTTTCAGACTATCAATGCTGGCATCGATGAGCTCCAGAAAATTATGGGGCAGAATTTTAGATGCCAGCCCTACTGCAATCCCTTCAACACCCTGGGCGAGTAATAGCGGAAACTTAACAGGCAGATGATAAGGTTCTTTATTACGACCATCATAACTGGTTTTCCAAATGGTTGTCTTGGCGTTGTACAGAATATCATGTGCAAATTTTGAAGGTCTGGCTTCAATATATCTGGCCGCTGCAGCACTATCGCCTGTCAGAATGTTCCCCCAGTTACCCTGGGTATCAATCAGCAGTTCTTTTTGCCCCAGCTGAACCATGGCATCGCCAATTGAAGCATCACCATGAGGGTGGTATTTCATGGTATGGCCAATAATATTAGCCACCTTGTTATAACGGCCGTCGTCCAATTCTTTCATGGCGTGGAGGATTCTCCGCTGAACTGGTTTTAGTCCATCGCGCACATCAGGTACGGCCCGCTCAAGAATCACATATGAGGCATAATCAAGAAACCAGTCTCTATACATGCCCACCAGCCTTGTCACTTTGCCGGCCTCTTCAAATCCCGGCTCTGCATCCAGCTGACCACCAGAACTTTCATCCTTGTCAAAATCTTCCTGATATGATTGTTCTTCGCTCATGAAGCAATTATAAATAAATCCACATAATGTGAAAACCCTGCAAATTTAACAATAAATCACGTAGACAGTTACTATTTCCAGAACCGCAGCATAAGAACCTCTGCCATAAGAAAAACCATGGCCAGCATAAGGAAAAGCTTCCAGAGCGATCTTCCTGTTCCGAGCTGTAACACCAACTGATCAAGCTGTTTATCACCCAAATCAATAACCCCTCCAATGTCTGCCTGCATATCATCGAATAAACGCTCAATTGAAGACCTATCATAGAATTCCATCAACGATTGGGTGCGATCATAGTTAAAAGACATGCCACTGATTTGTTCCTGGCCTGCGTACAATGAAAAATTTCCGGCATGGGGAAGCTGATCATAAAAAAACAAGGATAATTCGCCCCCTGAACGCCTGTGCTCAGGAATCACCTCAAAACCTTCTCCCCTTAATGCAAGAACCTGATCGCCGGCATAACGACGACCCTGAAGTGTAACTGCCTGTCCACTTCCCAGTACATGGTAAGGTGCCTGCACCTGGCCACTTTGCAAGGCCATATTCGCCAACATGGGTACAAACAAAGCGTGGCGCTGAAATGTACTAAACGCATCGTCAAGGGGTACTGCTGACACATAGAGTTTGCCCTCTCCAACCGTAAAAGCTGAAACCAGGGGCAAGCCGTTTCTCAGTTGTAAAATGTCCTCTCTTAATGATTGGGTCTGCCGCTGCACCATATAGTATTGCTGAACAAGCGGCAGGTCAACACGCTCAGGGAGATGTTCAAAAACACCCTCAAACAACGGATGCAGTTCATTCATACTGCCTACCGATGTGGGCACTGTATCAAGACCAGTAAACTGGTCGGCACCCGCCATCTGCAAAAAAGAATTAAATGAGGCGTAGTCCAGATTCCTGCCCGGAAAAACCACCAGACTACCCCCCCCCCTTACATAACCAAATAACTCCTGGGCCAGCCCTGATGATATTTGATTAAACCCCTCTGCCATGATTAGATTAAATTCTGAAAAGCGTCCATAATCAATAGAGAATGAGGGCATAGATTGCAAAGAAAATAAATCATCATGACCAAATAAGGCTTCTAAAAATGGCGATCGGCCCTCTCCTTCAAGCAGCAGTACAGGTATGCCTGAAGTTACCTGATAGCTGAAGTACATGCGATCATCAAAAGTGACAGGATAATCAACAATTTCAACAAAGCCCTGCTGAAAAGTACCTGTGCCGGCTGACCAGCCCAGCTCGATTACCTCCCGGCCACGGGCCGGAATATCATATACGACCACCGAACGTTGCACCCCATCGATATTCAAACGCAATAGCTGGGAGCTTAAATGGTTGTCAGATTCATTGCGGATGCCCACATGCATGGTAACAGTCTGGCCGGCTAAATGTACCGGACTTTCAAACCAACACGAATCAATAAATACATTGTCAGGTTTGACAGGCTCTAAGGGGATGAGAAATTGAGTTGGTCCGCGAATGGAGTCGACGTAAGCCAACTTCGTGGTGCTTTTCTGAAAATCACTGATGTAATATACCCGTTCTGTCAACCCTTGCTCAAGCCCGAACAGCTCTTCCATTCTCACCATAACCTCCGTAATATTGCGGGTAACTGGTGAGACATCAACCTCTTCAACCATCCGGACAAATTCGTCTCTGCTGACAAAGCGCTGATGTCTTCCTTCAAAATCGTTGGTTAGGAGTAAAAAACGATCAGAAGGCTGGTAAACTGAAGCCAGTTCAATGGCCCTTGTCCTGGCCTCATCAAGCAGGCTCCCTCTTGCAGACAGTGCCTCCATCGAAAAAGAATTGTCGATATAAACACCCACGCCTGCAGGGCCCGGACTGTCCAACTCCTGGCCAGATGGGATATAGGGGCGGGCAAACGCCAGTACCAATGCCGTAATGGCGAGTATTCTGGCCAGGAGCACCAGCAGGTGCTTTAGCCGTGATTCTCGGTGTGCAGCTTCACTAAGCTGCTCCAAAAAGGCTATATTGGGAAAATATATTGTTTTAAACCTCTTGAACCTGAATAAGTGAATCACAATGGGAATACCCACCGCAAACAAAGCAAGTAAAAAGCCGGGGTATAAAAAATTCATTGGCTCAGTTAAACAAGAGAGAAAACAGATTGTTTTCTTTTACAGACTGCAAAGTTACACATCTGCTTTGAAAACCAATAGCCATCAAACTTTTAAAACTCAGAAAAAAAGTGTAATTTTCCCCGTTTTTTTCAAATTTCATTTACCGGGAAAAAATGATTTCTCTGGTACAAAACCAAAACAACTCAAATGACATATCTGAATACAGTAATCACCGGAAGCGGTAGCTATATCCCGACTGAGATAATTCATAACAGTGAATTTACAAAACAGACCTTTTTCGATAAAGACAGGGTGGCCATCAGTGCACCAGGAGAAGAAGTTGTTAGTAAATTCCGCGACATCACGGGGATTGCTGAACGAAGGTGGGTAAGTAAAGACCAGACCAATTCACAAATTGCCGCCCTGGCTGCAGAAAAAGCCCTTGAAGCTTCAGGAGCAGACCGCGAATCAATTGACCAGATCATTGTGGCCCATAATTTCGGCGATGTTGTCAAAGGTACCATCCAGACGGATATGCTGCCATCCATTGCCTCCCGTGTAAAAAGCCTCCTGAATATTCAAAACCCCGAATGCACCCCCTATGACCTGATATTTGGCTGCCCCGGATGGTTGCAGGGAGTGATCCAGGCCGATTCTTTCATACGCTCAGGAATGGCCAAACGCTGTCTGGTGATAGGAGCAGAAACCCTGTCGCGGGTCGTAGACATATATGACAGAGATACCATGATCTTTTCAGACGGAGCAGGGGCTACCATTATTGAGGGCATCGAAGAAGATGAAAAAAGAGGCATCCTCTCTACGGCAGCCATAAGCCATACAATTGAAGAAGCTTACTATCTTTACCTGGGCCGATCAAATCATCCTGAAAGTGATCCACAAATCCGCTACATTAAAATGGATGGCAGAAAAATTTATGAATATGCCATTTCACAGGTACCCCCTGCCATGAAAATAGCCCTTGAAAAATCGGGAAAAGATGTGGGTGATATTAAGAAGATTCTGCTTCACCAGGCCAACGAAAAGATGGATGAGGCCATTGTTAAACGCTTCTACAGAATCTACGGCATCAGGCCCGACATGGAGCAGGTTATGCCCATGAATATACACGAGTTGGGAAACAGCTCAGTTGCTACCATCCCAACCCTTTATGATATGATTATACGCAAGCAGTTGCCCGGCCACAGCATATCTTCGGGAGATCTGTTGCTCTTTGCATCAGTGGGTGCCGGTATGAATATAAATGCAATAATCTATAAACAATAAAAAACATTTTAGTATGCGACACATCGTACTATCCATGATTGTGCTGGCAGGCATGGCCCTGTCTGCCACCAACCTTTATTCAGCTGAAGATGTCCGGTTAATGCGTTATCCCGACATTAATGGTGAACAGATTGTATTTGTTTACGCCGGCAATATCTGGACTGTTCATGCCGATGGAGGACAAGCCCGTCAACTGACCTCGCACAAAGGCCTGGAGTTATTCCCAAAAATATCTCCTGACGGAAAGTGGATTGCTTTTTCAGCTGAATACAGCGGAAGCCGGCAGGTATACGTTATGCCAGCCGAAGGGGGAACCCCAAAACAATTAACATTTTACAATGATGTAGGTCCCATGCCCCCACGCGGCGGATTTGACAATGTGGTGCTGGGATGGACACCTGACAGCAAAAAAGTACTTTTCAGGGCAAACCGTACACCATATGGTGAAAGAATGGGAAAATACTATACAGTAAGTATTGATGGCGGACTTGAAGAGCCCCTTCCCATACCCCATGGCGGATTCGGGGTATTGTCGCCCGACGGTAATAAAATGGCGTTTGCATACATTGACCGCGAATTTCGCACCTGGAAAAGGTATAAAGGCGGCAGGGCTTCAAATATCTGGATATATGACCTGGTTGAAAATACCTCAGAAGAAATTACCGACTTTAAGGGAACAGACCATATTCCGGTTTGGTATGGTGATAAAGTATATTTTGCCTCTGACAGAGATCTTTGGTTGAATATTCATAGCTATGATGTGCACACAGGCACTGTTAACCAGCTGACCTTTCATGATGATTTTGATGTCATGTGGCCAAGCGGCTCAAATGGACAACTGGTGTATGAGAGCGGAGGATATCTCTACAAACTTGATCTGTATACTGAGCGTTATGAAAGGATTAAGGTAAGTATCAACTATGATTTTGCCAATACCCTGCCCTACCATAAAAACGTCAAGGACAATATCCACAGCGCAGCCATCTCACCAAGCGGTAACCGGGTATTGTTTGATGCCAGGGGCGATATTTTCTCAGTACCTGCGGGTGAAGGCACCATCCATAACCTTACACGCACCCAGGGTGTCAGGGCTGTATATCCCCAATGGTCACCTGATGGAAAGTGGATTGCCTACTATGATGACAGTACAGGCGAATACGAGGTTTATCTGCTTGACTCCGCCGGCAATTCAGGCCCAAGGCAGGTCACTTTCAACAGCCAGGGCTGGAAGTACCAACCCCAGTGGTCACCTGACAGCCGGTACCTTGTGTTCTTTGACCGCAGCATGAAACTTTGGCTGCTCCAGGTGGAGTCAGGAGAGCTTGTAGAAGTTGACAGACCTACAGCCGAAGAGATCAGACAATATAACTTTTCACCCGACTCACGCTGGATTACCTATGCCAAAAGCAGTCGCAATGGTCAGGGTGCCATATGGGTATATAACATCGAAAACCGCGAGGCTTTCCAGCTTACCGATGATACTTTCAGCGATTCCGGGCCAGTATTCTCAAAAGATGGGCACTACCTGTTTTTTACTTCAAACCGGGATTTCAATCTGAGTTTCTCTGACTTTGAATTCAATTATCTGTATAACAGGGCACAACGAATTTTCGCCTTGCACCTGACAAACAATAGCCCACGCCTGTTCGAGCCAAAAGAGACAGAAGAGACAACAGGTAACAACAACAGTCAGTCTGCAGATCAGAGTGAAGTAAGAGTAGAAATCCAGCGCGAGGGCATCAATCAGCGGATTGTAGCATTTCCGATGTCTGCCGGAAGCTACTGGGGCCTGCAGGCTGTTAAGGATGGTCTTGTATATTTCGACAACAGCGGTATGAAACGGTATAATGTCAGGGAGCAATCTGATCAATTAATTATGGAAGGGGTCAGAATGGGCATTGTTACAGCCGATGAGAGTAAATTTCTGTTTCAGCACAGAGGCGATTATGGTGTGGCCAACCTGACCCCCGGTCGCAACCCCAACGAGGGCAAACTGAACCTTAACAACATGACCATGCGTATTGAGCCACGCAAAGAATGGGATCAGATCTTTACAGATGGCTGGAGAATTTACCGCGACTTTTTCTATGTAGAAAACCTTCATGCCGTTGACTGGGATGAATTCTATGAAAGATATTCAGCACTGCTGCCCTACCTTAATCACCGTTTTGATCTCGATTATATTTTTGGAGAAATGATCGCCGAAACCAATACCGGGCATGCCTACGTTGATTATGGCGATTTTGAACGAGCAGACAGGATGCAGACCGGATTACTCGGTGCTGAACTTACTGCCGACCGCCAAAATGGGAGGTATGTCATCAGCAAGATATATCAGGGTGAGAACTGGGACAACGCACGCCGTTCACCACTGACCATGCAGGGTATCGATATTCGCGAAGGAGAGTTTCTGCTGTCAATCGACGGACACGATGTTACCATCAGCGACAACCCTTACCGTTTTCTTGAGAACAGGGTCAATATTTCAACCCAAATCGTAGTCAACGACCGTCCCTCATACCAGGGAGCGAGAACATACACCATCAGGCCCATAGCCAGCGAAACAGAACTCAAACATCTTGACTGGGTTAATACCAGAAGGGCCATGGTTGAAGAATTATCAGGCGGCAGGATTGGATATATATACGTACCAAATACTTCAACTGACGGAAACCGTGAGCTGTTCAGGGGAATGTATGCATACCACCATAAAGATGCCCTGATCATTGATGAAAGATTTAATGGAGGTGGTTTTATCCCTGACAGAATGGTTGAGCTGCTCAGCAGAGAAACCCATGCCAAATGGTACCGTGCAGGGCTTGAATACCCTATGCGCACACCGGGAGTAGCCCACGACGGTCCCAAAGCCATGCTCATTAACCAGTTCAGTTCATCCGGAGGAGACGCATTTCCCTATTTTTTCCGTCAGAAAAATCTGGGAACCATCATTGGTACGCGCACCTGGGGTGGGCTAGTGGGCATGACAGGTAATGCCAGACTGAAAGACGGAGGATATATAGGTGTTCCAAGATTTGGCATCTACAATGAAGAAGGTGAGTGGATTATTGAAGGTATAGGTGTATACCCTGATATTGAGGTTGTCGATGAACCCCATAAGCTGGCAAGGGGCGAAGATCCTTCGCTGGAAAAAGCCGTAGAAATCCTGTTAAGGGAGTTGGAAGCCAACCCTCCGCGCAGGTGGCCTGTTCCGGCACCTCCCGACAGGTCGGGCTGGATAGAAATTGAAATCAAATAATTAAAAAGGATAGCCAATCCCCAGGTTAAAAACCAGGTGATCCCGCCTCCATTGGCGGTCTGCAAGCCGGACAGGGTCAAAGTAACCCCTGCCGGTGGTGGCGGGATTTGCCAGGGGAACAGCAAAATCAAACCTAAGCAAAAAGAATCCGGCATCAATGCGCAAGCCCAGTCCTGCTCCCAGTGCAATCTGGCTGACAAATGTATCTGTGTTGAATTCTCCCCCGGGAACATTTTCATCTTGCTGATGCCGCCATATATTTCCGGCATCAACAAACACAGCCCCTTTGAATACTGAAGTTATATCAAAGCGGTACTCCAGGTTTGCCTCTAGCTTCAGATCACCTGTCTGATATACCTGAAAGGTACCCCTTTCTTCGTCATCTACATGATAACTGCCCGGGCCAAGTGTTCTTGGATGAAAAGCCCTGATGCTGTTTGATCCTCCGATAACGAATTGCTTAACATAAGGTAATTGCTCTGAATTCCCCAGGGGAAATCCGGCGCCGGCATATATTCTTGAGACCAGCCTGTGTCCCTCTCCCAGATCAGCATAATACCTCACATCAGCATCAGCCTTGACATACTGGGCAAATGCCTGACCGAATATCCTGTACGTGCCGTCCTCTTCATCTGCTTTTCCAGGGCCATGGTGCAGAAACAAATAAGCCAGGTTTCCTGAAAGGTCTAAAGAGGTGTGTATATACCAGGCATTTTTTTCGCTGGTTTTGAGTGCAGAATTGTACATCCAGCTGTATTGCCCACCCAATACAAATTGTTCAAACAAGCCCTTTCTGAGCAGTGTACCTCCAACAAGAATCCCGTCTAATGCCTCATCCACATCACCCAACAGATAAATATTCAGAACAAGTGGTGAAATTCTGAACCTGTTGGCTACATCGCTGTTCCAACTGTAGTCAATTTGCGTCTGCAAGGTATTCAGGCTAAAAGCATCTGTTCTGTTCAGCAGTTGCCAACCCAGTGACATGGCTGTTCTTGGAGAAAGCACAGGACGTTCTGACATCAGGTTGAAAGGCAACATAAAACGGGGGAAAGCCAGGGTAGCATCCATACCCAACTCTGTTGAAGATGCTGAACGCTGCCTACCTATCAGGGTTTCATAAGCGCCACCAAAACTAAGTTTTAATGACTCGGCACCCTTCCACACATTATGGTTTGTAAGAACAGCATGCAAACCCGGACCTGCAAAATGATTTGACTTGGTTACCCCTTTAAGTTCAATGGTGATTGACCTTCGTCTGACAGGTGTTAGTAATATATTCACGTCAAGATATGATGCATCCTCCTGGTCTCTGTGTTGAAAACGCAGACTGACAAACTGAAAAGTTTCCAGACCCATCAGATGATTGAGGGTTCTGTCATGGTCTCTGACATCATAATATGAATCCTTTTTAAGAGATACAGTTCTGGCAATCACTTCAGGATTAAACTGCTCAAGGGCGTCTGTAAAATAAACCCCGTCTTTTACCCTCAGGGTATCGGTATGTTCGGCCAGCATGGCTCCGGAAGTCATGTAGTCGGCATGTATATACACATGACCAATCCGGTATGCTCTTCGGGCAACGGCGGGTGTTTCTGTCTTGATGCCCATCTGGATATTTACCCGACGATTGGTTTCATTGGTGTCTGCCCTGAACAATATATGATCCGGATGAAAATAAAAAAAACCTTCTTGCTTTAACGCCCTGTCAATGCGGTGCCTCTCTGACCTGAGCACATCAAGACTGTATGGTTCATCTTCTATGATCAACGTTTCGTCCATATGATTTCGAATGGCAGTCTCCAGGGTGCCATCACCTGCAGGCGGAGCCCAACTCCCGAATACATAAGGTGAACTGATACTGATATGGTAATCAACAGAGGCAGTATTTTCGCTGAAATCCTTTTCATACATCACACTGGCATCAAAATAGCCCATATTATACAACCGGTTCTGAATGAGCCTCACATTCCTGCCTGCGTCAATGTCGTCCATTAATACAGGAGCCTCTCCCAGGCGATTCTTCATCCAATGGCGAACGCCCCTGCCTGTTGGTTCACCTGCAGAAAGATACATCCAAAGTCTGGGCCTTAAAAAAAACAAGCTTCTGTTTGGCTGTGGTCTTACTACACGCGAAACCTCCCTTTCTAAATTTCTTTTATCCTTTATATCCTTTTCCTGATCAATATGAATATCGCTACCTGTAAACAGCACCTGTCCATCTTCAAGCTTTCTCAAACCAGTACAACTTCCAAACAGCACAACTGTAAGCAATGTCAGCGTCCAGACCTTGTAAAAGCCCTGAGAATATATTTTTATATGTCTATTCATTCCTGATCATTTTCTTCTTTTCGGCCAATGAGTTCTCTGAAATGATTGAATGTTTGCCTGAATACGAGAGATAGACCAGTTTCAATCAATTCACTGTCAAAAACATCCTGGTATTTCCTTTCTCTGAATCCCTTCAGGATATATCGCCCGTCGGGTGAGAGCAGGTACTCTACCGAGAAATCACCTGCTATGTCTGCAGGATTAAGCTGTCGACGAGTTTCATCCTCCAGTTCCAACTGTCCACCGGCAGTAATCCTTAAACGCTGATTAAAAAAGTCACGTGACACCTCAAGTTGCAGTTCAGTTCTGCCTACCACCTGACCTTCTTGCACCTCCTCATATGATTCGATGTCAAAATTCAGATCGATACCTCGCACAAAACGGTCTGATAGCCTGTTTAACTGCTGTGTTAGGATCCGGCTGCCGCTTGTGCGTGCAGTAGAAGCAAGACCAGGGCCATCACCCAGCCCTGCCAGTGGATCATCCTGGATGAAGCCACCAATGACCAGCAAGGCGAATACTTGTTTATTCACCTCCGACTCATTTTGGTTAAGCTCATTTAAACGGGTTTGCAATCGCCCTTCCATGGCACCCCTGTGTTCAGGTGGCAACTCAATTTCAAAATCTATTTCGGGCTGCATCAGGCCCCCTTTCATATTCAGCAACACTGTGAAAGGGTAAAGCTGTCTGAAAGCCTGTTCGGGCTGACCACCAGTAAGTGCATGGGTAACCATGAGTTCTCTGGCTGATGCCCTTACAGTATAACTGGCAGTAATATCAACCCTTGCTTCTAATGGGTCACCCGTCCACATGATCTGGCCACCAGGTTGTATCCTGAAGTTCCGCTGAATTACGTCATAAAATGTCATTTGGTAGGCCCCATCCCCGATCTCATACCTGCCTGCCAGACTGACGCGACCACCGGGATCAATCCCAAAACCCAGTATACCCCCGCCCCTGATCTCAAGATGATCTCCGGCCACCTCATCCAACAACAGGCGAATTTCGGTTTGCGGGTCAATTTCAAGATTCAGGTTAATGTCCAGATTCTGGAATGAAGCAATCATCTCAGGCATGGTATCCATGTCAGCCAAAATATCTGCAAATAAGGGCTCATCCGGGGCCACGAATATTATCACCCCGTCATCACCTACGGCTTCAGGTTCAGTCTGGGGTAAAACCAAAGAAATAACTGAGCCCTGATTTAATTTCAATCGGCCATCAACTACCGGAGCATTCACCGAACCACGCATGCGCAAATCAGCATCAAGGATTAATTTTCCAAAAAAGAGATCATCCGGCCGCCTCGCTTTGTCCATTCCAAGAAAGTTCCTTGCATTGATAGACAGGTTATAGCTGATATCATCAAGTCTGTCCAGTCTGACAGACCCATTCAGGGTGGCCAGGTTACCTTCCGGATCTCTCAGTCTGAACCCATCCAAATGGATGTTTTGTCCATCAAACCGCACCACTTCATCCTCAATTTCATACCTGAGTTGCAGAAAGTCAATAACAAAGGCCATTTCTTCAAATCCAAGCTGACCAATCAGCAGAGGGTGTTCCATTGTCCCTCCAATATGCATATTTCCCGACACATAGCCTTCAGGATCATACACATGGGGAGCAATAAAAGTCTCAAGAATGGTAAAGTCAAGTTGGGGTAAGTTGACCGTTAAATCCAATGCACGTGATCCGCTGGTCTGAAAATATCCCTGAATGTCCAATTGGTTTCCGAAACCACTTATCCCTGTTTCAGTATAAAAAACACCAGGCTCAGTGGTATGCAGCTTAAGGCTGAGATCACCTATTGAATGGTCGTTAACCCCTAATCCACTTACAAGCAAATCTACATCAAATGCCATACCTAAGGGTGTGTCCGACAATTCAACCGAGCCAGTTAACGAACCGGTGGCCAAAGGTTTCCCACCGATCAGCTCAAAACTGCCCAGATCAAGTTGCTGCAAGTAAATATCAATTATCTGTCCTGGTAAATCATTATTGCGGCTTTGAAGCAATATCGACTGGCTCCCGTGGCTAAGGTGAAGGTTGTCCACTTCAAGGTGTTCCTTTCCGATAATGACGTAGTTATCAGGCATCATATCCCATGACTTTCGGTTGAAGACAAAAGCAGAACCAAAGTGAAGGGTTACCAGTGAATCTTCGAAAACAACATCACCTGATATATCCAGCCATGGCTCATTTTCAGCATCTTCAAAAGATATATCGAATGCCAGGTTCTGCTCCCTGAGCTTCCCCCCAACCATCAGGTTGGATAATGAAAGCTGACCTGAATCCATTAATGGCAGATGCACCAAAACGTCCACCTGATCTGCATCAGAACTGGCTGTAATATGCAGATCGCGGATATGATAATCAGCATATTGCAGGTCAGGTACGAGAGTCTCGACATTCAGGATACCCAAGCGTCCGTTGAATGACGCACGAAGTTGAAAAGGTTCAAAGCTGGTCAAAGATGGTATCAGCAACTCATGGTAATAGGGAGATGGCCTGACATTAACTGACAGGTCAAAGCGGGCATGATCAGGCCCGGTTTCAAAGTCATCACTGCCTTCATCAACATAACCAAGAATATGGCTGGTGAGCAGCTCTGGAAGGCTGAGGGGTGAAACATTTCCCTGGTATGCCAGCGTCAGCAATGGAGAGATAATATCGGCCATATAACTGCCTTGTTCCATCCGGGTATAGAGAAAAAGGCTATCAAGAGAAAAAATCTCTCTCTCAAGCAGTACATGGGTATTGATTAACCCTATATGTCCGACAGGGAAATCAGAATCAGTAAGATCAAGGTGAGCTGTCATACCTGTCTGAACCGCGAGCATCCTATCAGACAATCCAATAGCGTGGGCATTCAGATGCGCCAGAGACAAGTCAAGATTTAATCCGGTTTTTGAATCGCGAAAATCAAGGCTGGCAGTTGTTGATAAATCAATATGATCATCCTGGTAAATCACCTCAAATACTGATATGGCATTTTCTATGGAAGCTGCCAAACTCAAACCTCTGTAAATGTAGTCATTCCACTGTACCGAATCAACGGACACTTCCATTGATCCTGACATGATATCCCGACTAAAACCATACCCTTCAGCACTGATTCTGATTGCCAGATCTTGCAATAATTCGTCTTTTCCGATGATGGCCAATGGGCTACCTGAATGCAATAATAATGATGTATCCCAGGCAGATAGTTCATCGTCAGCGTCATGTAGACTGAAGGTGGCGTAAAGCGTTGCAAAATTTGTAAAGATATCTGCACTGGCTTCAAATGATTGCAGGGAACCTTTCATTGAAGCCACAAGACTCAGGGTGTCGGGATACACAAGTTGATCAGGCACGGGCAAGTCAGGCATACTTGACACCAGACTTTCAACATGAGCGGCCAATTGAACATCAGGAAGATCAAGACCAATATTTTCAGGCTGATGAACATTATACAACTGACCTGAAAAGCTCACCGACAAAAGTGATGGAAGGTCGATGGTAAGAAGTTCCAGATCAAGTTCAGCCAGGGTTCCGGTCACTCTGGCTGTTATTTCGACTGCTTGAGGTAAACTTTCAAATGAAAAATTACCCCGTGGAGCCAGACTGATTATGTCTGATCCAATCAAGGCCCTTTCTAAAAACAAGTCTACCCTGTGATTATGGCTTAATGGAAATGACATGTCACCAAAAGGTATGGATGATTGCATTCTGCCTTGCAATGAGCTTCCGGCTGTTTCAACCACCAGTTGATCCAATACAATATTTGCCCCCAGGCCTGCCACAACTGAAAAATGCTTCAGATGTATATCACCAGGGCCTTCCCCCCTTAGGTTGATAAGGTGCATCCCAAGAGTGTCAGGCGAAAGATGCAGGCGGTCGATCAAAAGATCAATATCATCAAAATGCAGGTGACTGGCTCTGCCTGCCATGTTAAAAGATGACTGGGTCAGGCGGAACTCATCAGCTATCAGTGTCAGGGGCATCATGTCAGACCAGAACTGACTTTTTCCGGAAACAGCCTCACCAACACCTTCACCTGCATTATGGGTTGGGCTTGTTGTCAATATGTCGGCGTATACCTGATGGAGAAAAAAATGATCAAGTTCAAAATACATCCTGTTCAGGTCAATTTTTCTGACCCCCAAATCAAGAGTGTAAAATCCTGCAGACAAGGCAATCTGTTCATTGCCTCCATAATAAAAATCAACATCGGTCATTACAAGTTGCGAAATGAAAATATCGGGCAACAAAGCAGCATCATCTTTATCGGGTAGTGTATGATCTGAGCTTTCACCTTCAGCCATGGCCAATGACAACTTACCCCCCTCAAGCCTTGTAAGCCCAAGGTGATATTGCATGTCATCGGGAGCCATTTTATCGACCCAGGTTGAAAAATAATCCAACTGTAAGTATGCATCGATACCCTGAAGGTGATCTGCATAACGCAGATCAACCCTTTTCAGATGAATTTGCCCAATGTCAAATTCCCAGCTTATCTGCTTCTGGTCAGCATTTAAATCCACTTCAGTGATGATGGATTCATCGGGTGGATCGCTTGCCGCCAGTTGCAATAAAAAATCAAAGTTAAATACGGTGTCCGGTGATTGTCTTACAACATTCATTCTGATGTCTTCAAGATACACACGACTTACCACCAGTTTGCTACGCAAAAGGGGCAGCATACGTACACCAGCGTAAACCTCTCCGGCATACAACAATGTGTCATGTTGTTCATCAGCAACATATAAACCCTTTAGTGAAACAGCAACAGGAAAGTGAATACCCAGACGTTCAATCCTGATTTCTGTTCCGGTTTGGCGGGATATTTTATCTACAGCATGCGACGCAAGCCAGGTTTGCACTACATGCAATTGAAGTAAGGCCAATGCCAAAACAAGAAGGATAAACAGAAAAAGCAATATCCTTCCCGTCCACCGGTATGTTTGAACTAATATGCGTTTCAAGCGGTGCTTCATAACAATACCCCTGATTTTTATCAATGCATTAACCCTGAAGAGCTGACCCGATTCTAAATTACTAAGAAAACCAAGACATTTGACCAATAATTGATGCGCAAACCATATCTTTGGGTTGATTTCGGAGAATTCTCAACAAAATACAACCGTCAGATTATGGGAAACCGCATCGTATATTCAACCAACCCCAACTTTAATACCAATAGCGACCCTGATGAAGAACCAACACTTCAACCATCAGCTCAGCAACTAAAAGCATTGATCAGCAAAAAAGGAAGAGGCGGAAAGACAGTTACCATTATAGATGGGTTCAGGGGAAGCAGCCACGACCTGAATGAACTGGGCAAAACAATCAAGACAAAATGTGGCATCGGAGGTTCTGTAAAAGACGGACAGATCTTGCTACAGGGAGATGTGCGGGAAAAAGCCATGCATTTTTTGCGCACTGCCGGATACAATATAAAAAAGGCCGGTGGTTAACCACCGGCACTTTTCTGAATCATTAAAAAAACTGTTACTCTTTCGACTCACCGGCTGCCCGCATGGCCATGATGTCACGGTCAAAAATATACAGGTTGCGGTCACCGAGCAATTCAAGTTTATCAATAATTGACTGCACGGATGCTTCCTCTTCCATTTGTTCTTCAACAAACCACTGAATCCAGTTATTGGTGGCAAAGTCTCTTTCTTCAAGGCTAAGTGCCACAATATCATTTATGGCTTCTGAAACCATTTGCTCATGCTCCAATGATGCGTCAAATGCCTCTCTCACGCCAGGAAAATCCTTTGGCGGGAGCTCTATTTTTGGTACAGTGGCATGCCCTCCCCTTTCATTGATAAAGTGGATAAACTTGAGCATATGCTCCCTTTCTTCTTCTGACTGCGCATAAAACCACTGTGAAATTCCTTCAAGCCCACGGGCTTCAGCCCATGAAGCCATAGCCAGGTATAGTTGAGAAGCATATGCCTCTTTTGATACCTGCTCATTTAAAATATTGTACATTTTTTCTGATAACATGTCCTTATATATTGATGGGTTAATAATGGTATTTTCTTCATAACAAATATACGTGCTTAATGTTTGAAAGCCGCTTAAAATTTGCAATTCACAATTTTTAAGAAAATAAATACTGAAATATTTGTTTTAATTAAAAAAAGATTTGTACATTTGCGTATTCAAATACTGTTTTTCTTTATTACACAAAGTGAGTAAAATCTTTCACATATCAGAAGCTGCAACCATTGCCATTCACAGTATGGCGGTTATTGCCAGAAGCAACAAGCTGCTTAACGTACAGCAGGTTGCCGGACAGACTGGTTTTTCACGCAACCATACCGCCAAGGTATTGCAACAATTGGTGAAAAACCAATTCCTGCAGTCTACACGTGGACCAAGAGGTGGGTTTGTACTCAATAAAAAGGCTGAAGAAATCACCCTCATGGATATTTATCGGATCATTGAGGGAGACCTCGAAGAAAGCAACTGCAAAATGGATTGCCTGCACTGTCCGTTTAACAACTGCATATTTGGTGGATTAGACCGTAAGTTCAGTGAAGAATTCAGAACCTATATGAACGAAAAAAAATTAGCCGCAATTTAATTATATTAACTACGCACACCAATGAAAAGAACAATTATCAAAATAGATGAAGACCTGTGCAATGGCTGTGGCCTTTGTGTTGAAGGTTGCCATGAAGGCGCGCTGCAAATGATTGATGGCAAAGCCAGAATGATCAGCGACCTGTACTGTGACGGACTGGGTGCTTGTATACCCGAATGTCCTGTTGGAGCTATCACCCTTGAAGAAAGAGAGGCAGAGCCTTATGATGAGATCAGGGTTATGGAAAAAATTTCACCCAAGGGAGAAGCTACTGTTATTGCCCATCTGAATCACCTGATAGACCACAACCAGCATGAGTTTGTGGAACAAGGAATTCAATACATCAAAGACAATCAACTTAAAATAGACCTAACCAGGCTTAAAAATTTAAATTCAGACGAAAAAATGCACAAACAGCATAAAACCATTGAGGCTGAAACTGTTGCCCAAAACACCAAGGCAGCACATGCGGCTCCTGCACACGGAGGTGGTTGTCCGGGGTCAAGGATGATGAATTTCAACAAACCAGAAAGTCCTAAAGAAACCAACGGGACACCAGCCGAACAAGCATCTGAACTCAGGCAATGGCCCGTTCAGTTACACCTGGTAAACCCCCAGGCTCCGTATTTCAAAGATGCGGATGTATTGCTGGCCGCTGATTGCGTGGCATTTTCAATGGGAAATTTTCACAGTAAATTCCTCAAAGGAAGAGGACTGGCCATAGCCTGCCCCAAACTGGATACCGGAAAGGATATCTATATTGAAAAACTGGTGGCCATGATCAATAATTCAAAAATCAATACACTTACAGTCATGGTTATGGAAGTTCCATGCTGTACAGGCTTGTTGCAGATGGCAAAAATGGCCGCCTCGCAAGCTAGCCGCAAGGTGCCGGTTAAAGCAATTACCGTTGGCATTCACGGCGATGTAATCGGAGAAGAATGGATTTGACCATCACGGGGTTAACCCCAATATAAATCAATTATTGTTCAAAAAATCAATCACCTAAAAACAGTAAAAAAGATGAGTATGTTTTGTTTTCAATGCCAGGAAGCAGCAAAAGGCGTAGGCTGCACAGTTAAGGGAGTTTGTGGAAAAGAACCGGAAGTGGCCGGTATTCAAGATGTAATGATGTACTTTCTGCGTGGGTTATCAGTATATGCCAACATCGGAAGGGAACATGGCTACACCAGTCCTAAAGTAGACAGGTTTGTCCAGGAAGGACTGTTTATGACCATTACCAATGCGAATTTTAACAAAGATCGTTTTGTTGAAAAGCTCAGGGATGGTTTTGCACTTCGCATCGAATTTGAAAGCCAGCTCGAAGCAAACGGAATCAAAATTGACAAGAGTAACTTGCCTGAAGCCGCCAGATGGGTAGCCTATACTCCCGGTGAATACGAAAGAAAAGCACAACAGGCTGGTGTATTGGTCATGAGCGAAAATGAAGACATCAGGTCACTGCGTGAACTGATCATTTACGGCATCAAAGGGATGGCGGCTTATGCAGAACATGCCGGCAACCTTGATCACATCAATGAAGAAATCAATGCATTCATGCAAAAAGGTCTTGCAGCCACACTTGATGATAGCCTGGGAGCTGATGAGCTTACAGCCATGGTGCTTGAGTGTGGTAAATATGGTGTAGAAGTCATGGCACTTCTTGATAAAGCAAACACCAGCAAATATGGACATCCTGAATTAACCAGTGTGAATATAGGTGTAAGGGGCAATCCGGCAATCTTGATTAGTGGCCATGACCTGCGCGACATGGAAGACCTTCTGGAACAAACCCAGGGAACCGGTGTCGACGTCTACACCCATAGCGAGATGCTTCCTGCCAATTATTACCCGGCATTTAAAAAATATGGGCATTTTGTTGGCAACTATGGTAATGCATGGTGGAAGCAACGTGAAGAATTTGAAAAATTCAACGGACCTATCCTCTTTACCACCAATTGTATCGTTCCACCTTTAAAGAGTGCAGGGTATGCTGACCGTATTTATACCACAGGTTCATCTGGTCTTGACGGTGCCATCCATATCCCTGACAGAGCAGAAGGCGGCAGAAAAGATTTCTCGCAAATCATCGAACATGCCAAAAAATGTGAGTCGCCTGTTGAGATAGAAACCGGTGAAATCATCGGAGGTTTTGCACACAACCAGGTAATGCAGTTAGCTGATAAAGTGGTCGATGCCGTTAAATCAGGTGCCATAAGAAAATTCTTTGTCATGGCTGGTTGCGATGGCAGGATGAAAAGCCGTGATTATTACACAGAGTTTGCTGAGGCATTGCCAAAGGACACTGTCATACTGACAGCAGGTTGCGCAAAATACCGTTACAACAAGCTTCCTCTGGGTGATATCGGAGGCATACCAAGGGTTCTTGATGCCGGCCAGTGTAATGACAGTTATTCACTTGCTGTCATAGCCCTGAAACTGAAAGAGGTTTTTGAGCTCAATGACATCAACGAACTACCCATTGCCTACAATATTGCATGGTACGAGCAAAAAGCGGTCATTGTGTTGCTTGCCCTTCTGTACCTGGGTGTGAAGAATATCCATTTAGGACCCACCCTGCCCGCATTCCTGTCGCCCAATGTAGCCAATGTACTGGTTGAGAAATTTGGTATTTCAGGAGTTACAAGCGTTGACGAGGATATGAAAATTTTCATGGGAGAAAATTAAAATATCAGTACCTTTATTTGATATTACAAACAGAGGCCTGCCGGATCTTTTCAACCGGCAGGCCCTTCATATAGAATCATACCATGGATGACAAAAACCCTTTGATTTGTTCCTGCAATGAAATATACCAACAGGAAATAGAGCAGGCCATACGGGAGAAAAACCTAAAAACCATCGAAGAAGTAGGCGATGAAACCACTGCCGGTACAGTATGTGGTGCCTGTGTGGATGAAATTTTCCTGATCCTTGAAAAAATCAATGGAAAAGTTGACCTGTAAAGTTATGGCTGTCCGGACCATTATTTTGTTATTATTCATACTTGCCTTCAATGCATGCAGAAACCAATCTGATGAAGCCGCAGATGATTATGGAGGCAGGCTCGCAGAATGGTTTGCATATTACGGAATAACAGCAGCTGAAATGGCTCCTGCAGGCAGTTTCAAAAACCATGTACTACCCCCTGCCCCATTTTACCTGACAGGATCACAACCCTTTGAAGATCTCCTGGTTTTTACCGATGATTCTATATTGGCACTTGATCTGGACAGCTATCACCTGGTACTCGAGACATCGGCTGATGGGACCATCTACGCGCTGGGAAGAGAAGCTGATATGGAAATTGGCCTGGTAAACCTGAAGAAAAATACCCGGCAACGCATACTTTTCTGTGGCACTCCATGCCTGTTTGAAGAAGGGGACATCATGCCCGATGGCAGGGTGGTCATTGCCGGATTTACCGAAGATGAAGGGATGTACGCTCCTACCCTCTGGAAAATTTCACCAGATTTTTCCCAAATCGCAATCTTCATGGCAGAAATGCACAAAACTGCTGACCAATTATCATATGTCCCTGAAGTACGCCTGAGCCATATCCGTTTTGACTTTGCCCCGGGTCCACCGCAATTTTTCACCCCACCACTGCCTTAAATATTTTTTATCGCAAAAAAAGCACGGACAGCAAATCAGTAAAAGCTTTATGTATAAGATGGATACTTCTGTGTCTCTTATCGTTTAAGCTTTTCTTAAATTTGCCCCCAATAGTTTATATAAGTTACTTTTTAAAGACTCAATGGGCACCAGGCATATCGTTATCCACCTGTTTCTATTCTGTTTCTTTTTTGGTTCGGCCATGCCATCAGGCTTTGCCCGAACTGACCGCAAATCAATTACTGCCGTAAGGGTTACCACTCCTCCGGCCATTGACGGCACCCTCAGCGACCCGGTTTGGCAAAAGGCACCAATAGCCTCAGGTTTTCATCAATACGAGCCACATAATGACAGGCCGGCTAGCTTTGATACCCAGGTAAGGGTGCTATATGATGATTACGCCATATATATCGGGGCAAAAATGCTGGACAATAACCCTGAGGGGATTCTCCGTGAAATGGGCCTCCGTAATTCAGGGAACAATATCAATGCTGACAGGTTTTACGTTGATATCAACCCATTTAATGACGGGATAAATGGCTTTCGCTTTCAGGTCTCGGCCTCAGGTGTTCAGACAGACAGTAATATGTCGGGTAGCAGCAGAGGCGGCGATACAAATTGGGACGCAGTATGGCTAAGCGAGGTAAGTATCACTGAAACGGGCTGGATTGTTGAAATGCGAATTCCTTACTCAGCACTTCGATTCCCCAGGGGAGACTTACAAGAATGGGGCATTAATTTCTGGCGTGAAATCCGCAGAACCAGAGAAACCTCCAGTTGGAACTTCACCGACAGGCAGGTAGGTGATGTGCTGGCTTATAAAGGACACCTTTCAGGCATCAATGGAGTCAGCCCCCCGGTTCGCCTTGCCCTGTACCCCTATTTATCCAACTATATGGAAAAAAACGGTTACGACAGGGGCTGGGCCAACTCAATTAACGGAGGGATGGATCTTAAATATGGGATCAGTCCAAGTTTTACCATGGATATGACCCTGATACCTGATTTTGGACAAGTTCAATCAGATGCCAAGGTTCTTAACCTGACACCTTATGAAGTCAAATACGATGAAAACAGGCAATTCTTTACTGAAGGAACTGAACTGTTCGGAAAGGCTGACCTGTTTTATTCAAGACGTATCGGTTCAAGGCCAAGGGGCTACAATGCGGCTCAGCAGCACAGACAAGAAAATGAATTAATCTGGGAAAATCCCATTGAGACCAGGTTGATCAATGCCACCAAGCTATCAGGAAGAACATCCGGAGGGTTGGGAATTGGTGTATTTAATGCCATGACAGCGGCCAGCAAGGCCGTACTCAAAGATACACTTGAGGGCAGTAAGCGTGAGGTTACCACCCAACCGTTTACCAATTATAACCTGGTGGTACTTGATCAAAGTTTCAGGAACAATTCTTACCTGAGTTTGGTAAACACCAATGTGAGCGGATCGGCAGACGGATATATGGCCAATGTTACAGGCAGTGAATTCCGGTTTCTGGATGCCAGCAATTTGTTCCGGATTAGCGGAACAGCCGCATTGAGTCAGCAGTATTTTACTGAAGCTGAAAATATCTACGGCCATAAATACGACATCCGTTTTGGAAAATTTGGGGGCATATGGCAGTATAATTACTCGAGAGATGTGATCAGCGACACCTATGATCAGAACGACATGGGATTTCTCAGGCGCAATAACAGGATGAATGACGGAGTAAGCCTGAGTTATAATATATTTGAACCTTTCTGGAGATTCCTCAGCTTGAGCAATACCCTGAGTATGACCTATTCGAGGTTATATGAACCCCGTACATTCACAAGTCTGAATCTGCAACACAATATGCGGATGCTTTTTGACACCCGCTTTCATATTACCCTCAGAACCACTTATCGCCCCATGGGAGAGCGTGATTACTATGAACCCAGGGTCGCAGGACGCTTTTACCGTACCGATGAATCCGTCAGCACACATTTGACCTATTCTTCTGATTATCGCCGAAGGGTATTCGTAGATGGAAGTTTAAATTTCGGACGTTTACAGTCGGCCGAAACACAATCTGAATATGGCTTCAAGTTTCAGCCAACATTCCGGGCAAATGACCGGCTTAACCTGTCGTATGGCATTGAATACAATGAGGTAAAAAACGACATCGGCTATGTATCACGCGTACAGTCAGATTCCATTTTCTTTGGTCGCAGGCAGTCGCCAACCGTGATCAATACATACCGGACAACCTACATATTCAACAACCATCTCTCGTTGAACTTTAACCTCCGTCACTACTGGTCAAGGGTAAATTATGACGGACAGTATTATCTGCTGCAGGAAGACGGCAGGCTCGCCCCCATGGCTCATGACATGAATATTCCCAACATCAATTACAATGCCTTTACAATAGATATGCTGCTGACATGGCATTTTGCACCGGGGAGCCAGATGACTCTTGCCTGGAAAAATGTCATTGACAGCCGGGTTGATCACATTCACAAGGGATATATAGAAAACCTGCGTGACATCCTCAGAGATCACCAAATCAACAGTTTGTCTATTCGCATACTTTATTACCTTGACTACAATACCCTCAGGAACCTGAACAGGGGCTAAAAATTAAATCAGAAAAAAGCGTTTTCTGTGAAATATAATGCATAAATTTGCACATTAATTGCATATTTATACATTATGACAACAAAGGCACAAAGGCTTCTTGCCATCAAAAAACTACTTCAGAACGAAAAGATCTCAAGCCAGGAAGATTTGCTCCAACGACTACTCGAACTTGGCTACGACTTTACACAGGCCACCGTCTCAAGAGACCTCAAAGAATTGCAGGCAGGGAAAAAGGCAGATGCCGAAAAAGGCAGCATACTGGTGCTTCCCTCACAAAACATTTCATTGCAAGATACACCGCCATTCGACCATTCATTTTTAATAACGGTTATTCAAAGCATTCGCTTCGTTAATTTTTTCTGCATCATAAAAACATTGCCGGGTTATGCAAACTCCATAGCCATTGTTATTGACAAGGCATCACGTTATGAGGTAGCAGGAACCATTGCAGGAGATGACACCATATTGGTCATTCCTGATGAAGGCATTAATGTAAAAAGCCTGAAACTCGCATTCAAGGCTATCTTTCCCGGATTATCCGATGATATAATCCAGAACTAAATACACACTACCCAATAATTCTACCAATGACTGAAAAGAAACAAAAAATTGTACTCGCTTACAGCGGAGGACTTGATACCTCTGTAATTCTCAAATGGTTGATTGATAAAAATTTTGAAGTTATTGCATACGTGGCTGATGTAGGTCAGGATGATGATTTTGAAGAAGTAATCCAGAAAGCAAGGCAGATTGGTGCAAGTCAGGTGTATATTGACGACCTGAGACAAGAACTGGTTGAAGAATACATATTCCCGGCTATACAGGCAAATGCACTATATGAAGGCAGATACCTGCTGGGCACAGCCCTGGCCAGACCCCTTATTGCAAAAAGACAAATTGAATTGGCCGGCAAATGTGGTGCTGAATACGTATCGCACGGCGCAACGGGTAAAGGCAACGATCAGGTCCGTTTTGAACTTGCATATTATGCGCTCAACCCCAAAATAAATGTCATCGCTCCCTGGAAAGACAAAGAGTTTCTGCATGAGTTCAGTGGCCGACCAGATATGTTAAAATATGCGGTGCATCATGGAATTCCGGTAAAGGCATCCATTAAAAAACCCTATAGCGAAGATGACAACCTGGTGCATATCAGCCATGAAGCTGGGGTATTGGAAGATCCTGCCTTTACCCCTGGAAAAGAAATATTGTCAAAAATCGTCCATCCATCAGATGCCCCTGACCATATCACACAAATAAGCATCCATTTCAAAAATGGGATACCTGCACTGGTCAGCAATATTGAATGTGGGCTGCAGGTAAGTGGGAGTCTCGAAATTTTTCAATATCTCAACAAACTTGGATCAGAAAATGGTATTGGACTATTGGATATGGTCGAGAACCGTTTTGTCGGCATTAAATCAAGGGGGATATACGAATCGCCAGGTGCGACTATTCTGTTTCAGGCACATCGCGATATGGAGGGAATTTCGATGGACAGAGAAGTTTTGAAGCTGCGCAATATGCTGTCTCCCCTTTTTGCTGAGCTGGTATATAATGGATTCTGGTTTAGCCCTGAAATGGATTTCCTCAGGGCAGCCATATCTAAAAGCCAGGAATTAATTGACGGGAAAGTCAACATTGGTTTATACAAAGGCAATGTCCTGATAGAAGGCAGAGAATCCCCCTCTTCATTATACAACCGCGATCTCTCAAGCATGGATATTGAAGGTGGATTTGACCAACACGACAGCGAGGGTTTTATCAGAATCAATGCCATAAGATTAATGGCTCATGGTGCCATTACAAAAAAGTCATCTTATGCAGAAGTACCCGCTTAAAAACAAATCATGCCTTTGGGGTGGGCAGGTTCAATCAGACAAGCCACAATGGGGTTTTTTGACAGCCAGTGACAGGCTGCATGATCAAAAACTCTTTTGGGCAGATATCGCAGGCACAACAGCACATATAAAAATGCTGGGTAAAAGCAGCATCATGTCTGCTGAAGAAAGTAATCAGTGCATTGCATTGCTTTGTAAGCTTTATAAGAAAGCCACCACAGAACCGATCCATATTCCCGAAACATACGAAGACATACATTCATACCTTGAGTTTTTATTAACCAATGAACTTGGTACAGCCGGTGAGAGGATACATGCAGGCAGATCTAGAAACGACCAGGTTTTGCTGGCTGTAAGACTATTCCTCCGCAGAGAATTGTTCAAATTGAGCGCACCTATCACCAGGGTTTTCCATTTGCTGTCAGAGCTTGCAGAACAAACAATGGCACTACCCATGCCTGGTTACACGCATATGCAGGTGGCCATGCCTTCAAGCTTCGGTCTGTGGTTTAGTTGCTTTGCCGAAAGTCTGGCCGATGATGTCCTGGCATTGGAGTATGCATATGCATCCATCAACCAGAACCCTTTGGGAACCGCGGCCGGCTACGGTTCATCATTTCGGGTAAACAGAGAGTTAACCTCAGGTCTATTGGGATTTAGGGAACTCCATATAAACCCCATTTATGCCCAAATGAGTAGAGGCAGATCAGAAAAATCAGTTGCTGTGGCCATCAGTTCCATTGCCGCCACACTCAGCAAACTGGCCAATGATATTTGTCTTTATTCGGGGCAGGATTACGGGTTCATTCACCTGGATGAAGAAGTTTGCACTGGATCAAGTATAATGCCCCATAAAAAAAATCCAGACCTTGCAGAACTCATAAGGGGACATTGCAATGTGCTGCAAAACCTTCCCAATACCATTACATTACTTGCATTAAACCTGCCTACCGGATACCACAGAGATATGCAATTAATTAAGGCATCCCTGTTTCCGGCACTTGACAATTTACTTGAATGCCTGCTTATGACAGAGCTGCTCCTCAAACATATAACTGTTGCCGACAAAGTCAGCGGCCACGAAAAATATAAGAACATTTATACGGTTGAAGCAGTTAATATGTTGGTGAAAGAGGGAATGACTTTCAGAAAGGCCTACCAAACCATTGCCGCTAAGGTGAAAACAGAAAGTTTCATGCCACCACCTCACCAGACGCACAGCCATACAGGAAGTATGGGTAAGCCAGACCTTCAAGGTCTGAAAAAGAAGTTTTTTTCAAGGCTTGAAAAAATTCCCTTTCATGAAGGTGAGCAAGCCATTGAAAGATTAATGAATAACCAAACTTAACAAATAGCTCATATGCACAACGCTATCCTTATGCTGGAAAACGGCCAGGTATTTCAAGGAACATCATTTGGGTACGAACAATCAGTAGTTGGTGAAGTGGTTTTCAACACAGCCATGACAGGTTATCCTGAAAGCCTTACCGATCCCTCCTATAAAGGTCAGTTGCTGGTAGCCACCTATCCACTGATCGGCAATTACGGCATCCCGCAACATGAAACCAGAAATGGCATTCCCACCCATTTTGAATCTGACCGGATACATATATCAGGTTTGGTGATATCAGATTATTCGCACGGATACAGTCATTGGAATGCTGGTGAAAGCCTGGGCCAATGGCTGGTTCGCCAAAAAATACCGGCCATATACGGCATAGATACCAGGGCCGTTACCCGCATCCTTCGATCAGAGGGCTCCATGTCTGGTAAAATCATCGTTTCGAACCAGGATATTCCCTGGCATGACAGGCTGTCAGAGAATCTGGTAAAACAGGTTAGCACCAGTAAAGTGGTTGTTTACGGACAAGGCAAATACAAGATTTTGCTGGTTGACTGCGGTGTAAAATACAATATCATCAGAAGCCTGCTTCAGTATGATACAACCATTGTCAGGGTACCCTGGGACTTCGACTATTCAGAAGAAGATTATGATGGGCTATTTATTTCAAATGGCCCTGGTGACCCTGCCAGGTGCGTATCAACTATCGAATACCTAAGAAAAGCACTGCATAGAGAACAACCTGTTTTTGGCATATGTCTTGGCAGTCAGCTACTGGGATTGGCGGCAGGAGGAAAAACCTTCAAGCTCACATACGGACACAGAAGTCATAACCAACCTGTTATTTGTCATGACAACAACCGTTGTTACATTACTTCACAAAATCACGGATATGCCGTTGATCCGGATACTTTATCCGATGAATGGATTCCCTGGTTTTCGAACCTGAATGACCATACCTGCGAAGGAATCAGACACAAGACAAAACCATTGTTTTCAACCCAGTTCCATCCGGAAGCATCAGGCGGACCCACTGATACAGCATTTCTGTTTGAACATTTTATCAACGAAATAATAAAATTCAAAACAAGTCGCCATGCCAGCAAATAATAAACCGGAAAAAATCAAAAAAGTCCTTGTCCTCGGATCAGGTGCTCTGAAAATAGGTGAAGCAGGCGAATTTGATTACTCCGGTTCGCAGGCTCTGAAAGCCCTTCGTGAAGAGGGGATATTCACCATTCTGATAAACCCGAATATTGCAACAGTTCAGACATCAGAGGGAATAGCAGACAAGGTATATTTCTTGCCTGTGACACCTGATTTTGTAGAAAAAGTCATTATAAAAGAGAAGCCGCAAGGCATTATGCTTGCCTTTGGCGGACAGACTGCCCTGAACTGTGGTATTGCCTTATATACCAAGGGGGTTTTTGAAAGAGAAAACGTTCAGGTGATGGGCACACCAGTACAAGCCATACAAGCAACTGAAGACAGAGACCTGTTCGTACAGAAACTGCGTGAAATTGACGTAAAGACAGCCAGAAGCGTGGCTGTTCCATCAACCAAAGAAGCCCTGGCAGCTGCTGATCAGATCGGATATCCGGTGATTGTTCGTGCAGCCTACGCCCTGGGAGGTTTGGGAAGCGGGTTTGCCTCATGCAGTGATGAATTGATAAACCTGTGCAACAACGCCTTTGCGTACTCTCCCCAGGTTCTTATTGAAGAATCACTGAAAGGCTGGAAAGAAATCGAATATGAAGTAGTCCGTGACCGCCATGATAACTGCATCACTGTATGTAATATGGAAAACCTTGACCCACTTGGGATCCATACCGGTGAAAGCATTGTGGTAGCACCTTCACAAACATTGTCCAATAACGAATACCACATGCTGAGACAGCTGGCCATAAAAATAATTCGTCATATAGGTGTGGTTGGTGAATGTAATGTGCAATATGCACTCGACCCCTTGTCGCAAGACTATCGGGTAATTGAAGTCAATGCCAGGCTTTCAAGGTCAAGTGCACTGGCATCGAAGGCCACGGGTTATCCCCTGGCATTCGTTGCTGCAAAGCTGGGGCTCGGGTATGGTTTACACGAGTTAAAAAACTCGGTTACCCAGACAACAACAGCCTTTTTTGAACCTGCACTTGACTACGTGGTATGCAAAATCCCAAGATGGGATATGGGCAAATTTGCTGGTGTTTCGAAAGAGATTGGAAGTAGTATGAAAAGCGTGGGCGAAGTCATGGCCATAGGCAGGACCTTTGAAGAGGCCATCCAAAAAGGGTTAAGAATGATCGGCCAGGGCATGCATGGATTTGTGGGAAACAGTGACCTGATATTCGAAAATATCAGTGCCGCCCTTGAGCGCCCTACCGATATGCGCATATTTGCCATAGAGGCTGCTATGGAGGCAGGTTATTCAATGGATGATATTCACAAGCTAACTAAAATTGACCATTGGTTTTTACAAAAACTTCGCCTGATATTTGAAATAAAGACAGAGCTTGAAGCTTGCAGAAAACTTGAGCATATACCTGATGCGCTACTCCGCGAGGCAAAGATCAGGGGGTTTTCTGATTTTCAGATTGTAAGATTGGTTCTTGGAAGTGAAGGTGAGGATATTGAGAAAAACATGGACCACCTGAGGCAGCAAAGAAAATTAAAAGGCATCATTCCTTTCGTAAAGCAAATAGATACTCTGGCTGCCGAATATCCTGCACAGACAAACTATCTGTACCTGACCTATCTCGCCTGTACCCATGATGTTGATTTTTATCAAGACAGAAAATCAGTGGTGGTATTGGGATCGGGGGCCTACCGCATCGGAAGCAGTGTCGAGTTTGACTGGTGCGGTGTCAATGCATTGGAAACCATAAAACGTGCAGGCTACAGGGCCATGATGATCAATTATAATCCTGAGACCGTCAGCACTGATTATGATATTTGTGGGCGTCTATATTTTGATGAGCTGACACTTGAAAGGGTGTTGGATATTGTTGAGTTGGAGCAACCCATGGGTGTGGTGGTTTCAACGGGCGGACAAATCCCGAACAATCTGGCCATGCGTCTTCACAGGAACGAAGTTCCCATTCTCGGTACTTCACCCTTATCCATTGACAGGGCAGAGAACCGGCATAAATTCTCAGCCATGCTTGACCAATTGGAAATCGATCAGCCGGCATGGAAAGAACTTAGCAGCATTGAAGACATTTACAGCTTTGCAGATAAAGTTGGATTTCCCTTGCTGATAAGACCTTCATATGTACTTTCGGGAGCGGCCATGAATGTAGTCTCAAACAAAGAAGAACTACACCATTTCCTCACCCTGGCCACCCGGGTATCAAAGCAATACCCCGTTGTTGTGTCAGAATTTATAGAAGAAGCCAAAGAAATAGAAATTGATGCAGTTGCGTCAAATGGAGAGATTCTGGCTTATGCCCTTTCTGAGCATATTGAGTTTGCAGGTGTGCACTCAGGAGACGCCACCATGGTAATCCCACCGCAAAAAATTTACCTCGAAACCATCAGGAGAATCAAAAAAATAAGCAGATCAATTGCCAAAGAACTGAATATTTCAGGTCCATTTAACATGCAATTGCTCGCGCGCGACAACCAGATAAAAGTCATTGAGTGCAACCTGAGGGCGTCAAGGAGCTTTCCCTTCGTGTCAAAGGTATTGTCTATTAATTTTATCGAGATGGCCACAAGGGTCATGCTTGGTGAAGTGCCTGAAAAACCTGAAAGGTCTATGTTTGACATTGATCACATTGGGATCAAGGCACCCCAATTCAGTTTTTCACGTCTGGCCAAGGCCGATCCGGTATTGGGTGTAGAAATGGCATCAACGGGTGAGGTCGGGTGCCTGGGCGATTCCTATTATGAAGCTGTATTAAAGGCCATGATGTCTGTTGGCTACAGCATTCCCAAAAAAAATATCCTGCTCAGCACCGGGCCCATGCGATCAAAGGTAGAGCTGCTCAATGCCTGCAGGTTATTGATAGCAAAAAAATATAACCTTTTCGCTACCAGAGGAACGGCCCAGTTTCTGGAGCTCAACGGCATACCTGCAACCCCATTGCACTGGCCCGATGAAGATGCCAGACCAAATGTGCTGGAGTATTTAAAAACCAAACTCATTGACCTGGTGATCAATATCCCGAAAGATCACAGCAGAAACGAGTTGTTCAATGATTATACCATCAGACGCAACGCCATTGATTATAATATTCCGCTTATAACCAACGCCCGACTGGCCAGTGCCTTTATATATGCATTTTGCACCCTGAGTATGGACGATCTGCTGATTAAAAGCTGGGATGAATACAGGGTAGATCAGATAGGTTAACCGGGTTCATCAGCAGGATCAAGGCGAAAATACAGTCCTGAAAACATAATGTACGGGCCAGATTCATCTTTACCGAAAAATACCGTTTCACCCTTGTACATACCAAACCCTGCGATCACTGCCTCGCTCCCTGATTTGGGGACCAGATTGTATAAGGCTGACCCGTAGCCAAAAACCCTTTCCTGATGTGGACTTAATATAAGCCGCAATTGCAGGATACCATCAGTGAGGCTGAGGTTGGCACCACTATAGATCATGGTTTCAGTTCTGGGATTCACCCCCACAAGCCGGTAACTGCCCAGTCTTTCAAATATATCGGGCGACAATCTGTAAGCCCCCGATATATCAGTACCAACCGGATAGATACTGCCCAGTCTGTCAACTATAAGCACCCGGGTGTCTTCCAGTTTGTCAGTTGTAAAACGAAACGAATCTTCGATTGAAAACCAGCCATCTTCATGGTAAAAGGCTTGCAGAGTCTGTCCCCTTGTACTTAGTACAACACCCGAAGCCATTTCAGAAACAGAAAAAAGATCTGTTTGAAGCAAGTAGTGTCCTAAAACACGGTTGATGTCATGTGTGTCAGGCTCAACAACCGTATAAATATCATAAGATTCGGTAGTTTCAGATAATACTTCTCCGGTTTCCATGATGGCAGCAAAGACTATCATCCTGGCCATATTTTCCAAAACTTCCAGAACACCCCCTGTATTACACAATAGCACTACACCCACATGGTATGAAGGAGCTATGGCAATTACCGCATTAAAATGCATGGTGCTTCCAAACTGGTATGCATATACCCCACCTGTTTCATCAGGCAATTCTTCAAGTATCCAGCTCCAGCCAGACCTGAAACTCACATCCAGTGTCCGGGGTGATTTGTGGTCAGATAACATATCCCTGAAAAGACCAGCTGGTACTGCCGGATCAGAAGCTCCTCCATCCATCAGCCACCACAATAGTTGTGTCATATCCTGAGCTGTTGAATACAGTCCACTGCTGGCGTACTGCTTCTGGGGAAACTCAGTGTAATGGTAATTGTCATGCTGGATATACGCATTGGATAGGGCCGCAAGTTCAGTTCCCTGCTCATAAAAGTAACTATCATGCATCTGAAGAGGGGTTAAAACCTGCTCCCTGATAAATTCTGTAAATGTTTTCCCGCTGACCTCCTCAATCACCAAACCCAGGAGATCGTATCCGATATTGGAGTATACGTATTTTGCTTCTGGAGGGTAAGCCACATACTGAGTTGAAAGATATTCAAGCAAGTCAGGCCGGGCATCGGTATCAGAGCTCAACAATCCCTTATACAGGTCACGGGGCAAACCTGCATAATGTGATAAAACTTGCCTGATGGTAACTGGCGACCGGTCAATAAACCTGCTGTTAATGGTAAATCCGGGCAAATAGTCTGAAACCGCCTTATCAAGGTCAATTATCTCTTCATCGGCCAATTGCATAATAGCCATTGCAGTGAATAGTTTGGTCAATGATGCTACAGGATAAAGGGTATATTGCGTCGCCTTATGGTTCGCAGCCAGATTTGCATGGCCAAAACCTGCAGCCCAACTGGTCTTTTCAGGACCTACTACACCTACTGAAAGTCCTTTGATCTGCTCAGCCCTCATCATAAGCTCAACATATGAAGCTATGCGTGACCCCAGACTTTGTTCTTCACCATGGGCAATCTGAATTTGAAAAGCCAGCAACAGGCCTGCAATACTTACAAAATACTTCATTTGGATGTCATATTACCCGGCCATGAAAAACAAGGCGGAGATTTTATTCACGAATTCAAAGTACAAACTTTTATGAGAAAAACCAAAACATTGGTGCGGCTTGGTTTCTTCATTAATTGAATAAGCGTATCTTCGTAACAGCAAATATGTACCAGATTTATGTTGAATGATAGCCTATAAAAATGTCAGGGTAAGGATGGTGATTATCCTTATGCTGGTCCTTAAAGTTGTGGTCATTGTACTCCTGGCAAAATTTTGCTTTATGAACAGACAAGAAACCCCATCGGCTCTCGAAGCCATACACACACGAACCAGCATCAGATCATATACTGATGAAGCCGTTACCAGCGAACAGATTGAATATCTGCTCAGGGCGGCCATGGCAGCTCCTTCTTCAAGAAATGTGCAGCCATGGTTATTTTATGTGGTCAGCGAAAAAGCGACCCTCAAAGAGCTGGGGGCTGCATTGCCCTTTGCCAAAATGCTAGACCACACCCCTCTGGCCATTGTTGTTTGTGGGGATATCACAAAAGGAAATCCAAACCCTGAGCAAGTAAACAATTGGATTATGGACTGTTCAGCCGCAACCCAAAACCTTTTGCTCGCTGCACAAAGTATGGGATTGGGAGCTGTCTGGACAGGAGTCTACCCTTACCATGACCGAATCAGTGCGGTCAAAGCCATCCTTGATCTTCCGGAGCATTTGATACCTCTGAATGTTATTCCGGTTGGTCATCCGGCCGTAAAACCTGAACCTAAGGATAAGTGGGATCCTGAAAAGGTTATTGGCTGGCCATAAAGGCATGATTTCGTAAAGGGTGATACCAACAAGTAACCGATGAAAAATCAAATTATAACCACATGCAACATTCTTGCAAAAAACTTGTTATAATCAAAAAACATTCGTACTTTTGCAGGCCTGTAAAGTCTATAAAATAAAACAAGCACAGAAAAACAAATCATTCTATCCCATGTATTTAAGTCAGGAGATTAAGAAGAATATTTTCGCTGAACACGGTGGTTCAGAAAGCAATACCGGCGCATCCGAAAGCCAGATCGCACTGTTTACACACAGAATTTCACATCTGACCAACCACCTGAAGAAAAACAAAAAAGACAAAAACACCCAGAGATCATTGATACTGCTGGTTGGAAAAAGGAGAAAGCTTCTCAACTATTTGAAGGATACAGAAATTGAGCGGTACAGAGCTATCATCAAGAAGCTGAACCTCAGAAAGTAAAACTTATTTTGGAAAAACAGGCAATTACAAAATAATTGCCTGTTTTTTTTTCATGACATACCAAAGAAGCACCTATTTAAAGACGAAAAACAAAAAAAAAAGAGATGAGCAGACCAAAAGGAATTCAGAAGACCATTGACCTTGGAGACGGTAAGGTAATAACATTAGAAACAGGCATATTGGCAAAGCAGGCTGACGGCGCTGTGGTAGTGAGAATGGGCGACACCATGTTGCTGGCTACCGTAGTGGCAAAATCAGATGTTAAGGAGGGACAATCATTTCTTCCACTTTCAGTAGATTATCAGGAAAAATATGCTGCTGCAGGGCGTTTCCCCGGCGGTTTTTTCAAGCGTGAAGCCCGCCCTTCAGAACATGAAATTCTTATATCAAGGCTGGTTGACAGGGCCCTTCGCCCTATGTTCCCGGATAATTACCAGGCCGAAACACAGGTTTTGATATCACTTATATCAGCCGGCAAGGATACCCTGCCGGATGCATTGGCCGGATTGGCTGCATCTGCAGCACTGGGAGTGTCAGATATTCCATTTAATGGCCCCATTTCAGAAGTAAGAGTTGCAAGAATAAACGATCAGTTCGTGATCAACCCCGGTATTGCTGAGTTGGATGAAGCAGATATGAACATGATCATAGCCGGTACCATTGAAAACATCATCATGGTTGAAGGTGAGATGCATGAAGTTTCTGAAAAGGACATGCTTGATGCTATCAAAAAAGGTCATGAAGCCATTATCATTCAGTGTCAGGCACAGATCGAGCTGGCCAAAGAAGTTGAAAAAGCTCAGATAAAAAGGGAATATCCCCCCCAGCCCGCTGATGAAGAACTCAGGGAGAAAATGGATGCCGAACTGTATGAAAAGCTTTATGATATAACTGCCCGCCTCATTGTCAATAAGAATGAGCGCAGGGAAACCTATGATCAGGTGCTTGAAGACTTTTTGGCACAACTGACTGAAGAAGAGAAAGAAGAAAAAGCTGATCTGGCCAAAGGCTATTTCAAAGACATACAAAAGAAAGCCATCCGTAATTTTGTACTGGATGAGCGTAAAAGACTTGATGGCCGAAGCCCCGAACAGATTCGCCCCATCTGGTCAGAGGTTGACTACCTGCCTGCAGCCCACGGATCGGCTCTATTCACAAGGGGTGAGACACAATCGCTGACCACCATTACCCTTGGGACAAAGCTTGATGAACAAACCATTGATGGAGCAGTTATTGAGGGTAAGAGCAAATTCCTGCTTCATTACAACTTTCCTCCATTCAGCACAGGAGAAGTTAAAATGATGCGGTTCACCAGTCGCAGAGAAATCGGACACGGAAACCTGGCCATGCGTGCACTAAAGCCCGTGCTTCCCAACGGCAATGACAATCCATACACCATCCGTATTGTTTCTGATATACTTGAATCAAACGGATCTTCATCCATGGCAACTGTTTGTGCAGGCACCCTGGCTCTGATGGACGCAGGTGTAAAGATTATCAGGCCGGTTTCAGGAATAGCCATGGGTATGATCGCTGACCCGGAGTCAGGGAAATACGCCATTTTGAGCGACATTCTGGGTGATGAAGACCACCTGGGCGACATGGACTTCAAGGTAACCGGAACCGAAGAGGGCGTCACGGCCTGCCAGATGGACATCAAGATTGAGGGTTTGAAATATGAAGTACTTGAAGAAGCACTTAAACAGGCAAGAGACGGCCGACTACATATTTTGGCAGAAATGCAAAAAACAATTTCTTCACCAAGAGCCGAGTATAAGCCGCATGTACCACGTATTGTAAAAATGACCGTACCAAAAGAGTTCATTGGTGCCATCATCGGGCCAGGCGGAAAAGTGATCCAGGAACTACAGAAAGAAAGCGGAAGTACCATTGTCATCGAAGAAGTTGGCGATTATGGTATTGTAGACATAGTTTCTGAAAACAAAGAGTCCATTGATTTTGTCATTGAAAGAATCAAAGGAATCATTGCTGTTCCCGAAATCGGACAAATTTATCAGGGAAAGGTGAAAAGTATTGTTCCTTTTGGTATGTTTGTTGAAATTATTCCTGGCAAAGAAGGACTTCTGCATATCAGTGAAATCGAATGGAGAAGACTGGAAAAAGTTGAAGATAGCGGAATCAAGGTAGGCGATGAGATTGAAGTCAAACTACTTGATTTGGACAAAAAGACAGGAAAACTTAAACTATCTCGTAAAGCCTTATTGCCCAGGTAAATCAAAAGGTAATGAGACAACTTAAGATCGTCAAGCAGGTAACTAACAGGGATACCGCCTCCCTTGACAAATATCTTCAGGAAATAGCCAAAGTTGGGCTGATTTCTGCTGAGGAGGAGGTACGTTTGGCGCAAAGAATACGGAAGGGCGATAAAGATGCGCTGGAAAAGCTCACAAAGGCCAACTTAAGGTTTGTAGTCTCCGTATCGAAGCAATACCAAAACCAGGGGCTTAGCCTTCCTGACCTGATCAACGAGGGAAACCTTGGTCTGATGAAGGCTGCCCAGAGGTTTGATGAAACGAGGGGTTTCAAATTCATCTCTTACGCCGTTTGGTGGATCAGGCAATCCATACTGCAGGCACTTGCTGAACAAGCCCGGATTGTCAGGCTGCCCCTGAATAAAATAGGGACGATCAATAAGGTCAACAGGGCTTTCGGACAGTTGGAACAAAAACTCGAACGGGAGCCTGATTCTGCCGAAATAGCTGAGCTACTCGATATTACTGAAGAGGAAGTGAAGGATTCACTGAAACACAGCGGAAGACATTTGTCAATGGATGCCCCCATCCTTGATGGTGAAGAGTCTGACATGTATGAGATACTTCCGTTGAGTGACGAAAGTGAAACGCCTGAAACAAATCTTTTATATGACTCCCTGAAAAGTGAAATTGAACGCACCATTGCCACCCTGCCTGACCGGGAAGCTGAAGTAATCAGGTATTATTTCGGATTGAACGGGCTTCAGCCCCATACTCTTGAAGAAATAGGAGAAAAACTGGAGCTTACAAGAGAAAGGGCCAGGCAAATCAAAGAACGGGCATTAAGACATCTGAAACAGGCTTCAAAGTGTAAGATACTGCGAACCTATCTCGGCTGAATTGAATTATCATCTTAAAACCAATCTTTATGCATCACCTGGTAGCACCGTCGCTGTTGGCAGCAGACTTTCTGCATCTGGCCGAAGAGGTTGACATGGTCAACGAAAGTGAAGCAGATTTGTTTCATGTGGATGTAATGGATGGACATTTTGTGCCCAATATTTCATTTGGGTTTTCCATTATCAGGCAAATAAAGTCGCTGGCCAAAAAACCACTTGACGTTCACCTGATGATAAAACATCCTGACCAGTACCTTGAAGACTTCAGAGACAGTGGGGCCGACTGGCTGAGTGTTCATTACGAAACCTGCCCCCATTTGCACAGAACCATACATAAAATAAGGGAACTTGGCATGAAGCCCGGCGTTGTGATCAACCCACACAACAATGTGGAACTTTTAAAAGGAATTCTGCATGATGTTGATTTTGTGTTGCTTATGTCTGTAAACCCGGGCTTTGGTGGTCAGAAATTCATCCCCTCAACCCTGGAGCGCATCCGCACACTGAACAAAATGAAAATTGAACTCAATCCGGAACTATTGATTGAAGTTGATGGCGGGGTTGATGAACACAATGCAGCAGATCTGGTCAATGCAGGTGCTGACATTCTGGTGGCAGGCAGCTCCGTATTCAAGGCATCAGATCCTTTAAAAGCTATCTCAAGCCTCAAACAGGCAATCTGAGATTACAGACTAACACCCCACCAACCACGAGCCTTGCTAATCAGCAGTGCAATGGCAGTCAGGATAAGTATCATGGCTACCCAGAAAAAACTCTGATATAGCGAAGATATGGCAAGCAATGGCTGAAGCAATACTGGTGATAAGAACATACCCAGAAAAATAAATGCATTAAGGTAGCCAACCATCGTGCCCCTAATCTTTGCAGGAGCCAATTGCACAAGCCACAGGTTTACATTGGCCATTTGCATGCCAAATCCCAGGCCGCAGACCAGAATCCCCAGTGTCATCACAACATAACTATGGCTTTGGCTTATAAGCACATACCCCAAAGCTACAAGAAAGTATACCATGGCCATTATATGCGTAAAGTGAAAGCGACGTTTGATATTACCATAATTAAATGCTGTTATCATGGCTGTGATATTCATTAAAGCAATGGCGAAACCAATCTGGGTGTTGGTGGTACCCTCAATGGCACTGAGCATAAAAGGCATCTGAACAGGAATCATATAAAAAACAGCGAAAGAAAAAAAGGCAATGGCGTAAACCCACCAGGCCTGAAGTGGTATTTGTTTTAACAAATCAGTTGAAAACACCTTTCTGTTTTGATCATTGTTCGAGTGAATCACTGGTTCGTTTACAAACCTGATGGCCATTATCATAATGATCAGCGATACACTATATATCAAAAAGGGAAAACGCCAATGCATGTCAGCCAGTATCCCCCCGGTTGAAATAAAAATCAATCCTCCGGTTGAAGCGAATGCCGCCTGGTAACCCATAAAGCTGCTTCGCTCCCGTCCATCAAAATAATCTCCGATCAAGGTTATAACAGCTGTCATCATGGCTCCGACAGACATTCCAAGAAATGCCCGACCTACCAATATAAGATATATATTATCCAGCCATGCCCCCGTGGTTCCGGCTATTGCATAGACACCGAGTGAAGCGATAAGTACCTTTCTGCGACCTGACATATCAACCACATAGCCGGCCAGCGGTGCAAGCAACCCGATGAAAAGAGCCGGTAAGGTGAGTATGAGTTTGCTTAACAGCTCAGCATTGGGTAAATGAGCATATTCCCGGCTTATTTCAGGTAGTGCGGGTGCAATGATGGCTCCTGCCATAACAGTTAGTGTGCTGGCTACCAAAAGGGTGATACTTCGTGGGTGACGTATTGTATTCATTTGGTTTTTGCAAAACAGCTAATTACACAAAGCTGACAAAGGTAAACAATTTAAATAGGGAATTAATTCTCCATACATCGGCAACTTTTCATGAAAATAATGCAAAAAAACATCTCCTTAAATGAACATTATACCCCCTGTTATTGTATATACTGTCGACCACATTGCATTGTTCCCAAACAATTTCTTAAAAAGAATTCATTCATTAAAACAATGCAATTGTGTAAAGAATTTTATTTTTATTTAGTCTTAATTAATATTGTAACAAACACATATCCTATGCAAATTTTTAGTCAGGATATGTTTAAATAATTCAGAATACTATGAAAGCTTTTGTATTAACATTTTTGATGATTGGCGGACTAAGCACCGCCTTTGCGGGCAGCACTGCCATGGGTGGAAGCACCCTCGTTTTTGAAACCGGGCATGGCCTCAAACTCGAAATGACTGTCAACCAGGACAAAGAAATTTCGTTTGAATCAGTATGTAACCAAACAAGTCAACCATGTCAGATCACAAAACAAAAACCTGATTTTGCATTGCTCTGGCCGGTTATCCAGTCAATGTTGAAACCCGAACCAGAAGAAGAACTCCCTTTTCGACTAAACTAAAAAGCGTTTCCAGATAGCGCCACGGGCAGCTGCCAGGTCAGGAAAGGCCAGAGCAGCTGCCCTTTTTTTATTTAGCTGTTTTTCTCAGAAAAAAATATTGTGTAACTTTCCATTTGTTTTAAACTTCTTCAATATGACCTATCAGGATAACACCCCTCCACGTTTAAGAAAAACCGTTCAGACAATTGAAAAATATATTATCAAAACCCTGATCGCACTCATGTCGTTGCTTCTTGTGGTTGCAACCATTGAATTGGGATATGTTCTGCTAAAGGCCATTACTGAAAGCGGACCAGATCATTTTGTGACAGATCTGGATAACCTGATGAACGTTTTTGGAGTATTTCTGTTGGTTTTGATCGGCATTGAGCTGCTTGACACCATTAAAGTCTATTTCAGAGAGCATGTGATCCACGTTGAGGTGGTAATGCTGGTTGCCATAATTGCCATTGCCAGAAAAATCATCGTAATGGATTTTGAAAAATACACAGGTGCTGAGATTCTGGGGATTGCGGCTATCCTTCTTGCCCTGGCCGCAGGGTATTACCTGATCAAAAAAACCGGGGGATGCGGATTTTGGCCAAAAGAAGCCGAAGAAACTGAAGATATCTTTATTGAAGAAAAAGTAGATAAAAAGAACAACAGGATACTCGAGCGCAAAAAGACCATCAAAAGACATGCTGGTGAAAACCTGATTGAGGGGGGTGCATCAGCGGCCCAGACGCAGCAAATGAAGGCCCCTCCATTGAAGAGAAGATCACAGGAAAAGAGCGATCAGAAAAAAAGCGATCAGAGACAAAAGAAAGATTAGAGCGGTTTTTTAGCAATCTTTTGTTACTTTCGCATTTTTAAAACACGCAATCGAAAGTAACAGGTAAACTCTCTGCTATGCCCACCTCCACAGAAACCACAAAATACATCTTCGTAACAGGAGGTGTTACTTCTTCACTTGGCAAAGGCATTATCTCAGCATCACTTGCCAAGCTGCTACAGGCAAGGGGATATACTGTAACCATTCAAAAACTGGATCCTTACATCAATATAGACCCTGGTACATTAAACCCATATGAACACGGAGAATGCTATGTTACTGAAGACGGGGCAGAAACTGATCTTGACCTGGGCCACTATGAGCGCTTTCTTAACACTCCAACCTCTCAGGCTAATAACGTAACTACAGGAAAAATATACCAATCGGTTATTGAAAAAGAAAGACGGGGTGATTACCTGGGTGAAACCGTACAGGTGATTCCGCATATTACTGATGAGATCAAGCATCGCATCCAATTGCTCGGTGAAAATGGCCAGTTTGATTTTGTGATCACAGAAATTGGCGGGACAGTTGGTGATATTGAGTCGCTACCCTATATTGAAGCAATCAGGCAGTTAAAATGGGATATGGGTGTCCGCAGTCTCGTCATTCACCTGACCCTGATCCCCTATCTTGCTGCAGCACGCGAGCTGAAAACAAAACCCACACAGCATTCAGTCAAAACCATGCTTGAATATGGTGTTCAGCCCGATATCCTCGTATGTCGCACTGAGAGGCCCCTGAATGATAACATTAAAAGTAAAATCGCACTTTTTTGCAATGTTGACGTCAGCTCAGTTATAGAATCAATTGATACCAGCAGCATTTACAAGGTTCCACTGCTCATGAGGCAGGAAAAGCTTGACATTGTGGTATTGAAAAAAATGAAGTTACCTGTTACCTGCATGCCTGAAATGAAAAAATGGCAAGCATTTATTGAAAAGCTTGAATCGCCCACACATACAATTGAGATCGGGCTGGTGGGCAAATATGCAGAACTTGTTGATTCATACAAATCTATTATTGAATCTTTGATACATGCCGGAACGGAAAACGACTGCAAGGTCGATCTCCGGCTAATCCACTCAGAACAGATCGACGAAAACAATGTGGAAGAAAAACTTAAGGGGCTCAAGGGTGTGATAGTGGCTCCTGGTTTTGGCGACCGCGGTATAGATGGAAAGATTCTGTCAATAACCTATGTGCGCGAAAACCAAATTCCATTTTTTGGAATTTGCCTGGGGATGCAATGCGCTGTCATTGAATTTGCCAGAAATGTTCTGTCTCTTCATCATGCACACTCTACCGAAATGGATCCCGATACAACAGACCCTGTCATCGATATCATGGAAGAGCAAAAGAAAATCCACACCAAGGGAGGCACCATGCGGTTGGGCTCCTATCCCTGTAATCTGGCAGACAATTCAAAGGTGGCCGCTATTTACGGTTCAACAACAATTGCTGAACGTCACCGCCACCGTTTTGAGTTTAACAATGCATACCTGGAGGCATTTCAACAGCATGGCATGCTTGCAACCGGAATAAATCCCGATTCTGAACTGGTTGAAATAGTCGAATTGCAGGGTCACCCATGGTTTGTAGGAGTTCAGTTCCACCCCGAATACAAAAGCACAGTAGCTGCACCCCATCCCCTCTTTATTGATTTTGTCCGTGCAGCCCTGTCAGGTAAGGCCTGAAGCGATTCTTACGGTCAGGGATATTGTATTTCGGGGAGTAAATAAATGGTAGTTTACCCCAATTAAACTATCTTTGCAGACTTATAAAAATAATTTCAGATGACCAGAGATAATATCCTAGGCCTCATCCTCATTGCTGTCATATTGATCGGGTATAGCATATGGATGGCTCCAAGTGAAGAAGAAAGATTTGAAGCAAGGC
Source organism: Bacteroidales bacterium (assembly GCA_007118495.1). Taxonomy (GTDB): domain Bacteria; phylum Bacteroidota; class Bacteroidia; order Bacteroidales; family UBA7960; genus PUPG01. The sequence goes on from SKRM01000004.1 coordinate 135,556, forward strand.
GTGTTCAAGATAGTATTGCAGCAGCCAGGCAGGCTCAGCAGGAACATATAGACACCAGGCAGGTAACTGCCGAAGACACCCTTATACAGGATATCCAGGCTGAGCCCGATCCTGAGACAGATCCCGGTCACCTGAGAGAGCAAGCCCGCAGAGAACAGATGGGGCATTTTGCCAGTGCAGCCCTGGGAGAAAACACCGAACTTATCCTCGAAAACGAGTTATTGCGAATTACTTTGCATACCGGAGGTGG
>SKRM01000050.1 GCA_007118495.1 Bacteroidales bacterium
CTGACTGCTTTTACGAATACTTTCCATTTTATGCGACATCTGAAAAATGAAAGGATTGTAGCGGACAACCTTGCTGCTTTGTATCAGAAAGCTGCAGAACGCTTCGAATCTCTGCCCGCCTTTGCCACCAGAGAGAAGGCCTTGCAATGGAAACCTGTTTCATTCCGCGAACTCTATGAACAGGGCCTTGATCTTGCAACAGGCTTAATTGACCTGGGAGTTGAAGCAAGAGAACACGTGGGCTTATTCGGTGACAACCGCTTTGAGTGGATATTAGCCGACTATGCCGTTCAGTTTTGTGGGGCAGCTGATGTTCCCAGAGGCAGGGACGTGTCTGACCATGAGTTGGAATATATCATCAGCCATGCTGAAATCAAGGTTTGTCTTGTTGAAACAGAAGCACTTCAAGACAGGGTATTGAAGCTTAAAGATCAACTGCCCTTGTTACGCGAAATCATTGTACTTGACCCGAAAGCAGAGCTCAGTGAAGGGGTATTGCGGCTGCAGGATATTCAGAAAACCGGAGCAGAATTGCGATCAGGTGGAGATACCCGCGCCACAGCACGCATGAAGGGAATCAATCCCGATGATCTTTTTACCCTGATTTATACCTCGGGAACCACCGGAAGACCCAAGGGTGTGATGCTGACCCATGCCAACATGATCAGCCAGATCAGAAACCTACCCGGAATCCATAACCCAAATGACAGGATACTGTCTGTGTTGCCCATATGGCACGTTTTTGAGAGGGTCATCGAAATGTACACCATCAGTTTTGGTGGCTGTACATATTATTCGAGTATTCACACCCTTAGTGATGACATGAAAAATGTTGAACCAACTTTTATGGCATCAGCCCCGCGCTTATGGGAAAAAATACACGAAAAAATCATCCGTGGCGTAAGATCATCCCACCCGGTTAGACAGGTGTTGTTTCATATTGCATATTTCCTCTCAAGACAGTATAAGAACTCTGAATATTTTCTTACCAATAAATACCTGAAGATGAAGAAAACGCCCTGGTGGCAGTTGATGATTCTCTTTCCATTTCATATCATAAGGTGGTTGATTGTCATGCCCTGGTTTGGTTTCTTCAATGCCGCGGTGCTTGAACGTGTTCGCCTTGGAGCTGGCGGGTCGCTGTCTGCGACCATTTCTGGCGGAGGTGCATTGCCAATACATATTGACAGGTTTTTTAATTATGTGGGCATACCAGTTCTTGAGGGCTATGGCCTGACTGAAACCTCACCTGTTATATCGGTGCGTTCAAGGATGAACCTTGTGGTCGGAACAGTTGGCCCCCCCATTAGAGAAACTGAAGTAAGAATTGTTGATGTTGAGTCAGGAGATATGCTGTTTCCGAACAACGACATGCCGCACCAGGGGCGTGGTGTCCGTGGTGAGATTCAGGTGAAGGGTCCTCAGGTGATGGCCGGATATTATAAAGAAGAGGATCTCACCAGGCAGGCTTTTCAGGATGGCTGGTTCCGCACAGGCGACCTTGGTGTTCTAACCCATAATGATTGTCTGAAGATATTAGGCCGGTCTAAGGCAACAATAGTTCTTTCAAGTGGGGAGAATGTTGAACCTGAACCCATTGAAATGCGTCTTCAGCAAAGTCAATATATTGACCAATGTATGGTGGTTGGCCAGGATCAAAAATCATTGGGGGTTCTTATTGTGCCGGTGCTTGAAGCATTCAGGAAAAATGGTTCGCAGCCAGAGTCACTCGATGAGCTGGTCAAAGATCCTGAAGCCAACCAGATTATTCGCCAGGAGATCAAAAAGCTGATCTCTGTTTCAAGTGGGTTTAAAAACTATGAACTACTCAGAGATTTCAGGATTCTGAACAGACACTTCAGGGTGGGACACGAACTTACCAATCTTTTTAAGGTAAAACGCCATGTGGTAAATACCGAGTTCAATGATGTCATACAGGATCTTTATTAAAAGGAGTCAATAAAAAATATTTGAATATGGAATTTCCATCCCAACTTTTATATGCTCAGGACCAGGCACTTTTAGCCGTCATGATTTTTGTGATCATGCTTGGTATGGGAGCCAGTCTTACTGTGGATGACTTCAAGGCAGTTGCCCGAAGTCCGAAAGGTGTTTTTATTGGGTTTCTATCGCAATTCGGTCTGATGCCCCTCATCGCTTTGGGTTTATCCATTGTTCTTGGTCTTAACCCGGCCTTTGCCATTGCGTTGATTTTAATTGGTTGTCTGCCAGGTGGGACAACCTCAAATATGTTTACTTATTTTTCGCGCGGATCAGTTGCCCTTAGTATCTCTATGACAACTGCCTCAACAGTTGTGGCCCTTTTCATGATGCCCATATTGCTGAATCTCTACACGGTAAGGTTCACTACCCAGATATCCGAAACCATGAGGGCAGCCGGTGCCGAAACTGATTTTGTCATTCCCACCGGAAATATTATCAGTTCTTTGGTCTTGATATTGGTACCTGTTGTTCTGGGTATGATACTCAGAAGGAAATCGCCGGGTTGGGCAAAAACTGCCGAAGACACCGCCGGATTTGTTGCCATTATGGTCATATTATACCTTCTTTTAACGGCTTTTGTGCGTCACGGAGGATTGTTTCTGCAAACACCCGTAACCGTTTATTTTGCCACCATCGGACTAGGGATGGCTGGTTTCTTTTTTGGTTACTGGTTTTCAAGGTTTATTGGAATGTATCCGCTTTTTCAACGGGCTATCTCACTTGAAACAGGTATACAAAACGGGCCTGTTTCATTTGCCATCATACTGTTGAGCTTTAACGAGCCTGTGCAGAGTCAGATGCTGTGGCTGGCCATACTGTATTCCACATTCATCGTGATGACCTCATCGGTTATCACACTTTACTTTAGACGTGCGGGGAAGTTTGACTGGGATGTATATAAAAACACCCAGGTGCACAATCGTTTATTTGGAAAGGAATATGTAACCAATTATCCTGAAGATTTCCTTACGGCCCGATTGAAAAATGACCCCAGTCAGGGTACGTTACCCAGTCAGAAGAGAAACTGAAGGTCTAGAAATAGATCCGGTAAGTAACCATAGGCATAAATCCGGTTTGGTATGAAGTACTGACCTCTTTTTTGTCGTTGTCCCAATTTTGGACAAATACATTCTGGTGGTTGGTGATATTCTGTAAATCCAGTGCCCATTCCTGGTTCATGCTATTGCCATTAAGCCTGAAAGTTATTCTGGCATTCAGACGGAAATAGTCTGGGTGCCTTTTTTCATAGGCCTCAGTCCAGTTGTATCGGGTTCCACCTTCAGACACAGACCTTTCAGCATCTATTTCAAGATAACGGTTACCTCCTGCATAAACTGCCTTGATGTCAGCAGCCAGAGTTGATCGCCGACCGGTTTTCCACTCATAGCCCGAAAGTACATTAAAAATAAAATTGTTGTTAAATGCTGAATTGCGCCAAATGCCGTCATAACCCCGGTAGCCCGCATCGAATACAGAAGCCGTGAAAAGGTAGTAAAATCCTTTATGTAGAAATTTCTCAAGTGTTAACTCAACACCTTTGTTCTCTCCTGAGCCCAGATTTTCCATATCGTCAAAGGCCCAAAACGTAAATGCGCCTCCCTGGCTTAAAAGCGAGAACTCAGGTCGTCTCCAGGCTACCGGAATGCTGTACAGATGTTGATAGTATATCTCAGTGGTGAGTCTGTGACCTTCACCGAGCAGCTGATTATAACCTGCTACCAGATGCAGGCTGCGTGACATGTCCAGATTTCGGTTGGTTTGCTCATACGAAAGTTCAAGCGTATCTGTCAACCTTTGCGCAAAATATACTGCCTTCATTTGTGTCTGGCTATGAAGTCCCCATCCAATATTCATTGAACGGTCTTCTGAAAACTCCCAGGTCAGACCCATGCGGGGCTCGAGCGCATAGGTGTTGTTTAAAAAAAGATATGACGCGTGTAGTCCGGTTGTCATGGACAATGCATCCGAAAAACGATGCTGCCATTGTGTGAAAACCCTTGCAAAACTGGTATTCCCTGAAGTATTCAGATATTGAATATATTGAAGATGCCTTTCACTGAACTCCCGACCATTATATCCGATGTCATAGTGATCAAAAACCACGCCCGCATTTAAATAGTTCCGGGCATTAAAGCGGTGAAAAAACCTGGATGAAATGGTGTATTTTATTTCGCTTAGATCTTCTTTTACTTTTTCCTGCTCCAGGCTGTAAGAAAGATCATAGATGTTTACTGTCCCCCAAATACCAGTGGCTGCCACGGTGTTTATCACACGGCTGTCGGGGCTGAAATAGTATGTGTGGTTAACACCCATCACCCCCATAGAGTTTGTATAAAACAGGTCAGTACCTGAAAAGCCATACTGAGCCTGATCGTCCTGGCTGTCAAGCATGGCAATATTGTTTTTTCCGCCCAGGCCAAACAAGGTTAAACGGCCATGTGGTAAGGGCATATTTACTTTAAATGATAAGTCTCTGTATTTTGGTATGGCCGTTCCAGTTCCAAAATTCATTCCGGCAGCCTGAAGTAATTCAAGTGTGCTATATCGGGCATTTACCAGGTATGAGGCTTTTTGCTGGCTGTTTAAAGGTCCTTCTGCACCCAATTCGAACCCGTTAAAACCTACCTGTCCCATGAATTCATGTTGCTGATTGTTACCGTTGCGCATCCGAAGGTCAAATGCTCCGGCCAGTGCATTGCCAAATTCAGCAGGAAATGCCCCGGTAAAAAAATCTGAGTTATCCAGATGATTGTTGTTGATCATGCTGATAGGTCCTCCGGTTGATCCGATTGACCCGAAGTGGTTCGGATTTGGAATTTCAACTCCCTCAAGCCTCCATAAAAGACCAAGCGGTGAGTTTCCCCTGATGATGATATCATTACGCTGATCTGATGCCGATGAAACACCTGCAAAATTAGATGCCATACGCGCCGGATCACCCAGGCTTCCAGCATATCGTTCAGTTTCGTCAATGGTGAATGAACGGGCACTCACCATGGCCATTTCATTCATGGGCTGGTCTTTTCTGATCTCAGGCCTTATTTCAACGTCAGCCAGAAGATATACCTGTTCTTCAAGCCTTATGTCAACAACCAGTTCACGTCCTGCTGTAAGCAGCAAATTTTGTAACATATTTGTTTTGTACCCCATCATGCTTATGCGTATATCAAAACGTCCCAGGGGCATCTTGTCAAAGCGGTACTCACCGTTGATATCAGTTGAAGTTCCCATCAATGGATCTGAGCCCACAATGATGATTGTTGCTCCAGGCAAGGGTAGCTCGGTGTATGCGTCTAAAACCACACCCCTGAATGTTTGGCTGAGATCCTGGCCATGGGTATCAGAACCCGGAGAAACGAATAAGATCAATAAAATAAGGCGAAGAATCTTCTGAAACATATATGCAAGTATTATGTGTTTTTATGCTGGGTTCCCGGTAAAAATCGTGCCAAAATATGTTCAGCCAAAAAAAAATGATCATTCATGCCTGAGAGCATCCACCGGGTTTGCACCAGTTGATTTATTCGCGTGGTACCAGAGGGTCATAAATATAATGATGATGGCTGAAGAAATGCCGGCGATAAATGGCCAGGGACTAAGGTCAATGCGATAGGAAAAATTTTCAAGCCAACGCACTGTATATCCATACGACGCCGGAACAGAAAGCAAAAGAGCTATACCCAGCAGTTTGCCAAATTGTTTTGACAAAAGCAGGATGATATTCATCAGGCTTGCTCCGTATGTTCTCCTGATGGCAATTTCGCGTGTACGTTGTTCAACTGAAAACGCTGACAACCCAAACAGGCCAGCCAGACTAATAAATATGGCAAATATGGCCAATACACCCAGCAAGCCCGCAGTTTTTCTTTCTTCATCAAGGGTTCCGGCCAGTTGATCATCTGTAAATGTATACGCAAATGGATACGCTGGGAGGAACTTGGTCCATGTTTGCTGAATGCGCTGCAAGCCGCTTGCGATGTCGTGCTGATCGAGTTTTACGCTTATTTCACGACCCGGACGCGACCCCAGAAGTATCATGGGTTCGATGGGCTGATGCAATGAGAAAAAATGAAAATCGCTGACCACGCCCAGTACACGGTAGGTATTTTCATAACGCCTGATTGTTTTTCCCACAGGATTTTCCCATCCAAATTCACGCACAGCCGTTTCGTTTAACAACACGCCACCTTGAAGGTCGGTGGGGTATTCCCATGAAATTGCGCGTCCCTCCAGAATTTCAATTTCAAATAAGTCAATAAAATCAGGATCAATAAAAGCAGCACGAAGAATACGTTCTTCAGTGCCATATGCTGTCTCGAGAGGCAGGGTCCAGGTTTCAATCATGTTCCCGGGTAAGGGGTTTAGCCTGGATGAACTTACTGCCTGTATGTTGGCATGCTGTAAAAGCTCGCTTTTGAAGGTGGCAATCCATTGGGGCGTAATATGCTCAATATTTGGCAAAGTAAAACTTAACCTGTTTTCAGTTGCAAACCCCATATCCTTTTTCTCCATAAACCTGAATTGCTGGTATACAACCAGTGTGCAAATGATTATAAAAACAGAGACAAAGAACTGGAATGCAAACAACAGGTTTTTGACATTTACTGTTTTGCCTTTCATTTTGAATTCTCCCTTAATGGCCTGGATTGCCTGAATACGCGACATGTAAAAGGCCGGATAACTTCCTGAAATCAAACTTAGAAAGACAGAAAATCCTAAAATTGCAATGAGGTTAACAGGAGAAAAGAGTGTACTTAGTGAAAGGTTTTTATTCATCAGGTTGTTAAACCCTGGCAGAAACAATTCGGCAATGATAAGGGACAACAACAAGGAAACTATAATAAAAATACTGGCTTCACCAATGTATTGCATGATCAGTTTTTTCTGGTTTGAACCCAATACTTTTCTGATCCCCACCTCTTTTGATCTTTTCATTGACCTGGCAATGGACATATTGGTGTAATTAATTACAGCGATGATGGATAAAAAGGCTGCCAATATGCCAAAGATCACCATGTATCGCTTGTTACCCTTATGAGGATAGCGATCAGGGTTGGCTATTTCGGCGAAAACTTCATTGTCAAAATAAATATCCCTGAGTGGGGTGAAGTCAAAACGGAGTCTCTCCAATGGGCTTTCTACTGTCCTGCCGGCTACCAGATAGCGCATCACATAATCCTCAAGGTTCCTTTCTTCAAAATCAATGGGATCAAAATCTTTGTCTACAAGCAAGTATGTGTAAAAATTCATTTGGGTATACCAGTCAATTGTTGCGTAAACAGATGGCAGTATTTCGTTCAACGCCTGAAAAGGGATGAGGTAATGGAATCTTAAATGGGTTGGTCTGATGGATGATTTTATAACTGAACTTACAACCATCGGGATCTGGTCATTTACACGGATTACTTTCCCTATGGGGTTCGTTTCGCCAAAAAATAATCTGGCCTTTTCTTCGGTAAGTACTATACTGTTTGGGTGTGATAATGCTGTTTCTTTGTTTCCGTAAATGAATGCATAATCGAAGAATTCAAAAAAATTGGTGTCGGCAAATATCAACCCCGATTCAAAAGCAGATTGATCTTCAAAACTGATGAGAAAATCACCTCTCATGGCTGAAGGATTCATGAGCCGGACATAATCAAGAATTTCAGGATAATCAGCTGTCATGGATGGCCCGACGGGGGCTGCTGAAAGTGCTGTTCGGAATGATCTTGGCTGCAGCTGGTGAAAACCGACACGGTATATCTGATCAGCTTTTGTGTGCTGACCATCGGCCGAAAGCTCACTGGTTATGTATAAGGAGATAATGAGGACAGCAGTCAGGCTTGTGGCTAGACCCAGGATATTCATAAGCGAATAGATCTTACCTTTTAGTATGTTTCTCCAGGCAATGATGAAATAGTGGTGAATCATGGTCGCTATTTTGGGAATCCAATGTTGGATTTTCAGTGAAAAACTATGTCAATGATGAAAGCAAACACAAAACCGTGCCATGTGTTTTAAGTATCAGATATTCAACGATAAACTGTTTTTTTTGTGTTGTTTTTTGTGTGCGTATACATACAGGGAGTGTGCGTTTTCGGACACCTGTGTGTGGCTTTCTTTCTGGTTGGTTTTGCGTAGAAAGTAGAAAGTAGAAAGTAGAAAGTAGAAAGTAGAAAGTAGAAAGTAGTGGGTCTCGGGGGCTAGTCGATCATGGCTTTGTTTTGTTTTTTGATGTCTTCAAGTCGTCTGGGTCCGATACCATCAATTTGGAGCAGGTCATCAATTGCTTCAAGGGGTCGGAGGTTGATGATTTGTTCAGCACGGCCCTGACCGATGTGGACAATACGCATGAGTTCTTCCAGGCTGGCAGCATTCAGGTTAACTGGCATGACGTGAACTTTTCCGTGGATGATTACTTCAAAGTCTTTGCCATCAGTTTCAATAATAATATGACCGTAAGTACGATTTTCGTAAATCTTTGTGTTTGTTGCCCTGAGTTTAGCCAGGGTATGTGGGTGGGGTGAAATGTCAGGAGCTTCACTACCAGTGGTGATGACACTGATTTCTGGTCGCACAGCCTGCAGAAATAATGTGGTTGAACTTGTGGCCCGCCCATGGTTGGCCACCTTCAGTACATGACTTCGCAACATGCGAGGCTTTTCCAACAAGATGTTTTCAGCCTTTCTTTCAATATCAGCGGCCAGTAAGAATGTGATCCGTCCCAGACGCAACCTGCTAACCAACCCTGCATCATGAACTGAAAGCCCTTCAATACAAATTGGATGAATCACTTCAAGAATTGCGTTACGATCCAGTTCCCAAACCAGACCTTTCTGCCCAACAGTATACTGAATGTCCAGATCGTCAATTCTGCCAAGCAGCTTACCATATGTACTCCCAGTATGTGGAAAGGCTGGATCAACAAATTCTAAAACCACAAATTGATCAATGATTTCAGACATGCCTCCGATGTGGTCACTATGGGCATGGGTGGCCATGAGAACATGGATTGTGTCAACACCCTGAGAACGCAGATAGGATGAAACATCTGATTCAGCAGTTGCCGCATCTATCAACACAGTCTTGTTGGCTGTTCTGATTAGTATGGCATCGCCCTGTCGGGTATTAATAAAATGAACTTGCTGTTTTATCTCGCTTTTTTTTGTATAGCCTGTCCATGCTGTGATATTTATGGCTATGAATTTTCCCGATAGCAACAGAGCCGAAAAAAGCAGAAGAACTAAAATAGTCTTGTAGATATGGGTAAGGCGAAGTTTGGCTGAAAAGAAAAGAAATGAATGTTTGGGCACGGCTTATATCATTTGGTTTTTCAATTATACAATTATTTTGTATATGTTTTAAAAAAACATGAAAAGGCCAGGCGATAAACCTGGCCATACTCTTAAAAAAACTGTTTTGATGCAGTTTAACCTGGATTTCGAAGACTTTCAACCGGATTGATGGTAGCGGCTCTGTATGAGATGGATGCAATAATTGTAACGGCCAGTAAATAAAGTGCTACAGCCGGGATCACATAAATGAGCCAGCCAATATCTGCACGGTAGGCAAAACCGTCTAACCACCTGGTGGTGAATATATAGGTTACTGGCCAGGCAATCAGATTGGCAAGGATGACCAACAGCCCGAATTCATTGCTCACCATGCGGATAATTTCATTGACACTTGCACCCAAAACTTTTCGGATGCCGATTTCTTTGATCCGGGTTGTTGAGGCGTATATTGCCAGCCCCACCAGTCCTAAAGCGGAAAGAATAATGGCCAGAACAGCAAATGCAATAACAATTGTTAATACCCTTCTTTCGTTGTCATATTGGTTGTATATGAGTTCTTCAGTAAAGTAGTATTCCAGTGGCCACTCAGGTGCTTCTTTCATCCATATTTCTTCAAGATATGCAAGGATATTGGCATGCTGACCTTCCCGGAATCGCACAATGATATTGAAAAAATTCTGGGGATATATTTCAGGGCTGATGTAAAAAGCCATGGGGCGTACACTTGAATGCAGTGATGTATAGAAAATGTCTTCTACCACACCAATAACTTGCCTGGGTTGTCCGTCAAACAGTCCGTTTAAAACCGTCCCTATGGGGTTGTCAACATCCAGGCGTCTGGCTGCCGTTTCATTTATGATCACTGAGTTTGCCGGATCAGTTATGAGGTCCGGATCAAAGTTTCGTCCCTCCAATATCCTGCTTTGTAAAACTTCAAAATAGCTGGCATCGCAACTTATTCCAGCCATGTGCATTTGCTGCTGGCCATTTCGTCCCTCATACGAGAGACGTGCATAGTTCATGGGGTCAACAGCCGGAGCATTGTGACTAAGACTTACCATTTCAACATCCGGGTGGCTTAGCAGTTGCTCTCTGAGCCAGGCTGCCCTTGCGGGTGCCTGCTGTTCAAATGGATTTACAACAGAAATCATATTTTCTCTTTCAAAACCAGGATGCCGGCTGGTCATATAATTCATCTGCCAGTATATGATAATGCTTGAAACTATAAGGGCAGTTGATACGGCAAACTGAAGCAATAACAGAAACTGTCGCATGCGCAGTTGAACCCGTTTTTTTCGAATCCCTTTTACGCTGGTTATCATTTGGTTTCCCTTAATGACTGCGACAGGCTGAAAGCGCGACATAAAACCGGCCGGATAAGCTCCTGCCAGCAAGGGTGTGACGATTAGCAGTGCCAGTATCACGATAATAAGCAGTGGATCATTGAAATAGTTTTGGGCCAGGTTTTTGCCCGAAATGTTGTTTAATAGGGGTAAGAGTAGTTCTACCAGTAAAAGTGCGACCAGCATTGCAATGAATGAAAGTGCAAAAGCTTCCAATAAAAATTGTCTGATAAGTTGTATACGATTTGCACCCAGAACCTTTCTGATTCCGATCTCTCTTCGCCTGGATACTGCTCCTGCCATTGAAAGGTTAATGAAATTAAAACAAGCCAGAAACAGAATGAGGATGGCTGTTACTGAAAAGATTGCTACTATACCCATATCTCCCGTCAAGGCTTTATCCCACCCTATGTGATCTGATTTTAGACGAATATCGGTTAGTGGTTGCAGTCCGATATAGGTGTGGTCTTTATATTGTTCCCTCACATCCCAGAGTATTGTCTGGATACGTTCTGCCACATGCCTGGGATTTTCTCCGGCCTCAAGCCTCAGGTAGTAACTCGCACTTTGCATATCCCAACTTGAGGTAAAACCCGGATTCAGCGCCAGTAAACCTTCTAAATTGCACAACATGTTGTACTGAAAATGCGATTGATCCGGATTTGGTTTACTGATTCCTGTAATGGTAAATGGAACGGTATTGTAAAGATTGACGATTTGTCCCATGGGGTCATCCTGCCCAAAATACCGTTCAGCTGTAGTTTTAGAAATAATAATGTCGTGGGGATTTTGCAGGGCTGTTTCCAGGTCTCCTTCAATTAGTTCAATTGAGAGGATATGGAGAAAGTCCGGATCAGCAGCTGCAAACCCTGCTTCGAGAAGGGGCCGGTTGTTCACATTAACAGGTACATCACTTAGTTCGACTAGTCTGGCTAAGTGACTGACACCTGCAACCTGATTGTCCAGATAATCATATAAGGCCCCGGTATGGATTACAGCAGCAGAGCCTGTACCCGGATATTCGTATAAGAGTCTGAATACCTCTTCCGGATTGTGATGATAACGATCAAATCGTAATTCATCGGCTACATAAAGAAAGATCATTAAGAAAACTGCCAGCCCCACACTCAGACCAGTGAGGTTGATCAGTGTATAAATATCTTTTTTCCCGATTTTGCGGAAAAGCGAAGAGATTACATTTTGATACATATAAGTTTGATTTTATGTTTCATATATTGCTTTGTATACGTAAGTTTATCAAGTTTTAGGCCAAAACGCGTTATTGTTCGTATAATCAGCAATATACGTTTTTTATATATGATCTATATGTTTAAAAAACATACAGTTTTGTCCGCTTGTGACCACTTTTGGATACCTTAAAAATGAGTATCTTTGATTAGTCATTTGTAAATTTTACACCCAATGGTTAAAGGCAGGGAATCAAAACCTCATATTGGCATTTTTGGCCGCAGGAACAATGGGAAGAGTTCACTCATCAATGCTCTGGCCGGGCAGGATATTGCCATTGTCTCTGACGTTGCCGGTACCACCACTGACCCGGTTCGCAAGTCGATTGAAATACCTGGCATCGGGCCTGCCATATTGATTGATACTGCAGGTATCGACGATACAGGTGAGTTGGGAGTAAAAAGGGTATCCCGCTCTTTGTCTGTACTGAAGCATGTCGATTTGGCCATCCTGCTCATTACCCATAATGTTTTTGGAGATTTTGAGGAAAAACTGATCAAGGAGTTTAACAAGCACGACCTGCCTTTTGTGGTTATACACAATAAGAGTGATGAAGTTACCCTTGATGAGTCGCTGGCCCATAATATTACAAGCAGGTATGCCACCAAGGTCTGGCCTTTTAGTGCCCTTAAACCCGACAACCTGGATCAGACTATTTCATTGTTGCAGCGGGCCATGCCCGAAACGGCCTGGCGTTCATCGAGTCTGCTTGGTGATTTACTTCGCTATGGAGACCTGGTGGTGCTTATTACGCCCATCGACAACGAAGCGCCTGAAGGAAGGTTAATTCTTCCTCAGGTGCAGGCTATCCGTGACATTATCGACAATGATTGTATTGCAGTTGTGGTCAAAGAAAAAGAAGTGGATGCCCTGATGAAAACCCTGCATCCACGCCCTGCACTGGTGGTGACAGATTCACAGGTTTTTACCCGGGCAGATGCTTCAGTACCCAGTGACATTCCGCTGACGAGCTTCAGTATCATGTTGGCCAGGCATAAGGGTGATTTTGAAAGTTACCTTAGGGGTACACCAAAAATTGGAAGTCTGAAAGACGGTGACCGGATACTTATGCTTGAATCATGCACACATCATGTGGCTTGCGATGACATAGGACGTGTGAAGATTCCCCGCTGGATGAGCAACCATACAGGTAAAAGACTTGAGTTTGATGTTGTGGCCGGTCTGGGCGAACTACCAAGACCAATAGAAGAATATGCACTGGTGGTGCAATGCGGTGGTTGTATGATAACCAGAAGGCAGCTGAAAAACAGACTTAAACAAGCCATTGATGCGGGAGTTCCCGTAACCAATTACGGAATGGCAATTGCCTGGCTGCATGGTATCTACCACCGGGCCGTGGCACCATTCACCAAACATGAAACAAACCCGGAAATATATCTGTAACCCCACAAACCATCAAACCATCAAACCATCAAACCATCAAACCATCAAACCATCAAACCTTCAAACCATCAAACCATCAAACCATCAAACCATCAAACCATCAAACCATCAAACCATCAAACCATCAAACCTTCAAACCTTCAAACCTTCAAACCTTCAAACCCATTAACCCACATGCCCAAGTTATTCAAGGACATACTGAATCAAAGCAGTTTCTCCAAATCCGATCTGGTTACAATGCTATCGGCCGATGAGCAGAACCGTAAATTATTGTTTGACAAATCTGCATCGATAAAGCATGAATATGTAGGCAATAAAGTGTATTACCGTGGACTCATCGAGTTTTCAAATCTCTGCGGAAAAGATTGCCTGTACTGTGGTATCAGGGCTGGAAACAAAAAGGCACACAGATATGAGGTTTCTGAAGAAGAAGTGCTTGAGGCAGCCAGATATGCATGGGAAAACAAGTTTGGGAGCCTGGTTATTCAGGCTGGAGAACGCAGTGGCGCAGACTATGTGAATCGCATTGAGCGTCTGTTGCATGAAATCAAGAAAATGAGCAAGGGTGAGCTTGGGATTACCCTGTCGCTGGGTGAGCAAAGTGAAGAAACCTATAAGAAATGGTTTGACGCCGGCGCCCATCGTTATCTTTTAAGGATAGAAGTGTCTAATCCTGAGCTATATCACCGTTATCATCCAAACAATAAAAAGCACGACTATCAGCAAAGACTCAATGCGCTTTTTTTACTTCGTAAGCTTGGATATCAGGTGGGTTCAGGTGTTATGATAGGTTTGCCATTTCAAAGCCTTGAAGATCTGGCTGATGACCTGATGTTTTTTCGTGAACATGATATTGATATGGTGGGAATGGGCCCCTATATCGAGCATGAGGATACTCCCATGTTCGAATACAAAGATCAGCTAATGCCTAAAATGGAAAGGTTCTATTTAAGCCTTAAAATGGTAGCTGTTTTGCGAATTATGATGAAAGATATTAATATTGCTGCTACAACCGCTATGCAGGCCATCGACCCCATGGGAAGGGAAAAATCGATCAAGGTTGGTGCCAATATAATTATGCCCAACCTGACACCCACAAAATACAGAGAAGATTATTTGCTTTACGAAGACAAGCCCTGCACAGACGAAGATGCCGAAGAATGTAAACGCTGCCTTGAAGCCCGTATACACATGGCTGGTGGTCAGATAGGATACGGAGAGTGGGGTGACTCCAGGCATTTTCTTAAACGCAAGACATGACACAAAGGAAGTTCACTTCGGGAGCTTTGGAAATCAACCTTGCCCAAACCCGTAAGGCGAACATCACTATACCTGAAAACCAGCGGGCATTTCTGGCCCTGTCGTCGAACCATTGGGGTATCCACAAAAGAACAGCTGTCTTTTTTGAAGAACTGAACCACCCATATACCAATCATAAGCTGGTAGTTGATGAGTTCAGAAAAATACTACTGGGCGATCGTTGGTTTTATGAGGGGCAAAAAGATGGCCAAAGGTATTTTTTGCTGCTATTTGATATTGCCGAAAATCTTTTCGGACAACCAATTGGTGAGGATGAAGCAAAACTTCTCCTGGCTAGCTGCCTGATGTTTTTTAGTGAAGCCGAACCGGGCACAGTAGCCTGTGAAGCATCACTGATCGGCAAACTTCTTGAAATACTCCGTTATTTAAAAGAGAACAACCCAGAATTACTGATAAAAAATGCCGGGCAGTTTAAAGTGCATTTAGGTGGAGTGGCTAATGATCCCGTTCATGGCCAGGCAATCTTTTCACTGGTTATGGAAGTGGCAGAAGAAGGTCTGAAATACTGGAAGAAACATACACCAACAGCTAATTGGTTCAGCAAGAGAAAACACCTGTTTAATAAAGATATCAATCATATTGTCAACGATTTAGGAGACCCTTTCTTTGAAGCCCGGCTCAGTGAGATTCAACAAATATCTGACTGGGATGAAATGTGTAAACGGGTTATGTCCTATTCAGACATGGCTGATTACTTCAAACAATATATTGAAACCTTCAGTGGACACGTAGAGAGGTTTTATTATATACTGTTCCTTTTGCATCTGCCCGGAATGGAATCGCTGCGCAGCCAATTGCTATGGGAGCTGAATAAAACATTGCGTAATATCAGGACAGAGGTCAGGCCTGAATCATTTGCGGACTTTCTGGACAATATTTTTACCCTTTTTGAGGAGCTGAAGCCTGCATATATGTCAACAGTGCTTGAGTGTTTGCTCACTTTGGGCAAAGAAGTGATTGAGGTAAAAGACAAAAAGATTATCAGCTATTTTGAAAATAAGCTGATAGAGATGGGCTTTGTCGGACCGGGTAAGGTGTATATTCAAGAAAACTGGCAGCTCAAGGTTAATCCCAACCATTTGAAAAATATACGTGTTTGGCTGGAGCTGATTATGCATGCTCCGTATACATTCCGTAAACTGCTCTCGGCGCTGATAGTCAATTTGCGACTTGGGGGGATCTTTATTTTTGACACAGACCTTTTTCAACGTGATATCACAAAACTACTCAATAGTGATATTTCACCGCTTTACAAACAGATCAAACAGCTTACACGGATATTTCCTGTCTACTTCAATGAGATTGGTGCAGAGGGTGAATTGCGCGATGTGACTACAATCATGGATGAGATTTCGGGACGACAGGACAAGTTGATACATTTTCTGCGCAAGCAAGTGCATATTGAGGGGAACAACTCACATATTGATCTTTGCAGGTTAATTTTTCATTACTGGTATGACGGTCACAAAGACCCACTGAAGTTGGTTCTGCCTGAGACAGTTGCGTCAACTTTGCATTTGGGGAGCAAATGGTTTACAGGAGTCAATAAGCTGCTAAAAGATATTTGTCAAAACAGGCATTGTGCACCCAAAGACTTGCTTCGCCTTGATGAGCAAACTTTCAGCGATTATGTTGATGCATCAAAAAAGGGAAGTCTGGATGATAAAAAACGACTC
Source organism: Bacteroidales bacterium (assembly GCA_007118495.1). Classification (GTDB taxonomy): domain Bacteria; phylum Bacteroidota; class Bacteroidia; order Bacteroidales; family UBA7960; genus PUPG01. The sequence goes on from SKRM01000050.1 coordinate 16,273, forward strand.
AAACTGCTTTTCAGACTCTATGCGCTATTACGGGAGAAATACTCCTTTGATCTGGCTGACATCAGAACCCATTTGGCCAAATACCACTTTTTCTCACATCAGGAGATTGATCAATTAGTGAATTTGATAAAAGAAAAGAAAGTTGATGCAGGCATACACAAGATATTAGACTTTATGCAGCGATTGAATGAAGTTATCTTTAATCCTGCATTCAGTGAAGGCTGGGAGAGTATCTACCATAAAAGACATATTGCGTTTGGTATTCCCTCTATGTATGGTCAATACAGAGAAGACAAATTTGAGGCTCTTGGATTGATATTCAGACTGGAACGTTTGGCCTCGAACCTGATGGAAGAGAAGATTTATGCCACACAATCAGACTACGTGACTGCGCGTTCACTTAAGGTATCATACGATATACTTTGGATGTTCAGAAGAGGGCTTGCATTGGATGGGGTTACAAGTCAAGGTTTTGATGCCAACCTGGATATGCTCAGGTATGGTCTGACCAGTGAAAGCTTTTCACTGGCTCAGTTCATCAACCTGTTTCAGTTTATGGCAAAAAATGTGAAAGATATTACCCATACTTATTTCTTCGGGTTTTATGATCAGCCTCTAAGGATGATTATTCCCCAAATTTATGATCCCGACAAAAAACTTGATGACAAACAAAACAATCAGCTTGTTACCAAGCATTCTGAATTGTTCTACCGGGATATTCTCTATACTTCATTTTTGATTCAGCTGCTTGATAGTTATATCTCGCGTATGATTCACACCTTGCAAAATATGGTGGATAATTTTCCGCCTGATGTGATTCGCAATATTATGGCCTATGACCCTCAGCTGGCTATCAGTCCGCTATATGAGAAGACTCCCCATATGGACAGCCAGATTTTTCTTGGTTCAAAAGCGTATTTTCAGAAGAAGATTTACTTACAGGGATATCCCGTTCCACCCGGCTTTGTACTGAGTACCGAGGTGTTCAGGCGGCGGCAGGCCATATTTGCCAACTATTTACTGTCAAGGGAGATGGATAACCTGATAAAACATCATGTTCAGCGGTTGGAGAAAATGTGTGGGCAAAGTTTTGGATGTCCAAGAAATCCACTGCTTTTGTCAGTTCGTTCCGGAACGGCCATTTCAATGCCCGGGGCCATGAATACCTTTTTGAATGTGGGTTTGAATGATCGCATTACAGAAGCATTGAGCAAGCAGCCGAATTTTGGTTGGACTTCATGGGATTGTTACCGCCGCTTACTTCAAAGTTGGGGAATGACATACGGTATCAACAGAGATGTTTTTGATCAGGTGATGATTACCTTCAAGGAAATATACAATGTGGAGCAAAAGGTTGATTTCAGCCCTGAACAAATGCGAGAAATGGCATTTGCCTACAAGGATGTTTTAAAGAGAGAAAATGTATTTTTTGAAGAAGATCCGTATAAGCAACTAAGCCAGGCAATTTCATGCGTGCTTGATTCATGGGATTCAGAAAGGGCTGCTGTTTACCGGAATTACCTGCAAATAGCCGACGAATGGGGAACGGCAGTGGTTATCCAGCAAATGGTTCTGGGTAATATTGACGTGAATTCGGGGACAGGGGTTGTATTTACCCATAATCCCCAGGTGCCTAAGCCAGGAATTTACCTCAATGGCGATTTTACTTTATGTAGTCAGGGTGAGGATATCGTTGCAGGCCTGGTTCATGCTTTACCCGTATCAGTTCTTCAAAAAAACCTCACCAATAGGGATAACCAGCAGGCTTTGGAAGAATTCTTGCCGGGAATCTACAAACGACTTTATGAAATTGCGCATGCGTTGGTTGAAGAACAGGGTTTTAACCATCAGGAAATAGAGTTTACATTTCAATCACCTGATCCCAATGACTTATATATTTTGCAGATCAGAGATCAGGATACACATAAAAGTGAACGCTTAAAGGTGTTCACCAGTGAACTTTCGAATATGCAACTTCTGGGTCGTGGAATCGGAGGAGGAGGTGGTGCTCTGAACGGAAGGGTGGCTATAGATATGGAAGACATCCTGTCTCTTCGCAAGAAGCATCCTGAAGATCCATGTATATTACTCAGACCTGACACTGTACCTGATGATATTCCAATTATATTTGAATGCGACGGTCTGGTGGCGGCCAGGGGGGGTACAACTTCGCATGCGGCGGTTACAGCTGCCAGGCTGGGGAAGGTCTGTGTGCTGAATTGCCTGCCCCTTTTGGTTAATGAAAAAGAAAAGCGTTGCCTGATAAACGGAGAAGTATTGCAACCGGGCGATATGATCTCCATTGACGGGTTTTCGGGAAACATATTCAAGGGACATTATAAAACTGACTATACGGAAATTATCCGGTAAAATAAGATATCAACCTTAATCATTGGTATTATGGAAAGCAGGATAAAAAACAAACGGGTTTTAGGAATTAATGGCTTAGGTCGAATCGGCAAACTTACCCTCTGGCACCAATTGGTGACCCGGTATTTTGATGGCGCCGTTATAAACGTTGGCCGCGAAGTAGGTACCTCACTGGAGCATATTGTCCAGGCAATTGAAACTGATTCTACTTATGGAAATATCTCCAGGTTTATTTATGGAGTGGGAAAAGCCCATAAGTCTTTTGAAATCATTGATGAGTCTGAAGGATTGCTGGCTTTTGATGGTTTTTTCATCAAGGTGCTCCGTCAGCATCGTAATCCTTCAGAGATCAGGTGGAAAGATAATGGAGTAAGTATCGTGGTTGATTGTACCGGACAATTTAATGATCCTACACAGTCAGCTGACTCTGCCAAAGGAAGCCTTAGGGGGCATCTTGAAGCCGGAGCCAGATTGGTAATCTTGAGTGCACCCTTTAAAATAAAAGACAAAGCGAAAAAGACACCCGACGACAGTGCCATGATGGTTTATGGGATCAATCACCTTGATTTTTCGCCCGCAAAACACCGGCTGGTCTCAGCCGCAAGCTGTACAACAACCGGACTGGCCCACATGCTCTATCCACTTCTTGATCGAGAAGAAACGTCACAGATTATGACCGCATCAATGTCGACGGTACATGCTGCCACAAATTCGCAAAATGTGCTGGATGCTGTACCCAAAGCCATGGCTTCTGACCTTCGAAAAAACAGATCTGTGCTTAACAACATTATAGTTTCAACAACCGGAGCTGCCAAAGCCCTGGAGAGAATCATGCCCCAGATTGAAGAAATTGGCTTTATGGCTGACTCTGTGCGTATTCCAACCAATACAGTTTCACTGATCATTCTGAACATTACCTTTAATTCAAAAATGAACGAAAAAGGCGAGCCCGTAGTCAACAAAAAATTCCTTGACAGTGTTTATAAAGAAGCAGCCACTGGCCCACAGAAAGGTTTGCTGGTCTATAGTCACAAACAAAATGTATCGGCCGATCTGATGGGATTCTCAGCGGCAGTTGTAATTGAAGGTCATGAAACACATACACGTACAGGCTTTATGCATTTACCAGAGGAGGTATTGACAAGTCACGGCCTTTCAGCAGGAAAGGATCTCCATTTGCCGGTAACCCATGCAAAAATATTCGGATGGTATGACAATGAGTATGGCAGCTATGTAACCACAATGGGAAAATTAATCAAATACCTCGATCAAAACCTACAATAAAAACCAAACCCTTAACCCCATAACCCATAAACTCACTAACTGTTTAACCTTCAAACGCGGCGAAGCCGCCTAACTTTCAAACTTTCAAACCTTCAAACGCGGCGAAGCCGCCTAACTTTCAAACCAGCGAACCTTCAAACGCGGCGAAGCCGCCTAACTTTCAAACTTTCAAACCCTTAATATGAAACTAGTAAAAGATATAAAGCAGCCGGATACCCAGGTGTTGGAGATAACTCCTGATGTAAAATGGGTAGGAGTAATAGACTATGATATCGTCACCTTTGATGTGGTGATGGAGACTGAATATGGAACTACCTACAATTCATATTTTATTGATGCAGATAAAAAAGCCCTGGTAGAAACCAGCAAGGAAAAATTCTGGGATGTTTACCTGGCCAAACTTATCCAGGTAACCAATCCTGCAGAGCTCGAATACATCATACTGAACCATACAGAGCCTGACCATAGCGGTAATCTGGCTAATTTGCTGGAGCTGGCTCCAGAAGCCACTGTTGTTGGTACACGACTTGCCATTAGCTACCTGAAAGATTTTTTAGGCAAAGATTTCAGACATATGATTGTTAAAGACGGCGACACACTTAGCCTGGGAAACAAAACCCTGCGTTTTATCGGTGCGGCCAATCTGCACTGGCCAGACAGCATGTATACTTACCTTGAAGAGGATAAATTGCTTTTTACCTGCGACTCATTCGGATGTCACTATGCGCATCCCGAAATGATCGATAATAAGGTTGGTGACTTCAGCGATGCTTTCAAATATTATTTTGACGTTATATTAAAGCCTTTCAGTAAGTTCTTATTAAAGGCCATAGAGAAAATCAGGCCATTGGAAATCAATGCTGTGCTTACAGGTCATGGTCCTTTGTTGCTTCATGACTGGAAAAAATGGGTTGATCTTTCAGAAAACTACGCAAAAGAGGCCGTTCAGACACCCCAAAAAGATCATGTATTTATTCCTTACGTGTCTGCATACCATAACACCGGAATAATGGCTGAGGCCATCCGTGATGGAATTTTGAGTGTTGGTGAGTTTACTGTTGAAGTTGCAGACATTGAAACCATGCCATTGGGCGATGTTGATGAGAGGGTGGCGAAAAGCAGTGCCATTATAGTGGGCTGTCCAACCATAAACCAGAATATTCTGCTGCCGATATACAAACTTTTTGCGGTTATCAGCCCCATCAGAGATAACCGGAAAATAGGAGGATCGTTTGGATCATACGGATGGAGTGGAGAGGCCGGTAAACTGATAAATTCGACGCTTGGCAACCTGAAACTGGACGTGCAAGGTGATGGTGTATTTATTAAATTTACACCCCATGAGGATGAATACAGGCTTTGTTATGAATATGGCAAGCAAATTGCGGACAAAATGTTAGCCAGTAAATTATAAGCAGATGCATAAGCAAATATGGATTTTGGTTTTACTGTTGTGGACATTTACTTCGTGTACAGCTGGATTTCGACTGGCACGTAACTTTGTACAACAAGAAACCGATATCCATGTTCTTGTGTTGCCACCCCCAGGTCTGATCAAGACTTTTACGCCAGTGCACCCTGATAGCCTTGCCCCGGATATTTTTTTTGGTGTTGACCATGAATCGGCCCGTTTTGTTAATACGGTTGATGACTCAACATATATTCACCGTTTTATACAGTCATTGGAGTACCACCTTGATTTACTTTATATCACCGTATATGGGCCGGATGAAATTGAAGAATTTTTTGAGCTTGAAATACCCGCTTATATATTTGCCGTTGGGCAGATGGAGTTGCTTGAGTATATTGAAGTGGAAAGACTTGAAGGGGTATACAGGGGTGATGTCTATACAGAATCGCTTGAACTAACTGTTCTTGAAAGCAACACGTGGTTCGAATTTGCCCGACTTCATGAGCCTGAAACGGAGGCACAGCTTTTGTTCTCGAGCCATATAACAGGTGACTTGGCTGATCCCCGTTTTATTGGAAGCGCGCGAACTGGCGGGGTAAGATTTGAGCCGGGCCTATACAGGTTATCAGAGCAAGATCTTTATGACCTGGCGTTTTTTAGTGGCCGGCAGAATGCCCATAATATTTTTGATCACCTGTTGAATCTTTATGTGGCCAAAGAGCTTGGGCAGAAGCCAAGGGTGATCTACCATTACGACATGCAGAATCATGCAATACGTGAGGTAGATGCCCCCGGGTTTATTCCAATCGGAAAGCCTGCACAGAACGATCACTGATCAGGATCTATACCTGGTAAAAGGCGCTACAGAGTGGTCTGCAAAATCTTTCCGCAGAAACTGATAATACCCTGATATGGCAATCATGGCAGCATTGTCTGTACAATACTCAAATTTGGGTATATATACTTGCCAATTTCCGTTTGCTTGCTCTTGTATAAAAGCGTTTCGTAAACCTGAATTTGCAGAAACCCCGCCGGCCATGGCAATATGTCTGATGCCGGTTTCATTCGAAGCCTTTCTGAGCTTATTCATCAGGATAGCTACAATGGTTGATTGAATGGATGCAGACAGGTCTTCTTTGTTGTTTTCGATAAAATTCTTGTCTTCTTTTAATTTATCGCGCAGAAAATAAAGAATGGAAGTTTTCAGTCCGCTGAAACTGAAGTCGAGCCCACCCACCTGCGGATGAGGAAAGGAGAATGCGGCCGGATTTCCCAAGCCGGCTAGTTTGTCTATAAGCGGACCGCCAGGGTAGGGTAAGCCCATGATTTTGGCGGCTTTGTCAAATGCTTCGCCTGCAGCATCGTCAATAGTTTGCCCTATAACTTTCATGTCATACGGACTCTCTACCCTGACAATTTGGGTGTGTCCGCCTGAAACAGTAAGACAAAGGAACGGAAAGACCGGAGCTTTTGGGTGATGTTCGTCTTCGATGAAAAGTGCCAGAATGTGGGCATGCATATGGTTAACCGTGATGAGGGGGATGTCAAGTGCCAGGGCGAAAGATTTGGCAAATGAAGTTCCAACCAGCAGTGATCCCAAAAGCCCGGGGCCATTTGTAAATGCCACTGCACTGAGTTGATTTTTATGTATATTTGCTGCATGCAACGCCTTGCTAATGACTGGAATGATGTTTTGCTGATGTGCCCTTGAGGCAAGCTCTGGGACAACACCTCCAAATTCTTTATGTATATGTTGATTGGCGATGAAGTTGGCAAGAATTTTGCGGTCTTTAATGATGGCCGCTGAGGTGTCATCACACGATGATTCAATACCCAGAATATAAATATCCATGATTTTAGCAAGAGTGTGGCCGCCCATTTTTTAGCCGGAGGACAAAGTTATTAAAAAAGCACGAAAAATTCTGACAGGATTGCTTGTAGCAATGATATTGTTTCCAGCACTGCTTTACGGCCTGCTGCAGAGCCAATATGTGCAAAATTTTCTGGTTCAACATATTGCAAACCATTTCTCTAAAGAGCTCGAAACGGAAATTTCTGTTGGCAAGGTTAATTTCAGGCTTTTTCGAACCCTTGTGCTTTCTGACGTAGAGCTTTATGACCAACAAGGGGTCCTCATGCTGGAAGCGCCTGAATTCATGGTGAATATTGGCGATATCTCATTCAGAGACCGCACAATGCTTATTCGGAAACTCAAACTGGGGCATACATATGTAAATATTTACAGGCAGAAGGATGATCCCGATTACAATTTTCAGTTTATTGTTGAATATTTTTCAAGGCAAACACCGCGCGTTACATCACGCAAACCCTGGCAAATCAGTATAGCCTCATTTGAATTGGTTAGAGCCGGCATCGTGCACAATGATTATCATATGGACGTTTCTGATGGGAGGCTTCATCATGCCAGGCTAAAAGTTGATGAGGTCTATCTGGCCATGAGAGATTTTTCCGTGTCTGACAGTGTGTTGGTATTTGAGCTTGATTATTTGCAGGGAAAAGAATCGGGCGGGTTTAATATGAACTATCTTTCAGGAAGTTTTCAGATTGGCAGAACAGAAACCATCGCCCGTAATATGCTGCTATGGATGGATCAAACCAACCTGAGCATGGATCTGGACCTTTCATACGAAACTGGTTTAATCAAACAAAACGAAGGCATATCCCTTTCTGGATTTCAAGCATTTTTCAGGCCCTCTGTGGTTGATCTTACCCAAGTCAAATACTTACTTCCGCAATTACAAGGCTTGTCAGGAAATATGCAACTTGAAGGCGAATTGGTTGGAGATGCCCAATCAATTCATGGAAATCATATTGTTGTTGAATATGGTAACCACACTTCATTCAGGGGTTCATTTGAGCTTGAAGAATATACCAGTATACGTGATATGCATGGCCAGATACTGCTTGATGCCTTTGTTACTTCAGCCCGTGACCTTGAATCGTTCACACTGCCAGGTAAAGAAAGTCCCTTGTATATTAACATACCCGCTGAGGCTTATCGCCTGGGCAAGCTTATGGTAAATGGAAGCCTTGCGGGCAATATTGACCAATTGGAGTTGGCCGGTGATCTTAGAACAGACATTGGTCGTATGCACGCCCGGTTTAATTTTCACAATTTACCAGAAGATAATATGTATCAATACCGCGGTGAGCTTGAAACAATTGGATTTAATGCAGGATATTTTTCAGCTTCCGATAAGTTGCTGGGAAAGGTTGATATGCATATGCACATCGATGGCCGTGGAACAAGTCTGGATGATTTATACATGGATATTCTGGGCAAGGTGCATCATATTGATGTTTTGGGATATGAATACCGGAATGTTGATTTTGAAGGACAATACAGCGAGGGGCAATTAAGGAGTTTCTTTGTAGTAGATGACCCAAATCTATACCTTGATTTCAGGGGCGTGGCTGAACTTCAAACAGAAACCCCCGTTTTTGACGTGCGCATTGACATTGATCGTGCCGATCTGACCAAACTGAATATATTTCAGCGGGATAGTCTGTTTTCATCACATCTCTCCATTGCCCTGGATATTAAGCTGCAGGGCAGTACCCTGAATGATTTGGCTGGTGAGATAAAAATGGGAGATGTTCGCTATGGAGAAACTGCCTTGTACACAGAGAGACCAGATAGCCTCCAGCTGTTATTCCAAACAGACAGCATCTATATCAACAGTGAGGCCTGGGGGGAGCATACCAGGCATGTACGGTTCAGATCAGATTTTTTGGACGCTGATCTGCATGGCTCCATTTTTTATGATCAGTTGATAAACTCCATGGCTCTGTACTCAGGCAGTTACCTGCCATCGCTGTTTACCAACGGGTCATTCATAGATAATGGATATGGCTTGCAGCAGGATGTAACATTCTCTTTCAGAATGAAGAACACAGAAGTATTGACTTCTCTGTTCTTCCCTTTCATAAGTATCAGTGAAGGGGCCTGGGTAAATGGCTTGTTCAGCACAAATGACAATTTGTTCGAAATACAGTCGGAGGCCGATTGGATGACTTTTTCAGGGTACAGGTTCAAAGACTGGCAAGCCAGCGCCAAACCTTTTGACGACAAATTTATATTGCAGATAAACAGCAATAAGTTTCTGCTTACAGACAGTCTTCATCTGGATCAACTACAGCTGCATACCACCATTGGATCTGATTCAGTAAATGTGTCATTATTATGGTCAGACACCACTTTGGATAATGGCTCACATGGACAGGTCAATGGATTGCTCCGCATTTTTAGTCCCCGGTATGCCATATTTAATTTTCATGAGTCTAAAGCCAGTGTAAACGGTGATTCCTGGATAATTGACACAGAAAATCAGATCATCCTTGATTCAGCCAGAATAGAAGTTCATCAACTAATGGTGTACCATGAAGACCAGTTTATGGAGATCGATGGCGTATTCAGTACTGACCCCACCGACATGATGACCCTTTCATTTTCAAGATTTGATATGGTTTATTCAGATATACTGATGGGGCACAGGAATTTTGAATTCAGGGGACTAATGGACGGCTACCTTGACTTTAAGGGCATATTTCAGCCTTTCAGCATTGGGGCAAGTCTGTATATTGAAGACTTTTCATTCAACAGTACCAGGCTTGGTGATTTTAGCCTGCAAAGTATCTGGGAGCGTGAAGCCGGCCTGTTTAACGTTGAGGGTATGATTGTTGACCATACGGATGAGCATCAGAATACTCCACTGCGTATTTCTGGCAGGCTCTACCCTGGAGGTCAGGCTGATTTTTTTGACCTTGACTTTGATTTGCATGATATGCCATTGGAAGTCTGGACAACATATATGCGTGGATTTGCAAGTGAGTTCAGGGGGAATGGTACGGGTGATCTTCACCTCGGAGGCACTTTGCAGAACCCCGAATTAACCGGATTGGTTAGTGCCAGCGGATCAGGATTCTTTATTCCCTATCTGAACAATAGCTTTAGCTTTACCCATGATGTGGAGTTTTTTGGTGATTATTTTGGTTTTGAAGATATGGCCCTCTATGATACATTGGGTAATTCTGCAAAGGTTTCTGGCAGAATCATGCACCAGGCATTCAAAGACTTTGCACTGGATATATGGCTGCAACCCGACAGAATGCTCATTTTTAACACTACGTCAAGGCATAACAATATGTTTTATGGTCAAGCCTTTGTTTCAGGCATGGCTCATATTCACGGTCCGGTTAACAATATCACCATGGATATCAGTGCGCGCACGAATCGGGGTACCAGGATATTCCTCCCCCTGAATTATTCGGGTGATGTGAGAGAAAATACTTTCATCTCATTTGTCAGCAAAGCCGAAGAACTTCAGTTTCCTGTTTTTGTTGCCATGGATATGCCCGGTGGCGTTGCAGTGAACTTTGACCTTGAAGTTACCCCTGAAGCCGAAGTGCAGCTCATGTTTGATTCACAATTTGGTGATATAATCCGCAGCAGGGGGGCAGGTAGCCTCAGGCTTGAGGCTACACCGCAAGGAGCTTTCAATATTTATGGAGATTATAATATTGAAGACGGTGAATACTTCTTTAATCTGCAGAACATCATTAACAAAAGATTTCGCATTGCCCAGGGCAGCCAGATAAGGTGGTCAGGCGACCTCAATGATGCTGATGTGGAGTTGGAGGCCTCATACCGACTGCGCACACCCTTGTATGACCTGGTGGCTTCAGAGGGCATGGCACCGGATATGATTGAGGCTTACAGAAGGAGAACCCAGGTTGAAACCATTCTGATACTTGAGGACAAGCTGTTTAATCCATTGATATCTTTTGATATAAGGGTTCCCGGCGGAGATGAAACCACCCGTGACCTGATTGAAAGGGTCATTACTACCGAACAAGAAATGAACAGGCAGGTTTTCTCGTTGCTGGTAATCAACCGTTTTATGCCTACCACTACAGACCAATACAATACGGCACTTGGTTTTGGTGTGGGAAATACTTCTTCAGAACTTCTTTCAAATCAGTTAAGTAACTGGTTGACGCAAATCAGTTCAGATTTTGATATTGGGGTAAATTACAGACCTGGTGATGAAATTACCAGCCAGGAAGTTGAACTTGCACTTTCAACCCAATTATTTGATGACAGGGTAACCATAGACGGGAATTTTGGGGTGGCCGGCAACCAGACAGCCACTGGTTACAGCACCCAGGGTGCCAGCCAGATTATTGGTGATGTAAATGTTGAAGTGAAAATTACACCTGAGGGTAAATTCAGGGTAAAAGCTTTTAACAGATCAAACACATTTGATATTATCAATACCAACGCTCCTTATACTCAGGGAATAGGTGTTTTTTACCGCCGTGAGTTTGATAGTCTTGAAGAGTTGTTTCGCAGATCGGTCAGATCAGAATGAATGCCCCAGTTTTGTCCTTTTAGTTTCAATATAAATCTTGCAATAATCTGTGGTTTTGACAATGATTGGGATGTTTTCAGTGATCTCAATGCCATACCCTGTCAGGCCTGTCTTTTTTCCGGGATTATTGGTGATTAATTTGATTTTTGTAGCCCCCAGATCTCGCAATATTTGTGCACCTATTCCATAGTCCCGTTCATCAGCTTTAAACCCCAGTTCGATATTGGCCTCGACAGTATCCATGCCTTTTTCCTGAAGATGGTAAGCCTTTAGCTTATTAAGCAGACCGATACCCCGGCCTTCTTGATTCATGTACAGTACAACGCCTCGCCCGTCTTTTTCAACCATTTCCATGGCTTTATGAAGCTGGCCTCCGCAGTCACACTTGCACGAGCCAAAAATATCCCCGGTAATGCAAGAAGAATGTACCCTTACCAGAATCTCTTCGCCTGCCAGCCATTCTCCTTTGGTAAGTGCCAGATGGAGTTTCCCATTGGTTGTTTGCTTGTAAGCTGTTAGCTTAAAGTGTCCCCATTCAGTGGGAAGGTCAACGGTGATTTCTCTTGAGATCAGGCTGTCATTTTTGATGCGGTAAGCTATGAGGTCTTCAATTGAAATGATTTTCAGATCAAATTTTTTTGCGATTACAAGCAAGTCGGGCAGTCTGGCCATGCTTCCGTCTTCATTCATAATCTCAACAAGAGCTCCTGCAGGCTGAAGCCCGGCCAATCTGGCCAGATCAATGGAGGCTTCGGTATGACCGGCTCTTTGAAGCACCCCTCCCTCGCGGGCCCGCAGTGGAAAAATATGGCCCGGTCTGCCCAGGTCTTCAGGCTTTGTGTCCGGATCAGCCAATGCCTTTACAGTTTTTGCCCTGTCTGAAGCGGAAATGCCGGTTGTACAGCCTTTACCCTTTAAGTCAACAGAAACGGTAAAGGGTGTCTCATGAATGGCTGTGTTTTTGGGAACCATCAAGTCAAGGTCCATTTGCTCGCACCTCTGCCTGGTGATAGGTGCACAAATTAATCCGCGGCCGTGGGTGGCCATGAAATTAATGATTTCAGGTGTGATGGTCTCGGCAGCTGCAATAAAATCACCTTCATTTTCGCGGTTTTCATCGTCAACAACTATGACGACTTTTCCGGCCTTGATGTCTTCAATGGCCGACTCTATGGTGTTAAAAGTCTCTTGCATTTCATTTGTGTCGTTAAACCTGACTACATATAACTTTGCGTAAAATCGCGGTTGTGCTCTCCCAATTGAAACTTTGACTCACAAAGTCATGGCCATTATTTCCAATAACTTGTGCCAATTCCGGATTGCGTAGCAAAGATAATACATGTTGTGCATACTCAATGGTATTTCTTCCGATAAGTACCGATGAACCCTCACTGGCATTGATAGCCTGATTGGCCAGATCAGAGGTTATACAGGGTAATTTCATGGCCATGGCCTCAAGCACTTTATTTTGCAAGCCCGTTCCAATTTGCATGGGTGCTAAAAAGACCCTGGACTGATTGTAATATGGACGGATGTCGGCAACCCATCCGGTGACAGTCACCTTATCTGAGGCCAGCGCCCTGACACCCTGAGAAGGGTATGCCCCCGCTATTACCACAGTGGTTTCTGGTCTTTCTTTCCAAACCAATGGCATAATATGTTGTACCAAAAATTCAGCGCAACGGACATTTGGCGGATAACCCATATTTCCGGTAAATACAATGTCAAACTGTTTTTCAGATAGAGTGGGTTTAAAGTAAACTATATCCACCCCGTTAGGGACCACCACCACATCTGTCTTGTGCTTAAGGGGCAATAATTCTCTGTCAGAAAAAGAGATTATGGTCTTATTGTCAAACCAGTCAAAAACCTTTGTCTCAAAACGTTGCACTCTTTTGTACTCTGTATTTATAAGCAGCCGCATGTACCAGGGAGAGCCCTGAAGTCTTCTTTTTAGTCCGGCTGAAAATGCATCCTGATAGTCAATTGTTTTGCGAACGGGCAAATTCTTTGCATATGGGGCAGTTCTGATAAGTTGGCAAAACAAATGATCAGGTTGATGCAGTTGAACAAGTCTGCCAATTTTTTTCTTGATCCGTTTACTGAAAAAATAGGCTGTCTGAAACGGATAAGAGGTAAACAAGGCACCCACCAGCCGCAGCAGTATCAATATCCTGCTCAGACGCATAAAGTAAACCTTTTCTGCGTAGGGCTGTAACGCACCCATGGCTTCGGGATGGGGTTTCCGGTCACTCAAGGCACAAATAACCAGATTGAAATATCTTGAGAGTTCACGAACCTGGTGATACGCACGGAGTTTATCACCCTTTTCAAGGGGATAAGGAATCCTGGGCAGGATAATGAATAACGTACTTTTTCCCGGATCAGCTGCCATCCCCTTGATTACTTACTGAGTAAAACATCTGTAAAAATTGATCAGCTTTTCCATCATGGGTTCAGGATGGTGTTGCTTTACCGCAAAATCTCTGGCTGCACGACCGATGCTCTCCATGCGGTTTTTATCTGCAAAACAATGCACAATGGCTTCGGCCATTTCAGAGGGGGTGTCTGCCAGTAAAATATTTTCACCATGAGTACAATTAATACCCTCAGCCCCAATACTTGTAGAAACAATTGTCTTGCCAGCTGCCATACCTTCAATAATCTTAACCCGCATTCCACCTCCTGAGCGCAGTGGTACCACCATGAGTTCTCGTGATGCCATATAGGTTGAAGCATCTTCTACTTCACCGTCAATGAAAATGTTATCACCTTGATATTGTTTAAGTGAAGGTGGGATATTTTTGCCAGCCATATAAAAACCAAGTTGGGAATTTTTCTTTGTCACCAATGGCCAGACATGGTCAAGAAACCACTTAATTCCCTCTCTGTTGGGTCGCCAATTCATGCTTCCAAGGTGAAATACACTGTCAGCGATGGCCAGCTCATCGTGTTTGCGATGAAAGGTCGGATCTGCAGCCACCGGGATGGTTATAGCCGGATGGTTGAATCCGTTTTTTTCAAAGAAATACTGATCGAGGGGTGAAATGGCAATCAAACCGTCAACCAGGTGAACCGTTTTCATTTCATACATTTTCAGTCGCCTGGCCAGGAATCTGAAATAAAATTTCTTTATAGGGTTTTTCGCAAAATTTGCCATTCTTTCCCATATGAAATGCTCAATATTATGTGATCTGAACAACAGCGTTGCACCGGTATTATCGCGAATTACCGGTATGTAGGGGGTAAGGTGCAGTCCTTCAAGCTGTATGATATCATAGGTTTCTTTGCGAAGAATATCTGCTAATCTGCGGGCAAATTTGCTTGAATAAAACCTTGAAATATTATATGACCCTCTGGTAAACAGATTGGTAAATGCTGGCCAGGGTCTGATTCTTGTGTCGACTTGAAAAATTTCCAAACCGGTTTCGCTGACATAGTCTTTATCCGGGAGGGGTGGTGTTGATTGGCCGTCACCAGGAGCAAGTGCCATGACTTTGACTTTGATGCCTTTATTCATCAACCCCCTTGTAATCTGGTGCATGGCAATGGATCCGCCGTCGGTGGGTGGATAGGGGATCTTATGGCACAGTTGAAGGATACGCATGTTGTCACGAAGATTTATCAGGATTAGATTTTCGCCTGAAAAGGAAAAACTTCTCCAGTTTCTGCAGGTAGCTGTCTGTATCAAGAAATGATGAATCAGTTGTTGCTTTGATGGTGAGCAGAATACCTACTGGTAGCAGTACTATAGATGACAGCCACATACCCTGGTGAGCCTCAAGCACACCCTCCCTGACAAATTTCTCTCCCGTCATTGAAATCACATGAAAAGCCACAAACATCAAAACAGAAATAACCATGGGTAAACCGAACCCACCTTTTCGGATGATAGCACCCAATGGGGCTCCCACCAGAAAGAGCAATACGCAGGCAAAGGATAAGGTAAACTTTCGGTGAAACTCAATCTGATACCTGGCAAGGGTACGTTTTCTTGACCTGAATTCCTCATGTGAAAACCGGGCATGGTCGCGGTTGGTTCTGATCATATCCATGGCAGAGGGTATGATCATCAGGGCATCAATGGGGCTGTCGTGTATAAAATTAATGTCAGCCTTGCGAAGTAAATTCTGATCAAGCCTGCTGTAATCAATTGTATCGGAAGGAAAATTGTTAAAACGCCTTTTATAAGTGGTTATGTATGCCTGTTTTCGCTTTTCAAGTTCTCTTGAAAGCGAATCTTCATAAAAAATCAGCTGGTTCAGGTTCAGCATCCTGAAGTGTCCTTTAAAAAGCTCCTCATCGGTTCTGTTGAGGTCGAACATGCTCAGATCAAATTTCAGAACCTTTTTTTCGAAATGGGTTCTCTGAAATGGCCTGGAAGGATCAAGGGGGCTGCCTGTGCTGTTTTCGAGATAATTTGTGCCTTCATATAAAGTGAGAATCAGAAAATTCTTATCTGGTGTAACAGCCATGGTGCCCCATTCAGCAATGGTCAGGTTGGTGTTTCCCCGCCGATCACTGTGGTCATAAACCTTTATGCCCCTGAGGGTTTGTCCGCTATCGTCTTTTTCGTCAACACGTATTACATAGTTATCTATACCATGATAATACATCCCTTCGGTAATATTGAATGCAGGCCTTTGTTGTCTGACATCATACAGCAGCGATAAACTTTTCAGGTTGGCTACCGGAAGCACATTGTTTGAGAAGAAGAATCCGGATATGGCCAGAAACATGGAGATCATAACCATGGGCCACATGATACGTCTGAGAGAAATACCTGCCGATTTAAAAGCAACCAACTCGTAATGCTCCCCCATTTTCCCCATGGTCATGATTGATGACAGCAGCACTGCCAAAGGTAACGCCAGCGGAACAAATGAAGCTGAAGCATAATACAAAAGTTCGGCTATGATATACCACTCCAGACCCTTGCCAACCAAATCATCTATATACTTCCACAAAAACTGCATCAGCAGTATAAAGAGTGAAATAAAAAATGTTGCAATAAATGGTCCGATGTAAGAAGTTATGACCAGTTTGTGCAATTTCTTCATCATCCGGCTATTTGTACCCTACTACAAAGTTACATGATTTTAATTCACCAGGCCTCCTTGTTGAAAACAGTAGCTGATGCTTGTGCTGAAGGCATCAGCAGCAAATCATTTACATTAACATGTTCAGGAAGGCTGGCGGCAAAAAATACGGCTTCTGCCACATCCTGGCCGGTAAGTGGTTTGTAGCCCTTGTAAACGTTACCGGCTTTTTCGGTATCGCCGCCAAAGCGTACCACAGAGAATTCAGTTTCAGTTGCTCCCGGACTGATCTGGCTCACCTTGATTCCAAATTGCACCAAATCCATACGCATGCCTTTGGTGAGCGAGGAAACGGCATGTTTTGTGGCGCAGTATACATTGCCCCGCTGATAGGTTTCAACACCTGCAATGGAGCCTATATTGATGATATGTCCTTTACCTGCTTGCTTCATGATTGGGATAATGGCTCTTGACACATAAAGCAAACCTTTGATATTTGTGTCAATCATCTGATCCCATAGTTCAGCACTGCCCTCATCAATGGTTTCAAGCCCCAATGCGAGGCCTGCATTGTTTATTAGTATGTCAATATTCTTCCAATGAAAGGGCAACTTGTTTATGGCTTTGCTGACTGCACCGGCATCGCGCACGTCAAGGCCTATGGCCAATACCGCAGTACCGAATTTCTTTTCTAACTGGTCGCGTAAACTTGTAAGCCTGTCTGCACGTCGTCCGCAAATAATTAGTTGAAATCCTGAGGCAGCAAATTTTTCTGCGCAAGCCTGCCCGATGCCACTGCTTGCTCCCGTTATAAACACTGTTTTCGACATAAATATTGGTTTTTTGTTTCCGTTTACTGGCCCTATGGCTTCAAAGATAATCCTTAATATTCAAAGAAATGTTTCATGGGATGGGCATAGTTGCTTATTTTTGCCAAATTACTTTACATACCTTTTAGCTCGAATATATGGACGCATCTGCAAAGACTCCGCAAGCAGGAATAGAAGTGGCCAAACAACTTGGTCTACTTTCTGAAGAATACGATCAGATCAGACTCTACCTGGGCAGAGAACCCAATTTCACAGAGTTAAGCATCTATTCGGTGATGTGGTCAGAACATTGTTCATACAAAAACTCCATTAAATGGCTGAAAACCCTTCCCAGAAAAGGTGATCACCTGTTGGCTGAAGCAGGCGAAGAAAATGCGGGTCTGGTTGACCTTGGAGATGGGTTGGCGTGTGCCTTTAAGATTGAGTCACACAATCATCCCTCGGCCCTTGAACCCTACCAGGGTGCCGCTACCGGAGTAGGGGGGATTAACCGTGACATTTTTACCATGGGTGCCCGGCCCGTTGCCCAGCTCAATTCTTTGCGATTTGGCAATCCTGAATTGGAACGAACCAAGTGGCTGATGAAAGGTGTTGTGAAGGGAATCGGTGATTATGGAAATGCCTTTGGTGTTCCGGTTGTTGGAGGTGAAGTTTTTTTTGATGACTGTTATACAACCAATCCACTGGTAAATGCCATGTCTGTGGGAGTTTTGAAAAAAGGGAATACCATTTCAGCAACTTCATACGGAAAAGGCAACCCCGTATTTATTGTGGGGTCTGCAACAGGCAAAGACGGCATACATGGTGCTACATTTGCATCAGAAGACATCACCGAAGCTTCGGCCGACAAAATTCCTGCCGTTCAGGTGGGTGACCCGTTTCAGGAGAAACTGTTGCTTGAGGCAAGCCTTGAGGTAATTAAAACAGGTGCTGTTGTTGGTATGCAAGACATGGGAGCAGCCGGAATAACATGTTCAACCTCTGAAATGTCAGCAAAGGGAGAACATGGAATGATCATACATCTTGACAGGGTTCCCATGCGTCAGAATGACATGCAACCATTTGAAATACTCCTGAGTGAGTCACAGGAGCGTATGTTGGTGGTAGTCAAAAAGGGCAGAGAGAAAGAAGTCAAGGCCGTTTTTGATAAGTGGGATCTGAACTGTGTTCAGATTGGCGAAGTAATTGAAGGAGATATACTCAAATACTATTTTAAGGGTGAACTTGTTGCTGAAGTTCCTGCAGACTCACTGGTTTTGGGCGGAGGTGCACCGGTTTATGACAGAGAATTTTCAGAACCTGCCTATTTTCGCCAAAAAGATGGTTTCGCTATTGATCAGGTACCTGAACCGTCAGACTATCCGGCGGCAGCCAGATTCCTTTTGGGTTGTCATAATATTGCTTCAAAAAAATGGGTGATTGACCAGTATGATACCATGGTCGGAACAAAAAACATGACTACAAACCGACCTGCAGATGCTGGTGTGGTAAACCTGAAGGGCACAGAAAAAGCCCTGGCGCTGACAGTTGACTGTAATGCCAGGTATGTTCATGCCGATCCTGAAAAAGGTTGCGCTATTGCTGTCGCTGAAAGTGCACGCAATATTGTCTGTTCAGGAGGGCTTCCGCTGGCCGTAACCAACTGTCTGAATTTTGGCAATCCATATAATCCTGAAGTATACTGGCAGTTTGTAGGTGCCATAAAAGGAATGTCGGTGGCATGCGAAAAGTTTGGTACTCCTGTTACAGGTGGAAATGTGAGCTTTTACAACCAGGCAACCTCAGGCACCGGCACTGAACCTGTCTTTCCCACCCCTGTAATCGGAATGCTGGGCATTCTTGAGAATAAAGAACACCTGACCGGATTAGACTTTAAAAATGAGGGAGACTTGATCTACCTTATTGGGCAATCACAAAATGACATTGGATGTTCAGAATATTTATATCGCTATCACAGTGTAAAATTGTCGCCTGCACCCCATTTTGATCTTGATGAGGAGTATGAACTCCAGCAGGCCGTCGCATTGCTGATTCGTGAAAAACTTATTCTTTCTGCCCATGATGTTTCAGACGGAGGATTATTTGTTGGCTTATTTGAGTCAGCGAGGGTTAACCAGCTTGGATTTCAGATAGATTCAGATGATACAGTCCGAAAAGATGCATTTTTATTCGGTGAAGCCCAAAGCAGGGTTATAATCAGCATAAAACCTGAAGATGAGGGCAGGCTGGCTGAGATCATGGCCCAGACCAATGTTCCGTTCAATTTACTGGGTGAAGTAAAAGGACGTGAAGCAATTGTCGACGAAAAAAGTTTTGGAAGTATCAGCGAATTGAATGAAATTTATGAGCAGGTGATTCCGGCCATGATGGGTGAGTAAGTTAGTAACCAGCTCCATATGATAGAGAAACAGATGCATAATGCCAGGTCAGCTATCGTACTGCTTTTCATCGGCATGGTGGTCTTTTCTTGCCGTTCGGGCTTTGAAAATCCCGATAATATGCAGCTTTTCAGGTATAATGAAGACCTTAATATTACTTCGCTTGATCCGGTATATGCCCGCAACCAGGCCAATATCTGGGGGGTTGCACAATTATTCAACAGCCTTGTTGAACTTGATGACAGCTTGCATATTAAACCCGCCATTGCGCGGTCGTGGGATATTTCTGAAGATGGGTTGACGTACACATTTACCCTCAGGGATGATGTATTTTTTCATGATGATATTTGTTTCACCTCAGGAAAAGGTAGAAGGGTTATTGCCAGTGATGTGGTATTTAGCCTGAACAGACTCATTGATCTATCACTGAATTCTCCCGGAGCTTGGGTTATGAACCAGGTAGCCCGACTTGAAGATGGTTCACTGGCAGCATTTGCCCTCAATGACAGTACGTTTGTGCTGAAATTAAGCAGTCCCTTTCCACCCATGATGGGTCTTTTGAGCATGCAGTACTGTGCCATTGTTCCCCACGAGGCTATCACTTACCATGGCAGAGACTTCAGAAGGAATCCGGTCGGTACCGGACCTTTCAGATTTTCTTACTGGAAAGAAGGTGTTAAGCTTGTCTATCTGCGCAATGAAGCATATTTTGAATATGATGGCAATTACCGTCTTCCATACCTCGATGCCATCAGCATTAGCTTCATCAAAGACCGGCAGACAGCCTTTCTTGAGTTCATCAAAGGGAACCTGGATATGCTGACAAGGGTAGATGCAAGTTATAAGGATGAATTACTAACACCCGTTGGTGAGTTGCAAGAACGTTATCATGACAAGCTGATCAGAATATCTCAGCCATTTTTAAACTCTGAGTATCTTGGAATTTTGATGAATGAGGAGAGGTTGCCTGACGACTGGCCACTAAGATCAAAAAAAGTGAGACAGGCCCTGAATTATGGTTTTGACAGAGAAAAAATGCTGACTTTTCTGCGTAACAATATGGGAACACCTGCCCATGCCGGCTTTGTTCCGGTAGGGATGCCGGGTTTCACCGAAAACAAGGGTGGCTACCATTATGACCCGGATAAGGCTGCACAACTGCTTGCAGAAGCCGGTTATCCAGGCGGAGAAGGACTTCCTGTAATTACCCTCAGAACGAATCAGGCATATCAGGACATTGCGCAGTATATTCAGTTTGAACTTGCCAGGCTAGGTTTGCGCATTGATATTGACGTAATGCCTCCGGCAACCCTTCGTGAAATGATGGCCAACGGTGAAGCCCCATTTTTCAGGGGTTCATGGATAGCCGACTATCCTGATGCTGAGAACTACCTGGCCTTGTTTTATTCAGCCAACCGTTCACCTTCAGGTCCAAATTATACCCATTTTTCAAACACTACATTCGACAGCCTTTACGAAGCGTCGCAATTGATAACATCTGATGAGGAAAGGTTTGCCATATATCGCAAAATGGATGCCTTGATAACGGAAGAAGCTCCCAAGGTATTTCTGTTTTACGATCAATCGAACCGTTTTGTGCATAAGCAAGTGGAAAATATGACCAATAACCCCCTGAATCATTTGATTCTAAAGAGGGTGAGAATCAACAATTGATCTTGTATGCGAATGGCAAGGCTATTATTATTGGCAACCATGCTTGCTGCCTGCACAACTTCGGGCTATGCCCAGGGGGCAGTTAACCGGATGTTTGCCGGGTTTCAGTATCACCACCAGAGGCTTTGGGCACATCGCCCTGAGATAGACCCCTATAATGACAATTATATCCAATCATTTGAGTTGATTCTGGGAATCAGATCATCAGGAAAACATCATTGGCAACAGTTGTATAACAGTCCATCATATGGATTGGGTTTCTTTTATAGTGATCTTGGGCATCCTGACGTACTTGGGGAGGTAATGTCGGGATTTGTGTTTTTTGAAGTCCCACTGGGTGAAAGACAAATCATAAAGCGCAGGCTGAATACTGCCCTTGGTGTATCGCGGCTGAGCCAGTTTTACAACCCTGATTCCAATCCTGAGAACCAATTTATCGGAACCCCCTGGAATATACATTTTAACATAAAGTATGGCCTGGTCATCAACATAGCCGGGCAGTTACAGATTCTTCCCGGTGTCTCATTTACGCATTATTCAAATGGTGCCTATAAAAAACCCAACCGGGGTCTTAATTTATTCGATGCCAATGTGGGAGTGAGGTTCTATTTGTCGAATCAGGGCAGTTTCTCCCTGCCCGTCAGAGATGACATTTTATCAACATGGCCGGGTGATCAGCGCTTTCTTGTTTTATACAGCACAGGTTTAATGCAACGGGATATTGACGACCCGCATTACCGTGCACATACCCTTAGTTTTGCAGTTGATGAGCAAACAGGACCACGAAGTCGCTGGGGTGTCGGTTTGGAGATTTTTTATGATGACCATGCCAAAGACCTGGCAAGAGAAGTTGACCTGCAGGCCGGTTTTTCAACATTTGTGCGCGCCGGAGTTTTTGTATCGCATGAAATTATGATCAACAACCTGTCATTACATATGGGTCTTGGTACCTATGTTTATCGTGGACAGGAAACAGAACGCCCTGTATACAAAAGAGTAGCACTGCGATATAATCTGGGGTACGGACTATACAGTCATTTTGGCATCAAAGCACACCAGGGCAGGGCTGACCATATGGAGTGGGGGCTGGGAATAGCCTTGTGACCTGCAAACAAAAATTATAAAATTTCCTGCAGGCCATCCCATGCGAGAAAAACCCCTGGAGGTAGCAAGTCTTGTACTTCGCTGTGCAAGCCCATCTGATGGCTGATATGTGTGATATAACCCCTTTCTGGCTTTAGGTAGCGGATTATTTCGGTTGCTTCATCAAGTGTGAAATGCGATATATGTTTTTCCTGTCTGAGTGCATTGATCACAACCACCTTTGAACCCTTCATTTTATCAAGTTCTTCATCCTCAATGCTGTTGGCATCAGTCAGGTACGAGAAATCACCTATCCTGAAACCAAACACCGGCATTTTGTGGTGCATGGCATGGATAGGGATGATACATAATTCATTGATTGAAAGTGGTTGACCATCAATGGTGTGTAGCAGAATGTCAGGAACACCGGGGTATTTGTCTTTTTCAAATGCATAGGCGAACTCCTTTTTTATTGACTCCAGATCAGTCACCCTTGCAAAAATATCCATGGGTTTTTTTTGTATCCAATTGAATGCCCTTACATCATCAAGCCCTCCGGTGTGGTCTTTGTGGCTGTGTGTGATCAGAACAGCGTCAAGCTTTTCTACTAGTTGTCCGAGCATTTGCTGTCTGAAATCAGGCCCCGCATCAATCACAACTGTTGACGAGGGTGTCTGGATTAGGACAGATGTGCGCAATCGCTTATCACGCGAGTCATTGCTTTTGCACACCCTGCACCTGCATCCAACAACAGGAACACCTTGTGAGGTACCTGTTCCCAATATGGTGACTCTCATACCTGCATTTGTCATATTGAAAAATTTTACCCGAACCATCTCCACAGGCCTGTTTGCAAATATAGGTAATTCAAAAAGGATTTATTACTTTTAGTGCCCATGTCAATAGCTTTGAAAAACAATATTATCAAATCAACTCCAATAATAAACCCATGAAAAATATATTCTTTATCATGTTTCTGACTATTGGTCCGGTGGCCTTTTCACAGCCATTAGCTGAAACGTTTCGCACAGATGACCGTCAGGTGAAGATTGAGGATCTTGCAAGCTATGGTATTCAAAACCTTTACTCCGAAATGTTACCAGGAACCATCTTTTATGCCAGCGGAAAGTCTGACAGAATGCTTAACTACCACCTGCTGTTTGATTTCTTTTACTACGAAGACGGAAGAACCGGATACCGTGTTCTGGACAGGCCGGTTGAAATAGACTCTATCCGTGTGGGAGATCAATTATTTACCTATATCGCTGATAGTGGGTACTTTGAAATTGTTAACAAAACAGACCTTGGGATGCTTCTGATAAAACATGATTTGCATATAGCATCTGAAATTATAGCTCCTTCGGGCTACGGAACCAACATCAGGCAAGCTTCGCTTGATCCCATACACACTTATGAGGGGACCGGCAGGGCCAGAGTTATTGATCACTCCACTGTCATACACAATCCTTCTGGTCAGCGACTTGAGGTGAATTTACGAAAACTCACCCAATACCATCTTGTGCGAAATGATGGTAGCCCCATCAATATTAGTGCGCGGAATCTTATATTACAGGCGTTTCCAGCACACAGATCTGAAATCAGAACCTTTATTCGCAGAAATAATATCAGTCTGGACGACCATGAAAACATGGCTGTATTGGCATCTTATCTGCTAACATTGAATTAAAGACAATCGTCTATTTTTTTTATATTGCATTTTTTTACATGTATTTTATGGATAAACTGTTTGAGCAAATCAAGGCAGAGAAACTCGCTGACAATATTTTTAAACTCATTGGTAAAGACTGGATGCTTATTACTGCAGGTTCGCCTGCTGACTATAATATGATGACTGCAAGCTGGGGCTGTGCGGGCTTTTTGTGGTCAAAACCCGTGATGATGACATTTGTCAGACCACACCGCCTGACTTATGAATACCTTGAAAAGAGCCCGGGTTTCACTTGTAGTTTTTTTGAAGAAGAACATAGAGAAATGCTGAATCTGTGCGGAACCACTTCAGGGCGGGATATTAATAAAATGGACGTTGACGGACTAACTCCCCTTGAGACCCCCTCGGGACATATCAGTTTTAAAGAGGCAAAACTGATCATAGAATGCCGTAAAATCTATTTTGACGACGTAAAACCCGAACTGTTTCTGGCATTTGAATTGGAGAAGATATATCCGACCAAAGATTATCACCGTATGTATATTGGTGAGATCAGGCAGATATGGGAAAGGAAAAAGTGACCCCACCGCCACTACTTTTAAAGAACGAGCCTTTAGATTCGGCAAATACTTTGTACTTTTGAATAATATCATGTCGGACAAAAAAAGCTTGTTGGGGTGAGCATCATTTCAAACATCAGACGATTAATCAGGCACTACCTTCTGAATAGATCAATTAAAGAATCGGCGAGGGTTAAACGCTTGGTGGGATATGCCGAAGGAAGGCATGTCCTTGTCTTATACGATGCTTCAGACAACAACCAGCTAACTGCTGTCGTTAATCTCAAAAAAACTTTTCAGGAAGATGGAATAAAAGCTGATTTTTTGGGGTATTTACCAAAAAATTTCCAAAAGCCTGAAAATGCCAACACAGACGAGCGCAACAGTCTTATCCACCGTAAGGAACTGTCCTGGAAAATGACACCGTCTGATGGGCTTATGCAACAATTACTTGCAGGTCCATTCGACATATTGGTAGATGTGTCACGCGAAAGACATTTCCCGGTTAAATGTCTGGCAGGTCTTGCCAATGCGTCTTTCAAAGTGGGCATCCATCATGATGAGTATGTTAATGTATATGACCTTACCCTGAAAGTGAATGACACATACCCGGCAGATGAGCTTGCCAGACAGGTCATACACTATTTAAAAATTCTAAAAACACCAGCAACACATGTTAAGTAAATTCAAAGGTACGGGTACGGCCATTGTTACACCTTTTCATCCTGAAGGGAGTATTGATTTTAATAGTTTTGAAAAACTGATTGAATTTCAGATCAGCAGCGGGGTCAACTATATTGTGTTTATGGGCACAACCGGCGAGTCGGTGGTTCTTAGTCCTGATGAACAAAATGCCGTAATTAATTGTGCAGTTGAAGTGGTGGCCAGACGGGTTCCGGTGGTTGTTGGCATAGGTGGGAACAACACCAGGGCGGTTACAGATATAATCAAGCGGACTCCTTTCGAAGGCATCGATGCTATTTTATCAGTAAGTCCATATTATAATAAACCCCAGCCAAAAGGCTTGTACTACCATTACAAGGAAGTATCAGGAGCGTCGCCGGTTCCGGTAATTATATATAATGTTCCTGGACGGACCAGTTCAAATATTGATGCCGAAACCACCCTGAAAATTGCCCATGGGCTTCAGAATATTGTCGGGGTGAAAGAGGCTTCGAAAGATTTGGAACAAATAGCACGGATCATCAAAGAGAAACCTGAAAACTTCCTGGTAATTTCAGGAAATGATGAATTGGCCCTGCCTTTTATGTCATTGGGGGGCGATGGTGTGATCTCTGTAATTTCTAATGCTTTTCCTGCCACTTTCTCGAAAATGGTAAGACTTTGCCTTGAACATGATTTTGCTGCAGCCAGAGCCTTATACCTTCAGTTGTTTGACATTACCCAGGCAATTTATGCCGACGGAAGTCCGTCAGGTGTAAAAGCCGTGCTGGGCCATAAAGGATTATGTAAGAATGTTGTCAGGTTGCCACTTGTAAAAGTGAACAAGAGCCTGAACATGCAGATCGTTCAGTTGTTGGAACAATTGAACAATCAGTATGGAATTGTTGACTAAGAATATGGTATAATGGTTTAATGATGTTTATGGAACGTCTCATTTTTTTTCGATCCATTCGTAATGGGTTGCTGTACTTGCTAACCATGTTTGTCTTTCAGTCATTTGCGCAAACAAGCCAACATAAGCTTGACAGCCTGTTTAGTGAGAGGGGAGAGCTGTATATTGCCGCGGGAAAGCCTGATGCAGAAATCCTTGACAGAATGTTCACAGATTTCTCGGTTGACAGGCTGACAACCGATTCGATATATCTCTACCTGAACAGATATGATCATCCGGCATTTATTAATCTTGACCTTGACTACCGTGTAAAAACACCACCCGGATTTGTTGACTATGATCTTCAGATGCGAACCTGGGAGCAAATAAAGCAAAAAGATACTGGAAATAATTGGGATTTTTATCCCACCTATGAAGCCTATGTTTCAATGATGTATGGTTTCGAGGAAGCCTTTCCTGATCTTGTGAAAATACATCACGTAGGTCATACTGTGATGGGAAGGGATTTGCTGTTTGCTGAAATTTCAACTGAACCCGGAGTCAGAAGACCTGTTCCTCAGATGAAGTATACATCAACCATGCATGGTGATGAAACAGCTGGTTTTGTTTTATCTCTGCGTCTTATCCACCACTTAATAAGCAATTATGGCCATGATGAGCAAATAACCCAATTAATGGATGGCCTTGATATCTGGATTTGTCCCAATGAAAATCCTGATGGAACCTATAGAGACGACAATTCTTCAATTATGGGCGCTACCCGCGGGAACGCCAACTTTATTGATCTCAACAGAAACTATCCCAACCCGGTCAGATTGCCTTCATCGCCACAGCAAGCTGAGACCACTGCCATGGTTAACTTTAGTGATACCATGCATTTTATTTTGTCTTCAAATTTTCACGGAGGCATAGAATTGGTTAACTATCCGTTTGATAGTTGGACCTCTGACCAGCGAAAACATGCTGACCATAATTGGTGGGTTTCTGTTATGCAAGAATATGTTGATACGGTTAGGAAATACAGTCCGTCAACCTATATGACGGGATTGAACAACGGGATTACCCATGGTGGTGACTGGTATGTAGTTTATGGTAGCAAGCAGGATTTTATGAATTACTACCGCAGCTGCCGTGAGTTTACTCTCGAACTAAGCAATACCAAAATGGTTCCACCTGATCAGCTTCCTCTTTTCTGGGACTATAATCACAGGTCGCTTCTGAGGTATATGGAGCAGGCCACTCTTGGTTTTCAAGGGCTTGTATATGATAATGATACAGGAGCACCCTTAGCTGCAAGTGTGTCGTTGAAAGATCATGATGAGTATTACTCGGTGGTTTTCACGCACCCCGAAACAGGTTATTTCAGCCGGCCCGCATTTGCCGGAGAATATACCATGGTATTATCGGTTGAGGACAATGATGAGTGGGTTGTTGATGAAATTGCTTTCGAGAAAGGGTCGGCGGCTTACTTCAATTTCGGATTACCTGCAAATTCACCTGCCGAATTGAAAAAGGTAAGAATTAGTCATGAAGGAGACGGCAGGGTATTGCCCCGAAACGGAGATGTGCTTTTAAACAGTGGAGCCAATTTATTTCTTTCGGCTATACCCGACGAGTCATGGAGTTTTTCACATTGGCAGATCGGTGATGAAAACGTTGTAGAAGAGGATGTGGTATTGCAGGTTAATGACAACATGGATATCAGGGCACATTTTGTAAAATCTGCCCAGGCACTAATTCGCGTTGAACCCACATCTATTGATTTTGGAGCAGTGGAAATTAATATGGAAGAAGGCAAAGTTCTTATAATAGCCAATGATGGGGAGATCCCCCTGAGTATTGATGCCTTCAGATTTTCCAACCCTGCATTTTCAACAGATGATGGTCCGCCCTTTGCGGTTATGCACAATGAGTTTGTTTACATCAACCTGATGTTTAAACCCACTGAAGAAAGGGTTTACCAGGGAGATTTGACCATCAGCAGTAATGCAAATAATGATCCTACTCTCAGAATTAGCCTCAGGGGAGAGGGCAGGTTGCCGGTCAATATTACCGATCCCGATGGCGAGCAGAAAAAAGTGCGTCTTGCCGTATACCCAAATCCTGCTGAAAGATACAGTATGGTAAGGATTTACCTGGACAAACCCATGGAGTTTGGCCTTGATCTTTATGGCATTGATGGCAGACATGTAGGCGCGCTGCTCAGGGGTGTAGTTACTGAAGGGCATCACGAATTTCCTCTTGAGAAACTTTTACCTGCAGGCACCAAATCAGGTATCTACATTTTAAGGTTGACAACCGGAGAGAAAGTTCTACAAGAACGGATCATACTCAGGTAAACTGTTATAAGCCCCTTAGGCTTTTGAGTTGCTCTTTGATCACACCAATTCTTGCCAGGGCATCATCCATTTTTTTCTTTTCAAGTGCTACGACCTTTTCAGGTGCGTTATGCACAAATTTTTCGTTGCTAAGTTTTTTCTCCGAACTTTTCAAAAAACCTTCCTGGTAAATTAGCTCCTCTTCAAGGCTTTTTATCTCTTGTTCTGTATCAATCTGATCGAGCACCGGAATATGCAACTCAGTTGATCTGACAATGATGCTGACTGCACCCTCTGGTTTGTAATCAATGTATTCAAGTTGACCAATATTGCAGAGTTTCTGAATAAGACCGTCAAATGTGGTATCAGGCTTTTGCTTGTTATTCTTTTTGACAAAAAGGCTGATGGGGTCTTTGGGAGACAGTTTCTTTTCCTGGCGCATATTTCTGATGGCCATGATTACTTGTCTGGCAAAACCAAAACTATCGTCAAGGGTGACATCAAATTCATCTGCATCGGGCATAGGTGCAATTACTATACTTTCAGGGTCGTCTGCACTCCGGATATGCTGGAAAATTTCTTCTGATATGAAAGGCATAAAAGGATGCAACACCCTAAGCAGCTTATTGAGAAACCCGATGGTGGCCTTTAATGTCTCACTATCAATGGGATGTTGGTAGGCAGGTTTAACCATCTCAAGGTACCACGAGCAGAAATCGTCCCAGATGAGTTTATAGACAGTCATGAGGGCATCTGCAATGCGGAACTTTGCAAAATGGTCTTCGAGTAGTGCTATTGACTTATTCAGGTTGTTCTCAAACCATTGAACTGCCGTTTTTGAATCATCGGTTTGAGCCAGCGACTGATCAACAGTCCAGCCTTTGGTTAGCCTGAAAGCGTTCCAGATTTTATTACAGAAGTTGCGCCCCTGCTCACAAAGGCTTTCATCAAATAGCAAATCATTTCCTGCTGGGGAGCACAACAACATGCCTACCCTGACCCCATCAGCGCCGTATTTTTCAATAAGCAAAAGCGGATCAGGTGAATTTCCCAGTGATTTGGACATTTTACGTCCCTGCTTATCCCGAACAATGCCGTGAAGATATACATTGCGGAAAGGAATCTCTTGCCTGAATTCAAGTCCGGCCATGATCATTCTGGCAACCCAGAAGAAAAGAATCTCGGGAGCAGTAACCAGATCATTGGTTGGATAATAATATTTGATCTCAGGGTTATCTGGCTTGTTGATCCCGTCAAAAACTGAGATGGGCCATAGCCAGGACGAAAACCAGGTGTCAAGAACATCATCATCTTGCCGCAACTCATCAATTGTAACATAAACCCCAAGGGTTTCCTGAGCTATTGCAACAGCTTTTTCCTTACTTTCGGCCACCACAAACCGGCCATCAGGCAAATAATAGGCAGGTATGCGATGTCCCCACCAGAGTTGGCGGCTGATACACCAGTCGCGCACATTTTCCATCCAGTGTTTGTAGATGTTTTTGAACTTTGGCGGATGAAAACTTATGGTATTGTCCATTACTACCTCAAGGGCCGGCCTGGCCAGTTCTTCCATTTTCAGGAACCATTGTAACGAGAGCTTGGGTTCAATCACCTCGTCGGTTCTTTCAGAATAACCCACATTGTTGGTAATTTCTTCTACCTTAACCAGGTGTCCGTTTTGCTCCAACTCAACTGATATCTTTTCTCTGACTGCGAAACGGTCTTCACCGATATATATCTCAGCCAGTTCGTTGAGTGTTCCGTCAGGATTAAAAATATCAATTGATGGCAGATTGTGTTTAATTCCGAGGTTGTAGTCATTGATGTCGTGGGCAGGTGTTACCTTGAGCGCACCTGTACCGAATTCTCTGTCAACATATTCATCAACAATAAAAGGAATTGGTCTGTTGATCAGAGGAACCAGTGCTTTTTTCCCGATCAGATGGCTGTACCTTTTGTCTTCAGGGTGAATACACACGGCTGTGTCGCCCAGGATGGTTTCAGGTCGGGTGGTGGCAATGGTGACATATTCATCGCTGCCTTCAACCTGGTACCTGATATAATAGAATTTTGACCTGACTTCTTTATGCACAACCTCCTCATCTGAAAGAGCTGTCAGGGCCTTGGGATCCCAGTTGACCATTCTGACACCTCTGTAAATGAGGCCTTTGTTGTAAAGGTCGATGAAAACCTTGATGACCGAATCAGAAAGGGTTTTATCCATGGTAAAACTTGTCCGGTCCCAGTCACATGAAGCACCCAACTTTTTGAGTTGTTCCAGAATGATGCCTCCATGCTTTTCTTTCCATTGCCAGGCGTGCTGCAAAAATGTTTCCCGGTTCAGGTCTTTTTTATCTATTCCTTCACTTTTTAGCTTGCCAACCACTTTGGCTTCAGTGGCAATGGAGGCATGGTCAGTACCGGGCAGCCAGCATGTATTGAACCCCAGCATACGGGCGCGTCGGACAAGTACATCTTGTATGGTATTGTTAAGCATATGTCCCATATGCAGCACGCCGGTAACGTTGGGTGGGGGTATAACCATTGAATAAACCGGTCTGTCATCAGGTACAGACTTGAAATACCCCTTCTCTATCCAGTGGGCATACCATTTGTTTTCTGTATTTATTGGCGAATACTGCCTGGGAACTTGCTCCATCATATAATATTGGTGTGGAATTTAAAAAAACCAGACAAAGTTAAGAAAAATCAACTTAGAGGTTTGGCGGAATTTTTTATATTTGCTTAGCAAGCGGGGTATTCCAACAATGACTTTCTGGCCGCAAAAAATTGTTTAACCCAACAACATGAGCAATTCCGACAAACATTTGCCGGGAAAAGGAAAACAAACACCCTCCTCCCTTATCAAGCGGGTTTTTCAGGCTCCTGATTACTTTACCCGTGTTGATGCAATCAAGCAAATTGACGAGCAGGAAATCCTGATCATGGTGGCCAGGCAAGACAGCGATTATTATGTAAGGCAGTCGGCTGTTGAAAAGATAACCGACCAGGCGGTTCTGCAAGAAATAGCTGCTACGGATACTGACTATTATGTCAGACTTGCTGCTGTGAAAAGGATTGATAATCAGAAAATACTTGCTGGTATTGTACTTGAGAATCAATCTGATTATTACATCTGTAAAGATGCAATCAATAACATTCATGACAATGATACCCTGGCCAGTTTGCTTGAAGGCTTGACAGACAGGGATATCAAGTCAGCGGTTGTCCAGAAGATCACCAATCAGGAAATCCTTGCCAGCATTGCTTGCTGCAACAGTGATTTTTATGTCAGGTCAGATGCTTTGAAGAAGGTGACAGATCAGGACTTGCTTGCCAGGATAGCAAAAAATGACAGTGATTATTATGTCAGGGCCCTGGCTGTGCAGCAACTTAAAGATAATGAAGTGATTAAAGACATTGCCCTTAATGATACCGATTTTTATGTCAGGTGTCAGGCAGTTGCCAGGATATCTGATTCAGATTTACTTAAAATGATTATTGTCAAAGACGATGACTTCGATGTCAGAAAGCGAGCCCTTGCAAATATCAGAGACCCAAAAGTGCTTATGAAACTGCAGGAAGAACTGTCGGATGCATTTATACTGCGTAAGATAAAATCTCAGTTAGACAATATGCAATCCATACCATGATTATTGTTCAGCCGGTCAGTCCAAATCCATACATCAACCTGGCACTTGAAGAGTATTTACTGCACAATCTTGACGATGATTTGGTAATGCTTTGGCAGAGCGAGCCTGCTGTTGTGATAGGTAAACACCAGAATGCAATGGCCGAAGTTAATTATCGCTATGTTACCAAAAACAAGATTGCTGTGGTACGCAGATTGTCGGGAGGAGGAACAGTTTTTCACGGGCCGGGTAACCTGAATTTTACTTTTATCATGCGTGGAATCCAGGGAAAATTAATCGACTTCAAAAAATATACCCAACCTGTAATTGATTTTCTCAACAAAATAGGCGTTCCTGCAAGCTTTGAAGGGAAAAATGATTTGAGGGTAAATGGATTAAAGATTTCGGGCAATGCAGAACATATATACAAAAACAGGGTGTTGCATCACGGCACTTTGTTATATGATGCTGATCTGGATGTATTAGGTGAGGCCATCAGGGTGGTTCCCGGCAAATATGTTCATAAAGGGGTTCAGTCAGTCCGCAGCCAGGTAGCCAATATAGTCAGTTTTCTTCATGAACCATTTTCATATGATGTTTTTTGTGCCGGGCTGAGAACATACCTGATGGAATATTTCGATATCAGCCAAAGCTGGGAGCCAACGGCTCAGGTTATGAAAAAGGTAGAGCAACTGGCAAAAGATAAATACCTTACCTGGAACTGGAATTTTGGCTATTCGCCTGACTATACGTTCAACGGAAGAGCTCTGGTTTCAGGCCAGATGACAATCCTGATATTCGGGGTAAGCAAAGGGCATATTGCTTCAGTTGAATTTGATCCGGAATTGTTACCGTCGGAATGGCAAAATTTGGAAGATCACCTGAATGGCATCAGGCATTGCCATGAAGATATACTGGACGTATTGAAATTGTCGGGCATAGTGAACTCCCGATATAGAAAAATTCCTTCCGGTCTTATGCCTTTGTTTTTTTAGGTGCATGATCTCTAACCGCAATGGTTTCACCCTCGAGGGCAAGCAAAGTATCAGTGAAAAATTGCCTGGCTTCGTCAAGGTAGGCATCTGTTTCTTTATACCTTGCTGAATAGTGCCCCAACAGCAGTCTGCCTGCCAGGGCTTTTTTGGCCAGTAAGGCTGCCTCAACCGTGGTGGAGTGGTATTTCTCCCTGGCCAGCACGGCGTCGTCATGCATAAAGGTAGCTTCGTGATAGAGCAGGTCAACACCACGAATCTGGCTGAGGAAACTTTCAGTGTAAGCCGTGTCTGATCCTATGCCATAACTCCTGGGTCCGGCTTTTCCTTCATGGGGATGGCCTGGTTTTTCTTTCAGGATGAAACCGAAAGTCGGTATCCTGTGTTCCATGGCCATGGTTTCTGCGGTGAGCCATTTATCTTCGTAAAGAGGTTGTCCACCCTCAAATATTTCATGGAATACCAATTTGTATGATGGGATCAGATCAGCGGTCTCGATCTGTATACGGATAATCTCTTCAAGCCCTGCTGGTGCATAAATGTGTAAATCATTTTGCCGTCCAAGCAAATGATAGGTGAACAAAAGCCCGGGAAGCCCCAGGTAGTGGTCGCCATGCAGATGGCTAATGAATATATGATCAATCTTTGAAAAGGGTTGTTTGAATCTTCTGAGCTGCATTTGGCAACCCTCGGCACAGTCAATAAGAAATAGCTTGTTGTGGTGACGAACAAGCTGACTGCTGGTATGCCTTTCAGAAGTGGGCATAGCAGCCGACGATCCCAATATGGTTGTCTGGAAAAGTACCATTTCTGATTTACCTGAACAACCTTAAAATATCATTCAGGTTCACAAGTAATATAAGAGCCAATAAAAGAAACATCCCCACCATCTGGGCGTATTCCATAAATTTTTCCGGTGGTTTTCTGCCCACAATGATTTCATAAAAAAGGAACATGACATGTCCTCCATCAAGGGCAGGTATGGGTAAAATGTTCATCACAGCCAATATGATTGACAAAAATGCGGTCATGGTCCAAAAATGCATCCAATCCCAGGTAGGTGAAAAAACGCCACCGATTGTAATAAACCCACCAAGACTTTCCCGGGCATTCACTTCTGGTTTGAACAAAAGCCCCAGATCACGGAAATAATTCCTGGTGGTTGAGTAGGCTTTACTGATTCCTGCCGGAATGGCACTCAGTAAGCCATATTCACGTACTTCGGTGCTGAGTATTTCAAAGGGGTCTTTCCGGTAGGCCCCAACCATTGCCTGCCCGGGAATACTTATATCCAAATCAAAGGTCTCTCCGTTTCTTTCGATAGTAATAGAGGTTTGCTGGCCTGCGTAATCACCTATGGTACGGGCAAACTCAATAAATGACCAGGTGTCTTCTCCCCCAATTCCCTTGATGTGGTCACCAACCTGAACCCCAGCTTCTCTGGCAGCTGACTCTGGTAAAAATCCGTCTACAATGAATGGAAACCGGATAGATACAAAATCCATCCCACGGGCAGCGATCAGCTTTCCGAAAAAATCTTCAGGAACCTGTAGTTGTTTGAGATCACTGTTTCTCCTGACAGTAACTTCATACACATCGCCCCGGGCAAAATTGTGCAGCATTGACATCCAGTCGTCGGGTTTTTCTCCGTTGATCGCCACAATATGGTCACCGGTTTCAAGTCCAATTTCTTTTCCAAGCGACTCAGCGACAATGCCGTATCTTAGGTTTTCAACGGGCAGATATTCATCGCCCATTGAAAAGAGCATTACAATATATATGAGGGCAGCCAGCACCACATTAAAAAACACCCCTCCAACCATGACGATCAAACGTTGCCAGGCAGGCTTTGAACGAAACTCATAGGGTTTCGGAGGTTGTTTCATTTGTTCCTTGTCCATTGATTCGTCAATCATGCCGGCAATTTTTACATAGCCACCAAGTGGAAGCCATCCCATGCCATATTCTGTATCTCCCCGTTTGATTTTAAACAATGAAAACCAGGGGTTAAAGAATAGATAGAACTTTTCTACCTTGATTTTAAACAGACGGGCAAATAAAAAATGACCCAATTCATGTATGACTACCAGGATTGACAGACTGAGGAAGAACTGCAGTGCTTTAATGAGAATATCCATTGTTATGTATTGATAATTTAGCTGAATGATTAACGGTTAACTGGCTTAATTGTTTTCAACAGATCAATTGCCAGCTCTCTTGTTTCTTGATCTGTTCTGATGATTTGTTCCAACCCGGGCTCATCAAGGTGAGGAATATCTGTCATGCATCTGCCAATAATATCAGGAATGTCCAGAAACCTGGCCTTACCCGATAAGAATGCCTGAACCACCACTTCGTTAGCTGCGTTCATGATGCAAGGCATATTGCCACCCATATTCAGGGCTGTATAGGCGAGCTGAAGACATGGGAAAGCCTCCATATCAACCTGCTCAAAGCTCAGGCTTGGATAATCAGTAAAACTGAACCTTTGAAAGTCAGATTTGATGCGTCCCGGCCAGGCCAGTGCAAACTGAATGGGTAATTTCATGTCTGGAAGACCCATTTGGGCTTTCATGCTTCCATCTTCAAATTGCACAATAGAGTGGACCACCGACTGGGGGTGTATAATCACGTCAATACGCGATGCCGGAACATCAAACAACCACCTGGCCTCAATTACCTCAAGCCCTTTGTTCATCATGGAGGCTGAATCAATGCTAATTTTGTTGCCCATATTCCAGTTTGGGTGATTGAGGGCCTGCTCTCTGGTAACATATTGCATTTGTTCACGGGTCATGCCCCTGAATGGACCTCCGCTGGCGGTAAGGTATATTTTTTCAATGGGATTATCTTCTTCTCCCATCAGGCACTGATAAATGGCCGAGTGTTCAGAGTCAACCGGAAGCAAATTGACCTCTCTCTCACGGGCCAGTTTTGTAATCAATTGGCCAGCCACAACCAACGTTTCTTTATTGGCAAGCGCAATATGTTTTCCGCTTTTGATGGCATTTAAAGTGGGCCTGAGTCCTGAAATCCCTACCAGGGCTGATAGCACCATATCTGCACCTGGCATACCTGCTGCTTCTTCCAGAGCTTGAACTCCGGACAAAACCTTCGTCTTTGTACCCTTCAGGGCCTCCTTTACCTGGGCTTCATGTAGTTCATTTGCTATTACAACCAGTGCTGGTTTATAATAGAGGGCTTGCCTGATAAGCAAACTGGCATTGTTTTGCGCACTGAGCATCTCTATTGCAAACAGGTTGGGGTTACCATCAATAACTTCAAGAGCTTGACGGCCTACCGAGCCGGTTGAACCCAGTATGGCGATTTTTTTCAGGGGCTTTTTCAGGCTCATTGAAAAACAATATAATCAAGTGGATTAACAGGACTTCCGTTGAACCAAAGCTCAAAATGCAGGTGGGTACCCGTTGAATACATGCCAGTGTCTCCAATAATTGCGATGGCCTCACCAGCTTCAACAAAGCTACCCTGCTCTTTTAGGAGTGCACTGTTATGCTTATAGACTGAAACCATATTGTTGCTATGTTGCAGGGCAATGGTATAACCCGTTTCCATTGTCCAGGATGCAAACACCACCGTGCCATCAAGCGTGGCTTTGATAGCTTCATTCATTCCCGCAACAATATCCACACCAAAATGCCCCTCGGCGGGATTGAAATAATTGGTAACCATTCCGTTTAATGGAGAGAAAAAGGTGAAAAAAACCGGGTGTTGCACAAACTGAACTTCAGGAGCAAGCCAGATACTGGTTTCAGCGCTTAAGCCTTGTTCCATTTCAACCCTAAGGAGGGAGTCTTCTCTTGACCTTGGAAAATTTTCAGCTGAGAATTCTGACAAATCCGCAAGGCTATCGGGAATTTCATCTACCAGATCTCTGCCTTCGACAATATTTCTAATATTTAATATATAAAGATCTTTCTGACGCAGGTCTCTTTCAAGTGAATCTGTCCGCAATGATAATTCTCTGAGAACCTCCCTTGTGTTAAAGTCGGCATAACCAGGTATATACTCTCTAAGCGGGGTAAATGCAATAAGGTATATGGTCCCGACAATGAGCAATATGGTAGCTGTTCCTGCAAAAATAAACACATTGAAGCGTGTGAGCTTGAATCGCAGTTTCTCCTCCATGGTGTAATCATTGAGGATTACCAGGCGGTATTTATGATGGAGTTTTTTCAGAAATCCTCCATTTTTCTTGTCAGCTTCCATGCTTTGTGCCCACTTTTTTATGCTATTCCGCAAAATTAATCATTTTGACGGTGACAGCGCCCAATGAATAATATTTTTAGAAAATGGGAGTTATATTTGTGGAATAATAAGGCTAATGCATGCTTAAACCAATAAATTCTGCAGGGAGGCCATTTCTCTTTCTGTTGGTGTTATTTTCTGTGTCGTTGCAATGGGGCTGTTCAACACAAAAGAATTCTTTTGTAAACAGAACCTACCATACCGTCAACGCAAAATATAATGGGTATTTCAATGCGCGTGAAAACTACCAGCAGGGTATCAGGCGGTTAGATGAAAGCCATGTGGACAACTTTGATCAGATTCTTTCTGTTTTCCGGTATGCTTCTGAACAGGATCGCCGCGGTATAAATAACCAGATGGAAGTGGCCTATGAAAAAGCCAGCCTGGTGATCAGAAGGCACTCCATGAATATCAGGGGTGTTGAGTATAACAAATGGATTGATGAATCATTTTTCCTTATAGGTAAAACCCAATATTTCAGACAGGAATACACGCTGGCCATTCTTACTTTCGAATATATCATCAGACAATACGACACCCAAAGAAGTCATGACTCCAAAGTATGGATAGCCAAAAGCTACCATCAACAGGGGCGTTATGACCGGGCCGCAACCATGCTTGATCTGCTTGAAAGGCATGATCGTGAAGGTCTGCTTGCCAGTGAAACTGTGGCTCTTTTCCGTAAAACCTATGCCGATCATCATATCCGTCAAGGCAATTATGCACAAGCTGCAGTGCAATTGGAAAAAGCGCTGAACCACATCGATCAAAAGCAGGAAAGATCGAGACTCACATTTATCCTGGCACAGCTATATCAGCACTCCGGTCAGTTTGCCCTGGCTCAGCAGACCTATGAAAGGGTACTCAGGCAGCGTCCTGATTTTAACCTTACATTTCAGGCCCGCATCGGAATGGCCATGGCGTATGACCCTTCAGTTGGAGGAAGCGCAGCCATCCGTTCACAGCTAGTGAATATGCTTGAAACTGACAGAAACAGACCATTCTTTGATCAGATATATTATGCCCTTGCACAGTTGGCCCTCCGCCGTGGCGATGAGGCTGAAGCTGTCAATATGCTGGAACGATCTGTTGAGGTAAGCAGAGACAATAACATCCAGAAAGGTCTTTCATTTCTTCGCCTGGGAGAGATCTATTTTAGTCATCCCGATTACCTTAAGGCAAGCACCTACTATGATAGTGCAGCCACTTTTTTGCCCCAGGGATATGAAGATATACATGAAGTAATGGCTCTTCAGTCTGTTTTGTCTGATATTGCCCGCCAGGCGCGCATCATTGAAAGAGAAGACTCATTGCAGCGACTTGCTGGTATGCCCAGAAATCAGCAATTGGCAGTTATTGATGGGATTATTGCCGAATTAAGGGCAGACCAGGAGCTTGCCAGGCAACAAGATCGTGAACGTGATCAGGCCATGAGAGATGCTGCCCAGATGGCCAGGCAAACAAGAGGTATGACTGATCAGGAGAGAGGGTGGTATTTTTATAACCCTACGGCAATTAGCCAGGGGAAAAATGAATTTCTTGGCCGGTTTGGTGACAGGCCCCTTGAAGATATGTGGAGAATCAGCAACCGACGAGCCATTGCGTCAGGTTTTGATGATTTGCAATGGGATGACATGGAGGATGAAGAAATCGAACCATCGGGCGATGTTCTTAACAGAGAAACGTATTTACGCAATATTCCCAATACTCCCGAGCAGATTATGACTTCAAATGAACGCATGGCAAGGGCATATTATCAAATGGGTCTGATATTCAGAGACAGGCTTGGCGACAAGCAGAATGCAATTGAGAGCCTTGAATCATTGGTCATGCGTTTTCCGGGTTCAGATCCTGAACTCAGGGCTTATTACTATTTGTATTATCTGCACCGTGACAGCGGGAACAATAATGCCGCCCAGAATATTCGCAGCAGCTTGTTGTCAAGGTATCCTGATAGCGAATACGCCAAGATCATAGGCGATCCGTCTTATGTTGAACGATTGCGTGCCCGTGAAAATTTGGGCGCACGTTTGTACGAAGAGAGTTATCATGCGTTTTTTGCCCGACGGTTTGATGTCATTGAAAGGAATGTGGGCGCACTGGATACCCTGGATGTATCGCATGAACTTGAGGCCCAATTTATGTATCTCTATGCACTTGCTCTGGGACAAACCGATGACAATGTGCTGTTTCGTGATAAATTGCAACATATTGTAAAATCATACGAAGGAACCCCGATACATGATCCGGCTACCCTATTGCTGGCTTCGCTTGATACCGCTACCCCAGGTTCTTTTACACCCGGTGAGGCCGAAAGACAAAGGTCTGAAGATAAAATAATTCCTGACTTTTCGCCCTTTACATATACGCCTGAAACTGCCCATTTCTTTATGGTGGTTGTCAGAACACGAGATCTTGATCCTTCGGGGATTAGCCAGCGCGTTTCTACTTTTAATGCAGAGCACTTTTCAGAATCAGAACTGGCTGTAAGCAATGTGTTTTTCAAAGACGATCTTCACCTGATTACTGTGACAAATTTCTCCAACAAAGCAAGGGCTATGGATTATTACAGAGAAATAGTCAAATCAGAGAATCTTGGCACGGGTCAAAGGGGTATGCCAGGTATATTTGTGATATCGGTTGACAATTATCCCGTTTTTTATCAAGAAAAAGAACTTGATTTGTACAGCAGGTTTTTTGACTATCATTACCTCGATAAGTAAAACCTTTTGAGGGCAATCATTTTTATTTTACATTTGCCTTTCCAGTCAATAAGAACAACCATATAGTTGAATGTTTAACACAAAGAAAAATAAACAAAAGATGGCCAAACAACAAGAACCTGACCATACCGCCATAAACCTGGTGGGTGCGGGCACAACCATCAAGGGAGAGATTATATCAAAAGGTGATATAAGAATAGATGGAAAAATCATTGGACAGGTACGTTCAGAGGGAAAAATTGTCATAGGGAATACAGGTGTTATCGAAGGTGACGTTTTTTGTAAAAATGCTGATTTTTCAGGAAGTGTCAAGGGCAAGGCTGAAGTAAATGAATTACTTGTTCTTCAAGCATCTTCTATCTTTTTGGGGGATATCATAACAAATAAACTTTCCATTGAGCCAGGAGCCAGATTCTCTGGTACCTGCAGCATGGATAAAGATTCGGGCTCTAAAGTTTCTGTCGACGGGAAAAACTCCTGACAAGAATAAAGAGGCATGTCATGGCATTAAATTTCAAGGTTTTTTTTCGGCAACTCACCAGATTTACGCTGGTGGTTGTTTTGGTATACACAGTCATAATGCTGTTCTTGCCCTCTGCCTATATCTCAGACGTTTTCTGGGCTTTTATCCCATTTTTCTATCTGGTCGTGCTTTTATCAAAATACGCCCTCAACTTGCTGACTCGCAATAAAAAAAGTGATTTTACAAGTCAATTTATAAGCATCACGGTTATCCGCTTTTTGGTTTATGTTGGTGTATTGCTCACTTACGCCCTGCTCAGACCTGAAGATGCCATTGTTTTTGTAATTACTTTTTTTGTGATTTATTTTATCTACACCATGTTTGAAGTTGCTTTCCTTTACCGTGAGTTGAGTAATAAGTGACTTTTGATCGTGGTTTTTTGAATCTAAAGCTTTGAGGCCATGGATGATCACAGAACGGGTTGGCCCAATTCATCATCAGGCCATCAATACCTTCGTACTTGCTATTTGAAGTGCGCCTGCATCTTGTTTTCTCTTAACCTTCTGACAGTTTTGCCCTTATTGGCGAACGATGGTCGTGATGCACAATCAATTGACGGGATTACCATTGAGGTTGAGGAACCAATGCCGAAAGCCGTTGAGTCAACTTTCAATGCCCGCAAGGTTATTGTTGATCACGTGCTGGACAGTTATGACTGGCATTTGTTTGATATCGGAGAGACAGCATTCTCTCTACACCTTCCCGTTATATTGTTTTATGAAGGTCGTCTCTTTGTCTTTTCAAGCCGGAGGTTTGACCACGGATATGCCAGTTTTAAGGGTTTTGGCCTGGCAAGTGACGGTCCCAAAAAGGGAAGGGCAATACGGGTGTTGGATGATGGTAAAACCCCTGACCCTGAGGCGTCTGCCGTGTATGATTTCTCCATTACCAAAACAGTGTTGGCGGTTTTTATTTCATCTGCTCTTCTGTGCTTAATCTTCATCAGCATAGCCAGGCGTTACCGCAAAGATGAGGTTTTTATTATTCCCAAAGGGCTTCCTGCATTTTTTGAACCGATCATTCTTTTTGTTCGCGACCACGTGGCCATATTGGCCATTGGTCAGGAGAAACACAAGCGCTTCATGCCTTACCTGTTGACGGTATTCTTTTTTATATTTCTGAACAACCTAATGGGGTTGGTGCCAGTATTTCCGGGTGGTGCCAATGTTACGGGCAATATCAGTGTAACTTTTGTTTTGGCCATGTTTACTTTTTTTGCCACGCATTATTATGCCAACCGAACCTACTGGCGACATATGTTTAACATGCCGGGTGTTCCGTTTTTTCTTAAATTTCCCATTCCCATACTACCTCTAATAGAAGTTGTTGGAGCCCTGATTAAGCCTTTTGTGTTAATGATCAGGCTTTTTGCAAATATTACAGCCGGACATATGGTAATACTGAGTCTGACAACTCTTATATTTGTTCTGGGCATGGTAAGTATTTATCTGGGTTTTGCCATTTCGCCCATAACCTTGGTGTTTTTGGTTTTTCTGAATTTCTTGAAAATACTGGTTTCGTTTCTTCAGGCATATATCTTTACACTCTTCAGTGCCTTCTTTTTTGGAATGGCCGTGCCTGACGCACATGATTAAACAAACAATGAACTATTAATCAAATACAAATCTGGAACAATGATGTCACTAATGTATGTATTGATAAACACAGTGGATATAGTCCACGAGTGGATTAAACTGGGTGCGGGCTTTACGGCGGTTATCGCTGTATTTGGTGCTGCATGGGGTATAGCCAATATCGCAAAGAGCGCCATTGAAAATATAGCCCGGCAACCTGAAGCAGGTAACGACCTGAGGTCGTCAATGATTGTAGCAGCGGCCCTTATTGAAGGTATAACCTTTTTTGCCCTGGTGATCATTCTGCTGACTTTGTTTGTATAGGCCGTTTTTTTGGATTTTTCTGAAAGATGCACCCCCCGTGTGGTATAGAATCTATTGATAATTACTGCGCTGGTGGTTTTAACCAGAGCAGTTAAAACAAGTTGTTATGGAATTATTGATGCCAGGACTCGGACTGGTCTTCTGGATGACAATTGCTTTTGGTATCGTGCTTTACGTTTTAAAGAAATATGCCTGGGGCACCATATTGGAGGTCTTATACGAAAGGGAGCGACAGCTGGCCAGATCATTGAGCAATGCCAGGCGAATAGAACAGGAGATGGCAGGCCTTGAAGAACTAAAGATGGTAAAAGTTGCTGATGTAGAGAAGCAATGTGAAGAATTGAAAGCCAGGGCTCGTCTTGAAGCCGAACAGATTATTGAGCAGGCCAGGGAAACAGCCAGAGAAGAAGCGAAGATCATAGCCGGAAAGACAGATGAATTGGTAGCTGCCTATAAGCGAGCGGCTTTGCGTGAAATCAAAGGGCAACTTTCTTCCCTTTCACTTGATATGGCTGAAAAGATCATGCAAGAAGAGTTCAGCGACAGGGAGCGAAATGCCAGGTATGTTGGCAAACTTTTAGATAAGGTAGACCATAACTGATCATTGTATTATGCCAGTAAACCAACATACACTAAATAAACGTTATGCCAAGGCTTTGCTTGGCCTGGCAATTGAGAACAATATCCTTGAGCGTTCGTTCAGAGATATGAAGACAGTGTATACGGTTTTTGCCGAAAATAAAACCTTAAAAATACTGCTCAAAAGTCCTGTCATCAGGGTGTCAAAAAAGCAGAACGTGCTTAGGCATCTGTTTGAAAAGTCGATGCATCCCCTTATTTTGAGGTATATG
Organism: Bacteroidales bacterium; assembly: GCA_007118495.1. Taxonomy (GTDB): domain Bacteria; phylum Bacteroidota; class Bacteroidia; order Bacteroidales; family UBA7960; genus PUPG01. The sequence goes on from SKRM01000050.1 coordinate 59,748, forward strand.
ATGATCATCGTCAAAAAACAAAGGGGTAGCATGCTTGACGGTATATCAGCAGCCTACCTGACTGTTTACAAGCAATACCTGGGTATAGAGACAGTTAAAATCACCACTGCACTTCCATTGAACGCTGTGCTCAGAGACAGGGCCATGGAAGCAGCCCGCAAAATTACACCATACGAAATTGAGTTTGAAGAAAGAATTGATCCGGAGCTTATCGGAGGCTTTATTCTCAATCTGGGTGACAAGCAATACGATGCAAGTATCAAAAACAGGCTATCCAGGGTAAAAAAGCACCTTACGAAACAATAAATGAATATGCAACCCAATGTCTGAAATAAAACCTTCTGAAATTTCTGCCATCCTCAGACAGGAAATGGCCGGGTTTAACGTAGATACTGAACTTGAAGAGACCGGCACGGTTTTACAGGTAGGTGATGGCATAGCGAGAATCTACGGGCTGACCAACGCCTGGTCAGGTGAGATGGTGCAATGTAACGATGATGGGCTGACAGGTGTTATACTAAACCTTGAAGAAGACAACGTCGGAGTGGTTATGCTTGGTGACGCACGTGGCCTGAAAGAGGGCGATGTTGTAAAAAGAACCGGGCATATTGTGTCCGTTAAGGTTGGAGAATCGCTACTCGGAAGGGTGGTAAATACCCTGGGTGAACCCATCGACGGAAAAGGTGGCTTTGAGAGCCCCATGTACGAAATGCCTCTCGAGAGAAGAGCCCCAGGGGTAATCTACAGACAGCCTGTAAATCAACCTCTGCAAACCGGCATTAAAGCCATTGATGCCATGATCCCCATCGGACGCGGACAACGTGAACTGATTATTGGTGACAGACAGACCGGGAAAACGGCCATTGCTTTAGATACGATCATCAACCAACGGAAAAATTTTGAACAGGGAAATCCACTGTACTGCATTTATGTAGCCATTGGCCAAAAAGGGTCGACTGTGGCCAACATAGTCAATCAGCTTGAAAGACACGGGGCCATGGATTATACTGTTGTGGTTTCTGCAACAGCCAGTGATCCTGCATCCATGCAGTTTTTTGCGCCTTTTACCGGGGCTGCCATAGGCGAATTTTTCAGGGATACGGGTCGCCATGCACTTGTTATATATGATGACCTTTCAAAGCAAGCCGTTTCGTACCGTGAAGTATCCCTGCTTTTAAGAAGACCACCGGGAAGAGAAGCCTACCCCGGAGATATTTTTTTCTTGCACTCACGCTTGTTGGAAAGAGCTGCAAAGATCATTTCATCAGATGATATTGCGCAGAAAATGAATGATATCCCTGAATCTATCCAGTCAATGGTCAAGGGGGGAGGTTCGCTTACGGCTTTGCCCATTGTTGAAACCCAGGCAGGTGACGTATCAGCATACATACCTACCAATGTAATTTCCATAACTGACGGGCAGATATTTCTTGAATCAGCACTATTCAACGCGGGGATCAGGCCTGCCATTAATGTGGGTGTTTCAGTAAGCCGTGTGGGAGGCAATGCCCAGATGAAAACGATGAAGAAGGTGGCAGGTACCTTAAAAATTGACCAGGCCCAATACAGGGAGCTTGAAGCATTTTCAAAATTCGGTTCTGACCTGGATGCTGCCACAAGACAGGTGCTTGACAAAGGTGCAAGAAATATGGAGATTCTTAAACAAGGCCAGTTCAATCCGGTGCCTGTCGAGGAACAGATAATCATTCTTTACTGTGGCACCCGGGGCCTCATGACAGTTATTCCAGTTAAACGGATCAGAGAATTTGAAACTGAACTCATGAGGCTGGTCAGGAGAAAATATCCGGAACTTTTGGCAGGATTAAGACAGGATGGGTTTGATGATGCGATGAAAAATGTACTTGACTCAGCCATAGAGCAAACTATCGGACTTCTGGTCGGACCACCATCTGAAAACATCTGATCGATAATATGAGCCAATGGCGAGCCTGAAAGAAATACGAACCCGCATTGCATCCATCAGATCTACCAGGCAGATCACAAGTGCCATGAAAATGGTTTCTGCCTCGAAGCTGCGAAAGGTGCAGACCAATATTGTGCACCTGCGCAGGTATGCCACAATATTGAAAAAAATCACCTCTGAGGCTTTGGAACAGATTCCTGTTGATCAGAAGAGTGTATTTGCGAAAACCAGAACATCAGGCGATGTATTGGTTATTTGTTTGGGTTCAAACAAAGGACTGTGCGGAACTTATAATGCTTTACTTATTAAACATACCATAAGGGAGCTAAAGAAACTTGAACACCAGAAAGAGGTTGCCAGACTAATGGTAGTGGGGAAAAAGCCTGCTTTGTTTTTTCAGAAAAAGGGATATAAACTTGTGGAGGCAGACCATGAACTTATGGATAAGATCAGTTACGAATCTGCATGTGGATTTGCACAAAAGCTAATGGCCCTGTTTCTCAAAGAGCATTTCAATCGCATCATATTGGTGTATAACCGATTCAAAAATGCCGTTGTGCATGAGCTGACGGCCGAGCAAATACTGCCACTGCCTGATGATGAGGTGAGAGAGGCAGCCGAAGTGGATGACCTGCCTGAAGACGACTACACAGTAATTCTTGAACCCAGCCCGCAAGAAGCAGGTGAGGTGTTGATCAACCGTTTTATTTGCTATAACACTTACAGGATTATACTTGATGCATCTGCTTCTGAGCATGGAAGTCGGATGACTGCCATGCATAAGGCCACAGACAATGCCGACGAGATGCTTAAAACCCTTACTCTGTCATATAACAAGGCAAGGCAAGCTGCTGTAACCAGAGAACTGCTGGATATTGTCGGTGGTGCGTCCAATGGCCGCAAATAAAACTCACCTGGGGCAATTTTTTGTTTCAACCATTTTTGCTGCAATGCTAAGGGCAATTTCAGCCGGGGTGACTGCGTGTATCGGGATACCCATGGGAGAGTCGACCTGGTTTAGTTTGTCTTTACCAAAACCTTTTGCCAGTAATTCGGTAAATATTTTGTTGATTTTGTTTCGGCTGCCGATCATGCCCAGGTAACACAGGGGCAGGTCAAGCATTTGTTCAAGAATCATTTTGTCGCTTTCGTGTGAAACCGTCATGATGCAAACAAAAGCTGTCTCATGATGCAGAATTTCCTTTGCGGCGTTGGTATAATCAATCTGCTTTTTCTGATGTGCGTGCATGTTATTTTTCATGGTCATTAAAGACAGCCTGTCGTCAAATACCATCACCCTGAAGCCTGCCAGATTACAAACCTGACTCAGTGGCAAGCTAACATGGCCACCACCAAAAATATATACCGTATCAGGTGGCTTGATCAATTCACGGTAAATGATTGGTTCAGCACTTTGCTGCATGGTTTTTTCGTTTGAAATGGAATCAGTGTGCCCATCAAGTGATAAACCACTTGATGTAATGCTTAACACGCAACTTCTGCCCTCATGCATGGCCGACAAAATGGCGTCGGCCATGATTTTATCGCTTTGCGACAGGGGAACGAAAACCTGCGATTGACTGCCAGCACAGATCAGACCAGAAGCTTTTTCACCAGCGTCTTTTGAGTGTTTTACCTGTTCTTTAAATATTTTGGTGGTTCCGGCAATCAGTTTTTGCTGTGCCAATGAAACCATATTGTATTCCATGATGCCCCCGCCAATTGATCCTGCAATGGGTCCGTGCTTGTCAACCAGCATTTTAAACCCCGGTTTTCCGGGACTGCTACCCTTAATATCAGTTACCACAATAAGCATGAGTGACTCATTGTCTGCCAGTCTTTTACTTGCCTCAATCCAAAATTCTATGCCCATGGCTCAGCTTGGTTTACATCTTGATTTGGTAAAAATACAAAAACCAATAAAGCTATTTGGTCATTCAACAAATTGCATAAAAAAACATATCTTTAAGCCAATGTATAAATCTTTTATTATGGTGCCCGCAGAACAGATCAAATCGCTCGCAGCCAAATATAGCCAGGATACAGCTGCAATACTTTCAAGCCTTGTAAAGCACAAATCTGTCAGCCTTCATGAAGGGCAGGTACAGCATGAACTCATCAGGCAGATGCAAAAGGCCGGGTTTGATGAAGTAAGGATGGACGGCCTTGGAAACGTTATTGGCCGTATTGGTTCAGGAAAACGTATCATAGCCTTTGATGCACACATGGATACAGTTGACATTGGCAATTTAGACAATTGGGATTTTGACCCGCTGGAAGGGAATATCTCGGATGGTTTTGTCCACGGACGTGGCACAGCTGACCAAAAAGGCGGGGCAGCAGCCTTTATCACGGCAGGACGCATGTTAAAAGAATTGGGATACAACAGAGATGTGACTCTTTATTTTACAGGGACTGTCATTGAAGAAGATTGTGACGGTCTTTGCTGGAAATACCTTGTTGAAGAAGAAGGCATCAGACCCGATGTGGTGGTAATTACAGAACCAACCAACCTGAATATTTACAGGGGGCAAAGAGGCCGTATGGAAATGAAGGTGCATTTCAGGGGCTTGTCTTGTCATGGATCTGCTCCTGAAAGAGGCGAAAATGCCATTTATATGGCATCACGGATTGCCCTTGAAATAGAAAAACTTAACCTGAAACTGCCAGATGATCCGTTTTTGGGAAAAGGCAGCATAACAGTCACAGAAATCAAATCATCTTCTCCCTCATTATGTGCAGTGTCAGATTATGCATCTTTGCATCTCGACCGGCGTCTTACCCGTGGTGAAACCAAAGACTCAGCCCTGAATGAAATTGAAACTATCATTAATGGTATGGATGCCAGAGTTGAGGTGCTGAACTTTCTGGAAACTTCCTTTACCGGTTTGGAATATGGCATGGAGAAGTATTATCCAAGTTGGGTTATACCCTCTGACCATGACCTTATCACAAAATCTGCTGAGGTGTATGAAACAATGTTTGGAAAAGCACCGCTGGTTGACAAATGGACTTTCTCTACGAATGGTGTAACCATCAATGGATTTTATGGGATTCCCATTATAGGTTTCGGCCCCGGTGAAGAAAAGTTTGCACATGCACCAAATGAGAAGGTACCCATTGACCATTTGGAGGCTGCATCGGCTTTTTACGCAGCCCTTGCATATACATTATAACCCATAACCAGCAAACAGATGCTTATGGATCAAACCATTCTATCTATGATACATGCCTTAGACCAAAGAGTCAACGGAATGTATATGAAAGACTTTCTGCTTACCTGGGATAAAGAGAAAGACGATCTAATCCTGATACTTGAACTGGCTGCAACACTTAAAAAACTGCGGGAGAGGAATGTTTCGGTCAGGGTTTTCGATACAGGCCTTGGGATATCAAATTTCAGAGACAACTCAACACGAACCAGGTTCTCGTTTGCCTCGGCCTGTAATTTATTGGGAATGGGGGTGCAGGATCTGGATGAGGAAAAATCGCAAATATCACATGGCGAAACTGTCAGGGAAACGGCAGTTATGATATCATTCCTTGCAGATTTTATTGGAATCAGAGATGATATTTATCTTGGTGAAGGCAACAGGTATATGCGTGAGGTGGCTGCTGCCCTTGACGAAAGTGTTGCCAAGGGGGTTTTAACACAACGGCCGGGCATCATCAACCTTCAGTGTGATATGGATCATCCTACCCAATCACTTTCTGATTTATTGCATTTGCAGAACGCATTCGGTTCGCTTGAAGCACTTAAGAATAAGCGTATTGTTATGAGCTGGGCCTACTCTCCCAGCTACGGAAAGCCCCTGTCGGTTCCCCAGGGTATTATCACCCTGATGACACGTTTCGGAATGCATGTCAGACTGGCATATCCTGATGGTTACGGACTGATTCCGGAGGTTATGTCACAAGCCGCTGATTTTGCCAGCGAACATGGTGGTAGCTTTACTACTTTCAACTCAATGGATAAAGCCATGCAGGATGCCCACGTGGTTTACCCAAAAAGTTGGGCACCCTACCATGTGATGGAACAAAGAACCCAATTGCTAATGTCGAATGATAAAAAGGGACTTGCCGATCTTGAACAAGAATGCCTCGAAAACAATGCAAGGTTCAGTAATTGGACCTATACCCAAAAGCTGAAAGATTTGACCAATCAAAAGAACGCCTTGTACATGCATTGCCTGCCAGCCGATATAAGCGGGGTATCATGTATTAAGGGAGAGGTTGATGCAGATGTTTTCGAGACACACCGCTTGCAAACTTATATGGAGGCAGGCTATAAACCCTATATTATAGCAGCCATGATGTTGTCATACCGTTATAAATCGCCGGCAAATGTGCTAAGGACCATTGTTGAACGAAATCAAACCAGGGTTTTATATGAATAAGAAAAAAAGAATCTTCAACTTGTTTACTGCAGGCTTGCTAAGTTTGGCATTTCTGGGTGGGTTTGCATTCGCCAGAATAGATGATACCATCAATCTTACTTCAGTGAGAGATGCCCTGCGGGTATTGGGATTTGATTTTCCGGCTCACCAGATTGAAATGATGATGCCTTCAGTAAGGGTACATATGCAAAATGCTTCGGCCATTCGCGAAGCAGAGGTTGATAATGCAGTGGTCCCGGCGTTGATGTTTAATCCTGTTCCGGCTGGTAAGCAGCTACCGGTGTTCGACTCGCATAGCAAATGGGAGATACCGGGAGATATCAGACTTCCTGATAATATGGATGAACTGGCATTTTACAGCATTCCTGAACTTGCCTCACTGCTGCGACAGCGATTAATTACCTCAACAGAACTGACCAGGTATTTCCTTGATCGGATAGACAAATATGGAGACACCCTTGAATGCGTGGTTACCATTACCAGAGAACGTGCCATGGAGCAAGCCCGTGCGGCTGATCTTGAAATAGAAACCGGTTATTTCAGAGGTCCGTTGCATGGTATTCCATATGGAGCAAAAGATCTGCTGGCTGTTGAGGGATATAGAACCAGCTGGGGAGCAGTGCCATACAAAGATCAGGTTATTGGTCAGACTGCTACAGTGATCAGGAAATTGGATGAAGCAGGTGCTGTTTTGTTGGCTAAGACCACTTTGGGAGCACTGGCCATGGGTGATATTTGGTTTGGCGGACAAACCAGAAACCCATGGAACCTCGCACAGGGAAGCAGCGGATCATCAGCAGGTTCAGCCTCGGCGGTATCAGCAGGTCTTATTCCCTTCGCCATCGGAACCGAAACGCTGGGCAGCATCGTTTCGCCATCAACCCGTTGTGGGATTACAGGCTTGCGACCCACCTTCGGCAGGGTAAGTCGCCATGGAGCCATGGCCTTAAGCTGGTCGATGGATAAGATTGGTCCTATGGCAAGAAGTGCAATTGAGTGTGCCATGGTGCTTGAAGTTATTGATGGAGTTGACGGACTTGATCAGACGTTGATAGATGTCGGATTTGCATATGACGTTAGCCAGGGGATAGAAGGTCTCAGGGTGGGCTATATACACCGCTTTTTTGAATCTGAAGGCAGGAATAGAGAGTTTGACCTGCAAGTGCTTGATGATTTGAGAGCAATGGGGGTTGAGCTTTTGCCTGTTGAATGGAATTTTAACCTACCCATAAATGCTCTGCGTGTGATATTGAATGCAGAGGCGGCTGCAGCCTTTGACCACCTGACCGTATCAGGCCTTGATTCTTTACTGGTTAACCAGGCACCCAATGCCTGGCCCAATCTGTTCAGATCAGCCAGGATTATCCCTGCGGTTGAATATATCAATGCAAACCGGATCAGGCAACTGCTTGTTGAGCAGGTCAATGAACTCATGGCTGGCTATGATGTCATTGTTACCCCGTCATTTGAAGGCAATCAGTTGTTGGTGACCAACCTGACCGGACATCCATGCCTGGTTGCTCCGCATGGCTTGAATGACGCAGGCAGTCCGTTGAGTATTACTTTTATCGGAAACCTGTTCGAAGAACATAAACTGGTGATGCTGGCCCACGCCTGGCAAGAATACACTGGCCATCACCTTAAACGTCCTCCATTTTTTGACCCTTTATAAAAATTACCGAATGAAACAAGAGACTCCCAACGTTGTACAATACAAATGGCCTTTATATATTAAGGTGGCCATGGTTTTATTAACCATTGTGCTGACAGTGTTCATCATGAAAACGGCCAAAAGTGTTCTGGTACCCGTGCTGATATCAGGCTTGCTTGCCGTATTGATTAGTCCGCTGTCATCATGGTTTGAGAATAAAGGCGTCAATAAACTCCTGGCTGCTTTTCTGAGTTTAATCGCCCTTATTGCATTTCTGTTTGGGTTGGTTTACTTTTTCTATAACCAGCTTTTGGGATTTGCCGATGAACTAAATGTTCTGGAGCAAAGGATGACAGAACTACTACAAACCTTCAATGCATTTACCGAAAGACATATTGAAGGTGCTGTGCCCATATCGTTCGACAATATTCAGGGGGCCATTTTTAAGTACCTGTACGAAAATATGGCCAGTCTGACCCAGGGTGTGATTGCCACGGCTACCACACTGACCATTGCTTTTATTGTACCGGTATATGTATTTCTTTTCCTTTATTTTCGGCGGTTTCTGGTAGAGTTTGTCAGACGTGCGTTTCCTACAAAGGATGAAGAAAAGGTAGATAAGGTTATCCAGAAGGTGAAAGGGGTGGTACAGAATTATATTACAGGCATGTTTGTGGTCATCATCATTTTATCCATTTTGAACAGTATAGCCCTGTTCAGCTTCGGAATCGAACACGCCCTGCTTTTTGCCGTTTTTGCGGCCCTTTTGAACGTTATTCCTTTTCTTGGCCCCTTTATCGGGGCAATTCTACCCATTACCTTCGCCTTGCTTACAAAAGATTCATTGTGGTATCCCTTTGGTATATTCCTTGCGTTTTATGTTATACAGCTGGCCGAGAGCAATTTCTTTACCCCTAAAATCGTGGGGGGAAAGGTGTCAATGAACCCCCTGATGACGATTTTCGCTCTTTTTGTAGGCAACTTTATCTGGGGCCTGGCTGGTATGATTTTGTTCATACCCGGGATGGCTATGCTCAAAGTGGTATTTGATGAAATTGATGGTATGGAACCCTACGGGTTTTTACTCGGTGAGACCCGCAAAAAAGATGGTGGTAAAAAGATATCGACAAGGGCACTCCGGGATAAGCTTAAATTTGGGAAAAAATAAAATCTAGCTTTGGGTTTCATCCAGAAGAGGATAATTGATATCCCACAGATACAGCCCGCAGGCCGGCGCAGAATAGCCGGCCTTTCTCCTGTCGCCACTTTCAATGATCATTCTGAACTTTTCAGGAGATATTTTACCCAGGCCCACATCAACCATGGTACCTGTAATGGCTCTCACCATATTTCGCAAAAAACGATTTGCTGTGATCTTAAAAACAAGTTGTTTTTCTTCAAATTGCCAGACAGCAGACATGATGTTGCACCGTGTATTGTTTACCTGGGTGTTTGACTTGCTAAAACAGCCGAAGTCATCGTATTCCATTAATATGCCAGCAGCTTTATTCATGGCTGCCATGTCGAGTGGCCTTGTCATTAACCATGCTCTGCCGTGGGTGAATGGATCTTTGGTGGTAGATATATAATAATGGTATGTTCGGCTTATGGCATCAAATCTTGCATGTGCCCCGGCATTGACCGGAATAACGTTATGTATGGCGATCCCGTAAGGTAACAGACGGTTTAACTTATATGTCAGCTGATCTGTATCCAATGCCCTCTGGTCAAGGGGCAGGTCTGCATGGGCATAAAAGCACCTTGCATGCACGCCTGTGTCGGTGCGGCCGGCACCTGTTGAATGAATTTCGCATCTCAAAATCAGAGATAAAGCCTGGTCGAGTTCCCATTGAATGGTTGGCGAACCTGGCTGGATTTGCCAACCGGCATATCCGGTACCCAGATAACCCATTTTAATAAAAAACCTGGTCGTCATTAAACCCATCGATTTGCTATTTATACAAAAATAAACAATTGTTATTGCTCTGCTGTGATTTCAGATAAAACAACGCGTATATCAAAACATCCAGGATATTTTGCACCATTGGTTAGAATAATAAGTATTCATCTGGTGCTTTGTAAGATATTGAAAAAGAGACTTGTAATAGGCAATTAAAGAAAATTTTATTTAGTATGTTTCTAAATTAAGGGTAGGTAGACAAATAATTAAAGAAAAAATTATTTAATTCAAAATGACTTATTAATTTTGGGATGAAAAAAATCTGATTTTCAACCATTACAACCATTTACTCAAAATTCAAAAAGGGATAAATATGACAAGAATTGAAGAGCTTGTAAAAGAGCAGGCCGAGAAGCATGGCCGCAAGCGCACCAGCCTGATGCCCATACTGCAGGCGGTGGTGAGTTCTGAGCACTACCTTTCGGAAGAAGCCATGTTGGCTGTCGCTAAAGAACTTGACCTAAGTACGGCCGATGTGTATGGAACTGCATCTTTTTATACGTTTCTGGACACAGTTCCCCGCGGAAAATTCATTATCCGGGTTTGTAAGACCATTACCTGCCACATGAAAGGCAAGGATGAGGTTATTCGGACCATAGAGGATATATTGAAAATCAAACTTGGTGATACAACTACTGACGGAAAGTTCAGTCTGCTTCAGGCCAATTGCCTGGGATGGTGCCACAAAGGCCCCGTTATGCTTATCAATGATGAGGTCTATCCTGAAGTGAGCCCGGAAAAAGTTTCGGAGATTATCAACCAGTATCTGAAAAAGGGCTGAGCGTAATCAAACAGTAGTTGTCAAACAAAAAATATTGCAAAAGAAATAGTTATGGAAAAGCAAATAAAAAAAGTTGACCTTATTTTTGGAAAGGTAGACTATGCAGATATTTTGGCCAAGTCGCTCAAGCGCACCCGTGATGAGATCATTCTTGATGTGATTGACTCGGGCCTGCGTGGAAGGGGAGGAGCCGGTTTCCCTACCGGTCTGAAATGGAAATTCGCCAAAAATGAAGAAGCAGATCAGAAGTATGTGATATGTAATGCCGACGAGGGTGAGCCTGGTACTTTCAAAGACAGGGAGATTCTCACCCAGGTTCCTGAAAAGGTGCTCGCAGGTATGGCCCTTTGCGGTTATTGTATAGGAGCCTCAGAGGGGTATATTTATCTGAGAGGCGAATATAATTTCCTGCTTCCGTCTCTTTATAAGCAAATAGATGCCTTTCATAAAAAATTGAAAGAACTGAAGTTTGATTTCAACATCAAAATCTGCTCTGGTAGTGGTGCTTATGTTTGTGGCGAAGAAACCGCACTTATGGAGTCGATGGAGGGCAGAAGGGGAGAACCCCGCAACAAACCCCCGTTTCCGACCCAACAAGGATACCTGGGCAAGCCCACTTCGGTAAATAACGTGGAAACCCTCGTGTTTGCCCTGATGATAGGCCAGGAAGGACCAACCAAATTTAAAGAACTGGGTACGTTTGACTCGCGCGGGTCGAAGGTATTTTCTGTTTCAGGTGATACACCAACCCCGGGTATCTATGAATTGGAACTGGGTATGACACTGGAGCAGTTTGTTAATGAATTCGGCGATGGTGATACCAAAGCAGTTCAGGTTGGAGGTGCTTCAGGCTTCTGCGTTGCCCGCAAGGACTTTAAAAGCACCCTGATTGGTTTTGAAGGGATTCCTACTGGTGGCTCTATGATGCTTTTTAACAGTAGCAGGTCTATGTTTAATATTTTGAATGATTATCTCGAGTTTTTTGAGGAAGAGTCATGCGGACAGTGCACTCCGTGCAGGGTTGGATGCCAGCAGCTCCTGAAAGGAATAGAGGCAGTTAAAAAAGGAGTAAAACCACCTCCATATCTTGAAGAACTGCAAAAACTGTCTGATACAATGCGTATTGCATCTAAGTGTGGCTTGGGTCAGTCAGTACCAAATCCATTTAACTCAATCATCAAAAATTTCCGGGAGGAGATCATTTACTAACCCGGCAGGTATTCATTTTAACAAGAGATAAGACCATGAGTAAATATAAAGTAAACCTGAAGATCAATAATATCGCGATTTCGGTTGACGAAGGCACAACCATCCTGGATGCAGCCCGTCAGTTGAATTTCAAGATACCCACCCTTTGTCACCATGATGACCTCTGTGTCGCAGGAAACTGCCGTGTTTGTGTGGTTGAACAGAAAGGAGCACGTTTGCTTCCTGCTTCTTGTGCCACTCCGGTAAGCGAGGGTATGGAAATCCAGACCAACAGCCTGAAAGTACGCCAGGCCCGTAAGCACATTGTTGAGCTGCTGCTGTCAGAGCACAATGCAGATTGCACCAAGTGCTTTAAAAACGGAAGCTGTGAATTGCAAGAAATGTCGAATGATTATCGTATCGGTGATCATGTATTTCTTGATTTGGTAAGTGAGAAAGACAAGGTTCGCGATATTTCAAGCCCCTCAATTGAGAAGGATGACAGCAAATGTATTCGTTGCCAGCGTTGTGTCAGAACCTGTGATAACTTACAAGCCGTGAGCGCGCTTGCAGTTACACACAAGGGAAATAAAATGCGCATCAGCACCTTCCTTGATAAGCCCATGAATGATGTGGTCTGTACCAATTGTGGACAGTGTATAAACAGATGCCCCACAGCCGCCCTTACTGAGCGTAATTATATTGATGAGGTATTTGATGCCATATATGACCCCAATAAGTTTGTGGTTGTGCAGACAGCCCCTGCTACCAGGGTTGCCATTGGTGAAGAGTTTGGAATGGAGCCCGGATCACGCGTTACCGGAAAAATGGTTACTGCCCTTCGCAGGTTAGGATTTGATAAAGTGCTGGATACAGACTTTACCGCCGACCTTACCATTATGGAAGAAGGAACCGAGTTGCTTACCAGGTTAAAGGAAGCACTTGTAGACGGCAAGGATGTGGCACTGCCCATGCTGACTAGTTGTTCGCCGGGTTGGATCAAGTTTCAGGAGCATTTGTATCCTGAATATCTTGACAATCTTTCAACATGTAAATCGCCCCAGCAAATGTTTGGACCTCTGGCCAAAACCTATTATGCTGAAAAGATTAACAAGAGCCCTGCTGACATGGTGGTTGTTTCTATCATGCCATGTACTGCCAAGAAATTTGAGGCTGAAAGACCTGAAATGCGCGGAAGTGGATATAAAGATGTTGACTTTGTACTTACGACTCGTGAGCTGGGCCGCATGATTCATCAGGCAGGTATTGACTTTGAAAAACTTGAAGATGAGCGCTACGATAGTATTCTGGGTGAATCTACAGGAGCAGCAGTTATTTTTGGTGCAACTGGTGGCGTAATGGAAGCAGCCCTTCGTACAGCCTATGAATTGGTTACCGGTCGTGAGGTTCCTTTTACCAACCTGAACATTAAACCTGTTCGTGGAATGGAAGGGGTTAAAGAAGCATCGGTAAAAATCAAGGATGTGAAGCCTGAGTGGAGTTTTCTTGAAGGTGTTGAACTGAATGTGGCCATTGCGCATGGACTTTCAAATGCCAAGATCCTCATGGATAAGGTAAAATCAGGTGAAGCCAACTATCACTTTATTGAAGTTATGGCCTGCCCAAGTGGATGTATCGGTGGAGGTGGTCAACCTATTCCTACCAATATGGAAATCCGCAAAAAACGTGCAGCTGGCATTTATGATGAAGATGAAGCCATGGTGATTCGGAAGTCGCATGACAATCCGGAGGTTGCAGAGATTTACAAATCTTTCCTCCACGAACCACTGGGCCATAAATCGCACGATCTTTTGCACACGCATTATACCCCAAGAAAAAGGCACTAGATGATTGCCTGAGCTCATAACCAAAAGGGTTGGTCCGGATTCATTTCCGGAACAACCCTTTTTTATATCCCAACGATATATTGAAGAAATAAATAACCAATCAAAAAGTCCATTACAGAATAAAACGGAAAATAATTCTTTTTATGTCTTTTTGATTGAAAGTGTAAAAAAGAATTAAAGAGCAGTAAATCAGATAACTGGGGCATTATATTGCTGTAATTTAGCAGCTGAGATGTGAAAAAAATAACAATGCATAAAGATTTATATTTGTTGTGTTGTGAAAATATATATCTTTGCAATAAAGAATTAAATCAATAAATATGAAAGTGCAAGCCAACAGTAGTAGCGGTGAATCAATCCAGGTACCAATTCCCACGCTCAGGCGTCTCCCTGGCTATCTTAGCTATTTTAAATCATTGAAAATAAATGGTTTAGAACATGTTTCAAGCAGTCATATTGCTGCTACTTTCAAAATGGACTCTACATTGGTTACAAAGGACTTGTCTTATACAGGCATTAAGGGAAGGACCAAGGTTGGCTACAATGTAAACCAATTGATAGAGACAATCGTAAACTTTCTTGATTTCGATACGCGTGAGAATGCTTTCCTGTTTGGTGTTGGTAACCTGGGACGTGCACTGATCAATTATGAGGGTTTAAAGCAGTATGGTCTTGAAATAAAGGCCGGATTCGATATCAGTCCGAAGATAGTCAATACAGTCATAAAAGGCGTTAAAATATATCCGCTTGACGCATTTCGTGACCTTTCACTGAAAACACCAGCCCGTATAGGTATTATTACCACTCCTGATGGATGCGCACAAGACGTGGCTGACCTTGCCGTTGCCTGGGGTATCAAAGCTATTTGGAATTTTACCCCCCAATCTATCAAAGTTCCCGAAAATATCATCGTAGAGAATACATCCATATATTCAGACCTGGCTGTTATACTTAATAAACTGAATAACTAGGACTTGTATTTAGAAAGATTCTAAATTTTACCGCGTATATCTTTGAATATGGTTATATCGGTAATCTGTTGTGTTATGCATATGACAGTAAGTGGCTTGTAGAATATTTTAAGATGTGAAAAAATTAACATCTTTATTTGTTTTTTGATATACAAGAGTTTATCTTTGCGGTGTGATTATCTGACAAAAAATATGAAGGTAAAAGAAATTGTTAAAGTACTGGATGCAAAGCTTGTCTGCGGGCAAGATCAGGTCGATTATAGCATTGAAGTTGCATTTGCTTCAGACCTGATGAGTGATGTATTGACACTTAAAAATGACCATGTGTTACTCATAACCGGACTGGCCAATATGCAGACCATTCGTACTGCTGAGATGTCAGATATCAGATGCATCATATTTGCCCGGAATAAAAAAGCAACTGCTGAAATGATTGAACTGGCTCTGGAGAATGAAATGGTTGTGCTTGAATGTAGATATTCAGTTTTTAAAACCTGTGGTTTATTGTTCGGAGCCGGAGTGAAGCCCATATTTTAGTTGCCATGGCTGAACGGATGCAATTTGAGTATAATGTTGATGGAGGAAATTTTACCCGTGCGGGTTATGCCTCAAGTGAAATAAAAAAGATCTTAAAGAAACTGAATGTCGACCTGGCTGTTATCAAACGCACCGTGGTAGCCTCATATGAGGGGGAGGTAAATATTGTTGCTCATGCTTATAGTGGTACCATTTACGTTGATATAGATACTGAAAGAATCAGGATCAGACTCCAGGATGAAGGACCCGGGATTCCCGATATCGACAAGGCCATGGAAGAAGGTTTTTCAACGGCTAGCAGCCAGGTAAGAGAAATGGGATTCGGAGCAGGCATGGGCCTGCCGAATATGAAAAAGAACACAGACAGGATGGAGATCACAAGTGAAGTGGGTAAAGGCACAACAGTTGAGATTGAAATAGTTTTAAAATAACAATGGGAACAACATTTTTTCATCATGCACTAAAATTCAGAAAGGATACCTGTATAGGGTGTTCTCACTGCATGAATGTATGTCCCACCCAGGCCATCCGTATCAATGGAGGCAAGGCCGAGCTTACGGATAACCGTTGCGTAGATTGCGGAAAATGTTATATGGCATGCCCTGTAGGTGCCATCATTGTTGAACAGGACGATCTGAGCCGGATCTTTGAATATGAGAAGAGGGTGGCTCTGATTCCCAATGTTTTACTTGGACAGTTTCCGGGAGAGGTGTCATTTAGTCAGATTTGCAGTGTTTTGATGGAAATTGGGTTTACCCATATATTTGAGGTTGAGCAAAGCACCGGCATTTTACATGAGGCCATTGTTGAGCGTATGCAACAAGAAGATGACATCCGCCCGATGATATCTACATTTTGTCCGGCCATAGTCCGCCTCATACAAGTTCGGTTTCCGATGTTCATCAACAACCTGTTGCTGCTAAAACCCCCATTGGATATCGCAGCAACGTATTACAGAAAAAAATTGCTCGATGAGGGGGCCGATGCTGAAAAAACCGGCGTTTTCTACATTACTCCGTGCGCAGCCCAGATTGCTGCCATTAAAAGTCCGGTGGGAGACGAAGAGTCACCTATTACAGGTGTCATCAATATGGATTTTATTTATAACAGAATATATACAAAGGTTAAGCAGGGCTTCAGCGGCAGTAAGAGTTGTTCTCTGCCTGCCATTCAGCCTCTTAACCCTGAAGATATGCTTTGGTCGCTCACTGAAGGTGAATCACGTCGCATGCCAGGCCGTGCTTTGGCCATTGATGAAGTGAGCAATGTAATTGAGTTTTTGGAGAAAATGGAAAATGAGGAAATCAGTAATATAGACTACCTTGAACTCCGGGCCTGTGACCAAAGCTGTGCCGGTGGCATACTTACCAGTGGCAACCGCTTCTTTACGGTTGAACGCCTCAGGAAAAGGGCTGCAAGGGCTGCATCCGGAATGCTCAATATGTTGCCGGATGAAGGAGGCAAAAAGATAGCCGATTATGCAACTTATTTGAAGGAGAACTTAAGGGTTCAGGCGGTCAAACCCCGGTCAATGGACAAGCTGGATGAAGATATGGGCCGTGCATTGTCAAAAATGAGAAGGGTCAGGGAGATCATGAATGACCTTCCATATGTTGATTGCGGATTGTGTGGTTCACCGACATGTTCATCACTGGCCGAAGATATTGTTCAGGGCCTTTCTGACATCAGCCACTGCATATACATACAAAAACGTATGGAAGACGAAGGTCGTATTAGCAATAAAGACTCAATGGAGATCATGAAACGTATATGGGGTGAAGATAAGTTCAAAGGCCAAATCCTGGATCAAAACAAAAAAACACAGGGCTATGAAAGTAACTGATATTGTAAAAGCACTTGATTTAAAAGTATTCAGCGGAGAAGGGGGGCTTGACCGTGATGTAAGTGGGGGGTATGTATCTGATTTGTTAAGTGATGTTATGGGTAACGCAGATACAGGTCAGGTTTGGCTCACACTGCAGACACATAAAAACGTTATGGCCATAGCATCATTAAAGGATCTGGCAGCTGTCATCCTTGTTGGGGGCCATAAACCAGATGAAAATACAGCCATGCAGAGTAATGAAGAAGATATTCCCGTGTTGGGTACCAACCTGCCTGCATTTGATATTTGTGGAAAACTGTATGAATTGATATATAATACATGAAGCAATTCAGAGCTGACCTGCATGTGCATACGGTGCTCTCGCCATGCGGCGACCTTGAAATGAGCCCGGCAAACATTGTGGAAGCTGCCGTTCTGAGAAACATTGATATACTTGGAATTACAGACCACAACAGCACAAAGCATTGTGCTCTGATTAAAAAAATGGCAGAAATAAAAGGAATCTATGTATTGGGTGGTGCAGAAGTCACTACCAAAGAAGAGATCCACTGCCTGACGTTCTTTGAAAATAATGAATCTCTGGAAGAATTCCAGCAATACCTTGATACACATTTACCTGATGTAAAGAATAAGCCTTCACTGTTCGGACACCAGGTAGTGGTCGATGAAGAAGAGATCATCGTCGAACAGGTTGACAAATTGCTGATTTCGGGCCTCAATCAGTCAATTGATCAGGTAAGGGAAAAAGTTCGTGAGCTCGGAGGGTTGTTCATCCCTGCCCATATTGACCGGCCCAGCTATAGTCTGATCAGCCAGCTCGGGTTTGTGCCTGATGATCTGCAGGCTGATGCGGTTGAAATATCAGCTCTGACAACTGAACAAGAGATGAAAAAGCGATTTCCGGTTTTGGCGGCATTGTCATTTATTGGTAACTCTGATGCACATCACCCCTCACGAATTGGAGAACGTTTTACCCTATTTGAAATGATGCACCCTTCATTCAGTGAGTTTGCCCTGGCATTAAAAGGGCAGGAGGGAAGAAGAGTTGTAGGGTTTGTTGGGGTTTAAAGCTTGGGCGGCTTCGCCGCGGTGGAAGTTTGGAAGTTTGAAAGTTTGAAAG
>SKRM01000016.1 GCA_007118495.1 Bacteroidales bacterium
CGGAAGGTGAACGGAGAAATATTCTGGGAGTTGGTAACATTAAGGCCAGTGGTTATTGATGGTTTGGAGTGCATGCTTGCTACATCGATTGACATTACTGAAAAAAAACAAAAAGAGACCGAACAGGAAGTTCTCTATGAGATTGCCAATGCAGCTTTCTTGGCTGAAGATTTGAAAACCTTGCTGGCACAGATTAAAAAACAGCTTGGTATGCTCATTGACACTACAAATTTCTATGTTGCTTTATATGACAAAGAGAAAGACACATTTAATATCCCATTTGAAGCAGACGAGAAGGATCAGATTGAAACGTGGCCAGCCGCCAAGTCTGTCACCGGTCTTGTGATAAGCAACAAAAAGGCCTTGCTTTTGAAAAAACCAAAGATATTACAGATCATTAAATCTGGGGAAATTGAGCAGGTTGGCAATATGTGTGAGGTTTGGCTTGGGGTGCCTTTGTATTCAGGATCTGAAGTTATTGGCGTTCTGGCTGTTCAGGATTACCACAACCCTGACGCCTACGACAAGGGGAGTAAGGAGGTACTGGAATTTGTCTCTTCTCAGATCAGCATGGCTATTCAAAGAAAAATTTTCATTGAAGATTTGATTAAAGCAAAAGAAAAGGCCGAAGAAAGCGACCGGTTAAAATCTGCGTTTCTGGCCAACATGAGCCACGAGATTCGTACCCCGATGAATGGAATTATGGGGTTCGCAGAGCTGCTAAAAACTTCAGGCCTTCCAGGCCAGCAGCAAAAATACGTTGAAATCATTGAGAAGAGTGGCATCAGGCTGCTAAACATCATCAATGACATTATTGATATATCACGCATTGAAGCCGGTGCTGTTGAGGTCATATTGGAAGAAACAGATATTAATGAACAGCTGGAGTATACGTTAGCTTTCTTCAGGCCCCAGGTAGAATCCAAAGGCATGAGCCTTCTGCTATCGGATAAACTGCCTGCTGAAATCGACAAAGTGCTTACTGACCGGGAAAAGGTATATGCCATTCTGACCAATCTGGTAAAAAACGCATATAAATACACCAACGAAGGCAGCATAACATTTGGTTGTACTCTTAAAGGATCACACCTTGAATTCTTTGTAAAAGACACAGGGATAGGCATTCCGTTTGACCGTCAACAGGCAATCTTCAAACGTTTTGTTCAGGCAGATATCGAAGACAAGGAAGCCAGGCATGGGGCTGGCCTTGGACTGGCCATTGCCAAATCTTATGTGGAAATGTTGGGCGGAGAAATTTGGGTCGAAAGCGTAGTAGGTGAAGGTTCAACATTTTATTTTACCATCCCCTATAAAAAAGGCAAACAGGAAACAGTATAAGCAATGAGGTGAGTTGCCACTGAATCAAATCTACCTGGGTGTTAGCAGGGCCACCCGGGCAACCTCCATGGGGTTATTTCCTGATTCGATTTGTGTAACCGGAAAACACGTATGGAGATTAACATCCAGGCAAATATGGCTTCTATAAAAACTTGAGAGCGGAAAAAAACTGGCCACTGCATTTAATACATCAATGCACTGGATGTTCATCCCGCAATCATTATCGGGGCTTGGGCTGTTAACCAAAAACTGTCATACCGCAACCAAAGGCTTAGAAACTAAATTTGATCTTGGTATATACCATGTTGTTATCACTGAATTGTCCAAAACGGCCTTCATCTCCTAAAAAGATATTCGCACCACCCAGTATTTCAAAGCCATCGGTGAATTCGTAACTGACAGATGGTCTGAGCAATGCATCACCGTTATTTAGTCCGATATAGCTAAAAAACGATACCCACAACCTTTCGCGCAAATAATCTTTTCTTGCCAGAAATGTCATGGTGTTTTCAAACTCATCCTGCCTGATTCCCTCTTCATAGTCAACTATGTATTCCTGGATGATCTGCCCATTCAACGTCCAGCCAGCCAGTGAATAGTCAATGCCGAGCATATAGTGCAGGTAATTTTTTTCGGTTAATGCATCCGCTGCCATCGGGTCTGCGGTCTGAAAACGCTTGCCGTTGTAATACGCAGCTTCACCCCTAAGCACAAAGCCACTGACCGGCATACTGAAGCTACCGCCACCCATCAGCAGGCGGTGGTGTTCAGGTGTGAGGGTTAGCCCGGTAAGTTGTCCGCTTTCAGTATCGATATGCCTTTTGAGGTGCATGCCAGGGTCATCATCCCAAAAATAGCCACCAACAAGCTCCAGGTCCAGCTTTGACCCCAGGTTTGAAAAGCGAAGAAACAACTCACTGTTTTCCAGCCGGGCCGGTACATCTTTTGCAGACATGTCAAAGGTGGCAGGAGCCGGCAAATCCATTGCCGGCCGCCATATTGATCCTTCTTCAGGTTCTTTTGTGGGTGTGAACACAGGTGCCCAGACAAACTCAAAAGTACTTGAACCATGATAATAATTCAGTTTTGCTGCGGTAATGCCCATCCTGATCTCATCAAAATCGGGCAACAGAAACTCCCGCATGTCTTTAGGCGACACAACATCGGTAATAAAAACCCCCTCAGCTTTTCCATAAATGATCTGTTGCCGGCCAATGCGCAAATCGAAGTTGTCAAAGTACAGATCAAGATAGGCTTCACGCAAGCCCAACTCCAGGTCTTTGTCGAAATAGTGATATAAATAGGGGTTCACCACAAATGCGGTATTGTTTCGCCGGCCTGATATTTCCAGGTTTAATGTGTTTTGCAAGATGGAGTAATCCATGTTGCCACCGGTCAGTATGCCGGTGTAATGACGTACATAGCCATTCAAGCGGATATCATCCTGGGCGTACAAGCTATTGGCAAGTGTGATCACCAGCATCCCTGCTATAATAATTGACTTTTTCATGGGTGTTATTTTTGTTGTTGTTTTTTATTTGCACATGCTGTATCATCACAGGCCCAGGGTCATGGCACGTTCAGTAAACTGGTTGTCGCGGATGCCTGTATTGTATTGCACATTTTTGATTGACATAACGGTACGGTGGTTGCGCTGCACATTGTGCATTTCTGTTTCCAGGATAGTCCAGAAGCCGTCAATCTGATCAAAGCTTTTGATAAGCAATGTTTTCAATAACTTTCCATCGCGGTCGTAGAATTCCCTTTTTAGCCCAAGGAAGCTATCTTTCATAACCCATGTGATGGTTTTTGAGTACATGTATGATGGGTCTTTTGAAGTGCTTTCCACCACGTAGGTGGCCCTGCCATTCACCTGTTCTTCGCCAATCAGTTTGTGTGTATCTTCATCGGGGTGTCGATCTCCAAGATCGTCGTAAGTGAAGTCTGAACCCATAAAGTAGTCACTTTTGCCATCGCTCGAAATACGGCGCACACGGCGCAAAGCAGGAAGATAGATCCACTGGTCATCATCACTGCCGTCTGTATAGCTGAAGTTCATGAAGCTCGTATTCCTTACATCGGCCGGTGACAGGAAAAACATGATCTTTTTTTCCACATCATCATTGGTTTTGCTAAACTGTTTCAATTGCCTGATCCTTTCTTCACCGCGGGAGTTGATTAGTGTCATTGTCAGTTCGCTCTGCATATCATCGCCCGTAGGATTATGATATACCTTTTCCATGATCTGCTGCCCTGAAAGCTGGGCTGTTGCTTGTTGTGATGCGATGGTGAACATGGCCACCAATGCAGCAGTAATTAAAATGGTCTTTTTCATAGTTTGGTCCTCCGAAATTTTTGTTGATAATGATTTGTTTAATTTGTATGTCAAGATGTGTTTAATCAGTTGTGAGATCGGGGCGTTGGGCTGTTGCCAGACTATCTGAATCCAAATGCCTGCAAGCCCACCCTGAACACATTGAGTCTGCGGTCAAAATGCATGTTGTAATAATCTTCTCCCGAAAATAGATTAAAGAACAGGCTTACATCCGACAAGAAGTCAGGTCTGTAGGCAATTGTAAACGACAGATTCAAACGTTCTTTAACATCAAAAAAAGATGCATCATTAAAATCACCGAAACGCCAGGTTGTCTCCAGCCGGGTTTGCACCCTGGGTGTTTTCTCAAGCCTGAGGTTTGTCCACGATGCCGGGAATCGGAATATCCTGATGTTATTGTGCCACCTTACAAAACTATATCTGCCATTCAATTCAGGGCTTCTCCCCAGGTTAACATGATACTCAAGAGATGTTGAGAAATATTCACTTGTGTTGAAAAAAGGGATCAGTTGTCTGTTGAAAAATGCTCCAAACTCAACATAATTGGTTGAAAAATCTCCCGAATGACGGTTAATACTGCCGTCCTCATTAAAAAACGGATCATCCTGTCCGTTGGAATGATGTGTCAGAGTCAGAAAAAGGTAATTGATATGATCATCACCGCCTCCACTGGTCTGGTAAAAAAATGAAACCTGCGGCATATAGCTGGGAGTGCGCACAGGGAACGAGTATTCGTTATACATTCTAATCAAAATCGGAGATGAGATGGTGGCTCCAAGACGGGCATCCTCACTGGTTCGAAGCAAAAAATAAGGTGCAATCAAAGCCTCGAAGACCAGGTCATCTATATTACCCAATCCACCACCCAAAGTGATGTAGCTGTCATCCTGGTTGGCCCGGATAGACCTGAAAAATGCATTTTCCCGTTCACGACGGTTTTGGTTTTCCTCAGACCATACAGGGCCTTGTGCCATGACCAGGATGGCAAATACCATGGCTATATGTGTCGTTATTTTCATTTTACTGTACCTATGATAGATTATTATCCGGTTCACGACTTTGCGCTTTACTTGTTTTAAAAAACAACCTGGTGGTGTATATGAGTATCATCATCACCGAGAGCGTACCAATCAGGCTTGTAAACATGTTCATTGAAACCAGTGCACCCAGGGTGCGGTTTGGCGGAAATACCGAAAACAGCAGCACCAGAAAACCCGAGATGACCACGATGGCGTTAAAAAGAATGGCTTTCCCCGTTTGCCCCATAGTCTTGTAAAGGACTTGCAACTGCGACCTGGAGCCCGACAGGTTCATCCGGTAGTGCTGCAGAAAATGGATGGCATAGTCGATGCCGATACCAATGGCAATGCTTGAGAGCAGTGCTGTGGTGGTGCTAAGCGGAATACCCAGCAGGCCCATCACACCGAAGCTGATCAGTGCCGTGATGGTAATGGGAACAGCTCCGATCAGTCCGGCCTTGATGCTCCTGAACATGATTGAAAGTATAATCAAAACCAGGATGAGCGAAATAGCAATACTCATCACCTGGCCCTCCAGGATCAAACCTGTAAAAACAAGTGCCTTGTAGCCTGATCCGGCATAATTGATTGTGACACCCTGCTCAAAAAACTTATCCTCAAATTGCCTGATAACAGCCAAAGCTGCATGGATGGTCTTTGAATCATCTCCCTTTAGCTGAAAAGTTACATTGGTGCGATCATAATAGTAGTTAACAACCTTGTTCAGATTCTCCGGGTCACCAGACATCTCGTACAGTAACAAATACTGAGCAACCATCTCCCTGCTTTCAGGAATGCTGAAATATGTTTCGTCATCGGCATTCATCACTTTGTTCATCCGTTTTAAATAATCGGCAAGTGAAAATGAGTTGCCAACCTCTGCAAGCATCATGGTTTCCGATTGCATCCTGTCGATCAACTCCAGGGTTTCAGGCATCTTGAATACATCCCCATGATCTCCTTCAAGGATTACGTTCAGGGTTGAGGTACCACCAAATTTTGAGTTCACAAAAGCATCCGTGAGTACGATGTCGCTGTCTTTTTCAAAATTGTCAAGAAAGCTGGAGTTGATCCAAACGCGGGATATGCCACCAACAGCCAGTACCAGAATTACTGCAGTAATGATGAATACCTTTTTCTTACCCGCAAGTAGTCGGTCAGTCATTCGGTTTAGTGCCACGCTTTGTTGATTTTTTGCATCATTTTTTGTTTTTGGATTACGGTGGCCAAATAACAGCACCGCGGCAGGTAGAAACACCAAGGCAAGTACAAAGGCCGTCAGGATGCCAAAAGCGGTAAACAAACCGAAGTATTTAATGGGCAGCACCTGGCTGCTTAACAGCGACAAAAAGCCTATCATAGTAGTAAAGGCAGCCATGGATAATGGTTTCCAGAGAATGCCAACCGTATATTTGATTCCGTCAATACGTGAAGCCACCGGGTTGTTCCTGGAAAATTGGTTCAGGTGATTAAAAAAGTAAATACCATAGGCTACCCCGATGGCAATCAGCATGACGGGAATCATCGTTGAAACTGAGTAAACCGGCACACCCAATGCGGCCATCAGTCCGAAAGCAAAAATGGTACTGACAAATACGCCGATAAGTGTAAATCCGGCTGCTCTGACACTTCGTAAAAGCAGATAAAGCACCAAAGCGATAACAATCAATACCACCGGAACCATTCGCTTCATGTCCGCTGGCCCCAGTAGTGCCATGGTGCCTTCCACAATGGGGCGGCCTGCTACATAAATAACATTGTTGTCATCGCCATAAGCGTGCGCAAACTCCATGATGTCATGGTAAAACTCCTGGGTAAAGACATCACTGTCCATCCCTGCAATAATCAGGGCAACCGTTTCATCTTCCGAGACCACCCTGCGATAGATCATTTCATTGTCGCGCACATCTTGCCGGAGCTTTCTGAGCTCATCCTCAGATTCGGGCACGTACGTGTAGAAAGAAGTGACATCCAGGTCGTATTCTGTACCAATGATGTTGTCGGCGGTGTAGAGTGATACAACGTCGTTGGCGTCAAACTCTGGCATGGCGATCAGACCATTACTTATGTCTTTGATCTTCTGCAAGGTTACAGGGTTGTAAATACCCTCCTGGCTTTGAATGGCAATAAGGATCCCATCCTTGATGTTGAACCACTCTTCAGCCTGGTCGCTATATATGAATGCCGGATGGTCTTTGGGCATGTATTCATCCAGGTTTGTTTCCATGCGGGCATTATTGACAAGTGTACGCGTAAATAGCACACTCGAAATGGCAATCACAGTCAGAGTGATTATTGCCATAATTTTCCAGTTTTTGTTTGTCATGCTTTGCATACTTTGATAATTGGTTTCCATATCAAACACTTTTACATTTTTATTGAATACACCGTAGTTAATACTAACTAACATTAGGTATAAAAAAAACACAGCTTCCAACCTCCCAACCTCCCAACTTCCCAACTTCCCAACTTCCCAACTTCCCAACTTCCCAACCTTCCAACTTTTTAACTTTTTAACTTTTTAACTTTTTAACCTATTACTCCTCCTCAGTAAAAATCCCCTTATGAATAAGTTTTTTTAATGATTTGATTAATTTTTTTCCCTCTTTTTTGATATCAAAAGAATAACCAGAGTATTGCCATTTCTTGACGAACAAGCGCAGGCTCCCCATGATGATGACAGCAAGTTGGCTGGCTTCAACATCATTGCGGATCTCGTTGTTTTTCTGGCCCTCTTCAATGATCTTTATCAGGGCGTTCAGGTTCCTGCCAATAATTTCATAAACCTTTTCGACTAGTCCGGGTTCACTACGAAAAAGTTCTTCTGAAAATATGACCGGAACCAGTGAAGGTGAATGTGAAAAAGCATCAAAATTCCTTGCAAATAGTAAGCTTATTTTCTCCATGGCGGGCAGGTCACGATCCAATTCTTCCCTGAACATTCCTTCGGTATTTTGCTTAAACACATCAAGAATGGCCATGAGAATATGTACCTTGCTTTCAAAGTGTCTGTATATGGCAGGTTCGGATATCCCAATTTCATTCGACAAATTTTTAATGGTCAGACCCTGTATTCCTTTTGCGCTGATCAGCTCCAGAGCTGCCTCTACTATTTCTTTTTGACGGGATGTTTGCATAGCATGTGAAATTAAATTCCAAACAAAGTTAGTTAACATTCGCTAACTTCAAGAACATTTAACTTATTTTAACAAAAATAACCAGGGCCAAATCCCGCCAAAAAGATCACTCCGTCTATAGACAACCATCGTAGCCATTTTGTTGGTCTGTAGCATGGCTCAATGTGCTGCCCGAACATCACGCGGTAGTTCAGCAAGGCATAAACAGGCGCGGCACACTAAAAAAGCCCCTCACTTGATAGTGAGAGGCTTTTGGTCTGTTAAGACCCTTGTGCTTTGATTAAAAATATGCGTTATGCTAATCTTACATTCGCAGCATTCTTACCTTTTTTACCCTCGATTAGTTCAAAGGTTACTTCATCACCTTCTCTAATCTGATCAATCAGACCAGAGGCATGTGTGAAAAATTCTTCATCTGTTTCGTGATCCTTGATAAATCCAAATCCTTTAAGGTCGTTAAAGAATTTTACTGTTCCAGTTTTCATAAAATGTAATTTGATTGATTTGAATAATTAATTGAAATACATAAAATTGGCGTGAAGCATTTTTCTTTGGGAAGCTTGATCCAAGGTTCAATAATGCGAATTTCAATTCTGTTTCTTAACTTTAATACAGCATAAAGGTAATAAAAAACATTGGATTCATAATTATTAACGTCTATTTATTCAATTCCCTGTGTTTTATTTATCTGAGATAACCAGCCACACCCTGCAAATAGCTGAATTTGCCGGCCCCAAGATTAGGGTAAGTTTTCAGGATAATACCCCATTTGGGCGTAAATTATTAAATTGCATATGCAATGCAGGGTCATTACCCACAAAAACACCATACAAATGAAAATAATTAAACATATTCGGGCAAACTGGCTTCTAATTGTAATTGCTGCTTATTTATTGCTCACCTCATGTGCAACCAATCCGGTAACCGGAAAGCGACAGTTTGTGCTGATCTCTGAACGGCAGGAAATTCAGATGGGTTTGGAATATGACTCCCAGATCGTGAGCGTGTTCGGTGAATATGAGAATGAACCTCTGTTGGCGTTCATTGAAGAAAAAGGCACTGAAATGGGAAAAATATCGCACCGGCCTGACCTGAAATATCATTTCCGCATCCTGGATACTCCGGTTGTGAATGCATTTGCGGTTCCGGGAGGCTATATCTATTTTACCCGCGGGATCCTTTCACACTTTAACAACGAGGCCGAACTAATCGGGGTACTCGGCCACGAAATGGGTCATATTACTGCAAGGCATTCGGTGAGCAGGCAAGCACGGCAGCAACTTGCCCAGGTTTTGCTGATCGGTGGAATGATTGCATTTGAAGAGTTCCGTGAATATGGAGCCTACGCCATGGCCGGAATGCAACTCTTATTCCTGAAATACAGTCGCGATGATGAGCGCGAGTCTGATGCCCTCGGGGTTGAATATGCCTCAAAAATTGGCTATGATGGTGAAAAATTTGCAGAATTTTTCGCCCTGCTTGAAAGCATGGAAATGGCCAGTGAACAGGCCGGTATCCCCACCTTACTTTCTACCCACCCAAATCCAGGTGACCGTTATAATACAGTAACCACTATGGCGCGACAATGGAAAGACAGCCTTGATCAGACTCATTGGAAAGTAAACAGGAATAGCTATCTTGAAATGATCAACGGAATGGTTTATGGCGAAGACCCCCGCCAGGGCTATGTGGATGGAGGTAAATTTTATCATCCCGAAGAGGAAGTGTTCTTTTCTTTTCCCGCAAACTGGACGCTGGAAAATTCACCACTACAGGTTACCATTTCGCCTGATGGCGGAGAGGCACTGATGATATTTACTTTTTCTGAAGGCCCTACCCTTAAAGAGGCTGCCCGAAATACCCTAAAGCGGCTGAATCTTGATGTGGTAGAGGGGTCAGAAAAATCAGTGAATGGCTTGCCTGTTTTTGTAGCACGTTCCAGGCAGGTTTCCCGGAACCAGCAAACAGGTGAAGAGCAAACCATTTCAGTTTTGTCTTATTTCTATGACAATCAGGGCACTTATTATGAGTTTCACGGACTGTCGCTGCAACAGCATTTTGATTCATTCCTCCCCCGCTTTGATGAGAGCATGAATACTTTTGCCAGACTTACAGACCGTGAAAAGATTGATGTTTTTCCGCGGAGAATCCGTATAAGAGAGGTGGCAAATGATGGTACCCTGGTCGAAGCTTTACGCAATTTTGGCATCAGGGAGGGTGAACTGCAAGATTTTGCCCTTCTGAATAACATGAGTCTGAATGATAGAATAGAAGCGGGAGATCTGATCAAAATTGTAGTGGATGGTACACCTTAGATAAAATCTGCTCAAGACTCTCGTTCACAAGAGTGTTTAATTAAGTGTGCCAAAATTATTTTGACACACTTAAATGAACAGTCTCTTTTATTGAAGCGGAAAAGTAACCTTCGACTTCTCCAACTCCTTTGCCTGTTCAATCCAATTTTCCCTTTCAATCCGTCCCGGTGAAATTTCAATAATTTCGGTAATGATGTTTACATCTTCAGCTGTTAGTTTACCAATTTGGGCAAAGGTGAAAATTTCAAGCTTATTAAGTTTTTCTTCAACCCAAGGGCTGATGCCTTTAATAAGTGTTAAGTTATTGGCAAAATGTATTGGGGCTACCCCAATTCTGCTGAATGAAATATTGCTCTTTTTTCCTCTGATTTTATCCAGAATAACATCCCTTTTCCCTTCACTTTTCAAAAGTTCCTTTGCCTGGCTAACCCATTCATCCCTCTCAATCCTATCTGGAAAGAACTCAATGGCTTCGGTAACTATTTCAATATCTTCTTCATTAAAATTTGCAATTTGCCTTAAGGTAAAAATGCCCAAAGCATTTAGTTTTTCTTCCATCCATCCCCCAATACCGTTAATTGCTGTGAGGTTGTCGGCTTCATGCTTGTGGGCTATACCAATTCTATCAAAATAGATAATGGTATTCTTTGCCCTTATGCGGTTTAGTGCAGCTTCTTTTTCATCATTCAACACAAGCTCCCTGGCCTGTGCTACCCATTCATCGCGTTCAATTCTACCTGCAAAGTACTCAATGACAATATTTATCTTTTCAATATCCTTTGCCGAAAACTTGCTTATTTGCTTAAACGAATAGATGTCGATGGCATGCAGTCTTTCTTCAATGAATGGGCCTATGCCACTAATCATTTGCAAATCATCTTTTTCTTCTGGTTTAGCTGTTCCAAAGCTGTTAAAATCTAACAAATGCTTTCGTTGTGCAATTTGAAGAAGTGCTTCATCCTGCTGTTCGCTAATCTTTTCCTTGTTTTTTTCATTTAAAATGGCCATCCTACTGGTCTCATATTCGGCTTTGGAATTCAGCATTTTAAGGTCTTTCACCTCATTTTTTAGATATTCCAGCTCATTGGTTTTTTCTGCCAAATCGTTTCCAAATTTACTGTTCAGAATAGTAAGCTTTTCTATTTGGCCTTTAAGTTTTTCATTTTTTAAAACCAGTGCTTCTTTATCCCTTTTGTGAATCATTCTAAAGTAAAGCCAGGCGGTAACATAGCCAATTATTGCTGACACCAGCAATAATGAGATTATCACAAGGGTTGCTTC
This sequence comes from Bacteroidales bacterium, assembly GCA_007118495.1. GTDB lineage: Bacteria > Bacteroidota > Bacteroidia > Bacteroidales > UBA7960 > PUPG01. Next base: position 11,426 of record SKRM01000016.1, read on the forward strand.
AATCCTTGCCTGAATTAGCATGGTAGCTATTGTGTTCATCTTTTTGTTATTTAATGGTTATAACTGTTCTTCTATTCTTTGCTCTTCCTTTATCCGAGTCATTGTCGGCAGCCGGCTCTTTCATTCCTTTCGAGTCGATCTCAATTCTGCTTGCAGGCACACCCATGGTTTCAAAATATATTTGCAATGCCTGGGCTCGCCTTAATCCAAGTGCCTGGTTATATGCAATTGTGCCCACCTCATCTGTGTGGCCTGTGATTGTGAGCGTAGCTTGGGTGTGTTTTTGTATATAAGCGAATGACTTGTCGAAGTATATCCGAGACTCTTCACCCGCAATGAAATCTGATTTATCAAAACCAAAGTAGATTACCAATTCCTTTGGTATTATTATTTTCTCCTCCACCTCAGGCACTGCTCCCAGGTTGTTATTTGGGAAAACTGACTCAACAATGGTGATTTGTGTTTGTGGTTGTACACACAGCCCTTTGATCTTGCATACGTAGAAGTGAGTCGATAATACCGACCAACCCACAAATACTATAAATCCCATAATTAGAATTTTCATGACTCATCATTATTAGTGATTATCGTATTTGATTTTCAATGTTTCATTATTATTCTGGCATTTTAAAGATCGCTCTGTTTTATGTCGAAACTGTTACATTTCGTTTGGTATTAATTATATAATTTGGTATTGGTCCCACCCGATAACTCTTTCCTTTCAGTACAATAATCACGGTAATCAATACTCATTGGGGCGATTGAAAATGTATAAATAATGCAACAATTTCTCAAAATTGTGTAATTATTTTCAATCAAAAACTACGCAATTTTATGGTAACGAATTTGCCGCTAGCTTGTATTTGTATGCTATTCTTTTTTCTATCATATTAATTTGCCTTTTCACTGTAAAAGTGTTTTAACGATGAAAATAAAATTACTCAAAACACTGATCGCCGTAATTCTGTTTACGATCCCGGTAATGGGTTTCGGACAAATCGCACCAGACCTGAAATCAGCAGGTGACTTTGGCGTACTGGCTGGAACTGCGATCAGCTTTAATGGCCCTGTAACTGTGATTAATGGTATGGATGTTGGGCTATATCCAGGCAATCTCTCATCAATTACCGGAAATTATGAGGTTAATAACGGACGAGTCATTGCGGCTGATAGCCCGGATCCGGCACCTGCTGAACTACTAAAGGCCAAACAAGACCTTTCAGATGCCTATGATTTTGCAGCTGGTCAAACCCCTACTCATCCTGACATTTCAGGCGATCAGGGTGGAATAACACTCTTTCCCGGTGTGTATAAATCAACTTCTACACTTTCAATAGCCAATGGCAATTTGACGCTTGATGCTCAAGGCAATGAGGATGCCATATGGATATTTCAGATAACATCTGATTTTACCACAATTGGGGGAGGACCTTTTCCCTCTGGTTCAGGTGGTAATGTTATTCTTATAAATGGTGCTAAAGCAGATAATGTTTACTGGCAGATTGGAGGTTCAGCTACCATTGGGAATTATACAGATTTTAAGGGCAATATTCTTGCCCATACATCTATTACCATGAATTCCAATTCTGAAATTGAAGGCAGGGTACTAGCCATGAATGCAGCCGTAACATTTGAGGGCGGAAGCACAATGAATGAACCAGCAGACCCCCAGCTGGCAGTAAGCAAAACCGCCGATGAAACCCAGGATGTGGAAGAAGGCCAGACCATTACCTATACCTATATTGTGACAAACGACGGAAATGTAACCTTTTCCGACATTACCCTGGTCGACGAACACGAAGGCACTGGTAGCTTTGTCCAGCCTGTGCTTACTCAGGGTATTGCCACGAGCCTTGCTCCTGGAGAGAGCCTTACCTACGAAGCTACCTATGTAATTACCCAGGACGATATAGACAACCAGGTGCCCATTACCAACTTGGCCACTGCCACCGGAATATACAACGGTGTAGAGTATACCGATACAGATGGTGAGAGTGTCACCCCAAAGGAGGACGCGCCCTCGATTGCGGTAACAAAATCAGCCGATCCCCAAACCTATGGCATGGCAGGCGACCAGATCACCTATACAATCCTGGTTGAGAA
>SKRM01000077.1 GCA_007118495.1 Bacteroidales bacterium
ACCGCTTGAATCACAAATAATGACGCATTCACCAAAAGACCCATTCCAAAAATAAGACCTATTATTTCTTTCATAAATGACAACCTTTTAAATTTGAAGCTACTGAAAATTCAATGACACTAAATTCTCTGATTTGGCCAACACCTGTTCTTTAAGTCTTTGTTTGAATTGTATAATAGCATCACGCACCTTATCATCAGCAGCTGATGCAATTTGAGCCGCAAGGATGCCTGCATTTTTTGCCCCGTTAAGTGCAACTGTTGCAACGGGTACTCCACCAGGCATCTGTAAAATAGACAGAACAGAATCCCAGCCATCAATAGAATTACGCGATTTGATGGGCACCCCAATTACTGGTAAAGGTGAAATTGCGGCAACCATACCAGGCAAATGGGCTGCACCACCTGCCCCTGCAATGATGGCAATGATCCCCCGGGTATGCGCATTTGCAGCAAAATCATACAATTTTTCTGGTGTCCGGTGTGCTGAAACGATATCCATCTCATATCCGATTCCAAATTGGTCAAGCATTTCAGCTGCCTGTTTCATTACAGGTAAATCTGAGTCTGACCCCATAACAATGCTTATTAGCTTTTTTCCCATGACTTCACCTTTATTAATTGTTTTACTTTATCAGCTTTTTTCAGCGCACACTCGAGCGATGAAGACATGACGGTAACATGCCCCATTTTTCTATAAGGTTTGGTGACACTTTTCCCGTATAAATGAATCTTAACACCGTCAATGGCCATGCTCTCGGTTAACCCTTCATAAACGACTGATCCCTCGTGACCATCAGCACCCAAAATATTTATCATAACCGAGGGCAGTTTGAGCCTGGTGCTTCCCAGTGGCAGGTTTAGTATTGCGCGCAAGTGCTGCTCAAACTGAGAAGTTATAATGCTTTCTATTGTATGGTGTCCGCTGTTGTGTGGTCGGGGTGCCATTTCGTTTACAACCACTTCGCCTTTGGAATCAATGAAGAACTCAACTGCCAGCAAGCCTTCCATATTCAGCAATTCGATGATATCGCCGGCAAAATCAATCGCTTTTTCAGACTGTTCAACTGTTACTGACGCGGGACAAATCAGCTTATCTACGAGATTTGCATAGGGATCAAACAGCATTTCGACAACTGGATAACATTTGATTTCGCCCTTTTTGTTTCTTGCAACAATCACCGAGATCTCCTTTTCAATCTCCACTTTTTCTTCAATGACAGATGGTCCATGAAGCAATTTTTTCAGATCGTTTTTATCCTTTATAACAGCGACACCCCTACCATCATATCCGCCCTTTCTCAGCTTCTGTACAAAAGGGAAGCTTATGTCGCCCTGTTCAATACCATTCAGAATGGCTGCTTCTGAGTCACAGATTTGAAAACGGGCAGTTGGTATTCCATTCTTTTCATAAAATGCCTTTTGCAGACCTTTGTCCTGGATTAACTCCAATATTTCAGGATCGGGAACTATCCGATGTCCTTCTGATTTTAATCTTTTTAAGGCATCGATATTAATGTTCTCCATTTCAAAAGTCAGCACATCTACCAGTTTGCCAAACTGGTAGACTGAATCAAACTCCAGGTTACTTCCCTTAATGTAATGTGAAGCTATTTTGCCTGCAGGACAGTTTTCATCATTGTCCATCACATAGGTTATGATGTCCCATTTACTGGCTTCCTGAATAAGCATTTTCCCCAGTTGTCCACCTGCAATTATTCCCAGTTTTAAATTTGATGTAACTAGTTTCTCCATGTTGTTCTTTCTTGGGGTATTGGTTAATGTGCCCGGGATCAGGCAAAGCAGCGCAAATTTACGAATAATTGTCGTAGAAAAGTCTGCTACTACCGGGCAAGTATTTCACCAACATGGAGCAAGTAGGTATGCTTTATTAGCTATACAAAACGAAGGCCATATCTTCCGCATATTTCACCCACAACTTTCATATCGGGCCGACCTGGTGGAAGTTGCGCCAGTTCTTCAAACATTCTTTCAAGCCCGGACGGAAAAAAACTCAAATCGACTTTGGCATTTGAATTACCCACAACACGCCAGGAATGCGGCACGTTTCTGGGGCAAAATCCAATATCTCCAGGATTCAGGATGGTAGTCTCCCCCGCTACACTTAACTCAAGCCTTCCTTCAATAACTTTAAAAACCTCGTCTTCACCTGTATGTACATGTGTGGGGATACCGACTCCGGGTTCGTTGTTTTGTTCAATAAGGGTGTATTGGTTACCTGTATCTTCACCTGTTAGCTTAAATGTCATTTTATCACCTAAAACATTTAATTGCCTGCCTTCACCCGCACCCACAATTTTGCCCATTTTAATGAGACCTTCCTTATTGGAGGTGTGGCTTGGCGACCCAAACAATGACTTTGTCAGCAGCGGTGAAACAACAGCTGCCCCTGTCAGAATTGTAGCATTTCTAAGAAACTGTTTTCTATCCATTTGTAAAAAGAATTTGGTTTCTGCAAAGGAAACAGAGTGATGTAATCCAGACAATGTAAAAAGGGCAGAATTGGATGTAAAAAAGGACGTTGAATTGCTGTAATGCTTCATTAAGCCTAGGATGCTGCCCTGAAATCATTGGGGGCCAAGCCCGTATAGTTTTTAAAAAACCTACTGAAATGATAGGGTTCTGCAAAACCCAGATTCAAAGCAATTTCCTTAACGCTTTTTGCAGAAAATTTTAAATCCCGGCACGCATGCATGATCAATTGCTCTTTGATCAGGTGCTTTGCCGTAACACCCATGACTTTTTTTACCAGTTGATTCAGGTATTTTGAGGAGATGTGCAGTTCACCGGCATAATCTGAAACCAGATGCCTGTTTGTATAATATTGTGATACCAGTTCTTTGTATTGTAATACAGTGATAAGTTCCTGATTGCTTTTCCCTTTTTCCAGGTTGATGTTGCACTTGCTGTCGCAGTAAATCAGGATTGTTTTCAGCAATGAGAACATCCCGTACTCCTTGTTTGGAATGTTTGAGCCGGCCATTTCATCTATCATTTCAAACATAGACTGAATCCGTAGTCCGATTTTTGGGCTTAGAGCAATTTTTGGAATCTGACCCAAAGAATAGTACAAAATGGCATTTTTAATAACCAATGGTTCAAATCCGAGGAGATCAAAATAGTTCTGGGAGAATTCAAGAACCCAACCACAAGATATTCCATTACACTCAATGGTGACATCCTTACCAGGTACTATAAAAACTATCAGATTGGGAAAATCAGAAACTTTTTGTCCCTCAATTCTCATTGAGTCAACACTATTCGGGAACCAAAAAACCCGATAGTTTTCTTTTGATGATCTGAACTCATTGAGTTTTGAAAGTTGTTTTATTTTGATGCAGTGGTTCAATGAGATACTTGAATTTACATATGAACAGTGGCTTCAGGGTAATTCTTATATGTTTATATAAATATAGTTAAAAATATGATATAGTTAATGCTTTTAGTCGATTTAAAGCATTATACCTCACTGATGGCTGTTTCCCGACTTGCTCCCATATGGCTGTGCAGGCATCAAACAATCCTATGCCTTGCGTAAGATCTTTTCCATCTTCTTTCCTTTGGCCAATTCATCAACCAGTTTATCCAGATACCTTACTTTTCTGGTAATGGGATTATCTATTTCCTCGATCCGGTAACCACAGATCACTCCTTTGATCAGGTCAGCATTGGGGTGTATTTTTGCCTGCTGAAAAAAGACTTCAAAAGTGGCGTTCTGGTCAATCAGTTCCTGAAGTTTCTCTAAGTTAAAGCCGGTTAGCCACTCTATGACCTGGTGCAACTCATCTTTGGTTCTGCCCTTACTTTCAACCTTTGTTATGTAGTGTGGATAAACTGATGCAAAAGTCATTTGTGCCATTCTGGAATCATGTTCTGGTGTGGTTTTCATAGCGGTTTTGTTTATTTAATACTGTCAATCCTCCATTGGTGGGCAGGATCGAAATAGGTGAAATCATCTGAGTAAAGCTTCAAAAATGGAGAGGGATCTCCATTGTTCCATGCCTGGAGAGCTGCTGTCTCCAAAGCAATGATAGTTTCTGTGACAGAAGGATTTTCCATTTCTTTTAAATTATATTGTTAATTATTCTGTTTAACAGTTTTGTAAGCCATGACCGTTTCGTCATTTCTTTTTTTTGGGCAACATGACCTTGAAGCATGTTGACTTTTATTGCTCTCCAATGACCCATTCAATCATTATTCTTTTCATGATGGATATTTCTTTTGGATTTAAACTAAATTCAGCCATTAAAGGTCTGTCATGCATGCTCATTGGCAACATACCTATACCCTGTCAAAATTATGCATCATACCATGTTTTGCAATAACTTTTTGTTGGTATTTTTACCCTGTTTGTTCTCACTAAACAACTTATCAACATGAACCGACATTTTTTTGTTCCAATCCTCTGCTGTCTGGTATTTTTAAGCAGCACCCAGGCTGCTGATTCCATCAGTCCAAATCAGACAAGTAATACGGAATTATCCGAAATGGGTCATTTTATCCATAGGCATATGGATAACTATGTTGTTGACAATAATATTCCCAATGCTGTTATGGCCATTGTAACGGCAAGCGGTGAAACCTTCATGAAAGGATACGGCCAAAGCAGTTTGCATAACGGAGAGCCAACAGACCCGGTGAAGCATCTTTTCCGCACCGGCTCGGTGTCAAAAATATTTGTCTGGACAGCCATCATGCAGCTATACGAAAGCGGTTTGGTTGATTTGGATTCGGACATTAACACCTATCTGGATGTTGACTTCAATCACCAGATTCTTTACAAGGATGAGGAAACTCCCATAACCCTGCGGCACCTTATGAATCATTCTGCAGGATTTGAAGATGTTCTCCAAAATTTGTTCAGCTTTAGTCCTCAGCCCGCCTTGGGAGAACAGCTGCTGAATATGGTTCCGGCCCGTATCTTTCCTCCCGGTGAGGTCATGGCCTACTCTAACTGGGGAACTTCACTTGCCGGTTACATTGTGGAGTGTATTACAGGGTTGTCCTTTGAAGAATACATTGACAGATACATATTTCAGCCGCTGGGGATGAACTCAAGCAGCTTCCGTCAACCACTGCCTGCCAGCTTTGCGAATAACTCTGTCAGTGCATACCGTTGGGTTGACGGCACGTTTCTGGAAGGACATTTTGAGTACATGCCGGCACCAGCCGGTGGAATCAGTACTACAGCCAAAGACATGGCCCTGTTTCTGCATGCACACCTGAACGGTGGGGAAAATAATCATGGTCGGTTTATGGAAGCTGAAACCCTGCAAGCCATGCATTCAAACAGTTTCAGCTATCACCCCCTTGCTGCGGGTATTTCACATGGCTTAAAGGAGTGGTATATAAACGGGCAGCGGATTATTTGGCACGGAGGCAGTTCCACTGTATTTGATTCCGGTTTTTACCTGCTTCCCGAAGCCGGACTGGGACTGTTTTTTGCTTACAGCGGAGGCAGCTATACCGGTCATGCCCTCATAATGAACAAGTTCATGGATACATTTTTTCCACAAAAAGTGGTTCAGGAAAATAATTATGAACCCCTGCTGGCCGCTGAAATAGCGCAGTTGAAAGGTTTTTACCAGCAAAGCCGGATGATGAAAACAAGCTCCGATAAAATACTTAACCTGGTTATTGGCAGTTTGCAGCTTCGCGCCACCGCTGAAAACATAATCGAATTCTCTCTTTATGATGAAGATTATATTTTTGAACAGGTAGTCCCCGGGGTTTTCAGGCGGGTTTCGGAAAAAAGCAGCTATCCTTTCGGGCCGCTCGACTATCTCGTTGTGGGCAAAGCGCCCAACGGCCAGCCCATGCTTATTACCGATGGCCCAATGACGTTTATAAAAACCAGGTGGCACGAAACACCCTTTTTTGCCGCTCTGATCTTTATCCCTTCATTGTTTTTGGCTTTTACTGTGCTGCTTTTTTTGATCATAAGGCTTATTGTGAAGAAAGTGCGCCGCAGGGTGCCGGGCTTTTCTGCCGAAACCATTATCATTAACCGGGTGATGGGCTTTCATGCAGCGGCATTTCTGCTTTCGCTCATACTTTTTATGGCCTCAGCTCAACCACACCCTGTACATCTGCTGCCACAATCGTTTTTCGAGCCCAATCACATCCTTGATTTTTTAATCAGTTTGGGGTTATGGATAACAGGTATTCTTTCAGCAGGACTATTGGTTATGATGATCTGGCGTGTCAGGGCTGCAGGCTTCCGCCCCTTGCCCTCTTTTATTGTCCAGGGATTATACACTTTATGGGCGGTTGCACTTGCCTGGTTGTTGCAGTTTTATAACCTGATTGGTTTTTAGACAACCTGAACTCTGCTTATAGATGGTCAGTGCAGACAAAGCCAGAGATCTTGCTGATTTATGGCGCATTACTGATTCTTCCGGTCCGAATCCATTCTGACTGCATCTGCCATATACCTTCCTCACTTTTTGTCAATACAGCATCCCATTGGTATGTGCCTGGCCATTGTTTAAAGACTTTTGCAACGGTAAATAAAAACCATGTAGATAGTTTGGTTGTCATTGGGTTCCAACCTCCGGATGGAACCATTCTGATTTGGAAAGACTCTTTTTCAGGTATGATTGAGTAAATACCAACAATACTACCTACAGATTCATGTCCTGTAATCTTGAACTTCCCATTCAACTGCGCATTATCTGTAATTGTATTCAAACATGGGAAAGAAGGTGTGAAGTTTATCGTAAGTGGATGAATGCTATTGTCCACGCTCATTGATTTAATAAATGCTCTTTGTCCAATCCATTCTATTTCATATTTATGATCGCCGTTTTCAAGCTGTTCCTGACCTGCTTCAATGTCTAACTGATCAAGAACGCCGGTATACGCTGGGTTTAATGTGGCAATCAATGGCCTGGGGCTATATCGTACAAAGGTCATTCTTTGCCAATCGATTCTTACCGGAAGCTCATCCAGCTTATGGAAATTGTTGTCAATGGAAACTTTGGTTTCTGTATGTTTTTTTCTGACAAAATAAAAATCATGAAGTAAAATCAAAGGAAGTGATTTTGGATTGGTCGTAGCGTCTCCCATAGGGGCCAATAGCCCAAATGGTTTTCTTTTTCGCGTGTTATTCTCGTCAATTAGCATTTCGACCCCACGCCCCATCAAGTCAGTGAATTTGTAATGGGCCTTGACGCCGAAGTCATTGACTTCAAAAGCTGCCTTTTCCATATCGACCGGAATCATTATATTTAGGCCGGCTCCGGCAATACTATACTTTGAAGTATCCAGGCTGAGCGACTTTTGATGATAAATATCAACTTTTTTATCTGTTCTCCATCCAATAATCAAATGTCCGGTGCCATTTATGGGATCATCAAATACCTGTGGTTCAAAACCGACGTATATCGAGTCAGGGTCTTTTTCAAAATTGACCAGCAGGAGTTTTTCCATAGGATCAACTTCTATGGCAATTGGGAATACAATTCGGTGGGTATTCATGTCAGCCGTATTGTTTTGTGCTATAGTATGATTGGTAATTAAAACAAGGCCCATAAATGGGAACCACGAATATAGTGCATGTAAAAACAATGACGGCATAAAAGCTTACTTCACCAAATTTATTTCAGGTAACTATTCCTGCCAGGCATTCAAATGGAGTTTATTCACGGAGAACCCACTTGCTGAGTATAAACAGGAACAGGGTTATTGAAAAAAAGAAAAATAGTTCAAAAACCCCGGTGTTACCATAAAGAAAAAATAACAGAATAGATCCAAAAACCACCGTCAGCAAAAACCACATAGACCTGATGCTTACTTTTTCATTAATACTACGCAGGAAGCGAATAAACATATACAAAGATGCACACAGCGATAAACCGAAAGCCACAGCAGCAATGGCGTGAATCTTCCTGAGTATGGGAAGGTGCTCAACTGCAGGTATCAGTACTGTGAGGAACAAAAATATCAGAGACCATACTAATAGTCTGCGCGCCCTTTGATTGCGGAAAGAATTCAAAACATATAACCTGAGCAGGAAAAATGTCAACAACAAACCAATAGAAATACCCCAGGTAATAAAATTTATTCTGTATCCCAACTTATTACCAATCATACTTAGTGTATAATCGAGCGGGGACTCGCGGGTGCCAAAAAGCCACGTAAACAAAGGAATGGCAATCAATGCAAAGACTGCGAGATAATTAAGATATGCACGGTCAAAGTCTTTTTTGTTAAGCTCCTGTACTCTTTTGAACATAGTTGATAAACGACATTATATAAAGCTGGATATTCAGGTGATACTGACCCCTTTTGTGATGTAGTGAGGATACACCGGGGCAAAAGTCATTTGTGCCATTCTGGAATCATGTTCTGGTGTGGTTTTCATAGAGCAGGGTTATATGGTAAATGTGAGTCATGCAAAACTATTTTCAATTGGCCTTCATTGTTTTTTGTGTAGGCGAAAGAATACTCTACTTTCACATCATCACCCCCCATGGCCGGTGTGAAATAATAATTCCCCATGGCAACAGCCATATTGCCAATGATTATTGTTCCAATATTTTCCCAGCGAACATGACTCCATGGTTTAATTGCAAATCCATGGTCTTCGGTATAATCTTCATCACCACCAATAAAATATGACAGGGCACCTTGAAAGGTAGTACGAAATTGCTTTTCTGAAGTCAAAGTTGGTTTAAATAAAACGCTCCCCTCCTGGTAATTGTAAAAGTTATTGATGTGTTCGGTAGCAGCTGTTTTGTAATCACCATTTTCTACATATACTTTTCCAATTTTCACAATGCCTTCTCCCCAGGCTTTCTGTATATCTAATACTTCTTGTTCAGTGATAACATGAGTACTAGTGGCACTTTCTTTTTGTGGGCTTTGGTTACAGGAATTAAGCCCTAACAATAAAAATGCACCAAACATTACCGCCATGACCATCGCATTCTTTTTAAAAACTTTCTTTTGCATATCTTTTGTTTTAAAATTTGGCCCTACTGATTAAAGGATATTCGGGAATTTCCTGTTATTGCGAACCCAGCGTTTGATTGTCCCTCCCAATGCCATGAACAAAAATAAGAAATAGCTTTGCTTTTGCATCCGATAATTCATAATAAATAGCATTTTTTTCGCCTTCATGCAAGCAGGCTTGCGCTGCAGTTAAGGCATTTAAAGTTGCCAATCGTACAGCATCTCTGTGCGATTCTATTGAATCTGCAACGCTGATTTTTCCTGAAAACATTACCAGACGAAGGGGCAAAAGCATCAACATCTTTGAGAGAACGGGTCCAAAAACCCGAAGACATTGGTGATATAAAAAAGGATGATATCCAGATTGATCATAAAAAGCCAGGATACGGATTAGAGGCTTTTATTTTATTGAAAGTTTTCTCAGGGCTATTAAAAGATGTGCTAAAAAAAATGAAAGAATTTCAAGAAATTAAGGAAGCACACCGCATAACAGGAAATCAGAACTGCGAATTATTATATTGAAGAAATAGAAGATACCGTCTTTATTAGATTACCTTTGGCCTAAGGCACCAAGATTTCTCAATGATTGATTTTATTGATTCTTTTTTCCAATCTATTTATAACAATCTGATAGCAGGCAATGCCTATCTCTTTGTGTTAAAGGGTTTGTGGATTACCCTTCTTATCTCTGCTCTTGGGTCATTCTTTGGAACGCTATTCGGCGGCATATTGTGCTTTCTGAGGATGTCCGCAGCAAAAATACTCAGAACAACCGCCCACCTCGTCATTGCAGTACTCCGCGGCAGTCCGGTGCTGCTTCTTTTAATGATCCTTTACTATGTGGTGTTTGCCGGTAGCCGCATGGATGCGGTGATTATTGCCGTGATCGCATTTGCCCTGAACAGCGGCGCCCATATTGCCGAAGTGATGCGCTCCGCGCTTGAAGCTGTGGATAAGAAGCAGAATGAAGCCGCTCGCATGTTGGGTTTTTCGGCCACAAAGGCATTCCTGGCCATTACCCTGCCTCAGGCAGGAAAGATCGCCAAACCCGTTTATCAGAATGCCATAATCAATCTGGTGCAATGGACCTCGGTGGTAGGCTATGTGGCCATTACCGATCTGACCCGAACGGTAAATACCATCGGTTCCCGGACCGGAGATCCATTCTTTGCCTTGTTTCTGGGGGTGCTGATCTATCTCGGCATTTCGTACGCTGTTTATTCACTTTTCTCTATCGGTAATAAACAGGAGGTAGCGAAATGATTCACATCCAAGGTTTGTCGAAACGTTTTGGGAAACTGCTTGTATTAAAAGACATCGACTTTCAGGTGCGTGAAGGCGAATGTGTGGCCATCATCGGACCGTCTGGTGCGGGCAAGAGTGTGTTTCTGCGTTCGATAGCCCTGCTGGAAGTTCCTGAACGCGGAAGCATCTGCATCCGTGAAACAAACATCACCAATAAATCTGTCGACATCAATAAAGTCCGCGAAAAGATGGGGATGGTGTATCAGGGCTTTCACCTTTTTTCTCATCTGAATGTGCTGGATAATATCACCCTGGCCCCCCGAAAGGTCAGAAAACAAAGCAGGATTGAGGCCGAACAAAAGGCCAGGGAACTGCTGGCTTTGGTGGGTTTGTCAGAAAAAGCCGAAAGCTATCCACATCAAATATCCGGAGGACAACAGCAGCGGATTGCCATTGCACGATGCCTTGCCATGGAGCCGGAGATTATGTTGTTTGACGAACCCACTTCAGCACTTGATCCAACCATGACCCGCGAGGTGCTGGCCATCATGAGAAAGCTCACCAAAATGGGACTAACCATGATCATTGTTACCCACGAAATGTCTTTCGCAAAAGAAGTTGCCAATCGGGTGGTTTACATGGACGAGGGCGGAATTTACGAAGAGGGAACACCCAGCGAAATTTTTGACCATCCCCGTAAAGAGAAAACAAAGGCATTTATCCACCAGCTGAATGTATTCACATACGAAATTCACTCCAAGGGTTTTGACATGGTTGCCATGCAGGCGAAAATCGAGGTTTTTTGTCAGAAGTATCAGGTGGATTCCCGGAAAATCTATCACATTCAACTGGTGTTGGAAGAGTTGCTGATGGTGATCTTTAGGAAATGCTATGCTGAGACTTCGCCCGACATGAACCTCTCCATTGAGTTCCCGGCAGACAGAGAGGAGATTTCCATTTCTTTACACTATGCAGGTCAGCGTTTTGATCCTTTTCAGCCGGATATGCAAGAAGAAGACCAGCTGGGCATCACAATTGTAAAAAAAATAACCAAAGAATCAATTCATTTTGCAGACAATGGTCTGAATTCAATCCTCATTAAAATGTAAAAACATGAAAAAAAGAAGTTATTTTATGGCCATCGCCGTCGTGGCGCTCTTATTGACTGCATGCACCGGTAGACAAACAGAACCCATCAATGAGGCGTCCGATCTAAGCGGAAAGGTAGTTGGCGCCGTCACCTCTGCAGCTCCACCCGAGGCCTACACCGCTTTGCTGAACGCACATATTGGTGGTGAAATAAAGGATGTATTGTTTTACAACAGGTCATCGGATCTCATCGCCGCCTTAATATCGGGGAAGGTTGACGGGGCACTCGCCATGGTGTCAGTGGCTGATTATTATACAAAGAGAAACAGCAAACTGAAAAAAATAGCTTCAGAACAACCATTTCTGGTGGACGTGATGATGTTTCTCCGTGCTGAAGACACAGCATTAAGAAATGAGCTGGACTGGGCCATCAACATCCTGGATGAAAACGGCACGCTGGGTCAGCTGAAGGACACATGGGTCACCAATCTGCCTGCTACCAAAGAGCCCTCCGGCTCGGAAATGCCAAAGATAGAAGGTGCAAGGACTGTTTATGTAGGTGTTACCGGAGACTATATTCCACTGGACTATATGGCCGCCGACGGACGTCCGGCAGGTTTTAATGTGGCGCTCCTCTCAGAGATGTCTGAGCTATTGGAGGTTAATTTTGAACTGGTGTCCATCGAATCACAAGCCAAGTTTTCTGCCCTGCAAAGCAGGAGAATTGATGTGATATTCAGCCAGACCTATAATCAGCAAATAGCTTCTTTGTTCAGCGACAGGGTCATCATGACCAGATCTTATTTCACGGACGATGGAGCCTGCTTTCTGGTACAAAAGTAATCACATGAGGGTTACACATTTATTTGTGCTGTTGTTTTGCCAGAGTCTTTTGACTTTCGGGCAGGAGAACGTACGCCCGGATAGCATTGTAACGCCAGCAGGAAAGCCCATTGAAGTGTTTATTTTTAATCTGGATGAGTTTATCGTAACTGCCCAGAAACGACCGGAGACAATAAAGGCTGTGCCCATCTCAATTACAACCCTAACCACTTCTTTTCTTGAGAGGAACGTGGTGGAATCGATGGGTGGCATGGCCGATTTTGTCCCCGGGGTTCAGGTGCAGGAGCAATCGGTATTATACCCTGGATTTGTGATCCGGGGCCTTACCTCCGATTATATCCTTCTGAATACAGACAACCGTGTTTCGGTGTTTCAGGATGGGATCTCTATCAGCAAACAAATCGGAGCTGCTGTCGAATTCTTTGATATGGCCCGGGTGGAAGTGCTCAAAGGCCCTCAGGGCACACTATTTGGACGAAGCGCCCAGATAGGGGCTATTCACCTGATCACAAACCGGGCACAAAATGAAACCTCGGGAAGTTTTGCGCTGGGTGCAGGGAATTACAATCAGCTTCGTGCCAACGGATATATAAACCTGCCATTGGCAGACAACAAACTCTTTTTGCGCGTGGCCGGGATATACAACAAGCGCGATGGGTATGTGGAAAACCTGTCGGGGGGCACGCTTATGGGAAAGAACAGTCTGGCAAACAGAGTGTCACTCAGTTTTCAGCCTGACAAGTACAGCACACTGGACCTCATCGTCAATTACCAGCGCGACAGGCCCACCGGAACAGCTTTTAAAAGTGGGTATTTTGCACCCGCAGGAGGCGACACCGATCCGTTTACCTTTGTAGATCATGAAGCCGGCGATGATCTGGTGGA
>SKRM01000032.1 GCA_007118495.1 Bacteroidales bacterium
AAGCCGTGGGCGGCCACTACGTCGGGTCCTGTAATGCTCATTACAACCGGGATGATGGCGTCATAATCATAGTCATTGTCATCCTCACAGGCACTAAAGAACACCAGCATACCCATCGATAGACTCAGTAGGATTTTGCTTTTATTGTTCATGGCATTTGTTTTTGTCATATAAAACATACATTAGATTAAAAATGGTAGTATGGCTTGATCCAATCGCCGCCATCAGAGGTGTTGACACCATCTGCGTTATGATAACCGCCAAAGGTATAGATCTCCATACCCAGGGTTTCCAGCTCACGGCCGGGAACCGGGTAGTGCAGCGGTGTTCCTTGTTGCAGCATATCCCTGCGACGCATGTCACCAAAATGGATCATCCATCCGTTATGTACCAATTCGATGTCCCTTTCATAAAAGATCGCATTCAGTACCGCATCCAGTTCAGCGGGTACATCGGGCAGTTGACCGCGCACCTTGCGTTCGAGAGCCGGATCATTCAAAATGGCAGCAGCACCGGCCACATTGCCCGTACGGGCCATGGCTTCAGCCCTGAGCAGTTGTACATCATATACCCTGAACTCTCGAAGCGGCCCAAGAGACTCACCCATATAATAACCTTCATCATTGACAGATGCCGGAAAATCATACCGGCCATGGCGGTAGTGGGTATAATGCCAGCCACCCCGGTCAGCCGGAAAGTCGTTACTTGGCAAATACTGAAAGTCTGTGAGCAAACGCGCATCATCTGAATAGGCCCTGCCAGGTGATTCTCCCGGCCCATGAGGGTTGTTGAAATTGGGATCGTCAACAGATAGTGGCAAGCCAAGTTCATTTGTGGGATAACGCACCCAGTGCGCCGGATCCATCAGCTTAACCACGCGGGTATGTATCCTACCCCAGCCCGGGTTACGCAGGTACTTGATGTTCAAATCCCACCAGGTACCTCCTTCCCATGGCAGACCATCGCCGATAGGTGCAAAGTCTGAAGTAATGCCATTTTCGGCAAAAGTCAACACATCGCTCCAACCATAGGTTGACCATGAAATGTTGTTGTCATTCTGGGCCTTGGTCCGCGAGCCATGTGCCAGCAGCCTGGCAGCATAAGAATTGGCCAGGCGTGCGATATAATCATTGTTCATGGTAATGCCAGGAACCGCTGAGGATGACCAGGCAAACGGTGCAGCTGAATTGGCAATCTGGGCCGCCATTTTCAATTCATCGATGGCGGCATTGATCACCTCATCCCATGGATAAAATTCCAAAGTAGCCAGGTCGCTGTCTTCATAAGGCAGCATGGCCTGGTCAAATGCAACTCCCAATTGGCCAAAACTGATCCCACGAATCAGGTAGGCACTGGCCTTGACCATGTCGTTATCACGGCCACCGGGGCCAATTTGCATGCCTTCTTCATTGATGGCGAACAAAGCATCGTTTACCTGTGAAATGGTGGCATAGAAACTATACCAAGGGGTTTCTGTCATGTCTGATTCCCCGTATGAAGGATCATTATTCCAAGGTGTACGGGGCTCTTCAGAAGCATCCCGCCAGGCAAAGTTACCCCAGCTGACAGAAGAGTGGCTGGCTGCAACAGATGCCGTCATATTGATTGTGTAAAGTTTCATCGATTGCCACATGGAGAGAAAAGCCGACTCAGTGGCTGCCCTCACATCATCAGGCGAAGCGAGCACCAGTGCTAGGTCAGGTTGGTTCAGGTTCTCGACCTCAAGTTTCTCGCAACCTGTGACCAGTCCCATAGCCAGCACGACGGCAATCACTATGATATTATTGAATAGTCGTTTCATGATGATCATTTTTTAAGGTTAGAAATTGAGCTCTAGTGAGAACGTGATGGTTCTGAAGTTGGGGTAGTTGAACATGTCAATAAAGTAGTTGGTTGTATTTGACTGTCCATAGTCTACCTGGGCAACTTCGGGATCCCATCCGGAATACTTTGAGAAAGTGAGTAAGTTACGACCTATAACACCCAACCTGATGCCTTCCATAAATTGGATACCCACATTGCCGAGGGCCTGGCGGTTAAAAGTGTAGTACAGGGATGCTTCCCTGAGTTTTAAATAGGTGCCATCTTCAGCAAAAAAGCTGTTGGGTTCATTGACCCGGTAAAAGGCAGTATAATAAGACGCCACCTTCTTTTCGTTGGGGGCTTTCCCTGCCTGGTCAAAGTCTCCGTGACGCAGATCACGGAACAGCCATTGTTTGGTCTGGTTGTATACATCACCGCCCTGTTTCCAGTGCCAGAGCATATTGAACGTAACTCCCTTGTACCTTATGGTATTGTTCCAGCTCAGGTTGAAATCAGGGTTCATATCGGCAATTTGCACAAATGCATCCCTGCCATTTTCATCAAGCAATCGGATTGGAGCTTCGTTGACTGTGCCTTCTGTGCCTGCTCTGATCACGTACCCATCAGCATTAATGGTATAATCTCCAAGGCTGCGGCCGGCAGGCAACTGCTGCGACATTTGTTCCAATGTGCGCACCCAGTCACCACCATACATGATTCCGAAAGGTTCTCCTTCACGGATATAGAAAGCCTGCAGCGCGTTAATGGTCGGACCAACCCTGAACGGTGCAGCATCCAAACGTGTTACCATCTGGCTGATGCGGTCAAAGTTGAAGCCCATTCTCCAACGCAAATCAGGTGTATTGATCAGCATGGCGCCCAAAGATATCTCAAATGCAGTAGCAGAGATATCTGCCGCATTCTGCCACTGGAATGAAAAGCCTGTAGCAGCTGGTAGCGGCACGTTCAAAAATGCACCTTCGGTTACAATATCTGCATAGGTTATTTCCAGGTCAAATATACCCAGGAACTCAGCGTTCAAACCAAACTCCAGCTCCCTTGTTTCACTGGGACGGAGATCTTTGTTCCCAATGGTAGACTTAGACAGTGACCCACTGGAAACGCTGTAAGTTTCATATTGCCAGTTGAATCCGGGACGCTGTCCTGAAGTACCCAGAGCAGCCCTCAGGCGAAATTCACTCACACCGGGAATATCAAATTCTTCGGCCACACGCCATGCCCCGGAAATCCGGTAGTAAGGGTTCCAACGGGCGTCTTCACCAAAGAGTGAAGAACCGTCCATACGGAACAAGGCTGAGATGATGTAACGATCCAGGTAGTCCATGTCGACAATACCGGAATAATTCCTTGACCTCACTGTGGTAGCTGAAGAAGCGATCGTCTTACCTCCGGTAACGGCATTCAGTGTGCGTATTCCGCCCACTGCAAGATCTGCACCCTGGATAGAGAAAAACTCAGTTTGAAAATCTTCATACAGGTATTGCAAACGGCTCCTTACGCTCAGTTCACCAAAATCCTGGTCAAAGTTAGCTGTAAAGCTCAGGTTCTGGCTGACACCCTCACTGCTTGACTTATACATCTGTCCGTCTGTGGTGGCTTGCCCGGTGTTAAACCCTTTGGGCCTGAAAGTATTGTTGAAGTTGTTGTAACGTTCATAACTATAGGCTGCGTTAAATACCAGCCAGTCTGTTGCATAGAAGCTTGACTGGATGCTCTGCAGGATATTCCTTCGCTGCAGGTCACGATCCTGATAATGGAGTGCGTGCAATGGGTTGGCATTGTCACTTTGCCAGTGATTGGCATGGGCATAATATAGTGGCAATGGTTCACCTTCAGGAGCATTCATCAGCAAGTCGGTATCCGGATCAAAAAACAGCATGTTAAAGAATGCTGAACCCTGTCCACCGCCCCATCCTGTAAGGAAACGACCTTCAGCCATATCAATCTCGGTTTGGGCAATCAATGAAGATGTTGAAAAAGACAGCCTGTCACCGAACCAGTGGTCGGCGTTCAGCCTGAAATTTCTTCTTACAGAGCCATCAGTACCCCACACAATACCTGAGTTTACAGCGTTCTCAAATGAGGTAAAGATCCTTGTGCGTCCGGCATTGTGCGCCACTGAGATGTAGTTCGTATAAAACTCGCCATCCAGAAATATAAGATCCTGGTGGTCAGAAGTTCTGGCAAATGGGTTATCGGCATAGCCATCATACTTCACGGTACGGTTACCCTCAATCCTGCCATCACGTCCACCGGCATACCCATCAGGGTAGGTAACTCCTCCGTATTTTGTAAACAGGCTGTATTGCTGCCAGTCAGGTGCCAGGGTAAAAGGATGGCTCATGGATAATGGCACTTTCTTAGGCAACGATGACATCCCATACTCATTACGGATGCGTATGGCTGTTGTCCCTTCGCGCGCAATATTGCCTCGTTTGGTAGTGATCACAACAACGCCTGCCCCTGCACGTGATCCGTACAGAGCAGAAGCTGCTGCACCCTTGACAACCTCTATGTTGGCAATATCGTCAACGTTCACGTCGGCCAGCGAGCCTTCCATCATAACCCCGTCAATAATAATCAGAGGTTCGGAGTCACCCAAAAGGTTGGTTGATCCCCTGAGGCGGATACCGGCTGCCTGTCCCGGGTTACCACTGGCCTGAACAACCGTGGCACCTGAAACCTTGCCCTGAAGGGCCGATGAGGCTGATGTAGCCGGAACGGCTTCAAGCAGCTCGCTTCCCACCTGATTAACGGTCACACTCATTTTGTTTCTGGGTGTGGCACCAGCCACGCCGGCTGTGATAACAATCTCCTGCAAAATGGTCACATCTGGTACAAGTACCACATTGATTGTTGTTCGGCCATTCACAGGGATTGTCTGAGAAGTCATCCCAATAAAAGTGAACACCAGCGTTGCATCGGGGGCAACTGTCAGCTGGTAACGGCCATCCATGTCCGTTACGGTTCCCAATGTGGTTCCCTGAACCGCCACGGTCACACCTGGCAATGTCGCCCCATCCTCTGAACTGGTAACAACTCCGGAAACCCGGATCTGTTGCCCGAATAGGGATCCACTCACAAAGAGCAACACCCCCATCAGAATCAGAATTCGCTTCATGTTAATTGGTTTTTAGTTAATAAAATGTAATTGGTTTGGTAGTTTGTAGAAACTTTCCATTAGTTCCAAGTCGTAAATATACGTAAAAACATGCAAATTGTATAATTCATCGACCAATAATTTAACCGGGATAGACTATTTTTATTAGTTTTACGTTGTTTTTACAGTTGATAGACATGTCTCAAAACATTGACATTTATCAACTTACACAGAATAAAGAAAAACCGTTAGCTTGCTGTAATTTTTTAATGTTTTTTTTACTTAATTGGTATAATATATGCTTAAGAGGGTGATTTTTTCTTTTTTATCTGCAATTTTACTACTAACAAATTCCTGCAGCCTGAATGTTCCCACTGAAGAACCGGACACAGAAACCGAGATCAGACATAACCTGTCAACCACACAGATGTATATCGCACACTGGCAGGCAAGCGAGTTCGGCTTCTATCAGAACATCTGGATGCAGCAGCTATCTGGTGTCAGATCTGGCAGTGTCATGGAAAAGATTGACCGCTATCAGATGGATCCTTTACATACGAATGAAATCTGGGCATTTTATTTTGAATACTGCCTGCTCGGTCTTGAAACCATCCTTGACCAGGCCAATACACTTGATGCGCACGCTTTCAAGGGCATCGCCAACACGCTTAAGGCATACACCATGCTTATGATGACCGACAGTTGGGGAGACATCCCTTTCACCCAGGCACATTTTTATTTTGCGGCAGGACTGCCAGTTTATGACCAGCAGCAGGATATCCTCCCTGCCCTGCTTGAAATCCTTGATCTGGCAACTGACCAACTGGAAATGGCCAATGAACCTGGTAGCATGCTACCCGAATCACAAGACGATCTCATATTTTCCGGTGACCTGGACAAATGGATAAGAACAGCCAATTTGGTCAAGATCAGAATCTTGCTCAGAATGGCCAATAAAGACTCCGATTATTCACAGGTAAACCAGGCCTTACAGTCACTTCAACTGCTCAGGGACAATGCTGACAATATGTTGTTTCCCTTTAGCGGATCGGGCACTTCGGGCACCAACCCATACTACTATTACGATCAGGAAGTACAGCAAAGCCGACTGGGCAGTTTTATTGTCAACCTGCTGAAACAAACTGATGACCCCCGACTTCCGCGATATGTCCGAAAAAATATTCAGAATGACTATGTAGGCTCAGCACCAGGACAAAGCCTTACCAGTGCTTCGTATATTGGCCCCGGTATTGCATCGGCTACATCCCCGTTAATGATGATCACCTTTGCCGAACAAAAGTTCATTGAAGCAGAATTGAACCTGAGGATGGGACAACAGTCGGCTGCCGACCAGGCATTTGCGCAGGCAGTGCGGGCATCTTTGAACTATATGCAGGTAAGTAACCCAGACTGGGAAACCATTCATGCAGATGTCAACAATGTTGGTTTGGAACAAATCATTACGGCTAAATATACTGCCATGTTTCTTCAGCCGGAGGTTTGGTCAGACTACCGAAGGACAGGTTATCCCGCTCTTGAACCCTTTGACGAAAAGACCATTCCCCGCAAGTATATTTATCCGCAAAATGAAATCAGCGGAAACCAGTCAAACATACCCGACCCCGGTACGATATTTGACAGGGTATGGTGGGACAATGAATAAAACACAGTATCTTTGTGTACCCACTAAACAGTGCGATCAAAACTACATTATGTAAATCAATTATTCAATATTGTCTATGTTTATAAGCAGTTCTTACCGAAAAATATTCTTGGTTTCTCTGGCGGGCTTATTTCTTTTTTCTGCCTGTCTGGAGATGGATGATCCGGATGTTCTTGACCCTGATAAAGTGCTTGAGGAACTTTTACCCCTTGCCCAAAGAAACCTGGTCTACTGGAAAACAGCAGACATTGGACGTTACACAGCCATCTGGACACAACAACTGGCAGGTGTAAGAGGCGTTGAAGGAACCATTGACAGGTATGATCCCCTACCAGTTTCAAGCAACAAAATGTGGTCTGACCATTATAATTACGTCAACTTGTATTTTGAAAATCTGATTTTTTACGCCAATGAGGCAAATTCAAAAGCCTACAGGGGAATAGGCAGGATATTGCAGGCTTACTCCCTCGGATTGATGACTGATGCTTTTGGACATATCCCATTTTCTGAAGCTGACAAATATTTGTCAGCACATGAAACCCCATCATACGATGATCAGGAAATGATTCTTTTGCATATTACAGAAATCATGGATGCCGCCATCATAGATCTTCAAAATGCCATGGATGGCCAGGGAGTTGTACCGGGTCCGGCCCAGGATTTTATTTATGGAGGAGATCTCAATCAATGGATGAAGGCGGCCAGGATGCTCAAGCTCCGCTATATGACGCGTTTTGCCCATTTTCGGCAAGAATATACTGAGCTTTTTTATGCTTTGCAAGAGCCCGGCCTTTTCATCAGCAATGCCGATAACATGACCTATGAACTCCCCGATCCGCTCGGCAGTGAGAACCCTTATTACAATTATGATGAGAAAGTGAGAAACACAAGAATGGGCAAACATTTGGTGGACATGCTCAAGCAAACAAATGACCCGAGACTGCCACGCCTTGTCAGAAAAAACACAAGCAACGAATATATAGGTTCAGCTCCTGGAGAGAGTAATTTCAACGCATCATTCCCCGGAACGGCAGTAGCCGGCAGACATGCACCAATTGTCCTTCTCTCGTATCCCGAATTAAAATTCTTGCAGGCAGAAGCATCTTACAGGTATGGAGAACATGAAATGGCCGACCAGGCCTATGCTGAAGGGGTAAAAGCTTCACTTGAATGGTTCGGGGCTGCTTCAGATCCGGCATGGGAACAAGAAAATGTCTATAAAGAAAATGTGACAATCAAGCAAATCATAGAGGCCAAATATATTGCTTTGTTTATGCAGCAAGAAGTTTGGTCAGATTACCGTCGTACCGGTTATCCCGAGTTGGTTCCCTTCGAGGATGTTTCTGAAAAAATCCCCCGAAGAAAGCTCTATCCCGAAGATGAATTAACCCACAACCCACATAATGTGTACCAGGATGAAACTATTTTCAACAGGGTTTGGTGGGATGGCAATCCCGGAGAAATATAAACAGGGACCAGACTTCAGTAGGTCTGCCCGATTGTTTCACCAAACATAAATGGCCATGAACTTTTTGATCAACAGCAGTTTCTTTGACATTTTGCTTTCTTCGTGGTGGTTTGTTGTTACCCTGGTTCTCTTGCTTTTGGCCATTCTGTGGATGCAACACATGAAAGCCTCAAAGAGAAAACGTGTCCATGATAAAAGACGCCCCGGCATAAATCCGGTGATTATTCTGGGCATGGTCACTGTGTTTGCCATTGTACTGCTTGCCCTGCCCTGGTATCTTGGAACCCTCGAAAACAGCAAGCCTTTAACCCCTGTTGAAATGGAAGAGATTGATCATGAAAACCGCATGGAAATCGTATTACAGGTTGAGGGCATGACCTGTACAGGTTGTGAGGCTCTGATACATCGCAGGGTGGGCGAATTGGAAGGCGTTCAGTTTGTCAGGGCTGACCATACATTGCATGAGACCACCATCGTGTTTGACAAGACAAGGGTTGACAGAAACCAAATAGTATCTGTTATAGAAGATGCCGGTTACCGGGTTGCGAATCCATAAAAAGGGACAAAATCTTTGGACTTTGACAAGATCATACTGGGTATTGATCCCGGCACCAATAATATGGGTATCGGGATTATCGGTATACAAAATGGCCAGGTGAGCCTGATCGCCATGGATGTACTCAAACTTGGCAAGCTGGGGAGCCATGCCCTGAAACTAAAAAAAATTTTCGAGACCGTACTACGAAACATCGATCATTATAGGCCCGATGAACTGGCCGTCGAGAGTCCATTTTTTGGGAAAAATGTCCAGTCTATGCTAAAACTGGGCAGGGCACAGGGTGTGGCAATTGCTGCAGCCCTGTTCAGGGACATTCCGGTTTTTGAGTATTCTCCGAGAAAAATCAAGCAATCCATAACCGGCAAAGGAGCTGCTTCAAAAGAGCAGGTGGCTGCCATGTTATATAACATACTTCAAATAAAGGGTGTCCCTGATAACCTTGACATCACTGATGCACTGGCAGTAGCCCTTTGCCATTTCTACCAGGGAGATCACCCAAAAAATGCAGGGGACAAAAATTATAGTGGCTGGAAGGCCTTCATTAGTGAAAATCCCCGAAGAGTTTCACGCTAGCTTTACAAACTGATCGCTTCAGAAACCCTGCCGGCAATTAGGTTGAACTCTTCAGTTTCAAGTTTCAGCTTAGGTCTGCTGAAATCAATGTCATACATCCCATGAATAGGGACAAGGTGGATATGTGCATGGGGAACTTCCAGACCGACCACGGCAACTCCGATGCGCTCACACGAAACGGTTTTATGCAGGGCCTGGGCCACCTTTCTTGCGAAAAGCCACAGGCCGGCATAGGTTTCACCATCAAGGTCAAAAAGGTAGTCCACTTCTGTTTTGGGAACAACAAGGGTATGTCCCCTGGCAAGCGGATTGATATCTAAAAATGCAATATAATGATCAGTTTCTGCAATTTTATATGATGGGATATCACCGCTGATAATTTTCGAAAATATACTTACCATTGGATCAAAAGGATTGATTTCTATCTGGATATTTCCAAAATATTGAAAGTCATCAGGCCTGCCGGTACCTTAATTTCAACAGTCTCTCCTGCTTCCTTTCCCAAAAGTCCTTTTGCGATGGGAGAGTTCACAGAAATTTTTCCATTTTTGATATCTGCCTCATTTTCAGGCACCAGGGTATAAACCATGACCGCTTTGCTCTTCATGTTTTTGAGCTTCACCTTTGAAAGTATAGAAACCCTGCTGTCATCAAGCTGGCTTTCATCTATTACCCTGGCGTTACTGAGAGTCTCCTCTAGTTTTGAGATTCTTAGCTCAAGCATTCCTTGCTCATTTTTTGCAGCATCATATTCCGCATTTTCCGACAAATCTCCCTTTTCCCTGGCCTCTGCAATTTGCTGGGAAATGGCAGGTCTTTCAACTGATTTTAACCTCTCAAGCTCTTCTTTCAGTTTCTCGAGACCTTCTTTGGTAAAATACTTTACTTCGCTCATGGCATATATCTTAAAATAATACCAGACATTCATCTGGTTCTGTTAAAACCTCTTTGAACGCCTGGAACAAAAACTTTGAATTAATCAAAAACCCCATTCCTTACAAAAAAATGGCCACACTTGTCTGACTCAACACTAGCAACAAGTGACCATGCACTTTATAAAAAATCCGGGGCTTACAGAAAAAACACCTGACAATGGACTAATCCAGAATCAGGCTAAACACATTTTCTCATTACGTTACGAACAAAGGTAACGAATATTTTAATTCGCAACCAAATTAAATCAGCTATATTTTTTATTCAGAATCTCTGAAAAAATTACAGCATCTCTTAAATTGAACTCAGGGATATCAGCCCCCTCTGAACCACCATATTCTTCTTCAGCACGCGCCAGTTCAAGGGCTTCTTTCTTTTTATGGGCGGCAATCAGTTCATCAATTGTTTTAATCTTGCCTTCAGCTGAAAACTCAAAATCATCTGAAACACCACTCTTGCCTGTATGCTCTTTAAAAACAGCCTGAGTGGAAGGTTCCCATGTCTCATGTTCAGCCAAAACCGGTTGATCATCTGAACTGTCCTCATATGCAACTTCCGGCTGGTAACTTTCACTGCTTTGCTCTTTTTTCT
The DNA here is from genome assembly GCA_007118495.1 of Bacteroidales bacterium. Taxonomy (GTDB): domain Bacteria; phylum Bacteroidota; class Bacteroidia; order Bacteroidales; family UBA7960; genus PUPG01. The sequence goes on from SKRM01000032.1 coordinate 10,712, forward strand.
TTTTCCCGCCACCAAAGAAATCTTCAAGCATGTCTTCCATGCTCACCTCTTTACCCGGACTTGCAGTTGTTTCTTCTTGCGATGACGGTTGTGGTCTCCGGTCAGCCTGATCCTTTTTTGGTTTCTTTTTCAGAAAACTAACCAGCAACCAGACAACAACCAGTATAATGTAAATAAAATCTTCCATGCGTGGGTATCAGCTTAACAAAAAATAATGATCCTGAAGATGCACCGGAACTGTTCCGCAAAAACAAAAATACCAAAATTTGATAACTTTACGTTTACTAATCAGGGTTTTTTAATGAATTTAATAACACATCCAAATAACTGAACGCGATGTTCCGACGTCACACTTGCCTGATTCTGTTTCTGGTCATGGTTTTTACGACTGCCTGTGACAGAGAATACCCACATCCGGTTCCTGATGTGGTTGTTTCATTCGATTTCAATGTATTGCACCACAACCTGAGTAATCCCGGATTTTCAGCACAATTTCACAAAGAGATATCAGGCGGAATTGGTGGTGTTTTCGTGTACCGCCACTCCATGGATGAATTCAAGGCTTTTGACAGGGCATGTCCGTCGAATCCCCATGTCTGTGTCCTGCATATCAACACAGACAATATGCTGCTGGCGTCATCAGAATGCTGCAACAGCACCTTTCTCTTGATAGACGGATCAGTGGTAGAGGGCTCCTCTGAGTTTCCGCTTAAACAATACAGGGCTAGTTTCGATCCGGCCACCAACCGGGTCAGGGTCTCTAATTTCTAATACCTGTAATGGTCAGGTTTATAAGGACCTTCAGGTTTCACTCCTATATAGGTAGCTTGCTCAGGCGTCAGGCTGGTAAGCCTTACACCAATCTTTGCAAGATGCAGGCGGGCCACCTCTTCATCAAGATGCTTGGGCAGGCAGTAAACACCTGTCTGATAATCATTCTGCCACAGGTCAATCTGGGCCAGCACCTGATTTGTAAAGCTATTACTCATTACAAATGAAGGATGCCCGGTAGCACAACCCAAATTTACCAATCGACCCTCTGCAAGAATAAAAATCTCATGACCATCAGGAAATACATACTTGTCAACCTGGGGTTTTATATTTATTTTTTTGACCTCGGGCATATTATCCAGAGGGTCAACCTGAATCTCGTTGTCAAAGTGACCAATATTGCAAACGATGGCCTGGTCTTTCATCCTGGCCATATGGTCGGTGGTGATAACGTCGAGGTTTCCGGTGGCTGTCACATATATATTGCCCTCATCAAGACTTTCTTCAAGGGTTTTTACTTCGAAACCCTCCATGGCTGCCTGAAGTGCACAGATAGGATCAATTTCGGTAACAATAACCCTGGCACCATAACTCCGCATAGAATGGGCACAGCCCTTGCCAACATCGCCATAACCCGCAACAACTACAACCTTACCAGCAATCATTACATCAGTAGCTCGCTTTATACCGTCTGCAAGTGATTCACGGCAACCATAAAGATTATCAAACTTCGACTTGGTTACTGAGTCATTCACATTGATGGCAGGAACCAGTAATTCGCCCTTCTCCATCATCTGGTATAGGCGATGCACACCAGTTGTGGTTTCTTCAGAAATGCCGCGCAACTCTTCTGTCATGCGATGCCATTTTCCGGGATTTTCATCAAGTGTTTTCCTGATCAGTTCCAATATAATGGCTTCTTCCTTGTTTGAAGGCTTTTGCGATAGAAACGAGGAATCTTTCTCAGCCTGGTGACCTTTATGGATCAACAGGGTTGCATCTCCACCGTCATCCACAATCAGGTTCGGGCCTTTGCCACCGGGAAATGTCAAAGCCTCATTGGTGCACCACCAGTATTCTTCAAGTGTCTCTCCCTTCCAGGCAAATACCGGAATCCCTGCAGCAACCATGGCTGCAGCCGCATGATCTTGTGTTGAAAAAATATTGCAGCTCGCCCAGCGTACATCTGCACCCAGGGTAACCAGGGTTTCAATCAAGACCGCAGTCTGCACCGTCATATGCAATGATCCGGTTATGCGGGCACCCTGCAAGGGCTTTTCTTTTCCATGCTTCTCTCGCAGAGACATCAGTCCCGGCATTTCTTTTTCTGCAATTTCAATCTCTTTTCGGCCAAAGTCTGCCAATGCTATATCTTTAATCTTATAGTCCATCATTTTTTCTGTGATTATCTGATCCATTGTATACCTTTACATTAATTTTTTGCGAAGGTACAATTTTCGCAGCTGAAGCACAATAAATCCACTAACAAATTGGCCGGTAATGGGTCTGCTGTTTACAAAGCACCTAAGTGAAGCCACCCTGGGGGTTTGGGAAATCACAGAACCGCTGCATGAACTGGTGCAAGATACTGTTTTAACACCTGAAGAAGCCAAAGCTTTCCAAAACCTGAAGGCTCCGCAGCGAAAAAAACAATGGCTCAGTTACAGGCATATTATCCCCCACCTGAAGCCACACCTGAACCGCTCCGGTATACTGTACGACGCATACGGAAAGCCATACCCCAAAGACAGATCGGCCTTTTTGTCCGTTTCACATGCAGGTAAGTTCTCTGCCATGATCGCCAGCAAAACAAAGCATGTAGGTATCGATATTGAATGCATGCACCCAAGAATACACAAAATATCCGTGAAGTTTCTCAGCGAGAATGAAAAATCATGGCTTGGCCCGGATCCTGGGCTGGAAAGTCTTTACCTGGTTTGGGGGGCGAAAGAATCTTTATATAAATTGCATGGCAAAGGACAACTGGTATTTAGTGAGCACCTGCATACCGAACCCTTCGTATACTCAGGCTCAGGAGAGTTTTGGGGACAAATACTTAATGCAGGAAAGGTCACAAGGTATCAGCTTCATTATGAAACCATTGACGACTATATATTGGTATATACCATGTCTGCGTGAACAACTTACCACCCGGCAGGGTTCTCCAATAAATGGTTTTTATTAATTTCGTACTGAAGTTCCCTTAAAAAAAGAAACCCATGAAATACGATCTGATTGTTTTGGGCAGTGGCCCGGGAGGATATGTGGCTGCCATCAGGGCCTCTCAGCTTGGCATGAAAGTGGCGGTTGTTGAAAAAGCTGAACTTGGTGGAGTTTGCCTTAACTGGGGATGCATCCCAACCAAGGCATTGCTCAAAAGCGCACAGGTATTTGAATACCTTAAACACGCTGCCGATTATGGAGTAAAAATAAGTGAGGAGCCATCACCCAGCCTGAATGATATGGTAAAACGTAGCCGGGAGGTGGCAGAAGGCATGAGCAAAGGCATCCAGTTTTTGCTCAAGAAAAACAAGATTGAACACATTCAGGGGCATGGCAAAGTATTGCCGGGCAAAAAGCTTGGCATAACAGATGATAATGGTAAAACCACCGAAGTTGAAGCTGAACATATTATTATTGCCACAGGTGCACGCAGCCGACAACTTGATAGCATGCCGCAGGATGGAAAAAAAATCATAGGCTACCGTGAGGCCATGGTATTGGACAAGCAGCCCGGGTCTATGGTTGTTGTTGGGTCTGGCGCCATTGGTACTGAATTCGCCTGGTTTTATAATGCCATTGGAACCCAGGTAACACTGGTCGAATTCCTGCCCAATATTGTCCCCGTTGAAGACGAAGAGGTCTCAAAGCAGCTCGAGAGGTCTTTTAAAAAAGCCAAAATAAAGGTAATGACCAATAGTTCGGTTGAAGCAGTTGATACCAGCGGAAAAAAATGCAAGGTAACTGTCAAAACCAAAAAAGGTGAAGAAGTAATTGAAGCTGATGTTGTTTTATCAGCTGTTGGCATCACACCAAATACTGAAAAAATAGGCCTGGAAGAAACTGGCATCGAAACAGAAAATGGCAAAATAAAAACAGACCAATACTACAAAACCAATGTGGAAGGCTACTATGCCATCGGTGATGTAGTTGCAGGCCAGGCACTTGCCCATGTAGCTTCGGCCGAAGGTATCATTTGTGTCGAAAAGATCGCAGGTCATCATCCTGAGCCCCTTGATTACAATAATATACCCGGATGCACATATTGTTCTCCCGAAGTGGCCTCAGTTGGTTATACTGAAAAAGCAGCCAAAGAAGCCGGCTATGAGATCAAAGTTGGGAAGTTCCCATTTTCGGCTTCAGGAAAAGCCAGCGCAGCCGGCAGCAAGGAAGGTTTTGTCAAACTGATTTTTGATGCAAAATACGGAGAACTTCTTGGGGCTCACATGATAGGTGCCAATGTAACTGAAATGATTGCTGAAGCAGTTGTGGCCAGAAAACTGGAGACAACAGGTCATGAACTGATCAAATCAGTCCACCCCCACCCCACCATGTCAGAAGCTATTATGGAGGCGGCAGCAGCAGCCTATGACGAAGTAATCCATATGTAAAATGGAAATCACAAAAACCCCGTTCAAAGATCTGCTCGTTTTACAACCCAGGGTATTTACCGATGAAAGGGGGTATTTTCTTGAAACATGGAACAGGGTGGGTTTTTCAAAGGCAAATCTGCCGTGGGATTTTGTGCAGGATAACCAGTCGGGATCAATGGCCAATGTAATCCGTGGATTACACTTTCAGATGCCTCCCCATGCGCAGGGGAAACTAATACGGGTTATTTCCGGCGCCGTGCTGGATATTGCACTCGATCTGAGAAAGAATGAACCTACCTTCGGAAAGCATTTCAAGATGCACCTTTCTGCAGGTGACAACCTGATGGTATATATTCCCGAAGGATTTGCCCATGGTTTCAGAACCCTGGTGAACGACACCATTTTCGCATACAAATGTACCCATCAGTATGTGAAAGAAGCTGAAAGGACTATTCAATGGAATGATCCGGCATTGGATATAGATTGGGAAACTGATGACCCCGTATTATCTGATAAAGACATGCATGGTAAGGCATTCAGCGATTTCAGCAGTCCATTTTAATATACCAGCTGACAGGAATCAGGGAATGGACAGGGTGAAAATCAGTTGATACCTGAAGCTCCGGTCATCAGGGATATAGATTGTTCTCATCCCCAATTCAATGGGAGCTACAGTGTTCAGCACCCTGATATCACTCACCAAATCAACCCCAAGTGAGTTAAGTTGCCTGGTCCTCTCATAAGGTTCGGCATCCTCAGGCCTGACCGTAAAACGTGCCTGCCCATGGTCAGCAAACAGATTCATATGCAATCTTCTTACATAAAGAAGCGAGGGAATAACCCATTCAGGGTAACCAATGGGATATGCATAATCTGCTGACAATACCCACAAGTGATCATCATATGAAGCATCGTGGCCCCTTGGATAAAGAATCAGGTTTGGGAAAGTATAATTGATCCTGTTTTGTAATGGTTCGCCCCTTAGGTGAGACTGAAATGCTGCCCCCAACCTGAAGCTATGGTGTCTGGTCAATCCCGGAAAGTAAGAAATAATTCGTCCTGCCAGAACTGATCCCATGTCTGTTCCACCCACTGGTGAATGACGGAACTGAACCTCTGCGGCCTGTCCCCACCCTGGCCTGATGTCGCGGGCTACTGATCGTACCTGCCAATAGCCAAACAGGCGATATTCCAATGGATATACCCTGTTGGCCTGAAAAAATGCAGGTGTATCTCTTGAAGATGCAGACATGGTCATACCCAGACGCACTGATGGCCTTAACCCGTAAAAGAATTGTCCACGGGTAAAAGACAAGGGAATGCTGGCACCCAATTTGAAAACATGCTCACGCCATAAAAAAGCAATAGGCTCATCAGGTTGTTCAGATGTAGTATACCATGATCGGCGCATTCCACTCTGAGCACGCATATCCAATTCAGGATACAATCCCATATAGCTGTAATTCAAAAAATAATGGCCCAGCTGGTCATTCATATCCCAGCCATACCCCATGTTTACCACCGAAGTGCTGAGTACATTTTGTGAAAAAACAGACACCCCGGGATTAATGTCCATATTGTCAAGCTGAAGTGAAAAAGGGGCCCAACTGTGAAAATTGAATAATGTGCGCCATTTGCTGTAATCGGTTACCTCATGCTCCTGTCTGGGAATATTACTTTCAGTGACAATTCCACCTTCTTGGTTTGCAAGTATCCTGTACATTGCCAAAGAATGGTCCTCAACCTTATCAAAAGCTGTATGCCAGCCAAAATCACCTTCATGCATGACTGTTCTGTATCCCTTTACAGAGTAATCAGACCAAACAATATGTTCACCACCGGGTGAGGGGATTGCATCAAGGGCACCAAATCGGGAGGAGATCAGTTTGCCTCCCTCTCCCCTTTGGGTATCAAAAAGGTAAATATTGTTGATCCCTGAAAAAGCAGCATTAAACAATATCCGGCTGGCATCAAGATAGCGGGGGTTTGATATTTCTGTATGACCGGCATGAAATATGGAATGAAATGTTTGTCCGTTTATATGGATGCCTATGATGCTCTTTCCGTCCTCATTCCTTGCCACAGCAATGATACGATCGCCATTGGGGTGCCAGGCGGGTTGCATTAGAAAAGCCCGGTCAGGTGTCCACCAGCGATAAAGCGTTTTTCCCGTGTGGGCATCCACTACAACCAGGGCATACCGGTCGTCTGAAGTCACCTCTATGGCTGCAATCATGCTTCCGTCTGCAGAAACTGCGGGCGAAAAATACCGTGTTCCCCTGGTAAGTTGCCTTTTTTCACCAGATATGGTATGATAAATATGTATCTCCGACCAACTTCTGTGGCTCCACCTCGGATCATTTCTTGTTTCTGACCAGGCAATCAGATCGCCACCCATTGAAAACATGTCATGATTATAAAACCCCGGTGTAAAAAGTAGTTTTTCACTACCATCCAAACCAAGCTCAACAACCCGCGGAATATCCCCCATACCTGTTTTCAATGCAACCACAACCGAATCACACCTGAAAGCAAATGCCCTATAATTGGTATATAATTCAACCAAAGGACTTATCCTGACATATGGGGTATATACATGCATAGATGCCTGGTGGGTCCATGCCGAATCCAACATATTGAATGTCTGATGATAGTGCTCTTTAAGGTTCACATGGCCGTATCGCTTCAACCCCAGTGAAAAGGGAGACAAAGTATAGGGCCGGTGTGCCACGTGCCCAATAACCTTTTTCCAAAAATCAGGACCATGGGTGAGCCTTGCTGCTGCAACCAGTTGATAGCCCAGTTCATAATAGTTGGGAACATGGTCTTTGAATGAACCAAGAAACGCCTTTTCATATGGATGTATTCCCACATCCAAAGTCTGCGCCCTCAGCCCCTGTTCAAAAGAAGGTAATCTGCCGCGTCCGCCATATGTCAGGGCAGTTTCTGCAACTACTGCATCACCTTCAATCATCCATAACGGAACAAATGTAAGAAAGGCTGCTCCGGTTATATGCTCACCGAAGATGCCCGCTAAAAAACCCGTAACACCCTGGTTGAGCATATCCACCTGAACAACATGCCTGAACTCGTGAACAGCCAGGCGTTCATGCCAGTCGTGAATACCATCACCAGGAGGTGGATTTGTGAACAATTCCATGCGTGATGGTGCCCAACTGACAAATCCATTGGGAACAACTGTCTGGTTATGTATTATTACCGATACTTGACGGGGTTTAAACCCCATTGATTGGGAGGCTAAAGGGTAGGCGTATTCAAGAACATCTGCGAGGTATGTAGCCCGTTCTGTGTAGTCTTCAGGAAAAATAAGCCTGAAGTGGGGTGTTTCTATTTGCTTCCATTTTATCCCTGCCGGATCTTGCCCCCAGATAAAATACTGGGAAAAAAGTGGAGATACTGAAAAAAAAATCAACAACCCTGATATGCATATACCTGCTCTCATACAAAATCAGAAAAATAAGCCCACAGAGGGTCTCCTTCGGGCAATGGACAAATTACACGCACAAGGCTTTGCCTGACAGGATGCATAAACTCAACTGATCGCGCATGCAGGTGGATGCTTCCGTCTTTGTTGGGCCTGTCAAATCCGTATTTCAGGTCACCCCTTATGGGACAACCAATAGCTGCCAGTTGGGCCCTGATCTGGTGATGCCGCCCTGTTAGCAGGCGAACTGACAGTAAATGGTAGCTGTCACTGCTGGCCAGCACTTCGTACACCAGTTCTGCCTTTTTTGCCCCACGACCATCTTCAGTTGTCACATATGATTTGTTTTGCTTTTCATTCTTTGACAAATAATGTATAAGATGGGCAGTTTGTTCAGGTGGTCTCTGCTTAACCACAGCAAGATAGGTTTTGGTGAGCTTATGCTCTCTGAGCATGGCGTTCATACGTGTTAATGCCTTTGATGTGCGGGCAAATAGCACAGCACCCGAAACCGGTCTGTCAATCCGGTGTAAAACCCCTAAAAATACCTTTCCGGGCTTTTCGTATTTTTCACCTATATAAGCCTTTACCAGATCACCCAGGGTTTTGTCTCCTGTTTTATCACCCTGCACAATTTCTGAAGCCAATTTATGGACTATGATTAAATGATTGTCCTCGTACAGAATTCTCCCTGAAATACTCTCCGGTAATAGCATGAGGCTTTAATATTGTTCCCTTTCGCTGGGAAATTCAAGGTTTTTTACATCGCTGATATACATTTCAACCGACCCTTTGATCTCATCGTACAGGTTATGGTACCTTCTCAGAAAGCGTGGTGAGAAATCATGGTTGATCCCAAGCATGTCGTGAAGCACCAATACCTGTCCATCCACTTTGCTTCCGGCTCCGATACCAATAGTGGGTATGCGTATCTCGGCAGTAACCTGGGCAGCAAGTGTAGCCGGAATTTTCTCAAGTACAAGTGCAAAACACCCTGCGTCAGCAAGCAACCGGGCATCTTCCATGAGTTTCTGGGCTTCATCCTCCTGGGTTGCCCTCACCACATAGGTCCCAAACTTATTGATTGACTGGGGGGTTAATCCCAGATGTCCCATCACCGGAATTCCAGCTGTCAATATCCGGTCAATTGACTCCAGTATCTCCTTGCCACCCTCAAGCTTTACTGCATTGGCATTTGATTCTTTCATGATACGGATGGCTGACAACAATGCTTCCCGGCTATTTCCCTGGTAGGTTCCAAAGGGAAGGTCAACCACCACAAGAGCCCTTTGCACTGCCCTCATAACAGAGCTGGCATGGTAGATCATTTCATTCAGGGTTATGGGGAGGGTGGTCTTGTATCCGGCCATAACATTGGCTGCAGAATCACCCACAAGGATCACATCAATCCCTGCACTGTCCACAATACGCGCCATTGAAAAATCATAGGCCGTCAGCATGGAAATTTTTTCTTCCCTGAGCTTCATTTCCTGAAGAACATGGGTAGTGATCTTGTTCACTTTAGAGGTGGTCATACCTGATGGTTTAATAGATGAAAGCTTCAAAGCCTGACACAACTGAACAGGCTTACCAGCTTAGAAAGGCCAAAAGTTATTATCGTACCAGACTTTTTCAGTCAGCTGATTATTTAATTCAATCAACAGTTTATGGTGTCCTTTTTCCCAGTTGGCCAACCACTGAAACAATTCCTTCTCATTTGGATCTGTGGCCTTTTCTGCCTGACTGGCATATACCTCAACCGATTTATTCTCCATATCAATTGCTGCTGAAATGGCAGCTGCTTCAAACCCCGAGCCAGAGATATCCTTTACCAACTCATCGGTTAATATTGTGTTTGCGATGGCCTCGCTGCCTGGTGCACTCTCCAGATCATTTTTATCAAACATCCCCTCCTTGTTATAGTGTGCAAGTTGCTTTTGCAAAAAATCAATATGGGTCTGTTCTTCATCGGCCATTACAGAAAAAATCTTTTTCACATCTTCACTTGAAGTCTGGCTGGCCACTTGCTGGTAGAGGGATTTTCCTCTGTGTTCCATAATAATGGCTTGCTTTAGAATATCTGCTACACCTTTTGCATTCATTGTAATTATTTTTGGGTTTTCATTGGATTATCATAACAAAAATAGGCTTTTTATGCGAATAATCCATTCGGGACAGATTGTCCGCGTCTTGAATCATCCGGGCCGGGTAATGAATAATTCATGCGATTGTACGTAACTTCGCATGAAAATAATTCATGTACTTTTGTAAATAATCCAGACCTCATTATGCAGTGGAGTGTTGAAAAAGTAATTCGGGAACTGTTCACCAATTGGTATGGCTCCGCCCCCCAACACATGGTTCAATTGCCTCCGTCAGGGTCAAACCGCCAATATTTCAGGTTATCGGCAAATGACGTATCGGTCATAGCCGCTTTCAATCCTGATAAAAGAGAGAATTTGGCTTTTCTAAAACTAACGCGATACTTCAAAAGCCTGCAACTTCCCGTACCTGAGGTTCTTGCAGAAGAGACCGATAAACATTGCTACCTTCTCACAGATTTGGGGGATACCACCCTTTTTTCCTTATTATCCAGACATAGAACACCTGAAGGTTTTGACACGCACATCATGGCTCTCTACAAAAAAGCCATTGAACTGCTGCCGGTATTTCAGGTTGACGCAGCCAGAATCATCGATTTCAATATATGCTATCCAAGGCATGCCTTTGACCGGCATTCAATGATGTGGGATCTGAATTATTTCAAATATTATTTTCTGAAAATATCCGGGGTATACTTCGACGAACAACTGTTAGAAGATGATTTTGAGCGATTTACAGAAAATCTGCTCCGCATCCCCGGTGCCTATTTCATGTACCGCGATTTTCAGTCGCGCAATATCATGGTCACTGAAGGAGAGGTTTATTTTATTGATTATCAAGGCGGTCGCAAAGGACCCCTGGGGTATGATATGGCCTCTTTGTTGTTTGATGCCAAGGCAAATATCCCTTTCGGGCAGCGTGACGAAATGCTGACATATTACATGGATTGCATTGAAAAAAAGGTTTCGCTTGACAGGCAGGCATTCAAAAGGTCATTTTATGATCTGGTGCTTATGCGAATACTTCAGGCGCTGGGTACTTACGGCTTCCGTGGAGGTGTTGAGAAAAAATCCCTTTTCCTCCAAAGTGTTCCATATGCCCTGAGAAACCTCAGATGGCTCATCGAACAGGAATTAATCCTTTCTGACACACCCCACCTGGCCAGCATCCTCAGAAACCTGGCCGATACAGCGCCCGATGAAGTCTTACCAACTCAACAACCGGGGCTTACCGTTAGTATTTGCAGCTTCTCATACAAGCAGGGCATCCCCTCAGATAATGCGGGAAACGGTGGGGGCTTTGTATTCGACTGCCGGTCACTCCCCAATCCGGGGCGTCAGGAGGCTTATAGCAATCTCACAGGCCAGGATACTGGCGTTATTTCTTATTTGCAAGATAAACAACAGGTGAACCGTTTTCTTGAAAACGCCCTCAATATGGTTACTCCTGCCATTGAAAATTACCTTGAGAGGGGCTTTAACAATCTGGTCGTTTGTTTTGGTTGTACAGGGGGTCAACATCGATCAGTTTATTGCGCAGAGCACCTTGGCCGTATCCTGAAACACCGTTACCCGATCAATATTCAACTCAGGCACTTTGCCGAGAACAACTGGCCTGAAAAGCCAACTTAGAACCTTGCTTATGCGCGCCATGATATTGGCTGCCGGAAAAGGCAGCCGCCTGAAGCCAATCACCGATAAAATTCCCAAGGCACTGGTGCCCATTGCAGGCAGGCCCTTGCTGGTGTGGGCAGCAGAAAAACTTATTGCAGCAGGTGTAAACAGCATTGTGGTGAATGTTCACCATCATGCCGGTCAATTAAAACATTTTATCAGCGAACTTGATTATCCGGGCATAGAGTTTAAGGTTTCGGATGAATCAGGTTCACTACTTGATACCGGCGGGGCCATTATGCATGCCAAACACCTGCTTGACAACAGAGAGCCATTCTATGTATACAACGCAGATGTTGTTTCTGACATCGACCTGCGCGCCATGTTCAACACCCACAAACGTTCGGGTGCACTGGTAACCCTTGCCGTGACTTCACGAAAATCATCACGGTACTTTTTGTGGCAAAATGGGCAGTTGTGTGGGTGGAAAAATGAGCTGACCGGTCAATCAATCATAACCCGCAATAATGCTTTTACTGATTGTATTCCCATGGCCTTCAGTGGCATCCATATTATCGATCCGAAAATTTTTACACTCACAGCTAAAACAGGAAGCTTCCCAATCAATGAATTATATCTTGAACTTGCAGCCAGTGAGCATATTGCACCATTTGCGCATAGCAAACAATTCTGGGCCGATACCGGAACCCCTGAAAAGCTGATGCAGGCTGAAAAAATGCTCAGGAACAACCGTATGAAATTCATTTGAAAAGTGTATATTGGTGGGTAATATGGTACAACCATCCATGCAGACATTCCTTGAAGATATTGCTGATCACATTATCAATACCTATGCCGGTAAAACCGGTGACATATGCATTGTCACGCCAAACCGCAGGGCCGGACTTTTCTTTCGTAAATACTTTGCAGCCAGGGTTCAGGGTCCTGTGTGGGCACCTGAGATGCTCAGTATTGAAGATTTTATAAACCGTCTTTCGGGCCTCACCATATGTGATAGCCTTGATTTGATTTTTGAGCTATACGAATGCTATAAGTCAATTGAAGGAGACAATGCCGAAAGCATTGAAAGCTTTCTGAACTGGGCTCCGGCGTTATTGCGTGATTTTGATGACATTGACAGCAGCCTCATTGACAGAAAAGATATTTACGGAGATATACGCGATTTCAGGCATATGGATTTGTGGGTACCCGGAGAAAATGACCTGACCCCTTTTCAAAGGCAATACCTCAGATTCATTGACCGCATGCAGGTTTATCACGATTCACTGACCCAACGCCTGTTAGAGAAAAGAATGGGCTGGCAGGGCCTGTCAACAAACCTTGTTGCCAATCAACTAAAAGCAGGCAAGCTTGCAATGCCGTGGGAAAAGATGATTTTCACGGGTTTCAATGCACTTACGGGAGCAGAAGAATCCATTGTAAAACAATTGCTTTCAGAGGACAGGGCCGAATACCTCGTGGATGATGATCCATATTATGCTGATGACCTCCAACATGAAGCAGGTCGCTTTATACGCAAGTATAAAAAGGTATTTCACATTGAAAAAAAAGGGAGCAATCACCAGAGCCATTTCAAGGCAAAGAAAAAAAAGATCAGAATCTATGGTATTGCAAAAAATGTAAATCAGGCCAGGCTTGCCGGCAATCTGTTTTTATCTGACGCGGATACTCCACAAGATGAAAGAACTGCCATTGTGCTGGCCAATGAGGCCTTGCTCATACCAACACTGAACTCATTGCCTGAATCAATAAAGGATATCAACGTCACCATGGGGTATCCCTTGTCAAACACAAATATGTTCGGGTTTTTTGATGCCATATTTCAACTGTTCATGCAAGCCATTCATGAACAGCCAGCAAAAGGACCTCAGCCAACCACATACCACTACCTTGACCTGCAGCGGTTTTTTTCACACAGTAGTGTGGCTCTGTTATGGGATATGGATATGGGTGAAGAACTTTGTCTGAACTTCTTGCAAAAGCTTCGACAAGGTAATCAGTCTTTCCTTTCATATGCTGACATATTTGCATTGACTGATCACCACAAAGGGTTCAAGCAAAAATTTGGCTTTCTTGCCAGTGAATGGTCTGAAAATCCCGGTAGTATTTTCGATGCCTTTCTTCATCTGGCCGGAGAACTTGACTCACTATTCCGTGAAAAGGCAGCACTGTTTGGCGGAGATATTATCAGAACACCTTTTTTTGCTGACTTTGAGTCACTTTACTATTTTTCAAGGCTATTCAGAAAACTTAAAACGTTTTGCAACAAGTTCTCTTTCCTGGCGTCCATAAAAACCCTCTACCGTTTATTCAGGCAATCGGCCAATGAAACAAGACTTTCATTTTCGGGCGAACCTTTGCAGGGCTTGCAGTTGATGGGGTTATTAGAAACCAGGATTCTTGACTTCAGGCATGTGGTTATTCTGTCTGCCAATGAAAATATATTGCCAAGGTCATCAGCAAGCAGTTCATTCATACCTTACGAGGTAAAGCGCAGCAGGGGTTTGCGTGTTTATCATGATCAGGATGCCATGTATGCATATCATTTTTACCGCTTGCTTCAAAGAGCTGATAACATTACCATCCTGTACAATACACAGACCGAGGAAATGGGAAGCAATGAAAAAAGCCGGTATATCACACAGTTGCTCCATGAACTGCCAGACTTTAACCCAGACATTTCAATCACCGAAAATATCGTTTCATTGCAACCAATTCCGGGACAGAAAAAATCCGGACTGAAGGTCACCAAAACACCAGATATTCTAAATAGATTGGGAGAAATGGCCCAAAACGGGTTTTCCCCTTCAGCCCTGAGCAACTACATCACCTGCCCGCTGCAATTTTACCTGAAGAGGGTCGCCCGGATTGATGAGGCAGATTCCGTTGAAGAAACCATGGAGGCAATGACTGTTGGAAATATCGCTCATGGCGTGCTTGAAGCACTGTATCAGCCACACCTTGGCAGTGTTCTTCAGCCAATGCATGTTGAAAAGATGCAGAAAGAACTTGCTGACCAGCTTGCTGTTCAGCTAGAAAAAATTTATCCCGGAGGTCATATAACAAGTGGTAAGAATTTGCTTACAAAGCACCTTATCTGCCGCTATTTAGAAAATTTTCTTCATGCTGAATCAATTAAGCTCAAAAAACTGGAGGCTGCAAACGAATACCTGACCATTGAGGGTCTTGAAACACAACTTTCAACCACCCTTATACTTGACAATGACAACGGGAATCAAATGGAGGTTGTGGTTAAAGGTAAGGCCGACCGAATTGACAGAACTGGTCATGTTGTCAGCATACTCGACTACAAAACCGGGAAGGTTGAAAGCAGCGAGCTGTCATTCAATGACTGGGATGACCCTTTTTCCAATATAAAAAAAATCAAGAGTTTTCAGTTGCTGACTTATGCCTGGCTTTATTACAGGGTACACCCGGAAACACATTTGGCAGTGCCTGGTATCATTTCACTCAGAAGCCCCGGCAAGGGAATTCAAAACCTGAAAATCCAGGGGGCAAACGGCGATATTACAAAAGACAGTCTGCACGAATTTGAGGCCAGGCTAAAAGTACTCCTGAAAGAGATTATGGATCCGGCTGTTGAATTTAACCAAACTGACCAGATGAGTAACTGCAAATACTGTCCTTTCATTAATCTCTGCTCAAGGCATGAGTCAACATAAGCCTTTCTTAAGCGATTTAACTTTCGACCATCTTTCTGCTTTCTGACAAGACCTTATCCAGGCCAGTAGTATCTTTCCCTCCGGCAGATGCAAAAAATGGTTGTCCACCGCCGCCTCCATTAATCCATTTTGCAAGTTCACGTACTATATTGCCGGCATGAAAGCCTTTGTTGACTGTCAGCTTTTCAGACAACATCACGGCAATACCGGGTTTTCCGTCAAATTCGTGGGCAATTACAAGAAAAAGATCATCCACTTTTGATTTCAGTTGAAAGGCCAGATCTTTGGCAGCCCGTGAATCCATGCCAAGCTTTACGCCAATATAATTTATTCCATTGATATTTTCGGCCTTACTAACCAGTTGATCAACCAACTGCCTAAGTTGCTCATGCTGTAAAAGTTCAAGCTGTTTTTCCATTTCAGCATTCTTTTCAAGCAATTGCCTGATGGCAATGGTAGTGTCTTTGGGTTGCCTTAACAAGTGACGGATGGCTTCAAGCTCATCAAGTTTTTCCTGATAGTGATTTTCTGCAGCTCGCCCTGTCACGGCCTCTAACCTCCTGATGCCTGCAGCAATGGCACTTTCTGATACTATGGTAAACAGCCCGATCTGCCCTGTTTGATCAACATGGGTGCCTCCGCAAAGCTCGGTTGAAAAATTCTTGTCAAAAGCCACGACCCTGACCTTTTCTCCATATTTTTCCCCAAAAAGAGCCGTCGCTCCCATTTGGCTGGCCTGATCCATTGATATCTCACGGTGTTCCTCCATAGAGATATTCTCGCGGATCTTCTCATTGACCAGCCTTTCCACAGCCCTGACTTCCTCATCGGTCATTCTGCCAAAATGTGAAAAGTCAAAACGAAGCCTTTTATCATCAACCAGTGAGCCTTTTTGCTGAACGTGGCTGCCAAGAACCACTTTCAAGGCTGAGTGCAGCAAATGGGTGGCAGTATGGTTATTGGCCGTAAGTCTTCGTTTTTTGGTATCAACTACTGCCAACAAAGTTTCAGGCCAGGGGTTCGGGATTTCTGCCATCAGGTGAACAGTCAGGTTATTTTCTTTTCTGGTATCAATTACCTGGTATGGTTTTCCGTCTGCAAGCAATTGTCCCCTGTCACCAACCTGACCCCCAGATTCTGCGTAAAAAGGCGTCTGGTCGAGCACTACCTGGTACATGGTTTTGCCCTTAAGGCTAACTTTCCTGTATTTAATAACCTTTACCCTGGCCTCCAGTTGTTCATAGCCCAGAAACCTGGTTTCTTCACCTTTTGATTGCAAATCTGTCCAGTCATGTGTTTCTAATGCAGCTGCTGAACGGCTTCTGTCTTTTTGGGCTGCCATGCCTTTTTTAAACCCATCCATATCAACTTTCAACCCCTTTTCTCTGGCCATCAACTCTGTAAGGTCAACAGGAAAGCCATAGGTATCAAATAATTCAAAGGCAAAACCACCTTCAATTTCTTTACGATCAGGATGGGCAATTATATATTGCTCAAATCTTTGAATCCCTGTCTCGAGGGTACGCAAAAAGGTCTGTTCCTCCTCATGGATCACCCTTGAAATAAGCTCTTGCTGGGCGGGTAGCTCGGAGAATGCCTCGCCCATACACTCTACCAGAACCGGAACCAGAAGGTGTACAAAAGGGTCTCTCATCGATAAGAACGTATACCCATAACGAATGGCCCTTCGCAAAATCCGGCGAATCACATAACCTGCCTTGTTGTTTGAGGGTAGTTCACCATCGGCTATGGCAAAAGCCACAGCCCTCAGATGATCAGAAACAACCCGCATGGCCACATCCTGACCGGCATCCTCTCCATACTTCAATCCTGTAATCTCCGCAAGCTTATTAATATATGGTTTGAACACGTCCGTATCATAATTTGACTGTTTTCCCTGCAAAACCATGCAAAGACGTTCAAATCCCATACCTGTATCAACATGTTTTGAAGGCAGGTTTTTCAGGCTACCATCTGACATGCGGTTAAATTCAATAAAAACCAGGTTCCAGATTTCAATTACAAGGGGGTGATCCTTATTAACCAGGTCGGCACCGGGAGTCTTATTTCGATCAGCATCATTACGAATGTCGACATGGATCTCCGAACAGGGGCCACAGGGTCCGGTATCACCCATTTCCCAAAAATTATCCTTTTTCGACCCATATAGTATGCGATCTTCACTGACAAAAGGTTTCCAAAGCTCAAAAGCCTCATGATCAACCGCCAGACCCTCATCGGGCGACCCTTCAAAGACCGTTACGTAAAGCCGTTCTTTATCAATGCCATACACTTGTGTAAGCAACTCCCAGGCCCAGGCAATGGCCTCCTTTTTGAAATAATCGCCGAAACTCCAGTTGCCTAACATTTCAAACATGGTATGGTGGTATGTATCATGCCCCACCTCTTCAAGGTCGTTATGCTTGCCCGACACCCTCAGGCACTTTTGCGTATTGGCAACCCGCAGATCAGATGCAGGACTGTTACCCAAAAAAACATCCTTAAACTGGTTCATTCCCGCATTGGTAAACATCAAGGTAGGGTCATTCTTCACAACCATGGGAGCAGATCGGTACAGTGCGTGCCCTTTTTGTTTGAAGAAATCATGAAATAAGCGTCGAACTTCTGAAGAGGTCATGTAAAAAGTTTTTTGTTTTTTTCCCGGTAACCGGCAAAATTACATGATTTTTTTTAGTTTTGTATTCTGGGAAGTTTTTTCAGGTAGTTATGTTGTGTTCAGTTCTGAACAATTTACCATTATAGCAGATAGGGAGCAATCCACAATACCATATGGGTAAAGTAAAATACCGTTTTAATACCAAATCGCTGGCAGTTGAACAGGTAAAGGAGACATTCAGAGACAAACTGAAAGTATTCTTTCGTTATATGCTTGCCGGAATGGTCTTTTCTGCCATCGTTCTATTCATTGGTTTTAGTTTTTTTGATTCGCCCAAAGAGCGCATGCTAAGAAGGGAAATTGAACAATTTCGTATTCAGTATCAAATGATCAATGACAGGTTGGATATCCTGGCAAGCGTTGTGGATGACCTTCAAGACAAAGATGACCATATTTACAGGGTCATCTTTGAAGCCGATCCTGTACCCCGTACTGTCAGAGATGCAGCTTTTGGTGGCACTGACCGCTACGCCCACCTGGCCGGTTACCAAAACAGCCAATTGATGTCGCAGACCATGCAGCGTGTTGACAGGCTGGCCAGACAGCTTTATGTCCAGTCAAGGTCTTTTGACGAGGTTTTCGATATGGCTTTGAACAAGGCCGACATGCTGGCCTCCATCCCTGCCATTGTGCCCATTGCCAAAGGGACAGAACGACTTATGTCGGGTTATGGCATGCGCATTCATCCTATATACAAAACCCTGAGAATGCATACCGGAGTTGACTTCACAGCTCCCCCGGGAACACCCATATATGCTACTGGCAACGGGGTTGTAGTCAGGGCTGAAATGAACAATCACGGATATGGGCGCATGGTAGTCATTGACCACGGATATGGATATGAAACCCTGTACGCCCACATGAGCGAAGTTGAAGTAAGGCGTGGACAGGAGATCAAAAGAGGCGAAATTATCGGAAAAGTTGGCAACACAGGTACATCCACTGCACCTCATTTACACTATGAAGTAATCAGGAATGGCAGAACTGTGAATCCGGTATATTATTTCTTCAGCGATCTGACCCCTGAAGAATTCGAGATTATTATCGAACGGGCTTCAAGGGTGAATCAGTCACTTTCCTGACAAACAGAACCATCTTTTTCTTATTTTTACGTCTTTAATCGAGAGACGAATGAATAAGGCTGATCCTGAAACCGGAAAAATTTACTATTCTATTGGTGAAGTTGCATCGATGTTTGGTGTAAACACATCACTAATCCGCTTTTGGGAAAAAGAGTTTGAGATTATCCGACCCAAAAAAAACAAAAAGGGTAACCGCCTCTTTACCCAAAGAGACGTAGACAACTTTCATATCATTTACCATTTGGTTAAAGAAAAAGGGTATACCCTCAAGGGAGCAAGAGAAAAACTCAGAGACAGCAAGGATGAACTGCTCAGAGATATTGAGGTCATCAAGACCTTAAATAAATTACGCGAATTTCTGGAATCTGTAAAATCGGCCCTCTGAACCGGTGCCGGATATCCGCATCGGCCGGGCACACTTTTGCGGGATATGATTTGGTATATATTTTAAATGTGTAAACCTATGGTTGCAAAACTCAAGAAAAAACTGCACGAATCCAAAAGCGCCAGGTGGGGCGTACTGATCCTCGCCAGCTTTGCGATGGCCACCAATTATTATTTTTATGATGCCCTTGCTCCCCTGGCCGACCTCATAAGGATGAACCTGGGTTTCACCTCAACCGAATATGGGTTTTTCGTATCAGCCTATTCAATACCCAATGTATTTCTGGCCATGGCCGTACTGGGGGGGATCATTCTCGACAGGATAGGGATACGGATCACCGGATTTTCATTCATATTTCTCATGGCAATCGGTGGGACCATCACCGCCTATGGTGCATCAGAATCATTTCTTAGCGGTGGGTTCGGTTACAATTTCATGAACTCGTTCCTGACCAGCTACTCGCCTGCCCTCAAAATGATGTCCCTCGGGTTCTTCGTTTTTGGACTTGGAGCTGAAACAAGCATCGTGGTCCTTTCAAAAATTATTGTGAAATGGTTTAAAGGAAAGGAACTAGCCCTGGCCCTCGGTCTGAATCTGGCCATCGGTCGTCTTGGGGCAGCCCTTGCATTTACCCTTTCTCCGAGACTGATCTATCCTGAATGGACTTTTGCCATTTGGTTTGGCGTATTATTACTTTGGGTGGGTCTGATTGCATTTATGTTTTACATGTTGCTTGATGTAAAAATAGACCGCCAGGTAGAGATTGACCTGAAAGATCCCGAAGACGAATTCAGGTGGAGCGACCTGAAAGACCTGGTAACCAATCGATCAGTAATTTACATAACATTGCTTTGTGTAACTTTTTACTCAGCAGTATTCCCCTTTCTGAAGTTTGCACCTGACCTGCTCATGAATAAGTTCTCCATGCCCAGAGCCCTGGCCGGTGACGTAACCTCTTACCTGATGTATGGAACAATTTTGCTGACACCCTTGTTCGGTTGGATTGCTGACAATAAGGGTAAGAGTGCCACGCTGATGTATCTGGGGTCGGCACTGCTTATTGTGGCCCATCTGCTTTTTGCCAAAACTTATATTGAGCCGCGTATTCCCATTATACTGCTTGGAATTGCCTTTTCTCTGGTTCCGGCGGCCATGTGGCCGGCTGTTACAAAAATTGTACGTCAAAGCAAACTTGGAACAGCTTACGGTTTTATGTTCTCGGTGCAAAACATCGGTCTGTGGATCTTCCCCATATTGATCGGTTGGGTTGTCGATACTTCGAATCCTTTCTACCGTACAGAAATAGATAGCGAAGCATTCAGGACAATACAACAGGAAAATATGGAATACAGGGGGACTTATCTGAACAGACACAGCGAGCCCAACACGGATATGGCCATTCATATTAACAGCTCCATTTATGACACCGAAAAAGAGGGTGTCATATGGCGTGAAGTCCATATGGTCACAACAGGAAGTGAAGGTGAATTCACCCTGCAACTGGGTCACGGTGATATTATTTCATCCGTTGATTTTACAAGCCTTGTTTCTGACAAACAATACATGGCACAAATTACGGTAACAAGGAGAAATGAAGAACTGATACTTTTCCAGGATGCATTTATGGTTGATGCTTCAGGCTATTTCAATGCCCGGGTATCATCACGTTACCAGCACCTTTTCGGGCAAACCTTAAGAGGGAGCGTATCACTCACCGAGGCCCTTACCGGAGAAAGGGTATGGCTTGAAAACTTCAGATTTTACCTGAACGATGACGGAAGTTTTGAAATCCCCATGGGTTATGGACGCCTGGCTTATGCCAATCCGGCATACTTCAGGTTAGACCATGGCACGCTTTCGGCTGAAGTGATCAAGCCACTTGACTATACCAATGCCATGCTGGTATTTTCTCTATTGGGTTTTGCCGGTTTAATCTTTGCATTCTTGCTAAAGCGAGAAGATAAAACTTCCGGTTACGGGCTGGAATTGCCAAACAAGGATACGTAATTACAATGAAGTATATTGTAGTTACCGGTGCTGAGGGATTCATTGGCAGCTGCCTGGCAGGCAGGCTGAACAGGGAAGGGTACAGCCATATCATCCTTGTCGATGGTTTTTCATCAGAGTCGAAGCAGGCTAATTTGTCGGGAAAGTCTTTTGCCGGTCAGGTAAACCGCGATGATTTCTTCAGATGGCTTGAAAAGCACCATCCTGAAGTTTGCTTCGTTTTCCATCTGGGAGCAAGGACAGATACAGCAGAAAAAGATATGGCTGTCTTTAACCGCTTGAATCTGCAGTATTCGAAAAATATCTGGAAGGCCTGTGCTTCTTACCAAATACCACTTATATATGCTTCATCAGCTGCCACTTACGGAGCCGGAGAACATGGGTATAATGACAGCCACAGCACCCTACATCAATTAAAGCCCCTTAATCCATACGGTAAAAGCAAACATGATTTTGACCGCTGGGCACTCCGCCAGCAATCAACTCCACCCTATTGGGCTGGTTTGAAATTTTTCAATGTATATGGCCCCAATGAGTACCACAAGGGGCGTATGGCCTCATCCATATTACATATGTTCAGACAAACCCGGCAACAAGGCGCAATCAGCTTGTTCAGGAGTCACCGCGAGGATATTGCTGATGGAGAACAAAAACGTGATTTTGTCTATGTTAAGGATGTGGTGGATGTTTGCCTCTACCTGTTTAAGCATCAGACCCTGCCGGGCATTTACAATATCGGCACAGGCCAGGCAAGGACATTCAGAGAAGTGGCCACTCTGGTATTCAAGGCAATAGGCAGAGAGCCGAATATCCAATACATTGACACCCCTGAAAGCATCAGGAATAATTATCAATATTACACAAAGGCAAGTGTCCTTAAACTCCGCAAGGCAGGTTATGTAAATGAATTCACAAGCCTCGAAGAGGGCATTGAAGATTATATCAGCAATTACCTGTCAGCAGCAAAGTATTATTGAGCCAGGTTACCCGGCTCAATGCCGTGGTGGCTGTGAGAAACGCCAAGCAGCTCAACATATGAGGCCAATGCAGGGAAAAAGCTTTTGAATTCTGACTCAAAGAGTGTATAATATTGTTCAAGGTCTTCAACTGCTGCTTCCATTCCAGAATCAAAAGGTGTGCGTCTGGCCATACCGCCGAAGTTTTGTTTTAGGTTGTCTAGCCTGGCATAACCTGCCAGCCAGTTGTTTTGTACCATATGTGGCAACACAAAACGGGCACGCTCTGGCATAATCGACAAGTTATCCTGCAATAAATCATATGCATCATGTACAAACTCCTCTAGCGGGTGGTTTGAATAAGATGTCCAGGCAGCCGCCAGAAAATGATCATAATACATATCCACAACCACCCCAGCATACAAACGGTACTTGTCGCGCAAACGGGCCTTGCTTTGCTCAACCACAGGATGCGAATCGGTAAACCCGTCTATCAGGCGGTGTAATTTGATCCCTTCAATGATTTCAGGCGAAAAGCCATTAATCTGCTGACCTTTGACCATGTCAGCAATAAAATTGCCGATAATCAGGTTTCTTTCGCCACCAGAAAGGTATAAATGGGCCAGAAAATTCATGCCAGAATCATAAAGGATACATTCTTTCTTACAACAATACAAAAATCCCTTTGTTCAGCCTAATAAACCATTGAGGCTTGGTCTTTTTTTTTAGTTTTGTACCTTATAGTAAATTATTCATTCATTCAAAATAATACACCTATGCATAAATTATTGCTACTGGGAGATGAGGCCATCGCCCAGGCCGGTATAGATGCAGGTATGTCCGGTATCTTTGCCTATCCGGGCACTCCTTCCACTGAAATTACCCAATATGTCAGAGACTCGCACGAAGCCAGTAAAAAAGGAATTGTCGCCACATGGACCGCCAATGAAAAAACAGCGGCAGAGGCTGCTCTCGGAATGTCCTATGCCGGTAAGCGTTCCATGACCTGTATGAAACATGTGGGGCTGAACGTTGCCGCTGATGTTTTCCTGAACGCTTCAATTACCGGAGCCAATGGAGGTCTGATTTTTGTCGTGGCTGACGACCCTTCAATGCATTCATCACAAAATGAACAAGACTCAAGGGTATATGGCAAATTTGCCATGATACCAATCCTGGAGCCTTCTAACCAACAAGAGGCTTATGATATGGTACATCTGGGCTTTGACCTTTCAGAAAAATACAGAACCCCCGTTATGATAAGGATAACAACCCGTCTGGCACACTCCCGTTCAGGAGTTATCCGCAAAGAAGCCAAAGCACAGAATCAGGTCAGATTGCCGGAAAACCTGAGACAGTTCGTGTTACTACCAGCCATCGCCAGAAAGCAGTATCAGGATCTGCTTAACCTCCAGCCAGATTTTCAGCGCGACTCTGATCAGTCACCATTTAACACATACACAGATGGAAAAGACAATGGAATAGGTATTGTAGCATGTGGTCTTGCCTATAATTACCTGATGGAAAACTACCCTGACCGGACGCCTCCACACCCGGTGGTAAAAATCTCCCAATATCCGCTTCCTGAAAACCACCTGCAAAAACTTTACGATTCCTGCAACGAAATTCTGGTACTGGAAGAAGGATATCCCGTGGTAGAAGAAATGCTTAAGGGCTTTTTTAATTCAGGGAAAAAAATCAGCGGCCGCCTTGACGGCTCCCTGCCGCGCACAGGTGAACTTAACCCGAATATCGTGGGTAAAGCCTTGGGGTTTCCGCAACCTGAGCTGGCAACCATTCCGGAGTTGGTGGCCAAAAGACCACCTTCTCTCTGCAAAGGATGCTCTCACATTGACAGTTTCATCGGTCTGAACGAAGCCATGGAAGATTATGGTAAAGGGCGGGTGTTTTCAGATATTGGATGTTACACATTGAGTGCGCTTCCACCCTATGAATCAATCAACACATGCGTTGATATGGGAGCTTCCATTACAATGGCCAAAGGAGCAGCAGATGCAGGGTTAGCACCAGCCATCGCAGTGATAGGAGACAGTACCTTTACACATTCGGGTATAACAGGTCTGCTGGATGCCGTCAATGACAAGGCAAATATCACCGTGATCATTCTCGATAACGCAACCACCGGCATGACTGGTGGCCAGCCTTCATCTGCATTCGGAAAGATTGAGGACATTTGCCGGGGCATTGGTGTAGAAGAAGAGCATATCAGGGTTATCAAACCCCTGAAGAAAAATCACGAAGAAAACACCCGCATCATGAAAGAGGAGCTGGCTTACGAAGGTGTTTCTGTAATTATACCCCGAAGGGAATGCATCCAGACACTCAATAAGAGAATGAGACAGAAGTTCAAGGAAAAAGCTGCTTCAACCAAATAACGAACAGATAAAACATACAACAATATGAAGAACGATATCATATTAGCAGGCGTGGGCGGACAGGGAATTCTGTCCATTGCAGCCATCATAGGATATGCCGCAGTTCAGTCAAACCTATACCTGAAGCAGGCCGAAGTTCATGGCATGAGTCAACGTGGAGGAGATGTTCAATCACATCTGAGGTTATCATCAAAAGAAATATCATCAGACCTGATACCATTCGGAAAAGCCGATATGATCATTTCTGTTGAACCCATGGAATCATTGCGTTATCTGCCCTATCTGAGTGAAAACGGATGGTTGATAACAAATACCGAACCCTTTGTCAACATCCCTGACTACCCTCCGTTGCAGAAAGTTATGGATGAAATCAAAAAATGCCCCAGGCATGTTGCTTTCGACGCCGGAAAAGTAGCAGAAGAACTCGGTTCAAAGAAAGCTGCCAATGTTGTTATTCTGGGTGCAGCTTCCCCATTTCTGGATATTCCCTTCAGTTTGCTTGAAGACGCTGTAAGCTTTCTGTTCGGGAAAAAAGGAGAAGACCTGGTCAATATGAACCTGGATGCACTAAGAGCTGGCCGGGAGCTGGCCAACGAGCAAATGCACTGATTAAACAAAAAAGGCTTTCACACAGTTATATCAGTACCCTAAAATAATCCAACTATACTATGATAACTAATAACTTCAACGAACGTCACAACGGCATCAGGAAGCAGGATGAAGCCAGGATGCTTGAAAAAATCGGAATCAAATCATCAGACGAACTGATTGATCAAACCATACCGGCCAGTATCCGCCTCAAAAAAGACATGGACCTGCCAGATGGCCTGAACGAGTACGAATATATTCAACATCTGAAATCTCTGGGTTCAAAAAATCAGCTATACCGGTCATACATCGGCATGGGGTATTACAATACCATTTTACCAGGTGTTATTCAAAGAAACATACTTGAAAATCCTGGTTGGTATACAGCCTACACCCCCTATCAGGCTGAAATATCACAAGGACGACTTGAAGCTCTGCTGAATTTCCAGACCGTTATCTCAGACCTGACAGGGCTTGAAATTGCCAATGCATCATTGCTTGACGAAGCTACGGCTGCTGCAGAGGCAATGATCATGCTTTTCAATTCAAGACCAAGAGATGCTGTTAAAAAAGGAGTAAACAAATTCTTTGCATCGTCAAACTGCTTTCCGCAAACACTTGACGTACTCAAAAACAGGGCAGAGCCCCTGGGAATAGAACTTGTTATTGACCACCACGATAAGGTTGAGCTTGACGAAGCCTATTTTGGCGCACTTCTCCAATATCCCGACGGGAATGGTGCTGCAACACAATATGGACCATTTATGGGAAAAGCCAGCGAGTTGCATATCCGTGTTGCGGTGGCTGCTGACTTGCTTAGCCTTACCATGCTGACACCTCCGGGTGAATGGGGTGCTGATGTAGTAGTTGGCTCAGCCCAACGTTTTGGTGTTCCGATGGGTTATGGCGGACCGCATGCAGGCTTTTTTGCTACCAAAGAAGAATTCAAACGTGCCGTACCTGGCCGCATCATTGGTGTGTCTGTTGACAGAAATGGCAATTATGCCTTGCGTATGGCCCTGCAAACTAGAGAACAGCATATCAAGCGTGAAAAAGCCACATCAAATATATGCACGGCTCAGGCATTGCTTGCCTCCATGGCTGCTATGTATGCCGTTTATCATGGGCCAAAGGGTCTGAAAAAAATTGCCCGCCACATCAACATCCTGACAGGTGTACTGGCACAGGAGGCTGAAAAATACGGATACAAGCAATTGAATGCGTATTTCTTTGACACCCTGCTCATTGCCTTGCCTGACAATGTTTACGCCAACCAGGTTCACCAGCTTGCCACAGAAAAAAAGATGAATTTCAGGCATATTGATGACAAGCATGTGGGGATCAGCCTTGACGAAACCACGTCATTGGGTGATGTCAATGAAATTCTTGAAATATTTGCAACCGCAGCAGGAAAATCTTTCCAGGCCTTTGTATGTGTTCCTGAAGAATGCGTCAAAATTACCACCATTCCGGAGGCATTGGCCAGAACAAGTGATTTTCTTCAACAGCCTTGCTTCAACAGCTACCACTCCGAAACCGAGATGATGCGTTATCTGAAGAAGCTCGAAAACCGTGACCTGGCACTGAACAGAACCATGATCCCCCTGGGTTCGTGTACCATGAAACTCAATGCCGCTTCAGAACTGTTTGCCCTGAGTTGGCCTGAATTTGCCAACATCCACCCATTTGTTCCGGATGATCAGGCAGCTGGATATCTCGAACTGATCCGCAACCTTGAACATGACCTTTGTGAGATCACTGGTTTTGCCGGCATTTCATTCATGCCCAATTCAGGCGCTTCAGGCGAATATACTGGGTTGGCTGTCATACAGGCATACCACAAAAGCCGGGGTGAAGGACACAGGGATGTTACCCTTATTCCCTCTTCTGCTCACGGAACCAATCCGGCCAGCGCGGTGATGGCAGGCACCAGGGTTGTTGTTGTCAAGTGTGACGAAAACGGCAATATCGATATCGATGATCTGAAAAAGAAAGCAGAAGCCCACAAAGACAACCTGGCGGCCATCATGGTCACCTATCCTTCAACCCATGGGGTATTTGAAGAAGAGATTCTTGAGGTGACCCGCATCATTCATGCACATGGCGGACAAGTATATATGGATGGGGCCAACATGAATGCCCAGGTTGGATATACCAATCCGGCCATCTGTGGCGCAGATGTTTGCCACCTGAATCTCCATAAAACTTTTGCCATTCCCCATGGAGGTGGCGGCCCGGGTGTTGGACCTATTGGCGTTGCCAAACACCTGCTTCCATTCTTGCCCTCGCACACCATGCACAAAACAGGAGGTGAGCAGGGTATCAACGCAGTTGCTGCAGCACCATACGGAAGTGCATTTATTTTAACCATTACCTATGGCTATATAAAACTCATGGGTGGACAGGGACTGAAAGAAGCTACAAAACTGGCCATACTAAGCACAAACTACCTTAAGGTTTCACTTGAAGGTCATTATGAAGTGCTTTATACCGGAAAAAATGGCTGGGCGGCGCATGAAATGATTCTTGACTGCAATCCATTCAGACGGGCGGTATCCATTGACGCTATTGATATTGCCAAACGCCTGATGGACTACGGTTTCCACGCACCAACCGTAGCATTCCCCGTTCCTGGAACATTGATGGTCGAACCCACTGAAAGTGAACCCCTGTCAGAACTTAATCGATTCATTGATGCCATGATGGCAATCCGTGAAGAAATCAGAGAAATTGAAGAAGGAAAAGCTGACAAGGGAAACAACGTGATTACCAATGCGCCACACACTGCTGAGATGGTGATCAGCTCTGATTGGGACAAGCCATACAGCAGAGAAAAGGCTGCCTTTCCACAACCCTGGTCAGCAGAGATCAAGTACTTCCCCCCTGTCACAAGGATAGACGATGCTTATGGAGACCGGAACCTGATCTGTACCTGTGACCCCATTGAAAGTTATGCACAGGATTAATTTGCCAGGGCGCACATAATTCATACACAACACAGCAGAAAAAAGCCGCTTCAGTAACTGAGGCGGCTTTTATTTTTCCTGGCAATTGATCAATTATCATTCTTTTTCTCAAAGTATAGGAAGCGTTTGATCTTTTTTGTTGGTGTCTTCTCAAAAGGCTCAGGTTGTTCTTCAATAATTGAAACCCTTGAAAACCTGTTAAGCCTGGCATTGACCTTTTGCTGAATTTCACCTAGTCGCTGCCTGACTTTCTCCTGAACCTGATCATACATTTGTCCGGCTGAAGCCTTCAGCTCATGATAGCGCTGGTCAATCTCCTCATAATTAAGGTGTACCTTGGCTACAAGCTTACCCCTTAATTCATAAACAAGTGATTCAAGCACATGCTTTTCGCTGTTGATGACTTCTTCGATGTCTTCGGGATAAATGTTCTCACCCGTTGAACTGATAATGATGTTTTTTAACCTCCCCTTGATGAATACATAACCATCTTCATCAATAAAACCAAGGTCTCCGGTTCTAAACCAACCGTCTGAAGTAAATACCTCTTTTGTTAGTTCTGGTTCTTTGTAATAGCCTTGCATCACATTGGGCCCCCGTGTAATGATTTCACCTTCGCCTGTGATGGGGTCAGGATCCAATAGTTTAATCTCCTGGCCGGGAAGAGAAAAACCGGTTGACCGGTATTTTGTAAGAGAAGGATTACATCCAGCCAAAAGCGGAGATGTTTCGGTTAGTCCGTAGCCTATGGCGTAGGGGAACCGGGCATCGCGCAAAAATTGTTCGGTCTGTGCATTAAGTTTTGAACCACCTATGCCAAAAAAATGAAGTTTGCCTCCAAATGCCTTATAGATTTTCTTACCTGCCATCTTGTGGAAAAACTTTCTGACAGATTTTGCACCGGTAAGCAATTTCATAACAGGACTTCCACTAAGTTTTGGAAGCACCTTATTCTGGTACACTTTTTCAATGATCAGAGGCACGGTAAGCATCATGGTTGGTTTGATCTGCTGCATGGCTGGCAACAACACCGCCGGTGTTGGCAGTTTATCAAGGTAGTATACTGAAGCTCCGTTCATAAAGGGGATTACAAACCCGATGGTACACTCATAGGTATGGGGTAAAGGCAGCACCGATAAAAGTCTGTCTTCATGATTTACATCCTGAATACCCATGGTATTGATGGCATTGGATATTATATTCCTGTGGCTCAGCATCACGCCCTTGGGTTTTCCGGTAGTTCCCGAGGTATACAATATGGCGGCCAGATCATCCTCCTGCGGAACAGGGGCTTCCATATCGTTTGGGATGTCGCGGGCCGGATGCCCCAAAAGGCTTAGTCCCATTTCAAGGCTACCCAGGCTGATCTCTGAAAAATCATCTATCAATATGGCTGACTTCAGGGTATTCGGAAGTTCCTGCTTAAGCTTGTGCGATTGCTTTTCTGAAACGATAACAGCCCTGGCTTCACTATGCTGCAGTATTTTGGCAATTTCAGCCTCTGTAAAATCGATAAGAATCGGCACCACTACAGCACCCATTCCAGTAATAGCCAAATAAGCTATGCCCCAGTTGGGCATATTCTGGCTGAGCAAGGCGACCCTATCTCCCTTACCAACTTCCTGATAAACAAGCATGTTTTTAAGTCGGTCAATACTTTGTTTAACCTCATGGTACGTTAAGGGTTCCTGTCCAGCAAAACCCAGGGCCGGGCGGTTTGCAAAATTAGATGCGCTCGATTCTAGCAGCGCATTGAAAGTAAGTTTTTCTGGAATGGTCATAAGCTATGTTTCAACTTGCAAAGTTAAGCATAAAACCCGACCGGGCATATGAATATTAAATGAATGTTTCAAAAACTCCACCTAAAGAAGACACAAGGGGGTTGAACACGATCTGACATAAAGGTTAAGGGATGTACATGAAGATCAAGCACGCAACAGTGCATCAAAGTAAGATATGGTTTTCAACAGACCTTCCTTTAAACCGACCGATGCCTTCCACCCCAGTAATTCACTGGCCAAAGAAGTGTCAGGTCTGCGTTGCAGCGGATCGTTCTCAGGCAATGGTTTATATACGATCTTCGACTTTGAGTTTGTCAGTTCAAGCACCATGGTAGCCAATTCCATGATGGTAAACTCCTTTTCATTACCCAGATTTATGGGTCCGGTCAGTTGATCTGGAGTATTCATAAATCCTGTCATTCCTTCAATCAGGTCATCAATATACTGAAAGCTGCGTGTTTGTGTACCATCGCCATAAATGGTGATATCTCGGTTATTGAGGGCTTGTGTAATAAAATTTGAAACCACACGGCCATCGTCAATTTGCATCCTGGGGCCATAGGTATTGAATATCCTGACCACCTTTATACGCACCCTGTTCTGGCGGTGATAATCAAAAAACAGTGTCTCAGCACATCGCTTACCCTCATCATAACATGACCGCGGACCGATAGGGTTTACATTTCCCCAGTATGCTTCAGGCTGTGGGTTAACTTGCGGATCTCCATAAACTTCACTTGTGGATGCCTGCAGAATTTTGGCCTTAACCCGTTTGGCCAGACCCAGCATATGGATGGCACCCATCACAGAAGTTTTAATGGTCTTGATTGGGTTGTACTGGTAATGTACAGGAGATGCAGGACATGCCAGGTTGTATATCTCATCTGTTTCAACAAACAGCTCTTTGGTGATATCATGCCGGATCACCTCAAAACGCCCGTTGTCAAACAAATGGGCTATGTTCTGCCTCGTACCGGTAAAGTAACTGTCAACACAAAGCACATCATGCCCCTGGTCGAGCAGTTTTTCACATAAATGAGAACCGATAAAACCAGCTCCACCAGTAACCAGAATCCGTTTCCTGTCCATGAGGTAAAGGTACAAGATTTTTCCGTGTGCCAGGCAAGGTCTGACATACGATCATTTTAATGCTGACAGTTATGCCTTATAAAATGGCATAGGATACTGCAATACCCACGGTGACCACTGAAGCCATAACCATAAGTTTTATGAGGATATTCAAACTTGGCCCTGAAGTGTCTTTAAAGGGATCGCCAACTGTATCACCTGTAACTGCAGCTTTATGACTTTCAGAACCTTTCCCGCCATAATGACCTTCTTCAATATATTTCTTGGCGTTGTCCCAGGCTCCTCCCGCATTGGCCATGAAGATGGCCAGGGCGAAACCACTCGAAATGGTACCCAGCAGCAATCCGGAAACTCCGGGAACACCAAATACCAACCCAACCAAAACGGGTATAAGCAAAGCTATCAGTGAAGGGAGCATCATTTCTTGCTGGGCTCCTTTGGTCGAAATGGATACACAACGGGCATAATCAGGTTCCGTTGTTCCCTCCATAATGCCAGGCATGGTTGCAAATTGCCGGCGTACCTCATCTACCATTTTCTGGGCTGCGCGGCCAACAGCATTCATGGTCAGCCCGCTAAACAAGAAAACCGACATAACCCCAAGCAAGATGCCAACAATCACTTTTGGGTTCATCAGATGTACTTCATAATGATTTACAAAATCCATAAAAGAAGCATCTATGGCCGGAACTCCGGCAATCAGCTCATTGGGCATGTCAAGGAACTTCACAAACATCATGCGCACCTCTTCAAAATAAGAAGCCAGGAGTGCAAGCGCCGTCAGGGCTGCCGATCCAATGGCAAAACCCTTTCCGGTTGCAGCAGTGGTATTGCCAAGTGCATCCAATGCGTCCGTTCTTTTTCTGACTTCAGGCCCAAGTCCGCTCATCTCTGCATTTCCACCAGCATTGTCTGCAATGGGACCGTATGCATCCGTAGCCAGGGTGATACCCAGGGTTGCCAGCAATCCCACAGCGGCTATCCCTATGCCATAAAGCCCATAATTCAATTGTTCCACTCCAAAACTAAACTGGGTTGCAAATGAGTATGCCAGGGTTATGGCCACAACAATAATGAACAATGGCACAGCTGCAGAAATTAGTCCTGTCCCAACTCCACTTATGATAAGGGTTGCTGTGCCTGTCTGACTTGCTGCTGCAATTCTTCTGGTGGGGAGATAAGCCGAAGCTGTGTAATATTCTGTTGATTGTCCGATGGCAATCCCAGCCAGCAATCCTGTTACTATTGAGCCCCAAAACCCTAGGTAATTGGGCATCTCAAGCAGGTATAATATAAAAAATGATGCTATTACTATGAATATGGCGCTCATATTGACTCCAAAACCGAGAGAACGTAATAGTTGTTTTTGTGTAGCACCTTCACGGGTTCTGACCATGAAAACACCAGCAATGGATAAGATCGTACCCACTGCTGCAATCAACATGGGGGCAATGACAGCATTTGTCTGTATTTCTGACCCATACCCGATAAAAGCTGCTGCACCCAATAGGGCTGTTGCCAGAATTGAAGCGGCAAATGACTCAAAAAGGTCTGCACCCATTCCCGCCACATCACCCACATTGTCACCCACATTATCAGCTATGGTGGCCGGATTCCGGGGATCATCCTCAGGTATGCCCGCCTCAACCTTCCCAACCAGATCAGCTCCCACATCAGCAGCCTTGGTATAGATACCCCCACCCACGCGGGCAAAGAGTGCCTGTGTTGAAGCACCCATACCAAAGGTTAACATAATGGCTGTAATGGTCATCAGCTTGTAGCCTTCAGCAAACTCCGCAATAAAATGATTGAGTACAATAAACCACAGTGATATATCAAGAAGCACAAGGCCCACCACAACCAGGCCCATGACAGCACCACTGCGAAAGGCCAGCCTGAGGCCACTATTGAGCGAAGTGCGACAGGCATTGGCTACCCTGCCTGAAGCATATGTGGCCGCTTTCATGCCAAAAAAACCGGCAAGCCCTGAAAAAAAACCGCCGGTTATAAATGCAAAAGGGACCCATTTGTTTTGGACCCCAAGACCATACGCAAGGAAAGAGAACAAGACCGTGATCACTAAAAAGACTACAATCACAACCTTATACTGCTGTCTTAAATATGCTGAGGCACCTTTACGGACATGTTCGGCGATTTTACGCATCGTATCCGTACCCTCATCCATGGCCATCATCTGCTTGAAAAAATAATAAGCAAATCCAAGGGCCAAAACCGAACTTATGGGAACTAACCAAAAAATTGGAGGCATTTTTTAATATTTTATAGAAGTAACTAATTAAAGAAGTTTTTCTTGAATGGGGCAAATTTAATTATTTATTCAAAGTATGTGTGACATAATCTCATTTTTCAAAAAAAATATTTCAAAGTGTCTGTGCAGGGCGCCTGTCATAAAAAATCATGTGTTCATGTATATGTTTTCGGTTTTTTATGAAAACAGCAACGATCCCTCCTGAAAAAACCACATAGACTGGTTTATACATTTCTTTTTACACATCACAGTTCATTTCATTCATCTCTGTATAATTTGTGCGTAAAAAATTTCATGTATATTTGTGAATGAAGGCAACGCCGAAACGGGCTTATGCATTGATTCTTACACGAGGATGTTCAAATGAAGAAAATCAAGCTTGAGATTCTGGGCATATCTTACAGTCAGTCACAATCAGGTGCATATGCACTGATTTTTGGTGAAGAAGGGCAAAAACGGAGGCTTCCCATCATTATTGGCAGTTTTGAAGCCCAGGCCATTGCCATCGAACTGGAGAAGATGAAACCCAGCCGTCCACTTACCCACGACCTTTTCAGAAATTTTGCACAAACTTTTAATATAGCCGTAACAGAGGTGATCATTTACAAGTTTAGCGAAGGCATATTCTTTGCCAAGCTTATTTGTTTTGACGGAATCAAAGAGGTAGAGATTGATTCCCGCACCTCAGATGCCGTGGCCATTGCAGTAAGATTTCAGTGTCCGATATACACCTACGAAAGCATCCTGAATGCCGCTGGTATTGAGATGCAAGAGGGCAGTGACCCGGTCGGGACAACCACTGAACCCACCGCTTCAAAAAAACCAACAAAAAAGGGAAAACCTGACAATTACAGCCACATGACCCTCAAAGAGCTAGAAAAGAAGCTCATGGAGGCAATTGACGCTGAGGCTTATGAAAAAGCCTCTGTTATTCGCGATGAAATCAATAAACGCAAAAAGAAATAATCGCCATGGGCTGCGATTGATCCCTTGTCCTATCCAACTAACTACCAAAACAATGAATAGAAAGAATCTATCTTTTAAATGGCGGTTGCTTTTTCTTTTACCGTTGTTTATACTCCTGACAGCAGGTTCAGCCATTGCACAGGAGTGGCCGGCCGACGTGCCTGACACAATCTTGCAAGATCATTATCAACATCAGGACGCAGAGGTGTATGCCACTGACGACAATGAAGAAACAGCCTTGCAACAGGAGCTCGTTGAAACAGTAAGCTATTCATTCGGCATCACTTCTATTTTAAGGGGACTGCTGGGCATGTTTGTACTGATTGGCATCGCCTGGATGTTTAGCTCAAACCGAAAGGCCATATCCTGGAGGTTGGTCGGCATAGGGCTCGGGGTGCAGATATTGCTGGCCATCGGCGTACTTCAGGTTCCTCCCGTTCAATACTTTTTTGAGATCGTGGGGTCTGTTTTTGTAGTCATCCTCGATTTCACCAAGGCTGGTTCAGAGTTTCTGTTTGGAGATTTTCTGGATGTTGAGACTTTTGGTTTTATTTTCGCCTTTCAGGTATTACCAACAATCATATTTTTTTCTGCACTGACAAGTCTGCTGTTTTATTTGGGCATCATACAGAAGATTGTATACGGTCTGGCCTGGCTTATGACAAGAGCCATGAGGCTCTCAGGAGCTGAAAGCCTCTCAGTGGCAGGTAATATATTTCTTGGCCAGACTGAATCTCCACTTCTGATAAAAGCTTACCTGCCCAATATGACACGTTCTGAAATCCTTCTTGTGATGACCGGAGGTATGGCCACCATGGCCGGAGGCGTATTGGCTGCCTATATAAGTTTTCTGGGCGGTGATGATCCTGTGCAACGTCTGATCTTCGCCCAGCATTTGCTGGCGGCATCCATCATGGCTGCTCCTGGTGCTGTGGTGATTACCAAAATCATTTATCCACAGACCGAAGAGATAGATAAAACCATGGAGATATCCCGCGACAGAATAGGAGATAACATTCTCGACTCCATCACCAACGGAACTGGCGAGGGACTCAGGCTTGCAGCCAACGTAGCAGCCATGTTGCTGGTATTCATTGCATTTATTGCCATGTTCAACTTCATTGTTGGGCGTGTTGGTGATCTGGCCAATCTGAACCCGTGGATCACACAGGTTACTGATGGCCGGTATGACAGTTTGTCTCTTGAATTTATTCTGGGCTATACCTTTGCACCCATCATGTGGCTCATTGGGGTAAGCTTGCCTGACATAACGCTCGTGGGGCGTTTGCTGGGAGAAAAGATCATTTTGACAGAATTTATCGGCTATATAAGCCTGGCCGAACTAAAAGACACCAATGCCTTTGCTGATCCGAAATCAGTTATTATGGCCACATACCTTCTTTGCGGATTTGCCAATTTTGCAAGCATAGGTATTCAGATCGGGGGGATTGGTTCTCTGGCCCCAACCAGAAGGGTGCTGCTTTCACAGTTTGGGATGCGTGCCTTATTGGGCGGAACTTTGGCCGGGTTGATGAGTGCAACCATTGTGGGGATGATCTTATGAAAACATATTTGAACCTTTTGCAAGAGATTATTGACAAAGGGGTGCAGAAAAGTGACCGTACCGGAACTGGCACCTTAAGTATATTCGGGCACCAGATGCGTTTTGACCTGAGTCAGGGCTTTCCACTGGTAACCACAAAAAAAATACACCTCAGGTCAGTTATTCATGAATTATTGTGGTTCCTCAGCGGCGATACGAATATCCGCTACCTGAAAGAGAATGGGGTATCCATCTGGGATGAATGGGCAGATGACCAGGGTGAACTGGGGCCGGTGTACGGAGCCCAGTGGAGAAGTTGGCCCTCACATAAAGGAGACATAGATCAGATTGCTGATCTCATTGAACAGATCAAGAGCAAACCTGACTCAAGACGTCATCTGGTCAGTGCATGGAATCCGGCCCAGCTCGACCAAATGGCTCTGCCCCCCTGCCATGTCTTATTTCAGTTCTATGTGGCTGGGGGCAAGTTGTCTTGTCAGCTGTATCAGCGCAGTGCAGATTGTTTTTTAGGTGTTCCGTTTAATATTGCATCCTATTCATTGCTGACACTGATGGTGGCTCAGGTATGTGACCTGATTCCCGGTGAATTCATTCATACATTTGGTGATGCACACTTATACCTGAACCATCTGGAGCAAGCCAACCTGCAGCTTGGGAGAGACCCCCGACCCCTGCCGGTAATGAAGCTGAATAAATCGGTGAAAAATATTTTTGAATTTACCTACGATGACTTTGAGTTGTCGGGGTACGATCCCCATCCGCATATCAAAGCCCCGGTGGCCGTTTAGACAAATTTGAAGGAGAACCGTATTCAATCCTTCCAAACATATAAACCAAAACAACATAAGCATGAAGGTATCCCTTATTGCAGCCGTGGCGAATAATCAGGTAATTGGCAACAACAACCGCCTTATATGGCATTTGCCGGCTGACCTCAGACACTTTAAAAAATTAACCATGGGGCACACCCTCATCATGGGGAGAAAGACCTATGAGTCAATAGGCAAACCGCTTCCCGGAAGAAAAACCATCATCATTACAAGTCAGAAAGCTTACAAGGCTGCCGGTTGCACAATAGCCGGATCAGTAGGTGAGGCCATAAAACTGGTTAAAGGAGAAAAAGATGTATTTGTGGCAGGGGGAGCTGAAATTTACGAACAAACCATCGACCTTTACCATACCAGAAGGCTGTATATCACAAGAATATTTGCCAACTTTGATGGAGATACATTTTTCCCTGAAATAGATGAGGAGAAATGGGAATTATTGGAAAGGGTTGACCATGAGGCTGATGAAAAAAACCCCTATCCATATTCATTTCTGGTTTACAAGAAAAAAACCAAGTGCCATTAATATTGGGGTACAGACATGGTTTTCAACGGCTGCTGTCTGGCTGCAGGAAAGAGCACGTTATTAAGGATCAATCTGTAACCAGGTGAGTTAGGGAAAAGATCCAGATCCGTTGGCGGATCACCAACATGGTGTCTGTAGTCTTCCGGGTCATGTCCACCCAAAAAGGTAAATGTGCCATTTCCCAAACTCCCGTGTATATAGCGGGCTTCTTCTTTTGAGCGGTTCTCGCCCAGAATGGTGACAGTGGGTTTAATAAGCTGCCGGCGAAATGCAGTGGTCTGCCCCATAAACCCCCTCACTACCCTTTCATGGTTTTGGGTTAGCATGGTAGGTACCGGATCCCATTTGGCAGAAAACTCAAACAGTGTAAAAAAATCTGTAGCTTCATTTCTGCCGGTTTTGGGTACATCAATATTTGATTTCTCGTAAATGGTGGGGTCAGGTACGATGGTGAAATTCTCAAAAGCAAAAGTGCGGCTAAAATCGAGACTTTCCTGGGCGTCCGGATCAGGAGGTGTTCCGTTGTATACTTCGTGCAAAATATCCACCCCTTCGGCTGCCAGGGCGATAT
This sequence comes from Bacteroidales bacterium, assembly GCA_007118495.1. Lineage (GTDB taxonomy): Bacteria > Bacteroidota > Bacteroidia > Bacteroidales > UBA7960 > PUPG01. Next base: position 48,591 of record SKRM01000032.1, read on the forward strand.
CTATACTTTCAGGAGCTGAACACATGGCAAACATATAACCTCCTCCTGCCACAAATTCGCGGATAGCTTTTGCCACAGCAAGTTTCAGATCAGAAACCTGTGAAAAACCAAGGCGACGGGCTGTCTCCTCAGCCAACCTTACATCTTCCTGATACCAGTCTGTATGCCTGAAAGCCAGCCAGAATTTTCCAAACTGTCCTGTAAAATCTTCATGATGAAGGTGCAGCCAGTCGTACATTGGCAAAACACCTGTAAGTACATCTTCATCGTAAATGGCATCGTAAGGGATTTCTGCATAGGTCAGTGCCAGCGTCACAGCATCATCCCAGGGCAAGCTGTTTGGTGGGGTATAAACTGCAATGCGGGGAACCTTGTGCAGGCGGATCTCTTCCTGGTTAACCTCGGGGCTGGCAATATCCCTTAAAATTCCGGCCGCCTGTACATCGGCTATAACCTGGTAGCTAACTCCCCTGACCACAAGTTCTTGTTCGAATTCAGGATGGTGGTCAAACATAAAGCTTCCACCTCTATAATTAAGCAACCAGCTTACTTCGATATCATGTGTCAGAACATGATAGGCAATTCCATAAGCTTTCAAATGGTTACGCTGCGATTGGTCCATGGGTACAAAAATCTGTGCTGAAAACGCTGCAGCCTGCAGGGCAATCAACAACAATACTGTAACCACCAGACGCATGATCTTTAAAAGGTAAAAGTGCATAATTTTACATATTTCCACAATAACAGTACCAATCAGAATGGTACTTCGTCATCATCCATTTCATTCATCTTGGAGGGAATGGTCATGGTATTTGGCTGGTCATCAAATGAGCCGGAAGGTTTCATATCGGGCGCAAAAGCATAGTCTCCCCTGTCGTAATCTGTAAATTTGGCAAAATTCTGAATAAACCTCAGATCGATATCTTTTAATGCACCGTTTCGGTGTTTGGCAATGATCAGCTGAGCCAGTCCCTCGGTTGAATTACCCTGTTCATCTTCCGTGATCTGGTAATATTCCGGCCTATATATAAACAACACCATATCGGCATCTTGTTCAATGGCTCCTGATTCTCGTAAATCTGACAATATGGGTCGTTTTGATCCGCCCCTGGTCTCAACAGCCCTGCTAAGCTGTGAAATGGCAATCACAGAGATTTCAAGCTCTTTTGCCAGACTCTTCATTGACCTTGAAATATTACTGATCTCCTGTTCTCTGTTACCCCTGTGGTTATCGCTACCCGCAGTCATCAACTGTAAATAGTCAACAATCACAAGCTGAATGTTATGCTGGGCTTTAAGGCGCCGGCATTTTGCCCTGAGCTCAAAGATCGATAAAGCAGGCGTATCATCTATATACAAAGGTGCTTCGGTAAGTGTACCCAACCGGGCATTCAGTTGTTCCCACTCATACTGCTCCAATTGTCCACGTTTGAGTTTATCTGCAGCAAGCTCCGTTTCACTTGCTATGAGCCTTGTTACAAGTTGTACACCTGACATCTCAAGTGAAAACACAGCAATGGGCTTCTTGAAATCAACAGCCATGTTTCTGGCCATCGAAAGCACAAAAGCTGTCTTACCCATACCAGGTCTTGCGGCCAAAACAATCAGGTCAGATTTTTGCCAGCCGGCAGTAACCCTGTCAAGCTCTGTGAAGCCGCTGGGAATGCCACTAATGTGGCCATCCTGGTTTTTAGCGCCCTCTATTTGCTTGACTGCTTCCTTGATAAGTGAATGCATGTCATCATAGTTGCGGCGCAAATTGGTTTCGCTAACGGCAAACAACTCTTTTTCGGCACGATCAAGAATATCAAACACATCCTTGGCATCCTCATATGACTCCCTGATAATCTCTGAGCTGATCCGTATCAGCTCACGCTGAATGAATTTCTGTAAGATAATTCTTGCATGATATTCAACATTGGCAGCACTGGCAACCCTGCTGGTAAGCATGGAAATATAATATGCCCCTCCGCAAATTTCAAGCTGACCATCCTTTTTCAGGGTTTCAGTAACTGTAAGAATATCCACTGGTTTTCCGGCACCAAACAACTTATGCATGGCGGCAAAAATCTTCTGGTGAGCCTCCTTGTAAAAAACCTCAGTTTTGAGAATATCAATTACATTTGTTAAAGCATCCTGCTCAAGCATCATGGCACCCAAAACAGCTTCTTCAAGGTCGGTGGCCTGGGGGGGAATTCTCCCATGATCAGTATAATCAATTGGCAAGGAATGTTTTGGCCGGACTCGTCCGGTTACCTCTCGGATTTTTTGCTGATTTTCTTCCATGATTCAAATATACATGAAATTTTTCAGGTGTAGCCGCGACAGAAAATTAATCACCAAGCATAGCGGTTGCTTCTTGGTAAACTACAGTATATCAACGCTAAACAGGGTTTTTATCCTGAACAATTTCCCACAGGCGCCCCAGGTTTCTCAACCTGGTGGTCAGATAAAGTGTAAGTTCTCTTATGAGATACTCCATGCCTTCATGGGTTGGCTGCCGATAGATTTTCTCATACAATGTGGCAGCCTCAGGATCTGATTTGATACGTCCCGGAAAAGGTTCCGGTGTCACATCCATCTGCATTAGTATTGCTTCCGGGCTCTTCAGCGCGACTCCACCCGGTGAAACCACTGCGTCTTTTTTAAAAAGCTGAGACAAGTCTGTATAACCGGGTTGCCAATTTGATTGAAGAGAAAAACCTATGGTGGGCAAACTCTTTTCGTCTCCAAAATGCACAAGGTGCTCCCTGCTGCCAAGCCGATCTGTAAATTTCTTGCCCGATCCAACGCCTTCTGGCCATTGAAGCGGCCAGTAGAATACCGGTTCTGGGTTTTTATCATCCAGCGAATATAAAGCTGACAGAAACACCAGGCTATTATAAGGTCTTGTTCCTTCAAACAATGGAATGGCTGGTGAAAAAACCAATGCGGCATAGACTGAGGCAGGCTTGGTAACCGATGAAACTGTCCTACTGACCAGGGCCTCGTTGGTCAACTCATCGCCAAAGGCTGTGTTTTCATGCTGCCTGTTTGTCTTTTTCCAACAGTGTCCAATGAAATCGCACGGATAGGGATCATGGCAGTGGGGTCCGATAGGAATATCAGGAGAGCTGGTATAAGCATCTACCAGCCTCAGTTTCTCAATGAGTGCAATGACATCAGCTTGTCTGTCTTTTACCTCTTCTGTAACATCTTTGAATACGAACAATGCATGCACATCTAAAGCACCATGCATGACATAAGCAGGATTTATATACACCAGTTCGAAACGATTAATCTTCAAACCTGCTCCATTCAGTATATGGTATTGCAGGGCTGCATCCCATATGTATGTATCTGACAGAGACCTGCTGCTTTTCACTTCAACAGCGCGCCATCCATCATCTTCTGCAACCAATATGTCCAGTGCCGCCCTTACCCCATCATACTGAAATGATGCTTCATAAATGACCGGACAAGCCTCTTTAAGCAACTCGCCGGTGCGTTTAATGGAGGCTGTCATTTGCAAACCAGAACCAGGTGAAGCATTTATCCCACCTGGGAAAAGCTCTCTGGCATATACCCCAACATTGGTTCCCCTGATGAATTTTGCCAGTTGTTCAGGTGGGAGTTTATCCCTGAGAAAGGGTCTTTTTTTATGCAAATAATATGATTTTTCACACTGCAACCCCCTGATGAAAGTCGACTTTGACAAAAATGCGGGAGATCTTTTGGGTTTATTCATTTGGCCTGATAATTTTGAATTCAGTTCTGCGGTTATTGGCCCGGCCCTCTTCTGTTTCATTGGTATCTACCGGCCTTGTGTCACCATAACCGACGTAAGTAATCCTTTCAGGAGAAACCCCATTCGCAAGCAGAAATGCTCTGACACTCCTTGCCCGATTTTCAGACAACACCTTGTTGTATGCGTATGAACCCGTGCTATCGGTGTGACCACCGATTTCAATATGGATTTCAGGATTGTTTTCCATTAAATCAAGTAACCTGATAAGTTCATGAACCGAGGCTTTTTTCAGGGTATAACTGTCGGTATCAAAGAAGACATTTCTGAGTACCACAGCCACTCCCACCTTTACAGGCTCAAGGATTATATCACGCAGGTGAGGTTCAGCAGTTGTCCTGAGGTCTTCATAGCTAAAGTTCTCTGAAAAAAACAAATACCCCTCTTTTGAAACGTGAAGGGCCATATTACGACCGGTGGGTATGGGCACAAGAAAGCTTCCATCAACCGCATCGGCACTGGCACTTAACAAAACCAAACCTCTTTCAACATCAATCAGCTCAAAATCGGCCCCAAGGGGATAACCGGTGTCTGCGTTGCTGACTATACCTTTCATATAAGTAACGGGTGTTGGACGGGCTTCTTCATAAAGCCTGAAGTAATACAGGTCGCTATCGCCATAGCCACCCTCCTTGTCTGAGGCAAACCAGGCAGTTTCGCCTGATGCACCTACAATCAGGGCAAATTCATCACCATGGGTATTGATAGGATATCCAAGGTTTACAACTTCAGACCAACTTCCCTGCTCATCACGCCTGGTGAAAAAAATATCCAGCCCTCCCATGCCAGGATGTCCCTCTGAAGCAAAATAAAGTGTCTGGTTGTCTGGATGGATAAAGGGTGACATTTCACCTTTTCGGGTATTGATTACAGTGCCCATATTTTCAGGAATATTCCAGGTCCCATCCTCATTACGGGTGGTTTTCCATATATCAGATGGTCCGAAACTTCCGGAACGACTGCTGGCAAAATACAAAGTATTTCCATCAGCCGATACAGAAGGTTGTGAATCCCATGCAGGAGAATTAACAGGATGCCCCAGGTTTTCAGGGACGCTCCACCTTCCACCTTCCTGCCTTGAATAATAGATATCACAACTTCCTATACCATCAGGCCTGTTGCAGGCCGTAAAGTAGAGGTGCTTTCCGTCAGCTGTTATGGTTTGTGCACCTTCATTACCCAAGGTATTTAACGGAGGGCCAAGGTTCTCTGCGGCGGTCCAGGTTCCATCACGGAAATAACTGATGTAAAAATCTTCATAATAATCTTGCCTCATGCCAGAACTCCTGCGTTCGCGGGGCTTTTTCCTGGTAAATATCAATGTCTGCTCATCAGCTGTAAGGGCAGGGCTATACTCGGCAAAGGAGGTATTAATTGATGGGCCGGGATTTTGCGGATCAAAGGGAACGGGATGCTGAATTGCATGCAAGGCAAATTCACAATGTCTTAGCAACCCGGCAGATTGCTCACTGAGTTTGTCACTGGTAACTTCCAGCTGCAAATAAGACTGCAGTCGCGACCTGGCCAACGCATAATTACCTGTGTTAAAATATGCTTCTCCAAGATAATATAGTGCAGGTGGGTAGAAAAGTGAATCTATGCGGATAGCCTGTTCAAGGTGGGGAATACTGTTTTCCAATTCACCTTGCTGGGCATATGCATCAGCGATGAGCAAGTGGGCCTCAATAAACTCCGGGTCTCTGCTTAAAGCCTGTCCAAGAAGCACAATGGCTCCGGGATAGTCAAAACGGTTAATCGCCTCCTCTGCCCTTTCGTAAGCCCTCCTGGCCCGGCGGTCAGTTGAACCTGGTTCATGGTTTGCCTGCCCGAAAAGCATCAGGGGAGATGCCCAAAACAGGAGCACCACCATACATGTAATATCCTTTCTCATACATGGAATTAAACCATAAATTTAGGGAATATTCATGAACTTGTGCGACTGCAGAGACACCATCCATTGCGGGTGCTGTTTGACATACTCAATAATGATTGGCAACATATCACCCGATTGGCTCCATTCAGGCTGCAGGAACAATCGACATTCCTGATGAACGAGGGCAGCATGTTTTTCAGCCCACTTAAAATCAGACTCTTCATGAATAATCATTTTAAGTTCATCAGCCCTTTCAAGCATATCCTGACGTGGGGGCAGGTTCTTTTTTGGTGAGAGACAAATCCAGTCAAATAAGGCTGTGGATGAATAGGCCCCACAGGTTTCGAGATAGATGGTAGCCCCTTTGTCTTTCAGTCCGTCGCAAAGTAAATCAAGCTTATATTTCAATGGTTCTCCCCCGGTAAGAACCACAGCGTTGGCCGGAAAAGCGTGGACAAAATCTATAATGTCAGCAGTTTTTGTCAATGGGTGCAACGCGGCATTCCATGACTCTTTGACGTCACACCAGTGACAACCAACGTCACATCCACCAATCCTCACAAAAGCTGCAGGTTTTCCTGTATTGAAACCCTCACCCTGAATCGAATAGAACATTTCCATGACAGGCAGCAAGAAGCCCCTGTCAAGCAATTTGCTGTCTCCGGGTTGGAGGTTTGTAAGTGTGCAATCAGTCAATGGAGCCGTATATTTCTTTTTTTGCAGATTTCAGGGTATTCATCAACAGCGAAACAATCGTCATAGGGCCAACGCCACCAGGAACAGGAGTAATAAAAGAGGCTTTTTTTGCAACTTCTTCAAACCTGACATCACCTGTCAGTCTGAACCCCGATTTGGTTTCGTCAGATGGAATTCTGTGAATGCCAACGTCAATAACAACGGCACCCTCTTTTACCATATCGGCCGTGACATATCCGGGCCGGCCGATAGCAACGATCAGAATATCGGCAGCTGCACATATTTCCTGAAGGTTTTTGGTCTTGCTATGACATATGGTTACTGTAGCGTTTCCGGGTTCTTCATTACGTGACATAAGTAGTCCCATAGGTTTTCCGACTATATTGCTACGCCCCAGGATAACACAATTTTTTCCGGTGGTCTCAATACGGCTGCGCATGAGCAGTTCAAGTATCCCATAAGGTGTCGCAGGAACATAAGAGGGCAGGCCAATTGTCATCCTGCCTATATTTACCGGATGAAACCCATCCACATCTTTTTCAGGATGTATTCGTTGAATCACTTTTTGATTATCTATATGCTCGGGCAATGGAAGCTGAACAATCAGACCGTCTATCTCCGGATCGTTATTAATAAAATCTACAGCCTCCAATAATTCATTTTCTGAAACATCAGCGGGGAAACGGTAAGTAGAAGAATCAAAACCAACCTGTTTACATGCTGTGGCTTTATTGTTCACATATGTTTCGCTGGCACCATCTTCTCCCACAAGAATAGCAGCCAGGTGAGGGATTTTCCCACCTTTATCCACTATGCGTTTTACTTCTTCTGCGATTTCACCTTTAATGGTGTTTGCAATCTCCTTTCCATCTATCAGCTTCATGATTTAATCTTTTTGACTTGGTTACTGAAGTTACAATTATTTTACCAGACAGCAGCAGTCAGCATACTACCTTCTCATCCCCTGAACGTTTCGCATTAAGTTGGCCATTTTGCCCTTACCCCCGGTGGTCATCATCCGCATCATCTTACGGGTGTCTTCGAATTGCTTGATCAATGAGTTCACTTCCTGAATGTTCTTGCCTGAACCTTCAGCGATACGTTTTCGTCTGCTCCCGTTAAGTATTGCGGGATTTTCGCGTTCTTTGGGTGTCATTGAATGTATAATGGCTTCAATGCCTTTAAAAGCATCATCTTCAAGGTCAATATCCTTCATGGCTTTACCCATACCCGGAATCATACCCATGAGGTCTTTCACATTCCCCATTTTTTTAATTTGCTGAAGCTGCGACAGAAAATCATTGAAATTAAACTGGTTTTTAGCGATTTTCTTCTGCAGCTTCCTTGCCTCATCTACGTCATATTGCTCCTGCGCTTTCTCCACAAGCGAAACAATATCACCCATTCCAAGAATACGGTCTGCCATTCGGCGGGGATGGAATACATCGATGGCATCCATTTTCTCACCTATCCCCACAAATTTAATGGGCTTGTCCACAACTGAACGAATGGTTAGGGCAGCACCACCCCTGGTGTCACCATCCAGTTTGGTGAGCACAACACCTTCATAATCGAGCCTCTGGTTAAAAGCCCTGGCCGTATTCACCGCATCCTGACCGGTCATGGCGTCGACAACAAACAGCGTTTCCTGCGGATTGAGCGCTTTTTTCAATGCGGATATTTCATCCATCATCTGGGCATCGATGGCAAGACGCCCGGCAGTATCTACTACCACCACCTGGTGACCCATGGTTTTGGCGTGACTGATGGCTCTTTTGGCAATTGATACCGGGTCTTTTACGTCTGCTTCAGTGTATACCTCAACCTGAATCTGCTCTCCCAAAACTTTGAGCTGATCAATAGCAGCAGGACGGTAAACATCACAGGCTGTCAGCAACACCTTTTTACCCTTCTTGGCCTTCAGGTAATTGGCCAGTTTCGCTGAAAAGGTGGTTTTACCACTTCCCTGCAAACCTGCTATGAGTATGATGGCAGGACTTCCTTTCAGGTTAAGTTCTTCATGGGTGGTTCCCATGAGTTCAGTCAGTTCTTCATGAACAACCTTAACCATGAGCTGTCCTGGTGAAACAGCCGTTAAGACATTTCTCCCAAGAACTTTCTCTTTTACATTTTCGGTGAAAGTTTTGGCGATCTTAAAGTTTACGTCGGCATCAACAAGGGCTCTCCTAACATCCTTGAGTGATTCAGCCACATTGATCTCGGTAATATGACCCTGACCCTTTATGACCTTAAAGGCCTTTTCAAGCTTCTCATTTAAATTCTCAAACATATCCGGTTACTTGTTTTTTTTTGGCAAAGGTACATGAAAATTGCACATCATCAATGGGGTAACCCCGTGCTGCGTTGATCTTTCCATATAAACAAGACTGAAACGTCTTTGTTGATAATATTTTATTAAATGATTGGGTGCCATGATGAGAGATCGGAAAAATGTTGGTAATTTTACACCCAACGGCAGAACAACTGATCTGTAGTTAACATGATAATGGATTTAAACTCAAACATACCCTGGCAGGTTAGCCGATACGAAGAGGCCAAGCGTCGTGGGGAATTGGTATATTTTGACGTGAATGACTTTGAAGAGGTCATTGAACATTATCTCTTGGGGGGATCATTCAAAAAAGCATTGCGGGTAGTTGAAGCCGCAGCCCTTATTCACCCCGGGTCAATTAGCCTTATACTGAAAAAAGCCCAGTTGCTGGCAGCCCTGAACAAAGAACAACGGGCTTTGGAAATACTCGCCAGTATTGAAGATCTGGACCCTTACAACCATGATATCTTTCTGACAAAAGGAGCCATTTATTCACAACTGAGGCACTATGAAAAGGCCATAGAAGAGTATAACAAAGCTGTTAGCGGTGCTGATGAGCCAGACTTTGTATATTGCAACATTGCTTTTGAATATGAGAACCTTGGCAATTTTGACAAAACCATTGAATACCTTGACAAGGCATTGAAAATCAATCCGGACAATGATCTCGCCATTTATGAGGCGGCCTATTGCTTTGATCTGTTATCACTTACCGATGAGGGAATATCTTTCTTTACCAGGCTCATTGACCGCAATCCTTTCAGTATTGAAGCATGGTTTAATCTGGGAGTATCATATATCAATGCGGGGCTTTACGAAAAAGCCCTTGATGCCCTCGATTATGCTCTGGCTATAGACCATACCCATGAACATTCATGGTTTCACAAAGGCTATGTCCTGAACATGATGAACAGATACGAAGAGGCCATTCAGGCATTTTTGTCATCTATTGATGAAAATGAATCAGATGCCATGAAGTTCTATTATGTTGGGGAGTGCCATGAAAAGCTTGAAGACTTTGACAACGCCCGTGACTTTTACTTGAAGAGTACCAGCATTGATCCCGAACTGGCCGATGCCTGGGTGGGGATCGGTGTATGTAATCTGGAAACCGGTCAAACCAATGATGCGGTTACATTTCTCCAGAAAGGCATTGCGCTTGATCCTGAAAACATCAGCTATCTCTGTCTTCTGGCCAATGCTTACTTTGTTCTCAAAGACAATAAGATGGGGTGCTCAACCTATGAAAAGGCAGTTACAGCAGATGGGGAGGATGAAGAAACCTGGCTTGAATACACCGAGGCCCTTCACAGTCTGGGCGAGATTGAGCAGGCGTATCAGGTAGTCAGAAGGGGCCTTGAAGCCATACCCGGAAACAACAACCTGCTTTACTGTCTTTCGGGTCTTTTGTTCATGATGGACAAATCGCATGAGGCAGCTTTCTGTCTTGAAGAAGCATACAGGCATGATGCTGCAGGTATTAAGGCTTTGCTGGAGCGTTTCCCCGGGCTGACAGACAATATGTCATTTTCAGATATTGCTGACAGTCTGAAAAACTGAGCCGTTTTCAAATAAAGAGAATCCCATACAATATGTTACATCCAATTCCAGACAGACCCGATAAACCCAGAAACAACGGGGTAACCATGGTCATGGACAAGGGGCTTGGCATAAATCAGGCAAGAGATCTGGCAGAAACAACAGGCCATCTGATTGACTTTCTTAAACTTGGTTTCGGAACATCTGTCGTTTGCAAAAACGTGCAGGAGAAAGTCAGTTTATACAAAGATCATGACATGTATGTTTATGTGGGCGGAACCTTGCTTGAAGCTTTTCTGGTGAGAGGACAGTTTGAAGATTACATAAGGTTTATTGAAAAGCTGGGATGCAATGCTGTAGAAGTATCTGACGGTTCGATCAGTCTGAACCACCATGAAAAATGCCGTATCATCAGCAAGCTTGCAGAAAAGTATACTGTACTTTCTGAAGTAGGGGCAAAAGAGGCTGACATTGTAATTGAACCCGAAGTATGGATCGATTCAATAAAATCAGAGCTTGAAGCAGGAAGCACTTTCGTGATTGGCGAAGCACGTGAGAGTGGCAACGTTGGCATCTATGAAAAAAATGGCAGCGCCGACTCTGAACTCATACACCAGATACTGGCCCACGTGCCATCACAAAAGCTTATCTGGGAGGCCCCCCTCAAACAACAACAAACCTGGTTTATCAGCTTGCTGGGAAGCAATGTCAATCTGGGGAATATTGCACCCGCAGATGTTGCTGCCCTGGAGACACTCAGACTTGGGCTCAGGGGTGATACGTTTTTTGCGTTTTTACCGGATGACTATCACAAACATAAGCTTACCGGAGGCTGATCGTATCACTGGTCTTCCATTCAATCTTCTTTACCACCAAAAATAATGGCTTTTACAAACAGACGGACATGGAGTGATTACTTTCTGGTAAGCCTCAGGGGTATGGCCATGGGTGCCGTCGATGTGGTGCCCGGAATGTCAGGCGGAACCATTGCCCTGATTACCGGAATTTACGAAGAACTTATCATGAGTATCAAATCATTTGATGCCAGCCTGATCAATACACTCCAAAAAAATGGTCCGGGCGCTGCATGGAAAAAGGTGAACGGAAATTTTCTGCTGGCCCTGGGTACGGGAATTCTGGTGAGCATTTTTTCACTGGCAAGACTAATGTCGTGGTTATTGGAAAATCATGCTATGCAGGTCTGGGCTTTCTTTTTTGGCCTGATTGTCGGAAGTGCAGTATTTGTAGGCTTCCGGATTAAACATTGGAGCTTTAGGGCATGGCTGTTGATGTTCTCGGGTATTGCCCTTGCATACTGGGTAACACTGGCCACACCAGCCTCAACCCCTGACCATATTTGGTTTATCTTTCTTTCAGGAAGCATTGCACTGTGCGCAATGATATTACCAGGGGTTTCAGGTGCATTCATTCTTATTCTGCTGGGCAAATATGAGTTTATGCTTCAGGCCGTGGCCCAGCTAAACATTCCTCTTATTCTGGTATTCGGCATAGGTGGAGTGGCAGGATTGCTTGCATTTTCACACCTGATCGGCTATTTATTCAGAAAGCATCCAAACTCAACATTGGCATTGCTGGCGGGCTTTATGGCAGGGTCGCTAAACAAGCTGTGGCCCTGGAAAGAAGTTATTGAAACCCGGGTCAGCTCTGATGGTCAGATAATTCCCATACTTGAACGCAGTATTTCCCCCTGGTCATATACAGAAATTTACGGACACGACCCCATGCTGCTTTCAGTGATTATTGCTGCAGTTGCAGGCTTAGCATTGATTACGTTATTTACCGTATTGGAGGCCAAAAAGTCGTAAAAGTCAGTTTTCAAGTCTTTGCTTTTTATCCCAGGCATAAAGAAAAAGCCCTGTAAAACACACGCCGAAAATAATGCCCAGATAAGGGTTTATGCCCTCTGAGGGATAATCAATGGCACGGTATATTCCATAGAAAAGTGCACTGAATCCGGCCATCAGCATGAAGAAAAACAAAAACTGATCAAATATTTTCTCAAATCTGGCAGCCATGTTCTGCCTTTTCTTCTTCTGCCAGTTTTGTGTCTCTTTTTCAACATCTGCTGCTGAATATCGACCAGCTGGCCGGTAATAAACCCTGCGACTCAAGGTGCCGTGACGAAGGCGCAAATCGTAAAGTCTTCGCTTATCCGGATTTTTCAGCACCTGGTAAGCCTCATTGAGTTTCTGGAATTCACCAATGGCATGGTGGCCGGGATTGATATCAGGATGAATCATTTTGGCACGACAACGAAAAGCACGCTTTATTGAAGCATCGCCTGCCTTGTCATCAATCCCAAGCAAATGATAGTAATTTGTCAAACCGCTGTAAATAAATTGAATAATCTAAATTATACAATGAATTCCTAAAAATCAAGCAGAAAAATAGTTTTTCCAAAAAAGGCTTGTCTGAATTAAAAAAAATGCCGTACTTTGCACTCCTTAAAAATTGTACAACGTTTATTTGTTCCAAAATATTCTCAGAAATGTCACGTATTTGTCAGATAACCGGGAAGAAACCTATTACAGGACATCGCGTCTCCCACTCAAACATTAAGACCAACAGATGGTTCTACCCCAATATTCAGGAGAAGCGATTTTTCATACCTGAAGAAAACCGCTGGGTGACACTAAAGGTCTCAGCCAAAGGCATCCGGACCATAAATAAAAAAGGCATATACGCCTGTCTGAAAGAAGCTAAAGCAAAAGGGTTTATCAAATAAGGCATTATCATGCCGTACTGTCCTGGCTGTTGCATATACGTGCGACAGCTTTTTTTTTGTTTTTTCACCGGCAATCTAGTGTTAAAGAAATATAATAAGAGATTGGGAGCGATGACCGGGTTTCGCATGTCAATGATTCTTACTATTTTTATGGATCAATAAATCAGGTATGCGAAGTGGAAAAGGTGTGATGATAGTCTTGGGACTGGTTTTCATTGCTAGCTTAATATTTTCAGGTCAGGTTAACAGTCAGGTTACGCAGCGCAGGGTGATACAGTTTAGCGGTCTGGTTCTGACAAGTGACAGCCTGAAGCCTCTTCCGTATGCATCTATATGGGTAAAAAACACACCCAGGGGTACTACCACCGACTACTACGGTTTTTTCTCCATCCCCGTTTTTGAGAACGATACACTACGATTCACAACCGTCGGTTATCAGGAAGCATATTACGTTGTTCCTGACACCTTGACTTTTCCGAGGTATTCGGCAGTTCAGGTAATGACCCGGGACACCATCTACCTGGCTGAAACAGTAGTTTATCCATGGCCCACCCGCGAACAGTTCAGGCACGCCTTTATACATACTGACGTTCCATCTGACGATTATGACAGGGCCATGCGAAATCTGGCCCATGCTGAAATGCGTGAACGTTTTCGCAACATGCCCATGGATGGAAGTATGAATTTTCGCCATTATGTGCAACAGCACTCTGACAGATTGTATTATGCAGGCCAGGCTCCCCCAATGAGGATATTTGATCCATTTGCCTGGGCTCAATTCATTGAAGCATGGCGGGATGGTCGTTTCAGACGCTCTGATTGAATCAGCGGCAGACAATAATTTTCCTTATGACTTGTTATATTGTATAGGTTTGAACCAATGGGTACTCCATAGTTAGGCTAAGTTGATCATTGTGAATATATCCCGATCCATATTATTTTGCATAATACTGCTTTTTGCCAGCATGAACCTGGAGGCTCAACAGGCTGTCGTAGAAGGATATATGACAAGCACCACAGCTGACACCCTCGAATTTGTAAACATTGCAGTAGAAGGTCGCACCACGGGGACAACAACAGATATTCGGGGTTTTTTTCGTATGCAGCTGCCAGCCAGAGAAACGTTGATACTGCTTGTCTCCCATCTGGGATATAAACCAGTAAAGATCAGCCTGCAACTTGAGCCAGGAGAAGTCAGGCAAGTAAATATAGAACTAGAGCCGTTAATATCTTTTCTTCCCGACATTGAAGTACTTGACAGACAGATATTATCAACCGACATTACAAGGCTGGACCCAAAGCTTACAGGCCTGCTTCCCGGGCCGGTAGCCGGAGTGGAAGGGCTTATCCGAACCCTCCCCGGAGTATCAGCTTCTTCTGAGCTAACCACCCAGTATTCGGTACGGGGAGGGAATTTTGACGAAAACCTGGTTTATGTCAATGGGATTGAAATTTACAGGCCTTTTATTATCAGATCAGGGCAACAGGAAGGGCTCAGTTTTCTCAATCCTGACCTGGTATCTTCCATTGAGTTTTCAGCCGGAGGGTTTCATGCCATGCACGGCGACAAAATGTCATCGGTTCTGGATATTACTTACACAACCCCTGATCAATTTGGCGGGTCATTTTCACTGAGTCTGCTTGAGGGCTCTATCCATTTCGAAGGAGCTTCAGAAAACAAGCGCTTTACCTATATTACCGGCTTACGCTACAAATCAAATCAATACCTTTTGGGCACACTTGACACACAAGGTAACTATCAACCCTCTTTTACGGATATCCAGGCACTGCTCACCTACCGTTTATCAGAAAATTTCCAGCTGAGCTTTCTTGCAAATTTTAACAACAATCGTTACTTATTTGAACCGGCCACACAGCGCACAAGATTTGGCACCGTTACAGAGGTAAGGGAGTTTACTGTTTTTTTTGACGGACAGGAAGTCAACCAGTATGTCACCTCCACGTCTGCCCTGTCACTGATTTATGAGCCCAATAACTACTCCCAAATAAGACTCACCTCGAGTATGTTTCAGTCAGATGAACGCGAACATTTTGACATCCTCGGGAGATATTGGTTGCAAAGGGTTGAAACAGATATGGGCCGGGATGATTTTGGCCAGCCTACCGGCGAACCGCTTGGCGTTGGCAGTTTTCTGAACCATGCACGCAACTATTTAAATGCCATTGTGTGGAACACCGAACTAAGTGGATCACAACACCACGGATCAAGCCTTTTCAGGTGGGGCATAAAATATCAGTTTGAAGACATTTTTGACAGGTTGAGTGAATGGAGTATGGTTGACTCTGCAGGGTACTCCCTGCCACAATATCCTGATCACCAGATCCTGTTGCAGGATACATTAAATAGCCAGACGGGCATCAGGTCAAGCAGGTTCTCTGCTTACATCCAAAACACCTGGGGTTTTGAAAGGACCCACGGACGTTTTTCGGCTACCGCAGGTATCAGGGCGGGTTACTGGGATCTGAACCAACAGCTTCACATCAGCCCGCGTGCAACTCTGCTGTATAAGCCAGAATGGGCTGTTCGCTGGGCATTCAGGGCTTCTGCAGGGTTCTATCACCAACCTCCTTTTTACCGTGAATTGAGAGATATGCAGGGAAAGATCAATCACGATATAAGGGCACAGGAGTCCATTCATTTTGTACTGGGCTCTGAGTTTAATTTTTCAGCCTGGGACAGACCATTCAAATATACTTCTGAAGTATATTACAAAAAGCTCAACAACCTGATTCCGTACGAAATTGACAATGTTAGAATCAGGTATTATGCTGATAACAGTTCAAGTGGTTACGCCACCGGACTTGACATGAAAATACATGGTGAATTTGTGCCCGGTATCGAATCGTGGGCCAGCCTTTCAGTAATGCAGACACAAGAAAGAATTGAAGGCGCATACCGAATGGACGGGCAGGGACAACGCATCCCCACCGGTTATGTCGCCAGGCCAACTGATCAGCGATTCAGCTTCAGTATGTTTTTTCAGGATTTCATTCCAAGAAACCCTAGCTATCAGGTACAGTTGGGTTTTTTTTATGGGACAGGTCTGCCCTTTTGGATTCCTACCCGTGATAAAAGACGAGACATTGGTCGCATGCCTTCATACCAGAGGGTTGACATTGGTTTCTCCAAGCAAATCATCGGAGAGTCAACTAAACCCAACGGAAAGAAACCCTGGAATCACCTCTCATCTCTATGGGTAACTGCTGAAGTATTTAACCTGTTAGAGATCAATAATACCATTTCATATTTCTGGATCAGGGATGTAGAAAACCAGCTTTTTGCTATCCCAAACTACCTTACCTCAAGACTGGTAAACCTGAAGCTCATTGCCAGGTTTTAAAGCCTGCCTTTTTGTCATTTTACTGACAAGTAGGGCCTGATTGCTGCCCGAACCAATGCCATATTTTCAAAAACAGGTATAATTAAGGCATTGGCACAATCATTGAAATGGTGAAGTGAAACAATTTTGAAACTTCATTAAAAACATATAAAATGGGCAAAATAATTGGTATTGATTTAGGTACAACCAACTCATGTGTCTCAGTGATGGAAGGTAACGAGCCAGTGGTAATCCCCAACAGTGAGGGGCGCAGAACCACACCATCCATTGTGGCATTTACCGAAAATGGTGAGCGAAAAGTGGGTGATCCTGCCAAAAGACAGGCGATAATCAACCCTGAAAAAACCATATACTCTATCAAGCGATTTATGGGTGAAACCTATGATTCAGCTGTTAAGGAACGCGAACGCGTTACCTATAAGGTTGAGAAAGGCGACAACAATACACCCAGGGTTAAAATTGATGACAGAAGATATACCGCTCAGGAAATTTCTGCCATGGTTCTTCAGAAAATGAAAAAGACTGCTGAAGATTACCTGGGGCAGGAGGTAACAGAAGCTGTGATTACTGTGCCGGCCTATTTCAATGACTCTCAGCGCCAGGCAACTAAAGAAGCCGGTGAAATAGCAGGGCTGAAGGTTCGACGCATTATCAACGAACCCACAGCAGCATCTCTTGCTTATGGACTAGACAAAAAGGATAAGGATATCCGCATAGCTGTCTTCGACCTGGGTGGAGGTACATTTGATATTTCTATTCTTGAACTTGGAGACGGTGTATTTGA
Source organism: Bacteroidales bacterium (assembly GCA_007118495.1). Lineage (GTDB taxonomy): Bacteria > Bacteroidota > Bacteroidia > Bacteroidales > UBA7960 > PUPG01. Next base: position 65,707 of record SKRM01000032.1, read on the forward strand.
GGTGAAGTCAACCAATGGCGACACCCACCTTGGTGGAGATGATTTCGACGATGTAGTTATCAATTGGCTGGCTGCCGAATTCAAAAAAGACGAAGGTATTGACCTCCGGAAAGATCCCATGGCACTTCAGCGCCTGAAAGAAGCTGCAGAAAAAGCAAAAATTGAACTGTCAAGTGTCACATCGACTGAGATCAATCTTCCATATATCATGCCCGTTGACGGCATTCCGAAGCATCTTGTAAGAACCCTTACCCGCAGTCATTTTGAAAAACTGTCAGACAAACTCATCCAGGCCACATTGGAACCATGTAAGATAGCACTGAAAGAAGCAGGGTTTCAGCCTTCTGATATTGATGAGGTAATTCTGGTAGGCGGATCAACCCGTATACCCGCCATTCAGGAAGTTGTTGAGAAATTCTTTGGAAAGAAACCCTCAAAGGGAGTCAACCCCGATGAGGTGGTCGCCGTTGGTGCTGCCATTCAGGGCGGTGTACTAACCGGAGAAATCAAAGACGTTTTGCTGCTTGATGTTACCCCGCTTTCTCTTGGTATTGAAACCCTGGGCGGCGTGTTGACAAAACTGATCGAAGCAAATACAACCATTCCGACCAAAAAGACCGAAACCTTCTCGACGGCTGCAGATAACCAGACATCGGTTGAGATCCATATCCTGCAAGGTGAAAGGCCCATGGCAAAAGATAACCGTACCATTGGCCGCTTCCATCTTGATGGGATACCACCTGCACCCAGGGGAATGCCGCAGATAGAGGTAACTTTTGATATAGACGCCAATGGCATCCTCAATGTTTCGGCCAAAGACAAGGCCTCAGGAAAATCACAGAATATCCGTATTGAAGCATCCTCTGGTCTCAGCGATGAAGAGATCAAGAAAATGAAGGCAGAAGCAGAGGCCAACGCAGAAAGCGACAAAAAGCTGAAAGAAGAAATTGACAAGCTAAACACTGCCGACAGCCTTGTATTCCAGACCGAAAAACAACTTAAAGAGTTTGGTGAAAAGCTTCCGCCAGAAAAGAAGGAGCCTATTGAAAAAGCGCTTGAAGCTTTGAGAGAAGCCCACAAAAATAAAGACCTGGCTGGAATTGACACACATATGGCAAGCCTGAACAATGCATGGCAAGCTGCCAGTGCTGAAATGTACCAAAACACCCAGGCCCAGCAAGAAGCTGGTGAACAACCCAAAGATCAGGAAAAGAAGAAAGGCGATGATGATGTAACTGATGTTGATTTCGAAGAGGTGAAATAGCGAAAAGTTACTTAAAAAAAAGAGGCCGCAAATTGCGGCCTCTTTTTTTTACACCAGTTTCCTGGCTGCTTCCAGGGCTTTATCATAATCAGGATACTCAGAAATTTCATCAACCACTTCAACATATCTGACCATATCATCCTTATCAACAACAACAACGGCTCGTGCCAGAATGCCAAATTCTTCAATCAGCAAACCGTATTTGATGCCAAAATCCCTGTCTTTCTGGTCTGATAGCGTAACAATATTATCAATTCCCTCTGCCGCACAAAATCTTTTCAGGGCAAAAGGAAGATCGCATGATATGGTTACTATTTTCACCTGATCTAATTTGGATGCCTCCAGGTTAAACCTCCTTGTCTGCTGGGCACAAACATCTGTATCAACACTTGGTACAGACGAAATAATCCTCACCTGACCTCTGAAATCACTCAGATTAACGGGTTTCAGATCAGATCCAAGTGCAGTAAAATTCTTGGCAGTATGACCAGTTTGCACCATTTTGCCCAATAGCGTAACGGCTTTCCCACCAAGGGTAACAATATCGGTATTTCTTTTCATGGCTATTTTTATTTGTTTGATTATTCTTTTTTAGTTGTCAGCGGGTTAAAACCCTTACCCGCCAGTTCAAACAAGGAACAACCAGAAATTGTTTATACTCCCGGTATTATTTTGCCAAAAGAAGAAACACCGACTATTTTTTGCGGTCAAAAAATGGATTTTTTGATGTGGCGCTCATAGGAATTCCGTAGATAATTCTGAATTCTTTACCAAGTAACCCCATATGCATTGCTGCAACACCTATTGTGTACATGATCCTGTTATCAATTCTTGCATCCATGGCCACGCTCACTGCAGAACCAACGGCAATTCCCAGATCTCCGGTGTTAAAGACACAGGGGACTGCCGGATGTTTATCCTTTTCTTCACAGTTGGTAAATCCGCAAAGCCCGCATGTCTTCAACCCCAATGTTCTGATTTTAGTTCCCACAAGCACCACCACATCGGCTGAAGACAGCACATTGGCCGCATCCCGTAAAAAAATGGGGTTGTCTTCTTTTTCCCCTATCTCTTTCATGGTTTTAGCAAGGCTCTGAATATCATTTCCGGTAAGGATAGACATAGCCATGTTGTTCACCCCACGAGCCTTGGGTGCGGTCCGGGCAGCCAGAACCATTCTTCTGGCCACCGACAACAGGGTATCCTGGCGAAGTTCGTTTTCGTTAATGATAGCCATAATGATCTATTAAGAAAAATCTGCAAATTTGGCAATACTTTCAATAAAATGAAGTGGGACAACGACTTCCCGGTCGGGTTCGGTAGTTTTTGCCACTATAAGTTCAACGCTGCTACCAATGGGCTGTTGTGATCCGGCAACAGGAAAGGCATCATTGCGGTGAAGCACCATGAGCACATCCGATTCTTCCCTTAAAAATGCCGGCATGGCCCCCATTGAAGGCCTGCCTGCCGGAATCAGACTGTTTGTGTGACCTGCCGACTGAGAAAATAAAATAACGGGAGTATTCAGCTCTTGGGCCATGGCTTTAATCTCATTCATTATTCCAGCCAACCTGACTGAGGGATCGCCTTCACCTGCAAGGGCAGTTGTAAGTAATTCAAGGTAATCAACAATGATCAGATCAACTTTGTGGAGGCCACATAATTTACCTGCTTTAATCCGAAGTTCTTCAACAGCCAGGGCTGGTGTATCGTCAATGTAGATCTTGGCTTTTGCAATGCTGCTGAGCAGTGAAAGCATATGGTCCCTTTCACTGTCTTTGAATTTTCCTGACTGCAGCCTGTTAAGCGACATTCCGGTTTCACTTTCGATAAGCCGGTTGGTCATTTTGATGTTAGACCGCTCAGATGAGAAAATGGCCACCGAGTAAGTATCTTTTATGGCCATATTATTGGCAATGGACAATAAAAAAGCGGTCTTACCCATACCTGGCTTCACCGCAATTGTATACATTTGTCCTTTTTTGAATCCTCCGATTGCTTTGTCCAGCTCACGGAAGCCTGAGGGAATTCCCTCAGCTGGAAGGTTTAAACCGAAATCTTTGTTCAGGGTCTGGTTTACCAGTGCACGAATGCTGGTAAACCCCAAACCCTCTGGGAGCTCTGTGATTTCTAAGGTGTTTGTTTCCATAATGAGAAGTATTTTATAAACGGGATAGAAAAAATCTTATCTGCTGTTTTTAGAGAACCCACAATATAAGGAATTTTTTTTAAAAAAGGATATTTGAACTTTTTTGACCCTGTTTCGTTATGTAAGTTGATTTGATTTGATAAAATGATGATGCGATATTCAATTAATGATCTTGAAAAATTATCAGGAATCAAGGCCCATACCATCAGGATATGGGAGAAGAGGTATAATATTGTAACCCCTTCGCGCACCGATAGCAACATCAGGTATTACAGCGACTATGACTTGAAAAGAATACTAAACATAAGTACGCTGAACAAACACGGCTTTAAAATATCTCAGATTGCCCGCATGCCAGAAGAAGATGTGAAGGAGAAGATCATGGAAATATCGGGCAACAATCATGATTACGAAAGCATCATCAACGGACTCATTGTATCAATGATAGAGCTTAACGAAGACGCATTTGAACACATATTAAGTAATGCCGCCATCAAGCTTGGATTTGAAAAAACCGTAACACATGCTTTGTATCCTTTTCTTGAGAAAGTAGGCACACTATGGCAGATTGGAACCATCAACCCCGCCCAGGAACACTTCATTACTTATCTGATCAGGCAAAAGCTTATAATCGCCATTGACGGACAGGCAAAGACCCCTGCACCCGGAGCAAAAACATTTTTGTTGTTTCTTCCGGAAAATGAACTACACGAACTGGGGCTGCTTTTCTATAGTTTTTTGCTGAAGAAAAACGGATACAAAGTTATTTATCTTGGCCAGTCAGTGCCTTTTAATGATCTGCTTGAGGTGATCAGAATTCGCAACACTGATTATCTGCTCACCTATTTTGTTGCAGCCCTGAACCAAAAAGAGATCCCACCTTATATCAAAAAAATATCCTCTGCCATGCCTGGCAAAAAGATCATTGTAACCGGAATACAACTCAGTGAGCCTTTAACAGGCCTGCCCGATAATGTAATTCAGGTGAAAGATGCAGAAGACTTCAAAAAAGTGCTAAAAACACTCTAAATTTTTTTTAACCTTTTTTCACATCTTTTTCTATCTGCGGTTTTATGCCGTTGGTTGACGGCTATATTTTGTTTATAGAAAAACCCGGTTTAGCCTCATTTTTGTTTAACCTATTAGACAGTCTCAGAAGTCATTAAATTTGCATTAATGCATTTTAATGCTTAATTTTATATTGCAAACAGATTTATATCGCACACGAATCACCATAATTGCTAAACTAAATTTGTTAAATAATTCTAAACTGCTTGCGAAACAGAATATTTTGTTTAACTTTGATTTAAAACAATTAAACAACAATTAAAACCCATCACGATATGACAGCATTAGAATTTAACTATAAGCTCCTGGGGTTGCAAAAGAATCTGAAGTATTTTGCATACACATTAACCTCAAACTACGAAGATGCACAAGACCTGGTACAGGAAACCTATCTGAAGGCATTAACAAATCGCGAAAAGTTTACTGACAATACCAATTTGAAGGCATGGACTTTTACGATTATGAAGAATACCTTCATTAATAATTACAGGCAAAATGTACGCAATAACACCATCCTTGACAAGACTGACGACCTCTATTACCTGAATCTTTCAAAAGAGAGCAGCATAGGGCTTCCAGATTCTGACTACACACTGAAGGAAATGCACAAGGCCATTGAAAAAATCAGTCCTGAACAACGCACCCCCTTTGTGATGTACAACCAGGGGTACAAGTACAAGGAAATTGCCGAAAAGCTCGATTTGTCAATCGGTACAGTGAAGAGCCGTATCTTCTTCACCAGGAAAAAACTCATGGACGCACTGAAAGACTAATCCACAAAATGGCATAACCCCATATTTTCCCTTTATAAGCTCTCCCCGGCAGGTTTTACCAGTCGGGGATTCTTTTATCTTTGTACAGCAAACCAACCACTACCTGATCAGTATGCGTGTATTTAAATTTGGAGGTGCTTCGGTTAAAGACCCTGATTCAGTGCGTAATGTTGCCAGAATAATTATTGATCATCATGGCAGCGGACCTTTGGTCGTGGTTTTATCAGCCATGGGAAAAACCACCAATGCCCTCGAACAACTTTGTGCAAACTTTATGGAGGGCAAGACAACGGCTATGCTGAAAATATTTGAGCAAATCCGTGACGTGCATTTCGATATTGCCAGAGATCTTTTCCCTGACAGCAAGCATGCTATTTTCAAAATATTGGAGCAATCGTTTTATCATTTATACTATTACATAAGTGAACCCCCCGGAAAAAATTACAACTACGAATACGACCGCATAGTGTCTACAGGTGAGGTGGTTTCAACCCAGATACTCAGCGCTTACCTGAAAGAAGCCGGACTGTCAAACAGGCTTTTCCCGGCACAGAAGCTGGTCATCACCGATGCCAGTTTTCGTGATGCAAGGGTCGACTGGATTCTGACCACTCAGTCAATCCAAAAACAGCTTACACCATTTCTGAAACAGGGTGCCGGGCCATGCAGTCCTTCGTTGGTAATCACCCAGGGGTTCATAGGAGGCACACCGCAGGGCTTCACCACCACTCTGGGCAGAGAGGGGTCTGACTTTACTGCGGCCATCCTGGCCTATGCATTAAACGCCAGTGAGGTAGTTATCTGGAAAGATGTACCCGGACTACTAAATGCAGATCCCAAATTACTCGCTGAAACCGTCCTGCTCGATAACATAAGCTATCAGGAAGCCATAGAGCTCTCCTATTACGGGGCAACCATCATCCACCCAAAAACCCTGAAGCCCCTGTTAAGCAAAAACATACAACTGAAAGTCAAATCATTTCACGATCCTTCCATGCCAGGATCGGTTATCAATGATAATCAGCATCATGATGGGCAGATCCCCTCATTTATCTTTAAATTCAATCAGGTTCTTGCATCTATATTCCCCAAAGACTTCAGTTTTATAGCTGAAGATAATTTATCCATCATTTTCAGTGATTTTGCCAGACATGGTGTAAAGATCAACCTGATGCAGAATTCGGCAATCAGTTTCTCTGTTTGTTTTGACAAGGATAAGACCAAAACACCTGCCTTACTCAAAGACCTGAATAAGAACTTCTCCGTTAAGTACAATGATAACCTTGAGTTAATCACTGTCAGGCATTATGACAAGGCCAATCTGCAAGATATTATTAAAAACAGAGAGGTTTTGTTGGAGCAGAAAAGTCGTACCACGTTGCAACTGGTCGTACAGAAAAAAACCTGATTAATAAAAGCACTAATCCAATTTTCTGATTTTTTCAAAAAGCACATCAGATAGCTGAATAAGCGATTCATGTGTCCATCCGGCGACATGGGGTGTCATAACCACTGCCGGGTGATCTGCCAGGTACCTGAAGGGGGCAGGCAGATCAACCATTTCAAGTGATTCAAACGACAAGTGCTCATATTCCAGCACATCCAATGCCAGTCCTTTCAGTTTACCTTGCTTTAGCGCTTTAGTCAGATCAGAGGTGTTTACAACAGCACCCCTTGAAGTGTTGACCAGGTAAATACTATGTTTAAATTGGCTGAGAAAAGATGCATCGACCAGGTACCTGGTCTCATTTGTCAGAGGTATATGCAGGCTCAGGATGTGGGCTTCATTGAAAATTTCTTCCATGCCGGCTTCTTTGACCATGGATGTACCAAACCCGGTCTTATATTTATCATAAGCTATGATTTTCATGCCAAAACCATCCATGCAACGCGCAAAAGCACTCCCCGTATGACCATAACCAATAATGCCAAGAGTCTTTCCCCTAAGCTCCATGCCCCGGTTCTTCTCACGGTTCCACAATCCCTTTTTTACTTCATAATTGGCATTGCATATATTGTTCACCAGCGACAACAGCATTCCAGCAGCATGTTCTCCTACTGCGTTTCTGTTTCCCTCAGGTGAATTTAAACAGGCAATACCTTTGCTTCGGGCATAGTCAACATCAATATTTTCAAGGCCACTTCCCACGCGGCCAATGAAGCGGAGTCTGACCGCATGCTGCAGTTCTTCCCTGCCCAGTTGCAGGCGGCTTCGCACAATGATTCCCGTCAAATCGGGCATCAGCTTCACCAGCTTTTCAACCGACATGTCATCTTCAAAAAAACAATGGTAGCCTATGTTTATGAGTTTTTCCATAAGCCGCGGATGTGTTTTGTCCAGAAACAAGACTTCACCTTTGTGAGACATGGCAACAGATAATTATTGACTTATCATTTCTTGAAATGACTGAAGCAACTCGCGGCCTGCGTTCTGGCAAGCACTGCCTACCCTGTCGATGGAGAATTCCAGATAATAATCAGGATTCATATCTCGCCTTCCTGAATAAATTACAGGGATCATAAGCTGTTGTCCTGAAATCAGTGTACCATCTCTGCCAAAGCGCCCAGTGTTTGGTGGATGGTTAATAATAAACCATGAACAGACACCAAACTGGGCATATATCCTGCTCCAGGTATCACCCGACCTGACAGTGTATGCAACATCATCAGGAATAACCGGATCCGGTTTTTGTTCTTCCGGTAAAGGAGCTTCAATCATTTCTTGCATGACGGGCGTTTCAACCGATGGGATCCTGACCGGAGGCCTGGGGTCGTGGATTAAAAGGTCGTAAACCATGTAAACCACAGCCAGCAATGCCAAAACGTAAAAGATACGCCAGAGCAGGCTTGTGTCTTTTTTGCCCTTATTTAAGCCTGGTTTTTTTGCCATGTCTATGGTTTCTGTCTGCACATTTGTTTCATCAGAAGCCTCCATCGGGAGCTCTCTTTGATAAGGCTTTCCCGCTATAAACGCTCTTTTTTCAGTATCCAGGTTATAAAAACCTACCATCACCAAAGCCGCGAGACTACCTGATGCCTTCTCACAAACCATCCGGGTAATCCTTGCCACTTTGGTCTGCAGGGGCATGGAGTCTTGGATGATGCGGCGTGTAGCCTTTTCTTGAAAGCTTAGACATACTTCATGCGAAGACAAAAGCAAAACATCACCATTCACAGGCCTTATACGTCCTGAAGTTACTTCTGGATTGATCATGGGTTCAAGCCCAAGATACCAGGATGATTGCCCGCTTATTTCGGCCTTTTCGGGGAACCAGGTAAGGGGAAAAAGTTTTTTTCCGGTAAATAGCTGTCCGCATACATCTCCTATCCAGGCAAGAGCAAGATCACCATCCTTATATAACCCACATATGCAACTTAAGTTTGCCGGAATCACTGAAGCATCTTTCTTTACCATCTGATATATAAACCCACTGGTGTATGAAAGGGCATTGGCCGCAGCAACGTTGATATCCGGCTCTGTTTCGTTCTCAAGGTAATACCTGATCCTTTCAAGGGCAACCTCCGTGAGTTTGGCCTGATGTGCATTGTGCACACCTGAGGATACCAAAACAAAAGCATAACCATTGGGAGTATCAAATCCATCCTGCCGGCACATACCTTCAAACTCCGGGCGGCCTTGCTGAGAGAGGCCGGCATACTCAAAATTGTTTAATTTCCTGGTTGTCATTGTGGCAGCTTTTTCCCAAATTTAATGCAAAATTAAGGTTTTCCAAGCAAAAGACGACTTGATGCAGTTTTTAGCCTAAAAGCGAGGCAATCTGCACAAATTCTTCCACACCAAGTCTTTCAGGTCGTTCACCAGCAAGGTGCGGAGGCAGCATCTCCCAGTTGACCCCCAAACTTTTTATGGAGTTTCTCAGGGTCTTTCTTCGCTGGTTAAACGCCGTTTTCACCACCAGGTAAAAGTGGTTCACCTCGCATCCAAGGCTATGGTTCTCTTTCAGCCTGCACCTGATAACGGCCGACTGAACCCTGGGGGGAGGAATAAATACATGCGGATCGACCTGAAATAAAATGGTCACATCATAAAAGGCCTGAACCAAAACACTCAGTATACCATATTCTTTGCTTCCCGGTGGAGATGCTATCCTTCTGGCAACTTCTTTTTGAAACATGCCCACCACTTCAGGAATGTGTTCACGATATTCAAGGACGCGAAACATGATCTGTGTGGATATATTATACGGGAAGTTACCAATAATGCCTACAGCTTTACCTTCAAAAAGTGCCTTGAAGTCGAATGTCAAAAAATCATCATGAATAATCTTTGAAGTATAAGCTGGATAAGCCTCTCTGAGATAGGCGATTGACTCCCTGTCAATATCAAGTCCGTACCACTCAAAACGCTTGTCGGCCATCAATGGCTCAGACAAAATGCCGGTACCCGGCCCAATTTCAAGAACCTTTGTATATTGCCCATGTCCTGTCAGGCTGCCTGCAATTTTTCGGGCAATATTCTTGTCAGACAGAAAATGCTGACCCAAACTCTTTTTTGGAGATACGAATTGTCTCACCTGGTTGTTTTTAATTCAGCACATCGCCTCGTAATTCACGGAACCGGACACGCGATGTGATTGTGAAAAGGCTGCCCGGGTAGTCAAGCATCAGTTGCTGGTACAATGACATGGCTTTATCTTGTTGGTCAAAATGGTGGTGGTACAGCTCAGCCCTACGAAAAAGGGCCTCATCTGCGAGAATCCCGTCAGGGTAATCCGCAACAATTTGTGCCAGCAAACTATCGGCAGCAGAGAATTTACCTGATTTCTGCATGATCTCTGCCTTGGCCATCAAAACATCATCATTGATCTGGTGATTTGGAAAACGAGTGGCAATCTGATCAAGAATACGAAGGGCATCATCAAATCGGTTCATGAATATTTGTCTCTCTGCCAGTGAAAATTTTTCGAGGGGTTCTGTTAACCCATCAGGTCCGATATTATCTTGAATTCTCAGCGACAACCTGATGGCATCGTTGGCAATCAAACGGGATGTGCCTGCCTTTAGTATATCAAGCTGTGCTTTGGCCCAGTCAAATTCACCGATAAAATAAGACAAACGTGCATTCTTGAATTTGGCCTCATGGGCCAGTGGGTCGTCTCTGAACATCCGGTCAACCTGGGCATAAAGTAATTTTGCATCCCAAACTTCTCCTGTCAGAACCAAAATATCAGCAAGTTCTACACGGCATTCAGCCTTGACCCTGTCAGAAACATTGGGAATATCCAAAACCGATTCCAGTAAGCTAACCGCATCTTCAACCTTATCAAGGTAAAATGCCTGCATATTAGCCAGGTTTCGCACAAGTTGTACGGTTGCTGCAGACAGTCCGAGTTTCTCAATGGCCTGTCTGTATTCATTCTCAATACTTAAAAGCTCCCCTCTGGTATATTGATATTCACTTGTCACAGACAAGAAGCGAACATGCAGGTAACCGACCAGGGCATCCATATAATAGGGGCCTTCTTCGCCACGGCCAAGAAGGTATTGGTACGACTCTGAAGCCACCCGGTAAGCACCGTTTGCAGCACTCAAACGTGCCACCTCCATAACGAGCTCACCATCTTGCTGAAGCCTCCGGTCAAGTGCTCTGGCCTGCATAAATGCCATTCTGAAATCCTGCTGCTGAAATGAAAGCCAGAGCAGCATTTCGGCAAAAAGGATATTACCCGGGTCATTTTGGGTGCGAGATAGCAATTCATGACGCAATGCATCGTTGCGCTTAAATCCGGGGTCATTGATAATGGCTTCTTGCAATATGCCCCGCACACGATCCATATCATCCCTGTTTTTTACCATGTAGTCAAGATACTCACCCATCATCGACCTGTGGTTTCCGGTTTTGTCGTAGAGCGATGCAATGTGCAGATGCAGGGGGTAACGTTCACCCATCAATTCTCTTCCACGGTAAAATGTTTCAAGGGCACGGTCAAAAAACCCTCTGAATTCAAAAGCTGCAGCCAGATCGACTACCTGATTGTAATTTGCTTTCAGCCCGCCGATCAACCCATCAAACTGTCTTCTCTCTTGCCTGCTGTTACCAGCCCTGTGATGAACCCAACCCAGGTCAACCTCATACCTGATTTCACCGGGATGTTCATTGATCTGGCTGCGAACAACGCGTTCGGCCCTTCTAAACTCACCAAGGGCAAAAAGACTCTCAAGGTAGTTGTTGTAAATTACGGCTGAGGGTCTCTCAACGAACAAAACTTCATACAGTGCCAGGGCCTTTTCAAAGTCACCTTCTCTGAAGTATTGGGCTGCCAGCAGTTCGTCTGTGTTTCCAGCCTGTGCAAAGGACATTGTCGTTGTCAGGCAAAAGATCGCCAGTACCAGGATATGGAAAGCCAGAATTTTCATAAGTCCCCTGCTATGTTTCATGGGTGAATTTTTCAATATTCTATTCAATCAGATCAAAGCCCGTATAAGGCCTTAATACGGCGGGGACATTGACTCCCAAAGGCTGCTGGTTGTTTTCAAGCAAGGCAGCCATAATACGTGGCAATGCCAACGCACTCCCGTTTAGTGTATGTGCAAACACATTCTTACCCGTGCTTGTTTTGTACCTCAGCTTCATCCGCTGAGACTGGAACGTCTCGAAATTGGATATGGAACTTACCTCTAACCAACGTTTTTGTGCAGCTGAAAAAACCTCCATATCATAGGTCAGCGCAGAGGCAAAACCCAGATCACCACCACACAAGCGGGTAATCCTGTATGGGAGCTCCAACTTCTGAAGCAAGCCAGAAACATGGGCTACCATATCATCCAGCGCCTGATAACTTTTTTCGGGATTTGTCACCTGTACAATTTCAACTTTATCAAACTGATGCAGGCGGTTCAGTCCTCTTACATCCTTGCCATATGATCCTGCCTCTCTGCGAAAACAGACAGAGTAAGCCGTGTACTTAACAGGCAGTTCATCTTCACCTAAAATACTGTCACGCAATATATTGGTTACCGGAACTTCTGATGTTGGAATCAGGTAAAGCTTATCTGCCCCCACATAGTACATCTGACCGTCCTTATCAGGTAGTTGACCGGTGCCATAGGCCGAGGCCTCATTCACGAGCAAAGGCGGCTGAACTTCTTTATAACCAGCCTGAACTGCCTGATCAAGAAAGAATGAGATCAGAGCCCGCTGCAGCCTGGCCCCCTTGCCCATATATACCGGAAAGCCTGATCCGGTTATTTTGGTACCAGCTTCAAAGTCAATCAGATCAAATTTTCTGGCCAATTCCCAATGAGGCAGTGCATTATCGTCCGACTCAGGTACGATGCCTTCTTCAAAGACGATAAGATTATCTGCTTCTGAATTGCCGGCGGGAACACTTTTATGGGGCAGATTCGGAAGTTGGGTAATCAGTGTATCAACCTCCTGTGCAGAAACTTCAAGTTGTTCCTGCAACTGTTTGGCCTGTTTTTTTAACGTGGCCGATTGTTCTTTGAGTTCTGCGGCCTCAGCTCCACGACCCGACTTGAAAAGCTCTCCGATCTTTCTGGCCAGCTCATTACCCTCGGCCAGGGTGTCATCCAGTTCTTTCTGACTCTGACGCCTCAGCATATCGGCTTCTTTCAGTTTGTTAACAATATCTGCAGCGTCAAAATTTCTGATTTTCAGCCTTTGTATTACTTCGTCACTATGGTCTCTGACAAGTTGAATATCGATCATTGTTTCAAGATTAGGTATTCACGCGGGCAGGAACTGAACCCGCCATTTTCAAAATTACTAAGAAATATGTCATAAAAAAAAATCCTGCCGCGGCAGGATTGAGGAAAATATATCGGATTGTTGTATCCGGTTAAAGTGCCGGAATGGTCTCTGGGTTGTTACTCAGCTTTCTCTTCCTGAGCCGGAGCTTCGGGAGTTGGTTCAACAACATTAGTCTCAGCTTTTTTAACAACAGGACTGGGTTCCGCTACTTTTACTTCTTCAACTACCGGTTCTATTGATACATACGATTTGTTGCCGGCACGTTTCTTGAAAACAACCTTGCCGTCGGTCAGGGCATACAGGGTATGGTCTTTGCCCATTCCCATATTCAGACCGGGATAGTGCTGTGTACCACGCTGCCTGACAATAATATTGCCGGCAATGGCCATTGACCCACCGAAAATTTTGACGCCAAGTCGCTTGCTATGCGATTCGCGTCCATTCCTTGAACTACCAACTCCTTTCTTATGTGCCATAATAATCAGTTTTTTCTGTTACCAAATTTTTAAGCGGTGATTTCTTCTATCTGGATTCGGGTCATGGGCTGCCTGTGTCCGTTCATCTTCTGGTAACCTTTCCTTCTCTTTTTCTTAAAGACAAGCACTTTATCAGCTTTTACATGCTCAATTACCTTGGCCTTTACCAATGCGCCCTCTACAACCGGTGCTCCAACCTGAATCTTTTCACCGTCAGCCACCAGCAGCACCCTGTCAAACGCCAGTTCGCTGCCCGCCTCGTTTTCCAGCAGGTTCACAAATAGCATCTGATCTTTCTGGATTTTAAACTGCTGGCCACCTATTTCAACTATTGCGTACATTTCAAGTGGGGGATTAAATGATTTACTCTGATATCGGGGTGCAAAGATAAATAAAAAAAAACAAGGAGCAAGGCCTTTGTGAAATATTTTCAAGACATTATCTGATACATCAGGCTGCTTTCGTATTGGCTTTTCGCTTGTTAGCCAGGTAAACCCCTGTCAGGACCAGTCCAATCCAAAAAAGGTATACCAGAAGAAATTTTTCACCGTCAGCAATGCCCCACAAAATGGAAATTACAGGCATCAAATAGGTGACAGTTGAGGTAAACAAAGCTGACGTACGTTTAATCAGCCAATTATGCATCACCATGGCAATAGCCGTCCCTACTACTGCCAAAACCACGATGTAGGCAAAACTTTCCCACCCCCTGGGGTCTGATCTGAGTACTTCTGTAACATCCGTACCGGCAAACACATACACCAGTGAAGGTACACCTATAAAAAAGAAAGCCACTGAGGCAATGGTCATGGCATTGAAATCTGACAGGTAGTTCTTGATCAGATTCATATTGATGGCATAGCAAATCGCTGCAAATATGACATACAGTCCATACCACGCATTTCCATAGCCACCCCCGTTAGACACTGTAAGCAGACCAATCGCGCCTCCCAATCCGACAAGTACACCAAACACATTAAACCACCGGGTTCTGATACCGAAAAAAAGTACACCAAGCAGCAAGGTAAACAAAGGTGTCAGTGAGTTGAGCACTCCCGCCAGATAACTGTCAATTACCGTCTGGGCCTTGGCAAACAGAAACGGAGGCAGGCCGTTACCAATGATTCCCGACAGAAGGAAAAAAACCAGTTTATTCACGGGAATCTTTCTCAGGCTTGTGATTACCCAGGGAGACAATACCAAAAATGAAATGGCAATACGCAACGCCCCGACCTCTGAGCTGCTAAAAGAAACAAGGCTTTTTTTAATGAGGATAAATGAGCTGCCCCAGACCAGCACCAGGATTACCAGGGCTATCCAGTCAGGAGTTTTTGGTTGACTGTTACCTGCCATAATTTTAGGGATGAAGTTAAGTGGCACCTGGTTTAACTGCCGGGGCAAATGTAATTGATTTTTTTTTCATGAGTCAATGTAGATTTACGCCTCAAAATATTCGTGTATATTTGTCATATTGACGGCTTTAAATGATTGCTTATGTATCAAATTGTCTGACCAAATGCAAGCCATATGTCACCAAAGCAAAAGCATCTGTTTGGGGCTGTTTTAACAGCCGCCACCATTGTCCTGATACTGGTTTTCAATTTCAGGTTAAACACACCACCTGAGGTGGTTGAATCCAATGCCCCCGACTCACTGTTTTCAGCTGATCGGGCCGCATGGCACCTTCAGCAAATAGCGTCTGAACGAAATTTCATAGGCAGCCCGGCCAATGAGCGCGTGAGGGAATACATAGCTGACCAGTTGAGGTTTCTGGGTCTTGAGCCTGATATCCAGCACCTTGAATACTATGAGCCCCGTTTGCAGCGCGCAGCCATGCTCGGCAATGTGCTGGCCAGAATTCCGGGATCAGGTAATGGTAAAGCCATTATGTTCATAGGACACTATGACACGGTCATTGATGCCTATGGGGCCAGCGACAATGGAGCTGCGGTGGTTGCCATGCTCGAGTTGGCCAGGGCAATACAATACTATCCTGCACTTGAACATGACCTGATTTTGTTTTTTTCGGATGGAGAAGAAGTGGGCTTACTGGGGGCCCAAGCCTTTCTGGAAAGTCATCCATGGGCCGCAGATGTGGCTGTAGTCATTAACCTTGAAGCCAGGGGTACTTCAGGCCAGAGTTTCATGTTTGAGACTGGAGATAATAATCTGGAAATGATCCGGGCTTTTGCCAAAGCTGTCCCCCACCCCATAGCAAGCTCACTGAGTTATGAAATCTACAGCCGCATGCCCAACGATACCGATTTCAGTCCATTCAGGCAAAGGGGTTACCAGGGATTGAACTTTGCATTCATAGATAATGGATTTGATTATCATACGGGAGGAGACAACATAGAAAACACTGACCTCAGGTCAATCCAACATCATGGCTCCTATGCACTGGCCCTGGCACTTTACCTGGGCAACCATGACCTGAATCTGCAATCTGATCAGGATGCTGTTTATTTCAACACCATTGGATCTGGATTTGCCCATTACCCATACAGTCGTGTTCCAGCCCTGACCATTTTAAGTATTCTGATGTGTATTCTTGCTGTCACATATGGTTTTTACAGGGGCAAAATCCACCCCTTAAAGTTACTGTACGGCCTATTGGCTTTTAGCATTTACCTTGCATTGCTGTATGTCATTTTTGACAGCCTTCATGCGTTCATTGCCAGTTTCTACAGGGGCAGCGACTACCGTCTGCTGGAATATCACCATAAAGGAATTCTGCTTGGGGTGTCTCTACTGGCGGCTGCTTTTACCCTGGGATATTTCCGCATGTTGTTGTGCGGAACCAGAGTATGGCAATTGGTTGTTTATTTCGGAATATGCTTTGCGCTTCTTTGGCTTACATCATCTATGACCTGGTGGAAGCTGGCGGCGGGCATTGCACTGGCTGCATGGCTATATTTTGCCCACAAGAGAGGAAGTACAGTCTGGAACCTGTCGTCGGGAGCATTGGTGTTTTGGGCAGTGCTGACCGCTTATGTCAGCTTTACCATAAAAGGGGGCAGTTACCTGTTTACATGGCCCTTTATCTTCAGCATTGTACCACTAATTATAGGATTTGCATTGAAACGCGGCAGAGATATTGGGTTTAAATCGGGACTGACTTTTATGGTATTCTCCATTCCGGTACTTCTCTGGTTTTCAATGATATTTTACCTTTTTCAAGTAGCCATGGGTCTTTCCCAGCTGGGAGTCAGCATGTTCATCCCGGGCCTGATGGCCGGATTGCTGATTCCCCATATCCATGTAATGAGCAGAATCAGGCCATGGATATTGGCAGGAGTTTTTCTGCTGGCCGGATTGGTAGTACTGCTTCTAAACACCACGGGTCTGGAGTATGACCAGCGTTACCGGAAATCAAACAATATAATTTTTGCTTCCCACCAGATGTCTGGCCAAACATACTGGATCAGCCTTGACGACCATATTGATGATTGGACCGTCCAATTTCTTACATCCAACCCTGACACTATTGAAATGGGTACATTTTTCCCATTGGGTTCAGACAAGGTTCTGGCTTCACCCACCCACTGGCCCAGCATGCCATTACCTGAAGCCAGGGTCATTTCAGATACAGTCATTGATGGAGAACGAAAGCTGACAGTGAATTTCACACCCAACAGACCCGTAACACGTATGGCCTTTCACATTGATACAGAAAACGAAGCCCTTGATATCAGAACCGGTCACCTTGGGCGCTATCCATTGAGTAACTTCAGGCAAAGTCGCTGGAAGTTATACACCTATTTCGCTCCACCAGATGAAGGTGTGATGATAACATTTTATACCAAGCCTGAACATGAAATAGCCATCCACCTCAACACCCATGATGATACTGGCATTCCCCCATTTCCGGGATACAGAGAACGACCATCGTTCATGATGTCCAGAGGCGATCAATCTGTTGTCAGTAGTATTTTTCTGTTTTGATTTCGTTCATTGTTCTGAAATATGACACCTGAAATTCTTCTGATTTTCGCCATATTGGGAATTTCTCTGCTGCTGTTTTTTACGGGTTGGGTACGTATGGACATTGTTGCCCTGCTGGTCATTGGCACCCTTGCTTCGACGGGTTTGATCACACCCTATGAAGCCCTGGCGGGATTCAGCAATCCGGCCGTAGTTACTGTCTGGGCCATGTTTATTCTCAGCGCAGCCCTTTACCAGACAGGCATAGCCAGAATTATTGGCCGGCATATGCTCCGCCTTGCCGGGCATAATGAGATCAGGCTGATCGTCATGATCATGCTATCATCGGGGTTTATGTCAGCTTTCATGAATAACATCGGAGTTGCTGCCCTGATGTTGCCTGTGGTTATGGACCTGGCCAGATCAAGCCAGAAACCTCCTTCAAGATTACTTATGCCTCTGGCTTATGGGTGTCTGCTAGGTGGTATGACTACACTGATCGGAACCCCACCCAACTTGTTGATCAGTTATGCATTGGAAGAAAACGGACTGCGGCCTTTTGGATTGTTTGACTACACTCCCCTTGGTCTCGGTGCCCTGCTGGGGGGAACATTGTTCATTGCTTTGATTGGCAGACTTTTTCTTTCTAAACGAGATGTAATAAGCGAAACCAGCCAACAATCTGCAAAGGCTCTTACTGCCTCATACTCTCTTCAGGAAAGGGCTTTTCTGCTATCTGTAAAACCAACATCCCAGATGGTAGGCAAAACCCTTGCAGAAAGCAGGCTGAGGGCAGGGCTGGGGCTGAACGTGCTTTCAATCATCAGAGAAGGCGGTAACGTTCTTGATCCGGGCCCGCAAACCAGGATTTTGGCCGGAGATAAGCTACATGTACAGGGAAGGGTCGAATCACTGAAGACCATGAAGAAGTGGAGGGTATTGCTCCCTGAACAATCAGATATAAGCATAAGCGATATATTGAAAACTGAATTGTTTCTATTTGAAGCAATTATACCCGAGGGATCTCCATTGACCGGCCGATGGCTCAGAGATACCGATTTTCGTAAAAGACTGGGTATAAATGTACTTGCCCTTGAAAGGGATGGCCAGATTCAACGTTCAACATTGCATGAAATAATGCTACAGGCAGGAGACACCCTTTTGCTTCAGGGAACAGGAGAACGCCTGGATATTCTCGGGCAAGAGGGAGCAATCAAAGACATCAGGGAACTATCACCCAATGACCTGACCGAAAGATACAGGCTGCAAGAGGTGCTTTTTATGATGGAAGTTCGGGGTGATGCCGGGCTATTTGAACGTGCCATTACAGAAAGCCAGATTGGCAGTGCCTTCGGGTTGACAGTTCTCGGAATATTCGGTGAAGAAGATAGGATGCATGCTTATATTCCGGGAACCAAATTCAAAGAAAATGACCGTTTGCTCGTAAAAGGCAACATCAGAGACCTGCCCTTGCTACGAGGTCTTAAAGATCTTGAACTACTTGAGGAGGATGTGCCAACAATCCATTCATTGGAATCTGAAGACGTTCAAATGGCCGAAGTGGTGCTGGCACCCAGATCGCTTTTGGCAGGAAAAACATTAAAAGACATTAATTTCAGAAATAAATATGGGCTGACAGTACTCGCCATATGGCGTGAAGGTCGGGCGTACAGGACTAACCTGCACAACCTTCCGCTGCGTTTTGGCGAAGCCTTGCTTCTTTATGGCCGGAAAGATAAGCTGGAACTTATCGGAAGTGAACCTGACTTCATCCTGCTCACAGAAATGAGCAAGTCACCACTGCGCACCGGAAAAGCCCTTATCTCTGCCCTTATCATGGCCGGCATACTCATACCTGTGCTGCTGGGATTTATTCCCCTGGCCATTGCTGCACTCATAGGAATTGCCCTGATGGTGTTAACTGGTTGCCTTAGAATGGAAGAGGCTTACCGTGCCATTGAATGGCGCGCAGTATTTCTGATTGCCGGAATGCTGCCACTGGGAGCAGCCATGCAAAACTCAGGAGCTGCCGCATACCTTGCCGGTGGCGTTGTAGAGATATTCGGGACCTTCGGTCCCTGGGGTATTATTATAGGCTTATATCTGCTCACTGCCATGTCAACCCTGGCCATCCCACCTCCTGCCCTTGTGGTGATCATGTCACCTATTGCAATAGAAGCTGCCGCGACTTTTGATATTTCTCCGCACAGCCTGATGATGGCCATCGCCATGGCTGCGGCTGCCTGCTTTATGAGTCCTGTTTCTCACCCTGCCAATTTACTGGTTATGGGGCCGGGAGGATACAAGTTCAGTGACTATATTAAGCTTGGCCTTCCGCTAACCCTTGTGGTAATGGTTATAGTCTTGCTGCTCTTGCCCATATTCTGGCCATTTCAGTAACTTTGTGCCATGACGCTTGAGATTGTTTTGGTATTTGGCATTCTGGGGCTGGCACTGTTACTGTTTTTAACAGGCTGGGTAAGAATAGATATTGTAGCCCTGTTGGTTATGGGGACACTTGGCTTAACCGGCCTGGTTTCTCCAAGGGAAGCACTCGCTGGCTTCAGCAACCCTGCGGTCATAACTGTCTGGGCCATGTTCATCCTCAGCGCAGCGCTTTACCAGACAGGAGTAGCCAGAATCATCGGGGTTCATATTTTACGTCTGGCGGGTGAAGGAGAAGCCAGACTCATTGTCCTGGTCATGCTCACCGCAGGATTGATGTCAGCATTTATGAACAATATCGGGGTAGCTGCCCTTATGCTGCCCGTGGTTATGGACATGGCCAGGTCAAGAAACATTTCACCCTCAAGGCTTTTGCTCCCCCTGGCCTATGCTACCATGCTGGGAGGCCTGACCACGCTTATCGGAACACCACCCAACCTACTCATCAGCCATGCCATGGAGGATGGTGGTCACACACCTTTTTTATTCTTTGATTACACCCCCATAGGGATCAGCGCCCTTTTTGCCGGTATCATATTTATGGTTTTTGTTGGCCGTTTTCTGCTCCCAAAAAAGGATGCACTTACAGAAATCAATAAAATCAGGCGAAATGTTCCCGGCAAGTCATACGGGATTTCCGAGCGCAGCTTTTTGCTCAGGGTATCTCAAGACTCTTTTCTTGCCGGAAAAACCCTTCAGGGAAGCCGCCTGCGCAGAGGTCTCGGATTGAATGTCATCAGCATAACCCGCGACGGGCAGGTGATCAGAAGCCCGGATGCTTCTGAAGTGCTGCAGACAGGTGACATGCTCTATGTACAGGGTAATGAAGATGTGTTCAGGTCTATGCAGCACTGGGAGGCCATTTTGCCCGAGGCAGAAAAGATCAGCACTGAATCACTGCTTGGGCAGGAACTGATGTTTTTTGAAGTTGACCTGAGCGAACAAAGCTCCCTGTCTGGAACCAGACTTCAGGACACCAGATTCAGAAAGAGATTGGGGATCAACGTAATTGCTGTAAAAAGGGGGACACAGATCATCCGCGATATGCTGCACGAATTGTTGTTGCAAAAAGGAGACACGCTTTTACTGCAAGGGCCTGTTGACAGAATTAAGAAACTCAGAGAAGAAGGCCGTGTGGGCACGGTCAGGCCTGCTGACAAAGACCTGTTAATCAACCAATACAATTTACATAAGTCGTTGTTTTTGATCAAAGTACATGGAGATGCGGAACTACTGCAGGAGTCAATTGCAGAAAGCCATATTGGTAGTGCATTTGGCATTACGGTAATTGGAACACTACAGGATAATAACAAGCTGGAGCCTTATTCTCCAAAATCAGAAATACATAAAGATGACTGGCTATTGGTCAAGGGGAACATGGATGATCTGCCCATATTCCAGGCACTGATGGAACTGGAAATTATTGAAAAAGCAGGCGACAGACCCTTGAATATAGAGTCAGACGAAGTCATGTTGGCAGAGGCCATTCTGGCCCCCAGATCGCTGCTGGCAGGAAAAACCTTGCGCGAGATCAACTTCAGGCAAAAATACGGTCTTACTGTTCTGGCCATTTGGCATGAAGGTGAAGTACACATGAACAGAATCCATAACCAGCCCCTGAAATACGGTGAAGCACTACTTGTTTATGGACAGCGAGAAAAACTTGAACTCCTGGGCAAAGAAGAAGACTTCATACTGCTTACTGAAATTGGCGAACAACCCCGCAGGACAAAAAAAGCAAAAACAGCTGCCCTGATAATGGCAGCCATGCTGTTGCCGGTTATCGTCGGTATCATTCCCCTGGCCAACGCAGCCATACTGGGCATCGCCCTGATGGTGCTAAGTGGGTGTTTGAAAATGGAAGAAGCATACAGGGCCATTGAATGGCGTGCTGTATTTCTAATTGCCGGAATGTTACCATTGGGAACTGCCATGCAGGAAACAGGTGCAGCAAATGTACTGGCCCACTGGGTAGGGACCCTTTTTGGCTCGATGGGGCCATGGGGGCTTATCGGAGGGTTATACCTGATCACGGCATGCCTCACCATTGCAATACACCCGGCAGCAATCGTAGTGATAATGTCACCAGTGGCACTTGAATTGGCATCGACATCAGGCATATCTCCCCATACAGTTATGATGGCCGTGGCTATTGCAGCAGCGGCTGTTTTCATGAGCCCGGTATCGCACGCAGCCAATCTGATTGTTATGGGTCCGGGGGGTTACCGCTTTCGTGACTATTTAAAAGTTGGCATACCCATGACACTGGTGGTAATGCTTGTTACCATGCTCCTTTTACCAATAATATGGCCTTTGTAAGTTATTTAATCAATTAATATATGACAATAATGCATAATAAGTTCAAGCTTGGGTTTTTTCCCACCCCGATGTATGAATTAAAGCGGTTTTCAAAAAATTACCCCGGGTTCAGGATATTTATCAAACGTGATGATCACACCGGCCTGGCCACTGGAGGAAACAAGACCCGAAAGCTGGAGTATCTTATCGGTGACGCCTTAAAGCATGGAGCAGATACGGTAATCACTTCTGGTGCGCAACAATCAAATCACTGCAGGCAAACAGCAGCAGCAAGTGCCATGGCCGGCCTTGAATGTCATCTGTTACTGGGTGGTGAAAAGCCAGAACAACCCGGTGGCAATCTTTTACTATCAACATTAATGGGGGCCAATATCCATTTCAAAGGCGAAAACAGAAAAGGTGAAGACACTGAACATCTTTTTGCCGAGCTGAAAAGCAAGGAAAAAAAACCCTACATAATCCCTTATGGGGGCTCTAATCTGATCGGTGCAATGGGTTTTGCTGAAGCGGCATCAGAATTGAAAATGCAGCTTGACGAACAGAGATTGAATATGGATTATATTTTCTTTGCGTCCAGTTCGGGTGGTATGCAGGCAGGTCTGATGCTGGGAGCTGCGATGCATGATCTGAAATCTACATTGATGCCCGTTTGCAATGACAAAGAGAAAACCAATGGACTCTCTCTGCAGGAAATCATCAGGCAACTTCTCACTGAAGGCATTGCACAACTCCATCTGAAAACACCTCTGGATCTGGAGAATATCCCGCTGATTAAAGCATATGACCATGCGGGTTATGGTGTGGTAACGCATCAGGAAAGGTCAGCCATAAAGACACTTGCCTCTGCTGAGGGTATTTTGCTCGATCCTGTTTATACCGCCCGGGCCTTTTACGGCATGATGGATCATCTGGAAAAGAAACTCATCAGACCAGGTTCAAATGTATTGTTCTGGCATACCGGAGGCATCCCCGCAACCTTCCACCACGCCAGAGAGGTTCTCAGGTAGAACAAAGCTGCCCGGTTAACCACAAGGGCAAACCGGGCAGCTGAAATATGAAAAACAAACAACTATGCTTCGGTCAGAAGCAATATTTTAAACCAATCAGCCTCCATATCCAGGATTCTGAACAATATTTTTGTTGGCATTAATCTCAAACTGGGGAATAGGCAGAAGAGCCCTGTGGTGATCTGGCCCCAATTCAAAACTTGTGGTAAAATGATCACTTCCGGTGCGTATTACGGATAAGCTGTTTCGCATCAGGTCAAAAAATCTGTGCCCTTCACCCACAAGTTCTTTTCTTCTTTCAAGCAATATCCTGTCCAGGTCAACTTGCCCGACATCATTATCCCTGTTGGTACGTGTGTCGTACAGAGTTTTCAGATAGGAGTTTGCCTCTGCCTGATCTCCGGTTTTCAGAGCTGCCTCTGATGCAATGAGGTATATCTCTGACAGGCGAATAATTCTGGGATTGTTGATGCGACTATCTGTATAGTTTTTCCCGGGAAATTTTGCCAAATACATGGCATTACTATCTCTGGAATCAACTTTTACAAGACCTGCACGAACATCTTCTGAATCATCCAACATCAGATCAATAAAACTCCTGGTAAGAGTCATGGCACCATACCCACCGGGAGCCCAAAGATACCCGATGCCTTCACGGTCAGCGCTGGCAGTTGAATTGAATACAAGCTCAAAGATACTTTCTACAGAAAAATCGCCCGCCCATGAATCAACATAAGCATTATAAGGCAACAAATAATAGGGCCCGTTATGAATAATATCTTCTGCCAGTTCAAGGGCTTTGCTATAATTACCCTGGTATAGATGCACCCGGGCCAACAGCGCCTGTGCACCCCATTTATTCAGGGTCCCATCGGTTACCCTGGCCGTGGGAAGCAGAGGAATGGCTTCTTCAAGATCTTTCACAACCTGGGCATACACCTCAGCTACTGTATTTCTTGACAAATTTTCATCTGGTCGCACCACCCTGGTAACCAAGGGCACACCCAGGCTCACCGAAGGATCAGCATTAGCAGGCATAGGACCAAAAACCCTCACCAGATCAAAATGGAAAAGTGCCCGAAGTGCAAGCGCCTGTCCACGGGCATGTTCCACCCGGATAACATCATTCTGTGTTCTGGTTGGGAGATCATCCAACTTTGATAGCACAAAATTCGCGTTCAATAAAGCCTCATAGGGCTTTGACCACAGACCACCCAAAGAGTTCTCGGGTGTATGGATATGGCGATAGGTATTAGCGGTCCGGTCAGCCGGAGCATATGTTCTGACATCATCTGCCATTACATCACCATAGAAAAACATTTGGGCACCATAGTAAGCAGCACCACCTTGTGTCCACATCAGACGGTACAAACCGCGGGTGGCTACTTCGGCATCATCGATTGACTGAAAAGCCATGTCTGGGGTCAGCTGATTAGATGGAGCTGTATCCAACCAGTCGCTGCATGATGTCATTGCAATCATGCCAGCTATCAGGAATAATATAATTTTTTTCATTTTTTTACTGTTTTTTGATTAAAAACTCACCTCAATACCAAAAGTAAAGACTCTCATCTGGGGCATTTGTGCGAAAACGAGCCCCCTGCTATCACCAGATTCAGGATCTACAAGGTCAACCTTAGACCAGGTTAGCAGGTTTCTCCCTGACATATAAATCCTTAACTGATCAAGACCAATCTGGCTGCTCATGCGGCCAGGCAGGGTATAGCCTATGTTCAGACTCTTTAGCCTCAAGAAATCATTCTCATACCTTCTGAGCGATGACTGCCCATGGGTCAGCTGTGGATTTTGGTGAACAAACCTGGGAAGCACACTGTTGTCACCGGGTTGTCTCCAGGTATTATTATACTCATATTGTGTTACCGTAGCGAACCATGAATTTCCATGGTCGGTATACCATGTGGCATTGGCATATATATAACCTCCCACGCTAAAAGTAAACAAGGCAGAAAGATCAAACCCTTTATATGAAAATGTATTATAGATACCACCGGTAAATGCAGGATCAATTGATCCAAGTTTCACAGGTGCTGTTTCATTAAAGTTTTTGGTGGTTCCGTTTCTGTTACCATCTTCATCATGTGTATACCACATGCCCATTCCGTCAGTCGGATCAACACCTGCCCAATCTCGCACAAACAAGGTGTTGAATGAGTGCCCCTCGCTCAGAATAAATACGCCATCAATGATGTCCTCTCCTGCATATAGCTCAAGGATTTCGTTTCTATTATGGGAAATATTCAGGTTCGAAGTCCATACAAAGTCATTACGGACCATATTCGTTGAATTAACAGATAATTCAATCCCGCTGTTGCGCATGGAACCAATATTTTGCCAGATATTATCAAACCCTGAAACTCTTGACACAGGAACCTGCAGCAACAGATCTTTGGTGACACGGTTATAATACTCAACATCTATGGTAACCCGATCAAACAATGTAAAGTCTGTACCTACATTGAATGCCTCGTTCTTCTCCCAACTTAAACCTGGGTTAAGGGTTTGCCCAATACTCATTACAGGTCTTCCATCATAACTTCCTGCATAGGTGTAAAGAGCCAGGTGCCCGTAAAGAGCTGTAGGCAGGTTGCCATTTGTACCATAAGAGGCCCTGATCTTCCAGTCAGACAACCACCCATTAAAATCTTGCATAAAATCCATCTGACTCAACCTGACAGAACCAGAAACTGAATAAAAGTCACCCCATCTGTTGTCCTGACCCAATTGAGAGCTGCCATCGCGACGATAGCTGGCTGAAAAATAATAGGTATTCTGATAATTATAGTTCAATCTTGACAAAACAGACACCAGGCGGCGGTTATCATAGAATCCAGTGTTGGATAACGGATTTGCCGAACCAGAAATAACATCAATGATGGCATTGGGAAATGAATTTCCCTGCTGAGATGACAATTCGTCGTAAAGTCGCTCCACCTCAAAACCTGCCAACATATCAAGGTTATGTCCATGACCAACGGTTTTACTATAATTGGCTATTGTTGATGAGGTAAGGGTATTGAAAATACGGTGTCTTTTGTGGGCATACCCATTATGGGTAGAACCGTCACGTGATAATGGCGACCAATAACGATCCTCATTTTGCATAAGGGCATCATATCCAAAAGTAGATCTCAGGTTTAATCCGTCAACTGGTGTTACCTGTAAATAAACTTTGTTCATGCTTCTGAACTGCTTGTTCTGGTGCTTGTTCAGATTTACATCCTGAAGAACATGTGTTCTCCCCTGGGGCAGGCCACTGAAGTATGTTCCGTCTTCATTGTAGATAGGTTGCAGCGGGCTCAGCCAGAAGCGGGTTGAGTGAATTGGATTTACAAAGGCAGACCCCCCGTCGAGAATAGCATTCTGGTCTGTATATGCCAGTGAAGCATTGATTCCAAAAGCGATATAATCACTGGCTGTATGATCCAGATTTAAACGGCCCGTAACGCGCTCATAGTCATTGCCTATATAATTACCATCCTGCTGATTGTAAGACACGGATGTAAAGAAGCGGGTATTGGCAGATCCGCCTGATGCGCTGAACTCATGAGAATGGGTTACCCCATTACGAAACAATGCTCCTTGCCAATCATAGTCTGAAGCTGGTCTGCTGGGATCATAAGCCCAGAAAAGAGTATTCATCCTTTCTACTGCATAGGCATTGGCATCAGTTTCATTCATATTCATATAAAAACGTCCCTGGTTAAAAAAACCTTCACGTTTTAACTCCCACATTTGATCTGCTGTTGCTACTTCAAAATGAGGGCCGGCAAAATCATTATAGCCATAGGATGAACGCAATCTGAAAAGAGTCTTGCCGTCCTGACCTGATTTTGTTGTAATAAGAATCACTCCATTGGCAGCCCTTGACCCATACAGTGAAGCAGCTGCTGCATCCTTCAGGATGGTAACACTAGCAATGTCATTTGGGTTTAAAGCTGCAAGAGGGTTTGAAGTGGATCCCGCCAGATTGGATATGTTTTCTCCAACCACGGGTATTCCATCAATCACATATAATGGTTCATTTGATGAACTGATTGATCCGACGCCCCTGATACGTAGCTCTGAAACAGCACCTAACTGACCAGAGGTATTTCCCAGCTGCAGTCCGGGGGCGGCGCCTTCGAGCGCATGTTCAAAAGATGTCACAGGAACCCGCTCAATTTGGTCAGCCCTGATTGAAGATGCAGAACCTGTAAAAGATGCTCGCTGTACAGTGCCATAGGCGATCACAATAACCTCATCGAGACCAACGGTGGCCGATTCAAGACTAAGGTCAATTACACTCCTGCCATTGACAGGCACTTCACGGGTAGTCATCCCGATAAAAGAATAGACCAGCACACCATCAGCAGGTACATTTATGTGGTAACGTCCATCTATATCTGAAATGGTACCCTGAGAGGTTCCTTTCAACTGTATGGTCACCCCGGGCAGGGTACTTCCATCACTGCTGTCGGTTACCGTTCCGGAAACTGAGATCTGTTGCGCAAACAGGCTCGCGCCTGACAAAAGCAAACAGATCAATAAAACATAACTCTTTTTCATTTTGATTGTTTTTAGTTGATAACTAGGTGGTTTACTCAATTTCTTGTTTCCCTTTTTTATGCTCAAAAACAAGTGGTATGAATACTTGGTTTTTGACCCACAATGATAGTTGTATACGCTAACATACGAAATACGTATTTTAACTATTTATAAACCCTATTTATAGTTTAATTATATTATTTTTAATTCTAACACACAAACACAGCTTCGCCTGTCAAAGGACAACTGCCTCTGATTCACAGCCTGTATGAAGGCTAAAAAAGTATGCTCAGAAAGAAAATACCGGATTGGGAAGGGGAATACGCAATGTCCGGTCAGAGAATGACGATATCCTGTTTGAGTGCGTAGCGTAACATCTCAACAGAATTTTTCAATTTTAATTTTTTATAAATATTTGACTTATGAACTTCAACTGTACGGCAGCTGATAGATAGCTGCGAAGCAATTTCCTGGGTGGTAAAACCCTCAGCAAACAATTTGATCACTTGTTTTTCACGTGAAGTAAGTTCTGGTAACATTTTTCCGTTGCTCTTGCGTCCGGATGAACTCACAGAACCCACCAGATAGTCAGCGGCCAATTCAGCCACCGGCCCTTTGAACCAGGTTTTTCCAACAACGAGGGCTTTGACGGCTTCAAGCAACTCTTCAATGCGGACATCTTTTGGCAGATAGCCACGAATTCCTTTATAAATGGCCTCCATAACCCGTTCTCGCGAGAAATGCGCTGAGAGCATCATAACCGGAAAATCCGGAGATTCCTTTAGTATTTCTGTTAAGGCGTATATGCCATTGAAGTTTGGCATTTCATAATCTACGACAGCAATATCAGGCTGATATTTCCTGAAAAGTTGGACTGCTTCATGCCCATTGCGAGCCTGGTAAACCTCGCTGATTTCAACATCGGCTGACAATAACGAGCTCAAAGCCTCGCGAATCAATGCATGATCATCTGCTAAAAGAACTTTAATTTTCATGGTTACTATATTTTTTGACCAGCCAGATATGAGAATCAGTCAAATAACTGTTCCAGTGGTACCTGGATCTCTGTCGAAAATGGAAGGCCCGGATCGCATGTAAAAATTACATGTCCTCCCAATCGGGCAATCCTGTGGCGAATATTGGCCATTCCATGGCCAGTGGTCTTGTTTTGATTTGTATTGACATAGCCGTTATCACTGATAGATATTCTTAATTTATGACCTCTTACCCGAATGGATACAAATATTTTTGTGGCACAACTGTGTCTGATTGTGTTGGTAAATGATTCCTGAAAAATCCTGTAAAGATTTTTAGCGGCAACCGCAGAGAATATATCATCCAGGTCAAAGTGTGTGAATTCAACGCTAAGACCAGATGTTTGCTCAAATGTAGCAGCCAGGTTTTCAAGGTCTTCTTTAAAGTTAATCTGCCCATGAGCATTCTGTTTCTGAAGATCGTGGCTCAAACTTCGAACCTCCTGCATTGAATCAATCAGGTTATCAAGCACCTGGTTCAACTGAAGTTTTAGTGTATCATCCAGGGCCTGCATCATGCATTTTTCAAGATGTAATTTTACAACCGTAAGTTTTTGACCGATATGGTCATGTAGCTCTCTCGAAATATCCAAAAGGTCAACCTCTCTGTCTTTGAGTTGTAAACCAGATCTGATATACGCCGTTGAAGGATTCATATTACAAGCTATTCATTAACCATTATTCATATCAAATATTGTGCAATCAATGATACAGAGCTGTTATTTGGCAACTTAGAGATATTCTTCTGCGCGAGTCTCTCATAAATATTTGTCTTATAAGCGGACATGTCTGTTCGTTTACGGACAACAGCCTATGTACATCTTCATGCTTTATGGCGTATTATAAATGTACACATTTAAACGCCAGGTTCATTTGATTATTCTCAAACCAATTGTATGCCAAACATGTAATTATTTTATATGAATTTTTACGTAATTCAAAATAAACCATTATTGCTATTCTTGTTTTTCCAAATTATGACATCAGATCAGGTCTATCTGCTAAGCATTGGAACAGCCTAAAATACTTCAAGTTCCTGACCGTACACATTGAATCAAATTTGGTATCATTGGTTAACTTTGTAGCAGAATCATGAAGAATTTTGATATGAAAACAAAACACATGTGGCGCATAGTTTTGACTTGCAGCATATTGATGTACGCAGGCATGCTGATGCCCTTACATACCATGGGGCAAACAGGCGTGGAGAAACTAAACCGGGAACTACCAGCATTCATGGCCAGGGGCATGAGCGACTGGGGAATACCCGGAATGGCCGTTGCCGTCGTTTACCAGGGCGAGCTGGTATATGCTGAAGGTTTTGGAGTAAAAAAGCTTGGTTCAGATGACAGGGTTGATGCCCATACCATATTTGGGGTGGCTTCTCTGACAAAGGCCATGACTTCAGCAGCCATCGCCATGCTGGTTGATGAGGGCAAACTTGATTGGGATGACCGGGTAAGGGATCATCTGCCCTGGTTTGAACTTTCAGACCCTGTAGCCACCAGCGAGGTGAGCATTCGCGACTTGCTTTCTCACCGGGTTGGGATTGGTCGGCTAACCGGCAACAGGCTCAGGTTTATGCCATCAAGAGACCCAAAAACCATCATGGAGTTTGTCAGGCGTATGCCATTTGAACAAAGCTTCCGGACAGCATATGTTTATAGTAATGTCATGTATATGGTTGCGGGCTTGGTCATTGAATCAGCATCGGGCATGAGTTGGGACGATTTTATGCAAGAACGTGTTTTCAATCCTTTGGGTATGCAGAGTGCCAGTACATCAATCAGTCAACTAGAACACCAGCGAAACACAGCCTGGCCACATCAGGAAATATTTGGCCAGGTACAGCTGATCGCCCGCAGAAATTTTGACAACGTCGGACCCTCCGCCTCGGTAAATGCGTCTGTGACAGATATGGCCGCATGGATGATGCTTCAGCTGGACGAACCTGGAGTATACCAGGGGAAAAGACTTATCAGCGAAAAAAACATGCTTGAAATGCACCAACCCCATCAGGTTAACAGGCTGTCAAACCCCCTCACAGACCACCTGGAGGGCTATGGTCTCGGCTGGGGGTTAAGAACCTGGGAGGGGCACAGAATCTCACAGCACAGCGGAGCAACCGATGGCATGACTTCGACCCTCGTACTTGTTCACGATCTCAATCTGGGGATTGTTGTAACCAGCAATCTTTTTTGCAATTTCAGGCCCGCAGTGATCAATTATATCCTTGATGCTATGCTTGGCACACACCGTGAAACCGACTGGCATGAGCATTTTTTCAGTCGCTATCTCAGCGAAAAAGAAATCGCCATGGAGAGAAGGGAATCACTAGAAGCAAAAAGAATTGAAGGCACCACACCTTCTTTACCTCTTGAAGCCTACGCCGGATATTACCACCACAAAGTATATGATAATGCTGACATCCGGGTCAATGAAAGGGGCACCCTTGAAATGCAGCTATGGGATGACCCTGAGATGATCGCAGATCTGGAACACTGGCATTATGATACCTTCAGGGCCATATGGCGGAACACCTCTATGCGCGAAAAATTCATATGTTTTGATCTTGATCAATATGGAAGGGCACACAGGTTGAACGTCAATTTTACATTGCGGCAGATACTGATATCTGTTGGGATCTATCCCGCCGACTACTACCGGATTGTTGAGTATGAGCGATTCATTGAAGAAGACGGGGGGATTTAATCCACAAAATTGGTTTTTTATTTGGCAAAAAATACTACCTTTGCACTTCGTAAAATTTTGAATGCAATTCAATCATTTAAAACCAATTAAACAAATTAAAATGGTAAGACAGTACGAAACCGTTTTCATTATGACTCCCGTTTTGTCTGATGAACAGATGAAGGAAGCGGTAAGTAAATTTCAGGACTACCTGAAAAACAAAGGAGCAGAGATCGTTTTTGAAGACCACTGGGGCTTACGCAAAATAGCCTATCCCATCCAGAAGAAATCGACTGGGTTTTATCACCTTATCGAGTTCAAGGCCGATACACAGTTGGTCCGTGATTTTGAGGTTGAACTAAAACGCGATGAAAGAGTAATACGCTTTCTCACCGTGGCCCTCGACAAGTTTGCAGTTGCATACAACGAGAAAAGAAGAAGGGAAAAGCAACCCGCCAGCGAAAAAGAAGACGAAAAATAGGTAGTTTCACTGAAAAGAAATTAGAAAATGGCTAATCAACAAAATTCAGAAATAAGATATCTGGCACCAATTGCTGTCGATATCAAAAAGAAAAAATACTGCCGTTTTAAAAAAGCCGGCATTAAATACATTGATTATAAAGATGCCAACTTCCTGCTGAAGTTTGTCAATGAGCAGGGTAAAATTCTTCCCAGAAGAATAACCGGCACATCAGTTAAGTATCAACACAAAGTGGCAAGAGCCATCAAAAGGGCGAGGCACCTTGCTATCTTGCCTTATGTTGCGGATCTTTTAAAATAGGGAGGTAAAAAATGGAAATTATTTTAAAACAAGATGTTCCCAACCTGGGGTTCAAAGATGATATGGTAACTGTAAAAGACGGTTATGCAACCAATTACCTCATTCCCAAAGGCCTTGCCATACTGGCCATTCCATCTGAAAAGAAGAAGCTGGCTGAAACACTCAGACAACGCGCTTTTAGAGAGGATAAAGTGAAGAAGGAAGCTGAAAAACTGATTGAGAAGCTACAGGATATCGAAGTAAAGATCGGTGCCAAGGTTGGAACCTCAGGCAAGATCTTTGGGTCAGTAAACGCACTGCAGATAGCTGATGCCATTAAAGAACAATACGATATTGAGATTGACCGTAAAAAGATTATGGTTGACGGTGATGCCATCAAAGAAGTTGGTACTTTTACCGCCAAAATCAATCTACACAAAGAGGTACGCTTTGACCTGAAGTTTGAAGTAGTTGCAGAATAAGATTTTATTCTACAAAACGTATAACCTGCCTCCATCACGGGGCAGGTTTTTTTTGTAATTTCGACATATGGGAATCGGATCGAACAAAATCAAATACATACAATCGCTGAAACTGAAAAAATTTCGCGACAGGCATCAGGTGTTTGTTGCCGAAGGTGACAAAATTGTCAGAGAATTACTGCAAAGTACATTTCAGATAAAATTACTTTGCGCTCTTCATCAGTGGATTGACCATTCGCGGGAGATCATTCCTGAAAAAACAGAAGTGATTGCTGTCAGCACCGCCGAGCTGGAACGCATCAGCACCCTTAAAACTCCCAATCAGGTGCTTGCAGTGGTTGAAAAACCCTCTGAAGAATGGTCAGATGATTTGTTCAGGCAGGGACCCGTACTGGCACTGGATGACCTGCGCGATCCGGGTAATCTTGGAACCATTATCCGAACAGCTGATTGGTTTGGTATTCGCCATATATTCTGTTCTCCCTCAACAACTGACCTTTACAGCCCTAAAGTTATTCAAGCCACCATGGGTTCGTTTCTCAGGGTAAGGCTCCATTATACACCCCTGCCTGCATTGATTTCAGGTGTGCAGCACATCATACCTATATATGGGGCATCACTTGACGGCAGGTCTATGTATGAATATACCCCTGAAATACCTGCCATGCTTGTCATTGGCAACGAATCAGCTGGTATTGGCAAGGAAGTGTCAAGTTTCATCAGGCAGCAGGTCAAGATCCCATCGGCTTTAATGCAGAGAAGTGAAGGACTCAATGGAACCGGCACTGCCGAATCGCTGAATGCCGCTGTAGCCGCAGGAATTCTGATGGCATGGTTGCATGGGGCCTCCCAAAAACACTGAACATTTACACCTTCAAATTGTTACCTTTGCATACGCCTGAAAAGGAAGTTCCTTTCTCAGCTTAAAATGATCAGTCAGGGAGATATTCCCTGCTCGCATAATGTTTCACATAAGTCAACAACTATTGTAATGGAAGTTATTATCCTTGCAGTCATACTCGTCGGATTGGCCATAGGTGGCATCGCCATCAAAATGTTTGTAAAACCGGGAGCCACGTTTACCAAATCATGCACCAGCAGTTATGACCCTGATACAGGTAAACCCAGACCCTGTGGATGTGCTTCAGGCATACCCGATGACTGCGAAAGTAATGAAACTGACAATACCAAATCAGAGGCTTAACGAACAAGCTCCCGTACGTGTTCATTTTTCAAAACAGAAAAGAAAGCGCTGACCGCCGGATGTTTTGAATGCATGGCTTCTTTGAGCGGACCTTCAAATGCAACCTGGCCCTGGTCAAGAAAAACAATGCGGTTGGCAACCCTTAATATACTTGGCACCTCGTGGGTTACCAGCACGATCGACATACCCAGTTGATTCTTCAGATTCAGAATTAATTGATCGAGTGATTCAAGAGAGACCGGGTCAAGTCCTGCACCTGGTTCATCACAGAATAGCAGCGGCGGATCCATGGCAATGGCTCTGGCCAGTGCTGCACGCTTAAGCATGCCTCCGCTTAGCTGCGAGGGATATAGATGGTAGGCATGTGCCATATTAACCAGGCCAAGTTTCATGTATACAATATCACTGATGAGTTCAGGCGGAAGCTTTGTATGCTGGCTAAGTGGCAAGGCAACATTTTCGGCAACAGTAAGTGAGCCCAGCAGAGCCCCGCTCTGGTAAAGAACCCCCATCTTGTGGTATAATTCAACTTGTTCAACCTCCCTTAACTGAGCCAGATCCTTTCCCAGAATGGAAATTCGCCCCCCCATGATGGGGTATAGCCCCAGTAAATGTTTCAGTAGGGTAGTCTTGCCAGAGCCACTCCCTCCGAGAATAACCGTAACTTCGCCCTGATAGGCAGAAAAGGAGACACCCGACAAGACAGTAAGGCTGTCAAAGGCAGCATACAGGTCATTTACCTCAATGATTTTCTCCTTTTTCATATACTATCAGTAAAAAACTATTCCTAAAATACTGTCTGCAAGAATGACCAGGGTAATGGACACCACCACAGCCACGGTAGTAACACGCCCCACACCCTCAGCTCCCCTTTCAACCCTGAGGCCATAAAAACTACCTGTAAGCACAATCAATGCCGCATAGACCTGGCTTTTAATCAAGGCTGTAAATAGATCTTTATTGCGCATTATGTCACCCATGCGGTTCATGAATATTTCTGGTGTAATATCCAGATAAAGATTAGCGGCTAACCCACCACCAGTCATACCAGCCACATTGGCAAGTACGATTAAAAAGGGCATGGTCAGCATACATGCGTAAAGCTTTGGTACAATTACAAAACGATTGGGATTCAGACCCATGGTTTTTAATGCATCAAGCTCGGCAGTGACTTTCATGGTCGCTATTTCGGCAGCTATGGCCGAACCGCTTCTGCCTGCTATCAATATAGCCGTAATCAGTGGTCCCATCTGGCTCATAATGGATATGACCACCAGGTCGACCACAAAAATATTGGCGCCAAAACTTTTCAATTGGCCCGATGACTGCAATGCGATAACAAAGCCAATAACAAAGGATAAAAACACCACAATGGGTACTGCATTCACTCCAATAAGCACAGACTGGTTTACTACTTCTCCTTTGCGCCGGGCTGAAGAACGAAACAGATCGGCAAAACTCCAGTAAAAAATGTTGGAAGCCAATAGCAAAAAACCAAAAATATACGACGAAAAAAAGTGGTGAACAACTTCGCCGGTGCGTTCCAAAAAACCACCCTGAACAGTTAATCTTTCGGGGAGTTGGTCTTTTGTTGTAAATAACAGCATTTTCTCTTCAACAGACACCGGGGTATTGACCAGTTCTACACTTATCCTTCGACGGGCCATGGTTCGTTGTACGTGGTACAAAGCCATCACCCCTGCACTATCAATCTGTTTGATGTCAGCCAGGCTTATCTGCACATGGCGAAGCTTTCTGCCACGTATAATTCTGGGGACAAGTAATGTAAAATTGCCAGCTTCTTCAAAGTTAAGCCGCCCTTCAGGAGAAATAACCCGGCCCTCAACACGCAGCTTTAATTGCTCGCCAAGAGAGAACAACACATCCTGATCGGTTTTCTTTTTAGCCATATCACTTCCTTAATTTGCAAGGGGTAGCCTGCCTGACAATTCTCTGTGGAATGCATGAAGCTCTTCGGCAAATATGCGGCTGATAACAGACGCAAATTCATTGAGATCATACCCTGAAAGTGGTTCATCCCTGTCGGCATTATGAGATAAGACCACGTCACCTCCGTTTTCAGAGATACGAAATACCACTTGCAGTCGGGCAAGAGGTGTAGTGCTGCGCATGTCCAGTTCAAGATGAACAATCTCTGTCTCAAGCAAATACTTTGAGGGTAATGCATATCTGCCATGGGTAATTTCTTCAAACATCCGGTTTTTGTCAAGAAAATCCATCAGCATGCCTGTAAACAACAGTGAGGGTCTGACTGCCCACTCATTGTACGAGAGATACCTTATCTGGTGAGAGTTTTCTCTAAGTGCCATTTGATGTGAAGAAAATGCAGGAGCTACCTTCACATCGGCCACTTCGCAAATTCCACCAAGCGTATGCAAGCCTTCTGATAATGTCGTGACTTCTGTGGCAGGATATTCAAGCAAATAATACTGATTGACCACTACCTGCCCTGTGCGACAAGCGACCAGAGCCATGAAGGATACTACGACAAGAATAAATTTACTGCGCATATGTTGGGTTTTTTGGGGTGGGTTCCTTATTTAAATATTTTGTCAGGGGTATCCTGAATACGTGGTGATCTCACAAGGACAGAGGGGTTGCTGCTGATTTTCCGTGAGGCGTCATGGAGATTCTGTAAAGTATATTGAAGCAACATCAGGTTTTCTGTCAATGTTTCACTGCCTCTGTCAACATCCTCTCCGATTCTAAGCAATAATGCCTGGGTTTCCTGGGTGGCATTTGCCAGTTCGGCAATTAGCTCGTTCAGGTTTGTCTCCTTTAGTGTGAGCGAAATATCCCTGAAATTACCCAATATCTGACTTAAAGTATCACCCTGCATGATTTCATTAAATTTTGATATGGCCAAAAACAATTCATCAGATGTTTTGTCAAGGTCGCCGGTAAATTGGGTAATGGCCACGAGAGCCTCTCTGATATCCTGCCTGTTCTCTTCCACAACCTCATCAAGTCTGTGCACTGTTTCACCCGACTGCCGTGCAAATGCTGAAATATCTTCAGCTGTCTGTGAAAAAGCGCGCATATTTGAAGGTTCAGTAAACTGCTGAATGTTATTCAACACTTGCTCCAGTTTGAAATAAATCACCTCTGCCTTGCCCGTAATGTCCTCTGCAAAAGATGACCCTTGTTTGATAAACCCTCCGGGCTTGAGAAAATCAGCCTCCTGGGTACCTCCCCTGATCTCAATTGTTCTGAGCCCTGTAATACCCATTGCGACGATATCAGCAACTGCATCTTCCTTTACGGGAGTGCCCTGCTGGAGAGACAGGCCGATATTCACCGTATTCACATCTTCAGGTGAGATTTCAATACTTGATATGGATCCAACATTTATCCCAATATATTTAACAGGGCTGCCCACCTCAAGACCACTAACTGAAACATCAGTGTATGAAACAAAGTAATGGTCTTTTCTCTCAAAAAGTCTTTGGGCCGTAAAATACCCTATCAGTATGAGCAAAAAGCCTGAACTAACGGTTATAAATATGCCCAGGCGAATCTTTTGGGCTCTTTTCATGACTTGGAAATGGTTTAGGGTACAAATACATATACCCCTAATATAGGAAATATTTTGAACCCCTGCAATTACCGCTTATATAAAAAGGAACCGTATGCTTGCCGTTTACTGAAGATCGTGCCGTGAAATCAGCTCCAGACCAGATGTGGAATAATAACTAAACCCCCCATTATCAGCATAAATGAAATAGGCCTCCAGGTCATCTCTGGCCTCAACAAATGTTATTGATCGTTCCAGACCCATCACCATAAATGCGGTGGCATAGGCATCAGCATCCATCCCATTGCCGGCAAAAACAGAAACGCTCATCAGGCTGTGGCCCACCGGATATCCGGTCTGGGGATCAATGGTATGAGACAAACGTTGACCATCAGCTTCGTAATACTTTCTGTAATCGCCTGAGGTTGCAAGGCCGGTATTTTCTATTTCCACAAGATAATCCCACTGTTGGGGTGCATCATCCCGCTCAGCAGGTATTTCAAGGCCAATACGCCATTTCCTTTTATCGGGACGATTCCCGCGCACAACAAGGTCGCCGCCAATTTCAACCATATAGGCTTCTATCCCCTTTGACTCCAGGAAATTACCAACAACATCGGCCGCATAGCCTTTGGCAATGGCATTAAAATCGAGTTGGACCCTTTCATCTTCCTTAACCACCGCCCCATCCTCAAGCCGGATTTTTTCATACCCGACAAACCCAAGCAGGCTATCTATCTTCTGTCTGGTCATATCAAGTCTTTCAGCGAAACCAAAGCCCCAGGCACTTACAAGCGGGAACACGGTAGGGTCAAAAGCACCATCGGTTTCATTTGATATCTCCATGGCCCGGTTGAAAACCACCCTGAAGTAATCGTCCACATGCACTTCTTCATTTCGGTTGATCCTTGAGAGTAGTGACTGGGGGTCATAAAACGACAATGAACTGTTAAAGTCATTGAAAAGGCTATCAATTGACTCCTCAAGTATCCTGCCTTCATCATCAAAATAAATAATGGAGTAATATGTTCCGAAAACAACACCCCTGATGGTAATCATCTGCGCACCCCGGTCGCGGTCAGCGCAAGAGGCAAAAACAAGTAAAACAACGACTATGCTAATAAGGAGTTTTCTCATGGCTAATCTTATGTGTTTAATGGGGCACGCTGATGGTAACCCATGCATTGGGTTAAAGTGGCTCTGTATGGACAGAAATATGGGTTCCCTCTCCAAATTTGTCTCTGAATTTTTCTTCAAGGCGTACCGTTATATCGTGCGCCTCCCTGATATTTAAGTCATGCTGCACCTGTATATGCATATCAATGGCAATACTGCTTCCGATTTTTCGTGTTTTAAGGGCATGGGGGTTATGCACCCCTTCAACTTCTCTCGCCAGTTGTAATATCTCTTTTTCTTTTTTTGAGGGCAGTGAAGTTTCTATGAGTTCCATAACCGCCTCATGGATAATTTTCATTGCTACCCTGAATATGAACACACTTACCACAATGGCGGCAAGAGGATCAAGGATCACCCAATTGGTTCCAAGAAAAATAGCACCCCCAATTCCAAATAAGGTGCCCAGTGAAGAGTACACATCACTGCGGTGATGCCATGCATTGGCAATCAGCACAGGGCTATCAATCCGCTTACCATTGCGTATCGTATACCTGAACAGCCATTCTTTGATTATAATAGAGAATATGGCAGCATAAAGCGCTACCATTCCCGGTTGTCTTAAAGGATCATCTCCATAGTGTCCGACAATTTTTTTGATACCTGAATACAGTATCCCGGCTCCGACAAGTAACAACACACCTCCTACAAACCCTGCTGCCAGGGTTTCCACTTTGCCGTGTCCGTATTTGTGATTGCCGTCAATTGGCCTGGAGGCAACCCTGAAGCTTCCGGCAACGACCAGGTCTGTCAGGATATCACTGACAGAGTGGATGGCGTCGGCCACCATAGCAGCACTTCGTCCTAATATTCCAGCAATTAATTTTAAAAGGGTCAGGGCAAGGTTTGAGAAAAACCCTATCCAGATAACCCTGTTTGCTCTTCTGAAACGATCTTTTTTCATGGGCAGGTCATACAAAAAAAGCCCTGTATAAACAGGGCTGCAAAGTTAACCTCCAAAATCGTCAAGATCAATATTTTCTTCAGGAACGCCAAGATTATCCAACATATTAAGAACTGACTCATTCATGATGGGAGGCCCGCAGAGGTAGTATTCAACTTCTTCAGGCTCCTTATGCTTGCTCAGATAATTGTCAAGTACAACCTGATGGATAAAGCCTGTATAGCCATTCCAGTTGTCTTCAGGCAATGGCTCAGACAGTGCTATATTGAATTTGAAATTAGGAAACTCTCTTTCGATCTTTCTGAAATCTTCTTCATAAAAGATTTCACGTTTCGATCTTGCACCATACCAGTAGCTTACCTTACGGTCTGTTTTCAGGGTGTGAAAAAGATGGAAAATATGTGAACGCAGTGGAGCCATTCCTGCACCTCCCCCGATATATACCATTTCCCTGTCTGTTTCTTTGATGAAGAAATCACCATAGGGGCCTGAAACAGTCACCTTATCGCCAGGCTTAAGGGCAAACACATATGAAGAGCAGATACCTGGATTAACCTTCATAAATTTGTTTTTCTTGCTGTCCCATGGCGGTGTGGCAATGCGTATGTTCAGTTTGACAATATTTCCTTCGGCTGGATGGTTTGCCATTGAGTAGGCCCTGAAAATGGGTTCAGAGTTGACCATTTTAAGATCCCACATATTCAATTTGTCCCAGTCATCGCGGAATTTGTCCTCAACCTCAATATCCTTGAAATCAACCTCGCAGGCAGGTACATCAATCTGTATATAACCTCCAGATTGGAAATCAAGATCTTCACCTTCAGGCAGTTTAACCACAAACTCTTTGATAAAGGTAGCCACGTTACGGTTCGAGACCACTTCGCATTCCCATTTCTTAATACCAAATATTTCTTTGGGTACGTGGATATCAAGATCTTGCCTGACTTTCACCTGACAGCTCAGCCGCCATTTATCCTGTATTTCCTTGCGGGTAAAGTACCCAACCTCAGTGGGAAGAATATCTCCGGCTCCATCCATAACCTGACACTTGCACATGGCGCATGTTCCACCTCCACCACAGGCACTGGGCAGGTAAATCGATTCTCTTGACAGGGTGGTTAGCAGCGTGTCGCCTGAGTCTACCTCAATCTCTTTGTCATTGTTGATGGTGATCTTTACCGGTCCGCTGGGAACAAGCTTTGCACGTGCGTAAAGCAGCACCGCTACCAGCATCAGCATCACCGCCAGAAACATGACCACGCTGAGGGTTATGATCCAAAGGTTTCCAACTTCCAATAGTATCATGACAGTATCTTTTCAAATGTGTTTATAATTCAATGCCCATGAAGCTCATGAATGCAATACCCATGAGACCGGTAAGTATAAAAGTGATTCCCAGTCCACGCAGGGGCGCAGGAACATTGGAATACCTGATTTTTTCACGGATGGCAGCTATTCCGACAATTGCCAGGAAAAAACCAACGCCACTGCCAAGGCCAAATGAAGCAGCTTCGGCAATATTGGCATAATTTCTCTCCTGCATAAACAGTGATCCGCCAAGAATTGCACAGTTTACTGCAATAAGGGGCAAAAAGATTCCCAATGAGTTGTACAGTGTGGGGCTCACTTTCTCTATGATCATTTCAACCAGCTGGACCATAGCTGCGATAATGGCGATAAACATGATAAAGGTCAAAAAGCTCAGATCAACCGATGCAAACTGTGGTCCAATCCATGCGAGTGCACCCCTGCCAAGCACAAAGTTTTCAAGCAGGTAATTGATCGGAACTGTCATTCCCAAAACAAAGATGACGGCAAAACCCAGCCCGACACTTGTGTTGACTGTCCTTGAAACAGCCAGATAGGAGCACATACCCAGAAAATAGGCGAACACCATGTTGTCAATGAAGACCGACTTTACAAATATGCTGATGTATTCTTCCATTTCTTTTCGTTTTTAATGTATTGTCACCTGGTTAGCTGATATCAATAAGATCTCTGTCTCTGTACCGATGAATCCAAATAATAATTCCAACTGTAATAAGTGCCATTGGGGGAAGTATCATAAACCCATTGTTCTCATATCCAAGCTCGTACAGAATGTTGGGTATAACCTGGTATCCCATCAGGGTACCAGATCCGAGCAACTCCCTGAAAAACCCGACGGCCAGAAGTACCCACGCATATCCTGCAGCATTTCCGACACCATCCAGAAATGAAGGCCAGGGTTTGTTGCTTAAGGCAAAAGCTTCGAGACGACCCATAATAATACAATTGGTAATAATCAGCCCCACAAAAACTGACAACTGCCTGCTCACGTCATAGACAAAGGCCTTTAGCACCTGGTCAACAAGAATTACAAGAGACGCAATTACGGTAAGCATCACAATGATCCTAATGCGGGGTGGAATGGTTTTGCGAAGCAGTGAAATGATCACATTGGCAAACCCCATCACAACAACCACCGAAATAGCCATTACAAGAGATGTCCTTAACTGAACCGTGATGGCAAGCACTGAACAAATACCCAAAACCTGCACAGTGATAGGGTTATCTTTGCCCATTGGGTTTGCCAACAACTTCATGCTCTTTGGTGAGAACAATGCTTCTTTCTTTTGGTTTGTGTTATCACTCATGATGTTTTCATTTTTTCAAAGTACGACTTGTAAACCTCCAACCCATCTCTCAGCATATTGGTCACTCCATTTGAGGTAATGGTTCCACCACTGATGCCATCAACTGCGTGGTCATCTCCTTCGGGAGCTCTTCCCTTTACAACCCTGACAGGCCTGAAGTTACCCTGTTGATCAAATATCCGTTTACCGGCAAACTGCTCCTGAAAAGGAGCGTCAGATATTTCTGCCCCCAGACCAGGTGTTTCACTGGCGTGGTCAAAATTTGCTCCGGCAATGGTGGCAAGATCAGATTTCAATCCCACATATCCCCAAATAGGTCCCCACAGTCCATTACCCCTGAGCGGAAGGATGTACAAGGTTTCGCCATCCAGCTCGGCAATATATACAGGCAACTGCCGTTCAGAAACCTCCTTACGGTTTTCGTCCTGGAGTTCAACTTCAAAAGCATCACCCTCAACCTCTTCACCCAAATGATTCACAATCTTGGTGGTAGTAATATATCTGTTAAAAAGAGTCTCAGCCTCAGCACGTGATGCAGGGATATTGATGGCAGCCAAAATGTTCTGCATCTTCTCTATGCGCATGTTGCGCTCCTGCAAAGGCCTGAGCAAGGTAGCAGCACTGGCCAGAACCAGCGCCACAATAATCACCATGGCAGAGGCATAAAGAAACACATATCGGTTAGTCATTGCTATAAGGTTTTTTCTTGTT
Organism: Bacteroidales bacterium; assembly: GCA_007118495.1. Classification (GTDB taxonomy): domain Bacteria; phylum Bacteroidota; class Bacteroidia; order Bacteroidales; family UBA7960; genus PUPG01. The sequence goes on from SKRM01000032.1 coordinate 108,539, forward strand.
TATGATAGTTTAACCTGTGCATTTTTAAGCCGGCGCAAGCGGCGTTTCGCATTGGCCTGCACCACGTAGTGGTCAATCAGGGGGGCGAACACGTTCATGAACAAAATAGCCAGCATCATCCCTTCAGGATATGCAGGGTTAACAACCCTGATCAGAACCGTAATAACGCCAATCAAAAATCCATAGATATATTTACCTGTTCCTGTTTGGGAGGCAGTTACAGGGTCAGTGGCCATGAATACCGCACCGAAAGCAAACCCGCCGAGGATAAGGTGATAATAGGCGGGAATCTCCATAAAGGGATTCGTTGCGAACAGGTTAAACAGTAATCCTGTAAATAAGCCGCCTGCAACAACAGTAAGCATGATACGAAGACTACCAACCCCTGTGGCAACGAGAACCAGAGCCCCCAGTAAAACCGCCACCGTCGAAGTTTCACCAATTGATCCGGGAATATTACCCAGAAACATTTCCATGGCTGAAGGCAGGTATTGTAATTCGCCGCTTGCCAACAATGCAAGGGGGGTTGCTCCTGAGAAACCGTCCACCAGAGCCTGACCTTCCTGCACCTGTGTATATATCCAGACTTCACCAGATAAATACGATGGGTAGGCAAAAAATAAAAATGCCCTTGCCAGCAGAGCCGGATTCAGAATATTCATGCCAGTGCCTCCAAAGACCTCCTTGCCAATGATAACGGCAAATATAGTAGCCAGGGCCACCATCCATAATGGGGTAGTAACGGGAATAACAAGCGGAATAAGCAAACCTGAAACAAGGAAGCCCTCATTTACCTCGTGGTCACGTATGGTGGCAAAAATAAACTCAACGGCCAAACCTGATGCATAACTCACTACAATCAGGGGCAGTACCCTAATAAGACCAAAAAGGAACTGATCGATTAAGTCAACCTCAAGCCCAATGGCGTTGTAATGCTGATAGCCCACATTCCACATTCCGAATAACATCACCGGCATCAGGGCGATCACCACATGAAACATGGTACGCTTCATGTCTATGGCATCACGGATATGGCTACCTCTTTTTGTCACATTGCCACCCACAAAAAGGAAGGTCTCAAAGGCTTCAAAAGTGCGGTAAAACTTTTCAAGTCTGCCCCCCTTCTCAAACTGTGGCTTAATCTTTTCCAGTAAATTGTGTAACGCTTTCAATGCTATGGATTTTAAAAGGTTTCTCTATAGTATGATCACAATGGTCAGGCAAACTCTTTTTGAATGGCATCAAGCCCTTCCCTGACAATGGTCTGAATCTCAATTTTTGAAGGACAGATATATTCACACAAGGCAAGGTCTTCAGGAGCAACTTCATAAATTCCCAGTTTTTCCATCATATCAATATCATTGATCATGATTGATTTAATCAGCTGCATGGGAAGAATGTCCATAGGAAGTACCTTTTCATACAATCCGGTAATTACAAAAGGCCGCTCACCACTACGGATATTTGTATTTAACCGATATTTCTTCCATGGCATCATGAAAGAGAAAAAAGTTCTTGAAACACTGAATTTATCAAGAGAAGGTACCAGCCAACCCAAAAGTTCAGGTTTGTCTCCCTCTGGGATGACGGTTAACTGATCATCATAGAATCCCAGAAACCCGTCCTTATTGATTTTTTCACCCGTCAGCACATCGCCGCTGATGAAACGCGGAGTAACCCCCTGTTCAACACGTATGTTTTTGTTAGTAAATGGTGAAATCCTTGTTCCCGCAAGCACCTTGTAATACCTCGGATTTAGCACCTCTGGTCCGGTAAGGGCAACAATCCGCTGGGGATAATAAATGCCGTCTCTGAATAATCTGCCCAGATTGACAACATCCTGAATATCCAGACACCAAACCACTTCACCTTTATTCAGGGGCTTGATGTGGTGTATCTGAATGCCAACATTACCTGCCGGGTGGGGACCTTTGAACCGGTGCAGTTTAACACCACTGACCTGGGTAAATGCTTTGGAAATGGTCTTTTCTGTATGAACACTCAGGTGAACATCTCCATCGGTCAGCTTTGACAGAACACCCAGACCCAAATTAAACAGATCTTCCTGGCCATTGATGACAAAATCAAGATCAGGAGCCAGCGGGGCACTCTTGAAAGCAGTAATAAAAATATCACGGGGGACATCTTTATGGTTGGCAATCACAGCATAGGGACGCTGTCTGATGGCTGGCCACAGACCACTTTTTAATATTTTTTCTATCAGTTTTTCTCTGGTCATCGAGCCAATGTCTTCTTTGCCGAATTGAACGTATTCATCCTCAGCATCAGCCTTGATCCTTACCTCTAGTATGCGTCTTTTGGCGCCTCTGATCAGCTGGGTATATGTTCCGCTAACAGGTGAGGTAAAAATGACATCTTCGTTGTACTTGTCATAAAACAAAGGCGTGCCGGCTTTAACCCTTGCCCCTTCTTCAACCAGCATTTTCGGAAACAAGCCATGATAATCCGGAGGCTTAACCGCATATTCATCTGCTCTTGGAGGGGTTTGCAATATTTTTTCAGCTTCCCCGGCCAGGGGAATGTCTAAACCTCGTTTGATCCTGATCACTTTTGACATCTTGAATAGGATATTTGTAAAACGAACCTTCTACACAAAAATATGGATATTTTTCAATGCCCTGCCATGATTTTGTTTTAAATTAGCTTCAGCTAAATGCGTTACACTAACAACCAAACAGTAAACCATATGCATTGTCGTTTTATTTCTTCAATACAGTCCGCAAATTTAGTAAAAAGTATACGCTTTACCACAATCATCATTCTAATCCTGTCCGTAAACACGGCAAAAAGTAATGACGATTTTTTTCTTTACGGCGATTTCATTCATAAAAACAACATCCGCAGCGTTTTGTTTAACCAAACAGATTTTGAATTATCAGATCCCCTGATCCGGCTAAACTCCAATGACAGATTGCGTTTACGCTTTGATGATATGGACGGCGGATATAAAAATTACTACTACACCATCATTCATTGTGATGCAAACTGGCAACCCTCAGAGATACAGCAATATGAATACATTGAGGGCTTTTATGAAGACCATATCCGGACATATTACAGCTCCATAAACACCCGGATACCCTACACCCATTATCAACTTGAGTTTCCGGATAACAACATGAGACCTTCCAAATCAGGAAACTACATTCTTAAGGTATTTCTTGAAGGTGACAGAAACCAGGTAGTACTTACAAGGCGCTTCATGGTATTGGATCAACGGCTGATGATTGACGGCCATGCACAGCAAGCTAATTTAGTCAGATACCGAAACCAGATGCAACAGCTCATGTTTACATTGCATACAGAAAACTACCATATTTCAAATCCCTACCGCGACTTGCGTATCGTAATTACCCAGAATGGAAGATGGGATAATGCCATAACAGGAGTACAACCAAGATCGGTTCAGGGCACCCGGCTGGTATATGACCATGAGGAAGAAACCTTGTTTGAAGGAGGCAATGAATTCAGGCGCTTCGATATCAGAAGCCTTAGACAGCTCTCAGAGCGTGTTGAAGACATCCAGTCGGGCAGGAGACACTGGGATGTGTTTCTGCTTCCTGACCGGGTAAGGGCATATGAAAGCTATATTACTGACAATGATATTAATGGAAGGTTTCAGATCATGACTGTTGACGGCAGAAACCATATGCTCGAAAGCGATTATGCCTGGGTACACTTTCGCCTGCCCATGCCAGAGCCCTTTGAAAACGGGCATGTGTATGTAATGGGCGCGTTAACCAACTGGCACTTTACAGATGAGAACCGGATGAATTACAACTACGGAGAAAAGACCTATGAATTGAGTCTTTTTCTAAAACAGGGCTATTACAACTATATATATGCATTTTTGGAGAATGACACGCCACCGGCTGAACTCAGACCCATTGAAGGGGCTCATTCATATACTGAGAATGACTACACCATTTACGTTTATCACAGAGCACCAGGGGAGCTTTATGATCGCCTGGTCGGAGTAAGGCAGCTCAATACTTCTGTTACCAGATAAAGGCCAGAAATCAGGCAATACGGGGTGCAGAAAATCAGCCCCCGCTTATCAGGTGGATAACCTGAACGGTATCACCATCGTTGATCGTATGCTGGGCATAGCTGGATGGCTTAACTGTTTTGTCATTGACACGGACAACCAGAAATTTAAAGGTAAAATTCTTGATATCAAGCAGTTCTTTAACTGTTAGCTTTTCTTTTCCCTCTATGTTCTCAGACCTGTTGTTTAATGTGATTTGCATTATTCAAGTACTATAATTTTAGTATTCAGAAACTTTTTCTGGCCTCTTGTTTCAAAAACTCCATGGCCTTCTGGGTTAATTGTCTGCCCAGGTCTTTTTCCAGCAGTTTCTGGCTGAACGCAGTGGCCGATTCCTCTTCATTTGTCTCAGCCCCAAGCGCATTGATTTGCCCGATAACTTCTTCATATGCCCTGACGATCAGTTCCCAGGCCTGAGGTGATACATAGATTTGCTGGGACAAATTATGGGCGTATTCATCGCGGATATTCCTGATCAATTGTTGTTGCAGCTCCCGGGCAGTCAACTCTGGCCGGTGAACACGCACAATCAGGTTGTTGGCTGAGATCCGGTCAAGAAACAGCGCAAGTCTTTCATACGCCTGTAGCCTGAGCGGAAGTGAGATCCGCATCCGATCGGCCATCAGATTGGCCTGTCTGCGCTTGTTTTCTTGCTGAAAAAACTCCTTCAGCAAATACCAGGCCGTGAGGAAAACCACCAATGAGGGGACGGTATACCTCAAAATGTAAAACAGTTCTCCCATATTCAGATTTATTTATTTACAAAGATAATCCCTTTTGGCAAACCGGTTTATTTTGCTAAATTTGCCGCATTACAAACGCATAAATATCGTAGAATCAAAAACTTATTAACTCATTGTCCAACTTTTTTTATATAAAGCTATGATACATTTATCTGACAGAATAAACCGCTTGTCTGAATCCGAGACCCTTGCCATGTCAAGAAAAAGTCGCGAACTAAAGGCTGAAGGCCACGACGTGATCAACCTGAGCGTTGGCGAGCCCGACTTTTTCACTCCAGACAACATCAAGCTGGCTGCAAAGAAAGCCGTTGATGAGAATTATTCGTTTTATACCCCTGTAAATGGTTACCAGGATCTGCGCGAAGCCATCTGCCGCAAACTAGAGCGAGACAACAAGCTTTCATACAAACCTGAGCAGATCGTTGTCAGCACAGGGGCTAAGCAATCAATTGCCAATGTCGTATTGTGCATGGTAAACCCAGGCGAAGAAGTCATCGTACCCACACCCTACTGGGTAAGCTACCGTGAAATAGTAAAGATGGCCGAAGGAACGCCGGTGTATATCAAAGCAGGAATCGAAAACAATTTTAAGATCACTCCTGCACAACTTGAAGAGGCCATTACCGAAAAAACCAAAATGTTTATGTTCTCCAGCCCGTGTAACCCAACTGGCTCGGTATATTCCCGTGAAGAGCTCAAGGCTTTGGCTGAGGTTTTTGCAAAACATCCTAACGTATACATTCTGGCCGACGAAATTTACGAACATATCAATTTTAGCGGACAGCATGAAAGTATTGCCCAGTTTCCCGAAATTAAAGACAGGGTACTCTTGATCAATGGCGTTTCAAAAGGTTTTGCCATGACCGGATGGCGTGTTGGCTACCTGGCCGCCCAAACAGAAATCGCCAAGGCGTGCAACAAGCTACAGGGACAATTCACATCAGGAACCTGCTCCATTGCCCAACGTGCAACCATTGAAGCCATGGAAACTGATCCTTCAGCAACCAGAGATATGCTTGGGAAATTCATGGAAAGACGTGACCTGGTGCTAAATCTGCTAAAAGAAGTACCCGGTACAGAAACAAATGTTCCACAAGGCGCATTTTACCTGTTTATCAATGTGAAGTCATATTTTGGAAAATCAGATGGAGCTCAAACCATAAATGATGCCAATGATTTTTGCATGTACTTGCTCAACAAGGCACATATTGCCCTTGTTCCCGGTGGTGCCTTTGGCGATGATGATTGCGTGCGTCTTTCATACGCTACCTCCAATGATTTACTCGTTGAGGCTGTTGACAGGATGAAAAACGCTCTTGCCGCGCTAAAATAATTATCCGGGTCAGGTCGTTTCTAATTCATGACAAACAAGGATACCATTTACGAGCTTTTTAGTTCATTTGAGGGGAAAAGGTTGTTAATTATCGGTGATGTGATGATTGACAGCTACCTCAGGGGAAATGTAGAACGTGTTTCCCCTGAGGCTCCTGTCCCCATTGTCTCATTAAAAAACAGGGAAAACCGGCTGGGAGGTGCCGCCAATGTTGCACTGAATATCCAGAATATGGGCGGTGTTCCGGTTTTGTGTTCAGTAATCGGACAAGATGATTATGGACAACAGTTTATTGAACTCCTGAACCAACACGGTTTGGGAAGCGAAGGCATATTTAGCTGCAAAGACAGAGTTACCACTGTAAAATTCAGGGTGTTTGGCAACAATGTTCAAATACTCAGAATTGACGAAGAGTTGGCAAAAAATCTTTCTGCCAGCAAAAGCAGACAACTTCTTGATCGGATTGCACTATTTTTAGAGCAGGAAAAATTTGATGTAATCGTCTTTGAAGATTATGACAAGGGCATCATTACACCGGGACTCATTGATTCAGTAATGAAGTTGTCAGAGGTATATAATATACCTGTAGTGGTAGATCCAAAAAAAAAGAACTTTTCCCAATATCGCGGTGTACATCTTTTCAAACCCAACCTTAAAGAGCTTAGAGAAGGTCTGCAGCTGAATGGTGAGCTGGCAGACCCTGATCAGGTACGCAAAGCTGTGCTATCATTGCAGGATAAACTCAAGGTGGGAACAGTTCTGGCTACATTATCTGAGAAAGGAATTTATTATAGCGAAAAAGACATCGATGACTCAAGAAAAGCCGGACACATCCCGGCTTGTGTAAGAGACGTTGCAGATGTGTCAGGGGCCGGTGATACGGTTATCGCTCTCGCAGCCCTTTGCGTAGCTGCTGGCGCCCCTGTTGAGCTCATGGCCAGGATATGTAACCTGGCAGGCGGCCTCGTATGTGAACTTGTTGGCGTTGTTCCTGTTGATAGAGATAAACTGCTTTACGAAGCACAGAAAAAGTTTTGTCAGGAATAAACAACATCCCTTAGTTATCATGACACATAAAGACCTTCGTTCACTCCGCAAGGACTACCAAATGGATGGGCTGCATGAATCAAATGCCTCGTCTGACCCCCTCAAACTTTTCGGACAATGGCTCGATCAGGCAATTGCCGCAGGCCTTTCCGAACCCAATGCCATGACATTGGCCACAGTAGATGCAGATGGCAAACCAACTGCCAGAATTGTATTGCTCAAAGAAATATTACACGGAGATTTTTTGTTTTACACCAATTATGAAAGTGACAAAGCCCGTGATATAGAGGCAAATCCCCACGCTTCACTTGTTTTTCTCTGGCTTGAACAACAAAGACAAGTGAGGGTAAACGGGCTGGTTGAAAAAGTAAGTGCCCGCACATCTGATGCCTATTTTGCAGTCAGACCCCGGGCAAGCCAGGCTGGCGCCATTGTTTCACCCCAGAGCCGCGTAATACCAAACAGAGAAAGCCTTGAAGATGCTTACACAGATTTTCTGGAAAAAGCAAAAGGACTGGAACTCCAAAGGCCAGATCATTGGGGTGGTTATGCCCTCACTCCTCACAAAATAGAGTTTTGGCAGGGACGGGAAAGCCGGCTGCACGATCGGTTGCTTTATACCAGAGAAGGTAAGTTATGGACCAGAATAAGGCTGGCACCTTAATGAAGGCATTTCAATGTAAAATAAGGATGCTTTTTTTTCGTTGAATTAACTAGTCATCATAACAGAAACATACATGAGAAAATACAAGTGGCAATTGATCAGTTTCATGATGGTGCTCGGCATCCTTTGCACAAGTATTCTTGAAGTTTCAGCACAGGGGCGCAGATTTCGCTTTATCAACCGCCCTGACTACGACTACCGCCCTTATCATTTTGGTTTTTCACTGGGAGCCAATGTGGTGAATTTTGCTGTGAGGGAAAACCAGGAATTTACTGACTTCAGATATATTCTGCCTGAGCCGGCCTTTGGGTTTAATATCGGCATCGTCTCTAACCTGAAACTCACAGAGCATCTTGATTTGCGATTTATTCCCACCCTTGTATTTGCAGATGACAGGTATATTGAATATTATACCGGCGCTTTCAATGACGGTCCGGCACATAACCATCATCGCTTTGCCGAAAATGATCCGGGCGTGACCCAGCTTGATCTTCCCTTGCATGTAAAATATAAATCGGTCAGGATGCCCAACACCAGAGCCTATGTTATTGGGGGTTTAAAATACAGCTATGATTTTGCCTCTACTGAGAAGGGCTCAACCAGTGGTGCTCAGGATGTTTTGTTCGTCAAAATTGGCAAGAATGACATTCACTATGAACTGGGTGTGGGCTTTGACCATTATTTTTACTATTTCAAATTCTCCACCGAGATCAAGGCTTCATTTGGTCTTATGAACCTGGTTCGTATGGGAGATGAAGGAGCAAGGTATTTTGATTCAATCGACAGGGTCAATTCCAGAAGCATCTTAATCTCCTTCTTGTTCGAGTAGATTTTCCCGGTTAAATTTCAACCAATCAATAGCACCAAATCATGGCACAGGCACAGCACTGCCTGAGAGGTTGCTCAATCAATGAGCTTGGAGTAAAAGTCCCAAACCACCACACCGGCAGTTACCGCCACATTCAATGAGTGCTTGGTGCCAAACTGAGGAATCTCAATACTTTTGTCACACAAAGACAAGACATCATCGCCCACCCCTTTTACTTCGTTGCCAAAAACCAGCGCATATTTTTTCGCAGATTCGGGCCGGAATGTTTTCAGGTCAATACTATGGGTAGTTTGTTCAACCGCAATGGTCTCGTATCCCTGACCCTTCAGACGCCTGATGGCATCTGTGGTATCCGCCTCGTACATCCATTCAACTGTTTCGGTGGCACCAAGGGCTGTTTTATGTATTTCACGGTGTGGAGGGGTAGCTGTGACGCCACAGAGAATGATTTTTTCAAGGATAAATGCATCGGCAGTCCTGAATACCGATCCGGTATTCATCATGCTTCTGATATTATCCAGTACGATGACCAGGGGAAATTTTCCAGCCCCTTTGAAGTCTTCAGGGGTTTTTCGGCCCAACTCTTCCATTGAAAGTTTTCTCATCTGCATAGTCATGGTTTAGTCAAGTAATTCTTTCAGCAGCGTCCCCACTCCTTCAGTCGCTTTCGCTTTAATAAACCGCAGCGTGGTAATATGGCCCATATCAAAATGCCCGGGGTCGATCAGGTATATAGGTGTGCCAGGCAGCACATAATTTATCAGCCCCGCTGCGGGATATACATTGAGAGACGTCCCGATAACAACCAGTATATCTGCCGTTTCGGTAAGCTGTGCAGCAGCAGGGATCATATCAACAGGCTCACCGAACCATACGATATGTGGTCTGAGTTGATATCCCTTTTCACAGGTATCTCCCACTTTAAGCTCCCATCCATCAAGGGTGTAAACCAATGACTCATCAACCGAACTCCTGACTTTTTTAAGTTCACCATGAAGATGCATAACATGGGTTGACCCGGCACGTTCATGCAGATCGTCCACATTTTGGGTGATGATCCGCACATCGTATTTCTTTTCCAGTTCAACCAGAGCATAGTGAGCAGCGTTTGGCGATACCTCATACAATTGCTTTCGCCTTTGGTTGTAAAACCTCAACACCAACTCCATGTTTCGTTCCCAGGCTTCAGGGGTAGCTACGTCCATGACGTCATGATCTTCCCACAACCCACCGCTGTCACGAAATGTCCTGATTCCACTTTCAGCGCTAACACCGGCACCCGTTAAAACCACGATACGCTTTTTTATGTCCATTTTTACTATTTAAAAATTCTATAATACTATGAATCAATAATATATTAAACCATCCATTTTTATATACGGTAAAATTAAGAAAAGGCTTCAGAAGCTACCTGCATATATGGCAGAAATATGCACGAATTATATAAAATGAATGAAAGGGGAAATTTTTATTTAATTTAATTAAAAACAAGGATGCATGCTCCTGTTTTCCTGATAATTATATTGTTATATGAATATGCGCCATGCGTCGAAAAAAACATTAGATTTGTTGACCATCTTTATATATTTGCATATATTCCTAAAATATATCTATATAGATTATTGGCGTGTCTGATTGCAACAAATACAACACGCCAATCTATGCCTTGGTCAATATTTTTCTTTAACATCAATGACCTGTTGAAAATATGAAGAACATCGCCACGTTTTTTTTATCTGTCATCCTTCCCTTGCTTATTATTACCGTGGTATTGCGCGATGCCAGCAGAGAAAATAAAAAACTCGAAGAGTTGAGAGCTGAATTCAGCATCAAACATATCCCTTCGGTTGATCACAGCAAACATCCTGATTTGCAGCGTGATTTTGACAATCCACACGAAATTACAGCCACTTGCATTTCATGCCACACAGAGCGGGCTGACGAAGTTTTAGCCAATGCCCACTGGAATTGGGAAAGAGAAGCCTATATTGAAGGCCGGGGGGTAACTTACCTGGGGAAAAAGAACCTGATCAATAATTTCTGCACCGGAATCCTCTCAAACGAGGCAACTTGTAACCGTTGCCACATAGGATACGGCTGGACAGACAATACTTTTGATCATGCAAATCCCTATAATGTTGACTGCCTCATATGCCACGATAACAGTGGCCTGTATGACAAGGCCAGGGGTGGAGCCGGCTATCCTCCTCCCGGACTGGATTTTCAGACCATAGTACAACAAGTTGGACTTCCGCAAAAAGACAATTGCGGATACTGTCACTTTTACGGTGGAGGAGGTAATAATGTCAAGCACGGTGACCTTGAAAATGCGTTGCTCACCGCATCAAGAGATGTTGATGTCCATATGTCTGCCGATGGAGCCAACCTGAATTGCCAGGACTGCCATCAAACCACCAACCACCAGATGCTTGGGCGTTATTATGGTGTATCCAGTGACAACACCCAAAGAGCAACTTGTGAAGATTGCCACGGTACGTTTCCCCATATTGACCACAAGCTCAACGAGCATACAATCAAGGTGGGCTGCCAGACATGCCATATTCCGGTGTATGCAAAGGTAAACCCCACCAAAATGCATTGGGACTGGTCAACTGCAACTGATCGAATAGACGGTGAGCCTTACGAAATTATTGACACCCTTGGTAACCTGCTTTATACCTCAATCAAAGGCGATTTTCACTGGGTACAGAATGCCGTGCCCGATTATATCTGGTTTAATGGTACGGCCGATCACCATCTGATATCTGATATCCTCGAACCCAACGACACCATATTATATATCAACACCCTTTTTGGCGAAGCCAATGATCCGCTATCAAGAATTTATCCAGTTAAGATTCATACAGGCAGGCAGCCTTATGACACTGAAAACCGCACCATTATACAGGCCAAGCTTTGGGATGCACAACCAGGTGAGGGAGCCCTGTGGATTGACCTTGATTGGGATGAAGCACTGCAGGCAGGAATGGACTATGTGGGTTTGCCGTTTTCGGGCAGCTATGACTTTATTGAATCGAAAATGTTTCTGATGGTTAACCACATGGTCTCTCCTGCTGATCAAGCACTTCAATGCGAAGATTGTCATTCTCGCACCGGTGGCAGACTGGCAGGAATTGAAGGGGTATACATCCCTGCCCAGACAACCTATGCAGGCATTGATTACTTTGGCATGCTCATGTTATTTCTGGCTTTTACAGGTATTTGCATCCACGCCATTATTCGCTATCTGTCATGGAGGAAAAATTAAAAGACCAACATCCAATGAAAAACACCCGGCGCGTATACCTTTATCCCAGGTTTGAAAGATTCTGGCACTGGACACAGGCCTTTCTCATTTTATTTTTAGCCCTTACAGGTTTTGAGATCCATGGCTCTTATGGTATTTTCGGGTTTGAGAACGCCGTGCATCTGCATAATAATGCGGCTCTGATTCTCATCGTCCTGATCATATTTACCATCTTTTGGCATTTAACCACCGGTGAGTGGAGGCAATACATGCCCACCACCAAAAACCTGAAAGCCCAGCTTGAATATTACCTTACAGGAATATTCAGAAATGCCCCACATCCCACCAGGAAAACCTCACTGAGTAAGCTCAATCCCATGCAGCGGCTGGTATATCTGGGCTTGAAGATACTGTTCATTCCGATCATGGTGTTTTCCGGACTGGTGTATATGTTTTACCGCTATCCCATAAATGGTGAGATCAAGTCGCTCGGAATCAATGACCTGACACCCATTGCATATATCCACACCCTGGGGGCATATATCCTCCTTGCCTTTGTATTGGTGCATGTTTACCTGATAACCACAGGACATACATTAAGCTCAAACCTGATGGCCATGATCACAGGCTGGGAAGATCTTGAAGAGGAAGAGGCGGATATGCTTACAGGAGAGCAGCCAGAACAAAATAAAAAAGACAAAAAACCATGACAAGACATTCTATCACCCGGGTTATCGGAACATTGCTGATTGTCATGTTGTCAGCCTGTGGCTCTGACAAAAATGCCACACTGCCAACTGAAGCAGAATCAGCCTTATTGCTATCTTATCTTGAAAACAATGGCGACATTTTAAACGGACCGGGTCTGCCATCACTGATCAATGCAGAAGATGTCCACAGGCTTTTACACGGAACCAATATCCATATTATTGACCTGAGAGAGACCGATGCATTCAATGCTGGTCATATTCCACACAGTGTCAATGTTCTTCCGTCAGAGGTTTTGTACCATTTTGAAAATGTAATAGACCCCTCATCATTCGATTATATTGTTTTGGTTTGCCCCGATGCCATGCTTAGCGGATACGTCAATGCTGTCATGCTGTTTCTTGGCTATGACAATGTATATGCACTCCGTTATGGCCTAAGCAGCTGGGATATGGAGATTGCAAAAGACTACTGGCTTGCTGCCATGAGCAGCCACCTTGAAAACAAGCTTGTAACCACATTCAATCCAAAAAACAAACCCGGACCCCTCCCCGCCCTAGCCACAGGTGAGACCAACGGGTACCGCATTCTGCGAAAGCGTGCCGAAGAGATTCTGAACATAGATCCCGCTCTCCTGGATATTGATCTGGATAGTTTACTGCATTACCCGGACAATTTTTACCTGGTGAACTATTGGCCGGTTGGGTTGTACGAACAGGGACACCTGCCGGGAGCCATACAGTATACGCCAAAATTATCACTGCGCAGTGACCAGGACATCAACACACTACCTGTAGACCAACCCATCGCCATATACTGCTTTACAGGGCATCACAGCAGCTATGTCACAGCCTTTTTAAGACTACTTGGCTACGAGGCGGTCAACTTTTCTTATGGAGCCAATGCCTTTATTCACCATACCATGCTAACCACACAGGTTGAGAGCAGGACATTTACTGAAGACCACGTACACCATTATCCCCTGTCGGGCAGGGATGAAGTTGCTCTTCCTGAGCAAAGACAGGATGAGTCGCTGCCCATTGGCGGTGGATGCTAAAATCAGATGCGTCATGGATAAAACAACAACTACGTACATGAATCCATATCTGGCCGGCTTTTTGTTGGGCCTGGTATTGCTGGCGGCTTTTGTCATATCCGGCAGGGGTCTTGGAGCCAGCGGCGCTGCAAAAGACCTGCTGGTAACAACAGTCGGATCTGTGGCACCTGACTATGCAGAAAAATCAACTTTTTATGCAGAGTATTTTACGCCTGGAAGCCCCATGAAAAGCTGGCTGGTATTTCTTCTTGCCGGTGTTATTGTGGGAAGTTTTTTCAGTGGTGCGATCTCGGGCAGACTTGGCTTCAAGACTGAACACGGCCCAAAGATTACTCCGGGAACAAGACTTGTTTTTTCCCTTGCAGGCGGATTGCTCTTTGGCCTTGGAGCCCAATTCGGAAGAGGCTGTACAAGCGGTGCAGCACTAAGTGGAATGGCCGTGCTTTCAACAGGTGGCATACTTACCATGATGGTCATTTTTGGCACAGGCTATCTCGTTGCCTACTTTTTCAGAAAATTATGGATTTAACTTAAACCCAAGTGCCATGGCACCATTCATACCACAAGGACTGATCAACCCTGAGCTTAATCTTTTTTTCGCCCTGATACTGGGCATAGGGTTTGGCTATGTACTCGAACAAGCTGGTTTTTCATCCTCACGCAAACTGGCAGGCGTTTTTTATGGCTATGATTTTGTTGTTTTAAGGGTTTTTTTTACAGCCGGTGTTACGGCCATGACAGGTCTGCTTTTCATGAGCTATCTGGGCTGGATTGACATGGGCCTTATCTATATAAACCCAACCTATCTGTATTCAGCCCTTACAGGAGGGGTCATCATGGGGTTTGGATTTATCCTGGGAGGCTTTTGCCCCGGGACAAGTTTTGTGGGGGCCGTCATTGGCAAGATTGATGCCATGGTATTCATTGTGGGGATGTTTCTTGGTATTTTCATATTCGGACATTTTTACAATCAGTTTGAACCTCTTTATACCGGTAGCTTTCTGGGCAACCCGTTTATTTACGAAACCCTTGGAATATCCAGGGCATGGTTTGCCTTTATGTTGGTTATGGTAGCACTGATTGCCTTTGCCTTTACCCAGATGATTGAAGACAGGGTCAACAAGACAGATGCCAGGGTAATTCAGCAGCGACCATCAACCATGTTGCCCTCTATGCTGCTCATTGCGCTCATGTTCATTTACCTTTTCCTGCCGGTGGAAAGACCCAGCAATCTGAGAGAAATGCCTCCTGATGAGCTCATTGAAAAAATTCACAACGGAAAGGCTTTTGTCTCAACCCACCGCGTTATACACCAGCTTAAAAACCACCACGACAAAATGGTGCTCATTGACACCAGAGACAGAGCAGCGTATGAAAGATTCACCCTCCCGGGTGCCATCCACATGCCTCCCGGTGACATTCTGGCCCGTAGGTGGAAAGCCTTTTTCAAAAGGGATGGACGTCCAAAAGTTTTTTTCAGTCATGGATCTGATGAGGCCATGGTGGCATGGATGACTGCCGCCAGGGCAGGATATGATAATGTGTTTCTTATGGATGGCGGACTCAATGCCATGTTTGAAGAACTGTTCATCAGAGAACTGCCTGATACAACCGCCTACGATTTGCAAAAAAGGTCAACAGCCCGATTTCTTCGTGATGCAAGAACCTTTTTTCTCGAAGGAGGTGCAGCTGCCAGCACAAGAGAAAACAGACCTGTGCTTATTGCTCCGGAACAGTCAGAAGTTATTCCTGTAATTGGAGGTTGTTAACAAAAAATATACAACGATGAATAATCAGCAATTAAATGCGGGCGCACTTATCTTTTTTGGAGTATTCATACTTCCACTTGTTTTTAACTGGCTAACCTGTGAATGTTACAAAACAAGCAACAGGCAGGTGGTACAGAAAATCAGCGAAACCGGCTATATCAACTATGAGGAACTGCAAACATTGCTCAACAACAATGAAACAAAGGGGTTTTTAATACTCGATGTCAGGCCACACCATATCTATAAAGAAGGGCATCTGCATGGAGCTGTCAATGTCCCGTTTACTGAACTGCGAGAAAAACAACACAGAAAAACCCTAAAAACCAGTAACCCTATTATCATTTATTCAGATGAGCAAAAGCTGTCAGTGGCAGCCCAGGTTATGCTTTTGGGTCAGGGCTATGATGGGGTTTTTGTTATTCCGGGGGGTTATGAGTCTATCAGAGCCTTTGCAATTGATAATTTTGTCCCCGCCAGGGCTTTTTACAATGAAGACAAGGCCATGTTTGATTACCCCCGATTCATGAAGCTTGATCCGGTACAGGCAGAAAGAAAAGCCCCGGGCATATTTGCTATACCCGGGGCTGAAGATATAACCCCTGTTCCGGGGGGTTGTTAATACCGTTTAGTCAACCAATTCATATCCGTGTACCCGTCCTTTGTCAAGGGCAGGAATTCCTTTCTCCATCCATACCGGAGCAGGCTTGCCTTTCAGGTAATGATCAAAGAACTGATACATTCTGATGTCCAAATCTACGCGGTTTGGCCAACGGGTCAGGTTGTGGGCTTCATCATTGTAAACCAGCATCCAAACTGGCTTTGATAAACGCCTGAGTGCCACAAAGTATTCGATTCCCTGTTCCCATGGAACAGCACCATCATCATCATTATGCATCATAAGCAGAGGAGTCTCTACCTTGTCGGCAAAGAAGATAGGCGAATTTTCGATGTAACGAAGCGGTCTTTCCCAAAGTGTACCACCAATACGGCTTTGGGTCTGCTCATACTGAAACTGCCTGTTCAAACCTGTCTGCCAGCGTATTCCACCATAAGCGCTAACCATATTGCTCACTGGTGCTCCAGCCATGGCTGCCGCATACATATTGGTACGGGTAATCAGGAAGGCGATCTGATAACCACCCCAACTCTGTCCTTGAAGACCCATGTTGTCTCTGTCAATGAAAGGATACCTTTCAACCATGGCTTTTGTACCGCTAACAATGGCATCATAGGCACTTTCGCCGGGGAAGCCTTCGCGATAGGTAATATCCGGAACAAACACAATATACCCATTGCTTACACAGTAAGACCTGTTAATTGTTGACCTGCTGGGTGCGGGAATATAGTGGTTATGCAAGGTTTGTGATTGACGTTCATAGAAATACACCAACATGGGGTACTTTTTGTTTTCATCAAAATCTTCGGGGAGGTACAGCAAGCCCTGAAGGGGTTCATTGTGGTTAAAGCTTTGCCATTCAACCAGTTTTACAGTGCCCCAATAAAACTCAGACTGCTGTGGATTGGCTTCAGAAAGGCGGGTTGCACCTGAAAAATCAAGGGCGCTGGTCCACAAATCAGGAAACACAGTAAATGTGCTTCTTCTCCAGATAAAACGGTCAGCATCTTTTGCCTTGGCCAGGGCAGAAATAGCAGCATCTTCCATAATGATCTGGTTCAGGCTTCCACGATGCAGCCTGTAGTATCCGCTCTGCTTGTTAAACTCATGGAATGCAGAAAAATACTGGGGTTGCGACAGATCAATAAAACTATCTTCTCTGTCGAGATTTTGCAAACGTAAGCGGATGGTGTTGTTCCGGCCATACGACTTGGTAAGATTCTCAGCAGCCTGACGCCCCCTTGGATCTACCTTCCAAACATCATACCGGTCATAGATCAGCACAAATTCATCATTGGTGGTCCAGCCAGCCAGACCGTAGGGACCTGCCAACCTTGGGGAATCATTGTCCTCATTATATAAGGGAACATCAATATCAGCAGTGAGGTTCACAAAAGTTCCCCTGCTAACAGAATAAGCGCTCCAGTCTTCAGCTTCAGGATCATACATGATCACATAATTACCACCAGGCGACATGCTCACGCTTCCCTGGGCTGCTTCAAGCAACATGGTACGTTTTCCATCATTCACATTGACCAGGTAGACGTCACGTGTACCTCCACCGGTCCATTGCCTTTCAATCATATATGGATTGGAGTCAAACCCTAATCCAATCTCAAAATTGTTTTCAGGGCCAAAGCTAATCCCCGGAATATCGTCATCAGCCAGTTGGACCATCTTGTCTTGACGAATATCATATACCGCCAGAAATGTACGCCTTCTTTCACGGTTCACCTGAACCAATTGCTGTGACTGTAGCATAGGGTCAATCCAGTTCCAGACATCAACAGAATATTTCTCTTCTTTCAAGAGGGTGTCTTTCGGCTCGGGTTCAGGAATTTCGGCAGTTCCGAAAAACAGACGGCGACCATCTTCTGAAAAATAAGGGCGCTGATTGTCACTGGGGCTGAGTCCCGCAGGCATACCAGACTTATTCACATCTGCTGCAAGTGTAAGCCTTCCGCGGCGACGCTCCCAGAGATACAATGCATAAACCTTTTCATCGATTGTGTCACCCGAATGTACCCAGGCCAGATAATCTCCGTTACGGTGTGTGTTAAGCTGCTTGTAATCACCTTCACCACTATCAACAACAGTCTTTTCAAACCGGTTAAGATCAAAAGCAAGAACCTGCCTGGTTGTCAGGGTGTCATTTTCTTTTTTCTCAGTAACAGCTGCCACCAGGCTGCCGTTAGGTGCAAATACAAATTGTTCCACGTCATCCATAATATGGCGTGCGCCCGTTAATGGATTATATACGAAGAGTTGTTTGTTTTTCAGTGGTTTTTCTTCTTCACCATTATCTGAGCCATTTTCTTCCTTTTCTGGTGCCTTTACCCTGGCATTATCAATGACATAGGCAACCCAGTCAGATGCATCATCGGGCAGCTGATAGGAAGTTACTGAGGGGAGTTTCTCCAGACGGCCAGTCTCAAAAACGAAAAAGCCAATGGAGTCGACAGGCATCTGATTGCGGCGAAGCCCGTCAACACGGCCCTGCCTGTCAACGGCAAATTCAGGTTTGATATGAAATACTGCAAATTTCCCGCCGGGAGAAATGGCTGAGCGATAACCGCGGGGAATGATATGTTCCCTGCCGCTTGGTATGTGCTTAATGATCAGATTACCATCCCCGTATTCCTGAGGATTTACCTGAAACATAGCCCAGTTACCGTCGGGGGATATCTCTATACCAGACAGCGTTTTCCAGCCTGGATAGTCATCCTGGGTCAGGCGTCTTTTGGCCTGACCGGTCACCAATTCCGGTAACAGTAGTAAAACAATGATTAAAAGTCCGAGACGCATCTTCATGTGTTGTATGGTTTAAGGTTAAAACGCCCCTAAATTAAACAAATTTTAAAGATGCAAAAAGTCTGTATGCCTTTCAGGATATACAAAACAAGGGGTTAAAAATCATCGAGACTTACGTCGTCGTCAAGGGTAGCTTTTTCATCGGCATCATCATCATCTTTGTCGCCAGTATCCTCATCGAACATCTCTTGAAATTTTTGGAAAAAATCTTTATCCAGCGACAAGGCCTTCCGCACATCTTTCAACGCCTCCTTTTTCATATTGCCTGAAAAGGCGGCATCAGCCCTGGCTATATGTCCCAGCACTTCTTTTCCATCAAGTTTGATGGCGATGTTCAGATACTCCATTGATTTTTTATACTCCTTCATATAAAGAGCAGTCGCGCCTTTGCCAAGCCAGGCACAGCCACAGGTTTTATCTATATCTGCTGATAGTTCAAAACACTCCCTGGCATTCATATAATCTTCAAGCACAAGGTAGAGCCCCCCCAGATCGCACCAGGCTTCACCATTTGCGGGATCCAGCTCAGTTACCTTTAACAGGTCAGCAAGCGCTTTATCATACTGCTCATCTGCACCATAGGCAAGTGCCCTGGTGTGGTAAGCCAATATATTTTTTCCCTCAGATTTAATCAGTTCAGACAGGTCAGCAATGGCACCATCCAGGTCAGCTGACCTAAATGAGGTACAAGCCCTGCCATAAAGAGCTTCCCCTTTTTCGCCGGCTTCTAAAACAAGCTGAAACTGCTCTAAAGCACTGTCATAATCTCTTTTATAAAAGGCTTTCCAGGCTTTTTCAATGGCAGGATTTTTATCAGAAATTGATTTTTTTGACATATGTACGGTAAAATGTATTCTCCGCTTCAAATGTACATGATATTTTTTTTTATTCGAAGCCGATCCAACATTTTATGTCAGGCATCAACAAAACAGTGTCAGACTGAACGAACAATTATTATCTTAATTTTGTACTACTATAATTAAAATAATCCCTTGGGGTGTGAATGCCTTAATACTATGGAAAAAGATAATTTATCATATCTGGGCAATTTAGAAGGTAGCCAACTTGAGTCTATGTACCAGGATTACCTGAATGACAGGAATAGTGTTGATTCCGGCTGGCAAAAGTTTTTCGACGGTTTTGAGTTTGCCCGTATCCGTTATCCCTCACCCGAGGGCGCCTCAGAAAGCGAAACCAAGCTCTTTCGAAATGAGTTCAACGTCATAAATCTCATTCATGCTTACCGTGAACGAGGCCATTTATTTACCAAAACAAACCCTGTTAGAACCCGCAGAAAGTATTTTCCTTCTCTTGACCACCAAAACTTTTCATTGAATGACAGTGATCTGGATACCAGTTTTCAGGCGGGGACAGAGCTTGGAATAGGGAAAGCAAAGCTGAGGAGTATCGTAACCCATCTTCAGCAGACATACTGCCAGAGTATTGGTGCGGAATTCATGTATATCCGATCTCCTGAAATAGTTCAGTGGCTTAAAGAGCGTATGGAAGGTTCCAAGAATACGCCTGCTTTTGATCAGGCAAAAAAGAAGCAGATACTTGGAAAGCTCATTGAAGCAGTAGAATTTGAACACTTTGTACGGAAAAGGTTTCCCGGACAAAAGCGCTTTTCTCTTGAAGGTTGCGAAACCCTTATTCCTGCCCTGGACGCTGCCATTGATAGGGGAGCAGGTCTGGGAATACTTGAATATGTTATTGGCATGGCCCACAGGGGAAGACTTAATGTCCTGGGGAATATCCTGAAAAAACCATACCGCCAAATTTTCAGCGAGTTTGAAGGCAAGGAGTATGCCGAAGAAACCCTTCTTGGTGATGTCAAATACCATTTGGGATGTACCCTTGAAACCACCACCCGGAGCAACCACCTTATCAACCTGAGTATTGCACCCAATCCAAGTCATTTGGAAGCGGTAGACCCTGTGGTTGAAGGTATTGCCAGAGCTAAAGCTGACATCAAGCACGACAGAAATTACCTAAAAGTGGCACCTGTTCTCATTCATGGTGACGCTTCAGTGGCAGCCCAGGGTGTTGTTTACGAAGTTTTACAAATGTCGCAATTGCAAGGTTATAAAACCGGAGGTACCATTCACCTGGTTATTAACAACCAGCTCGGATTTACCACCAACTACCTTGACGGCAGGTCGAGCACTTATTGTACAGATGTGGCCAAAACCATACAGGCTCCCATCTTCCATGTAAACGGTGACGATGTAGAAGCCGTGGTATATACCATTGAGTTGGCCATGGAGTTCAGACAAAAATTTCAACGAGACGTTTTCATTGACCTGCTTTCATACAGAAAATATGGGCATAACGAAAGTGACGAACCCAGATTTACCCAGCCTGTTTTATATAAAATTATTGAAAAGCATCCTGATCCGGCAAGTATTTACATTGAAAAACTACTCAAACAGAAAATGGTTTCCAATGATGAAGTCGCCAAATTAAAAAGTGACTTTCAGCAGATCATGGATGCCGAACTGGAAGAAGGCCGGAAAATTGAGAAGGGTAATATTGATCCATTTCTGGAGAATACCTGGAAGGGAATTCCCAAAGCCAAAGCAGATGATTTAATGACATCTGTTGATACTGGCGTTGATGCCGTAACTCTGCAAGCGCTGGGCGAAAAAATCACAAGCCTTCCTGAAGGGAAGAATTTTTTCAGGAAAACCATCAGGCTTATGCAGGAAAGGCAAAAAATGATACGCGACAATGGCCCCATTGATTGGGCCATGGGAGAGACCCTGGCATATGCCAGTCTGCTTCACGAAGGGTTTTCAGTAAGGATCTCCGGACAGGATGTTGAAAGGGGAACTTTCAGTCACAGGCATGCCGTGCTTAAAATTGAAGATTCTGAAGAGGAATATGTCCCTTTGCAGCAATTAGGTGAGGGTCAGGCCGCATTTGAGATCTACAACTCGCTTTTGTCAGAATATGGGGTTCTTGGTTTTGAATACGGATATGCCATGGCTGGTCCACAAAAGCTGGTCATTTGGGAAGCACAATTCGGTGATTTCAACAATGGAGCGCAGATTGTTATTGATCAGTTCATTACCAGTGCCGAAGAAAAGTGGAAAGTGATGAACGGATTGGTCATGTACCTCCCACATGGCTACGAAGGGCAAGGACCTGAGCACTCAAGTGCAAGAATGGAAAGATTCCTGGCCATGTGCGCTGAAAATAACATTCAGGTGGCCAATTGCACCACACCAGCCAACTTATTTCACCTGCTTCGCAGGCAAATGAAAAGGAATTTCCGTAAGCCACTGATCGTTTTTACTCCCAAAAGCCTGCTCAGACATCCGGAATGTGTTTCAAGCATAGACGACCTGAGCAAGGGACATTTCCATACAGTGATTGATGATGCAGTTGCAGATGCTGCAAAAGTTGACCGTGTGGTGTTATGCAGCGGTAAAATATATTATGATCTCCATGAGGAAAGGGTACAAAAGGGCATCAAAAACACAGCTATAATAAGATTGGAGCAGCTCTACCCCCTCCCCCAGCGCGAAATCGGGCTTTTGCTGAAAAAATACAAAAACGCCAATCGATGGGTGTGGGTTCAGGAAGAGCCTCAAAATATGGGAGCATGGCCTTTTATTCTGATGAATTTCAAAGGGGTTAGCATGAGCGTCATTGCCCGCCCCCCAAGCGCAAGCCCGGCAAGTGGATCCAGTAAGTTCCACCAGATGCAACAACGCAAGATAGTTGAGAAAGCATTTGAGGAATGCGACTGTGAAAATGTATGCAAAGAATGTAAACAGTTATGTATAAGCCATTTGGTTGAAGCATAAAAAACAAAACCCATCATGACAGTTGATATTAGAGTACCTGAAGCAGGCGAATCAATTACACAGGTTGAACTGGCCAGATGGCTGGTTGAAGATGGTCAATACGTTGAGAAAGACCAGGAAATAGCAGAAATAGATTCAGATAAGGCAACCCTCACCATCAGTGCAGAAGCTGCCGGTAAGATCAGCCTGTTGATGGAAGAAGGAACCACCACTGAACCTGGAAAAATCATTGGACGAATTGACTCGAAGGCTGAGGCTAAGGAGAAAACCAGCGAAAAGCCCGGGGATGAAGCAGAAGAGAAAGCTGAGGAGAAAGCTGAGGAGAAAGCTGAGGAAAAAGCTGAGGAAAAAGCTGAGGAAAAAGCTGAGGAAAAGACTGAGGAGACAGCTGAGGGAAAGGGAAGTAAACAAGAGTTTACATTCACACCCCAGGCCCAACGCTTATTGGATGATGAGGCAATTGAGCTTGACTGGGACAACATCCGTCCTGATGGCAAGCGGATTACCAAGAAAGACATCCTTGCCGCCATTGCCAGTGCATCGAAAAAAACCTCAACACCTTCAGGAAAAACTCCACCTGTAGATATTCAGCCATCAGCGTGGGGGGGAAACCGGGATGTATCGCGCCAGAAAATGTCAACCCTCAGAAAAAAAATTGCAGAACGTCTGGTAGCAGTTAAAAATCAGACCGCCATGCTTACCACCTTCAATGAGGTGGACATGACAGCCGTGATGGAACTTCGCAAGAAACACCAGAAGGCATTTACCGAGAAATATGGCTTCAAACTGGGCTTCATGTCATTTTTTGTAAAAGCGGTGGCAGAAAGTATTCCATTTTACCCCCAGGTTAATGGCTTTATTGATGGCAATCAAATTGTTATTCCCAACTATGCCGATGTGGGTATTGCCGTGAGCACACCAAAAGGGTTGATGGTACCTGTAATTCGCAACGCCGAGAAATTATCGGTTCCTGAATTGGAAGCGACCATCAGTGAACTCGCCAACAAGGCCAGAGATAATAAGATCACCATTGACGAACTTACAGGAGGCACCATTTCTATTACCAATGGAGGCGTATTTGGTTCTATGCTGTCAACACCTATCATCAATCCGCCACAAAGCGCCATACTGGGGATGCATAATATCGTGGAAAGACCGGTTGCCATTAACGGCAAAGTGGAGATTCGCCCCATCATGTACCTGGCACTCTCATACGACCACAGGGTTATTGATGGAAAGGAGTCGGTCAGTTTTCTTGTAAAAGTCAAGGAGTTCATTGAAAACCCCTCGAACTTGCTGCTTCATGGAAGAGAAGCCGGAGAAGTGATTTTGGGGTTATAGTTTATCTGAAACCAGCAAATTAAGGTAATATACAATGGCACTCATTAAGTCAATCAGGGGATTTTACCCCACATTCGGCGCCAACTGCTATCTGGCTGAAAACGCCACCATTATTGGTGATGTAATCATGGGCGATCATTGCAGTGTATGGTTTAATGCTGTCATTCGCGGTGATGTTCATCATATTCGTATTGGTCACCATGTGAATGTGCAAGACGGAGCCATTATACATTGCACCTATGAGACAGCACCCACAAACATTGGAAACAACGTAAGCATCGCACATAATGCTATTGTGCACGGATGCACCATTGAAGACAATGTGCTGGTGGGCATGAACTCAGTAATAATGGACAATGCCGTTGTGGGAAAGAATTCGGTGATTGCCGCCGGAGCTGTGGTTTTGGAAAACACAGTCATTGAACCCGGCAGTGTATATGCAGGTATTCCTGCCAAAAAAGTCAAGGACATCAGCCAGGAGCTTACCGCCGGACTACTGGAAAGGATTTCACGGAACTACATCAAGTACGCAGAGTGGTACAGAAATGAAGAAACAAAATAAGCACCTGTGTTACATTTGGAGCACAAATGCAATACAGGTGCTTGCTATCCCTTTATTACTTCAATAATTATATACCCAGCTCGGCTCTGACCAGGGGCATGATGTTCTCGCCGCCTTCCCAGAAGAGCAATGATCCACCGCTGGTGTCAAATATATAAGTAAAGCCGTTTTCGCGACCAACCTTTTCAATGGCGTTCCTGGCCTTTTCAATGATGGGGTTTAGCAAACGACTTTCCTGCTCCATGATATCCTGCTGTGCTGATTCCTGGAATTCCATGATGCGTTCCTGCAGGCTTTGCAGTTCGCGCTCCCTTGACTGGCGAACCAGTGTTGAAAAGGTTTCTTGTTTTTCAAGATAGTCCTGGTATTTTGACTGAAACTCCTGTTGCATGGCAACAAAGGTTTCTTCCAGATCTTGTGCGTATCTTTCCAGTTGGACAGTGGCTTCCTCGCGCCCCGGCATCATACGGAGGAGTTCATTGGTATTGATATGTCCGAATTTTGCCTGAGCCTGGGCCGAAAAAGAGGCGGTTCCCAGCAGGACAAGCATCATCAGGGCAACATTGCGAAGATTTTTCATTACTATTTTGCTTAAAGATTAATATTTTATTTTGGCGCACAAATTTAATCAATCTAAACAAACTTACTGCATTTTTAACAGCATTTATGAAGTATGGCTGTTTAGCCCATTGACACTGAAACTTATATTTGCCTTGTTTTCATAAATTCAGAAAAAAGTTTTGGGAAAATAAAAAAAACGTATATTTGCAACCGCAATGGCACCATAAGCGGAAATAGCTCAGTTGGTAGAGCACGACCTTGCCAAGGTCGGGGTCGCGGGTTCGAGTCCCGTTTTCCGCTCAAGTTTAACCTCTGAGAAGAGGTTTTTTTTTACCACATCGTTACGTTCTTTCTTATAACTTTGTAAGCGCGAAAGTACGCCCGGATGGTGGAATTGGTAGACACCCAGGACTTAAAATCCTGTGGCCATTGCGGCCGTGCCGGTTCGAGCCCGGCTCCGGGTACTG
>SKRM01000062.1 GCA_007118495.1 Bacteroidales bacterium
CAATCGCAACAGGACCACGCCACACTCGTGTTTAATCTGGTCACTCATAAGGGCTGGGGTGTTAAAATGCAAAGGTAATAGAAAAACACCAGCCTGAAAAAGATATCAGGCTGGTATTTCTATGTGAAAGTGTAGATGGTTTACCGGATATGCATCAGGGTATCACCGAAATCCTTACCAGGATGGAGCCTTCTTCTGTGTATGCCCTCAGCAGGTAAAATCCTGGTCTGAGTGACTGCATATTTAATACGTGGTGTTTTCCCTCTACTTTTTCACCCAGAATGCGTCTTCCGGTAAGGTCATAAACTTCGATCAGGTGCGTGGGCATGTTGGATTCAATGGTGATCCTGTTTGTTGTTGGGTTGGGATAAACCACTTCCGGTTTGTTGCCAGGAAAACCAGCGTCTAGTTCGGCAGCCTTAACGTGCAGTGTCAGGCCCAAAAAGCACAAGATGCCAATAAAGAAAAAAGATTGTTTTTTTATGATGGAGACACCTAATCCCGGCTTCATACGGATGTTTTTGTGGATAAACAAACCGCGCGCAAGGTAGAAATTATTTTAATGCAATAATTATTCGTTGCATAATTTGCGTCGAATAGGTGGGTTAATCGTTGCAGGAGTTGACTTGGATGCATTTTTGTGCGCGTTGTATTGATTTTTGATCTATCTTTGGATAATCGTATTTCACAAAACAGGGTGTTAAGTAATCGTTTTTCATATAAAATAAGTGTTTTTCATGGCATCAAGGCCCCTGAGGAAGGTTGGATTGTGGGCTATGGAGCCATAATTGATCATTTACAATTGCCTGTTCCCATTCCCAATACGCTGTGCTTAATAAGCACAAAAAACAGAAAATACGCCAACGGTCAATGGCAGGTGTTTACACCACGGCACCAACCCAGGGAATCATTATACGACCAGTTGGTTTTTGCACTGAAGTATGAAGGTGTTAACTTGTTGTTTTTCAAAAAACTGTTTGAAAAGTTAACAGAAAACGAAGTGGTAAACTTACTGCAAAATGAGCCTCTTGGTCAATATAGCCGAAGAATCTGGTTCTTGTATGAGTGGTTGATGGACAGAAGGTTACCACTGGGAGATCTGAAAAAGGGTAATTTTGTACCACTGATAGATGACAATCTTCAGTTTGCTTTAGCCGAAAGTACCAACTCAAGCCGTCACCGCATCAGAAATAATTTACCTGGAACTGTTGATTTTTGTCCTTTAATATCCAGAACAGAAAAACTAACCAGCTATATAGAATCCAATCTGTCTGCCAGAAGCAGCAGTAATCTCAGCAACGTACACAAAGATGTGCTACAGAGAACATCTGCATTTCTCCTTCTTAAAGATTCAAAAGCTTCGTTCAGCATTGAGGGAGAGACTCCAGCCGGCAATCGGGCAGTAAGATGGGGCAAAGCCATTGGACAGGCTGGTAAAAAGCAACTATCCCAGAAAGAGCTTTTGCGTCTGCAACAGATCGTGATCGAAAATAGCCGTTTTGTCAAAATGGGCTTCAGGGATGAAGGGGGGTTTGTAGGCCAGCACGACCGCCTGACCGGAGAACCCATACCCGACCACATCTCCGCCAGGCATCAGGATGTTGACCAGCTGATCAGCGGTTTACTCGCTAGTTCAGAGAAAATTGAAAAAAGGGGCTATGATGCTGTGCTTGCGGCTGCTTCCATTGCTTTTGGATTCGTATTTATACATCCTTTTACAGATGGAAACGGTAGAATACATCGCTATTTAATAAATCATTTACTGTCCTGCATGAAATTTTCGCAACAGGGTATCATTTTCCCGGTTTCGGCTGCCATATTGAACCGTATGGACGAGTATCGAAATGTGCTGGAAAGTTTTTCACAGCCACTGCTTGATTTTATTGAGTGGGAAAAAGACCGTTACAACAATGTGGTTGTTTTAAACGAAACCATTGACTACTACCGGTATTTTGATGCAACCCACCAGGCTGAATTTTTGTACGATTGTGTAAATGAAACCATTGAACAGATTATCCCGGATGAAGTGGCATATTTGCAGAAATATGACGAAATAAAACGTTACCTGGATGATGTCTTCCAAATGCCCGACAACATGGTTGCATTGCTATTGCGTTTCCTGGAACAAAATAATGGCAAGCTTTCAAAGCGAGCTTTGAATAATGAGTTTGCAAAGCTTACTGCTGAAGAGGTGAAAGAAATTGAAAGCCGGTATAACAATGTGTTTTACCAAAGCTGAGTGTAATATCCCGGAAAACCTGTTACCCTTTTTTGTCTGCCCCCACTCCTTTACCATATCCATTGATAAGCTCCATGGTCTTCTGCTTGGTATCACGCAGGAACCATTTCTTGTACTCAAAGGGAATAAAAGCTGACTTGATTCCATTGATCACAAGGTCAAGGATGTTCTGTGGAGTAAGGTTAAACTCTTTATAGGCCAGGTAGTATTCATCGGTCATAGTGGTGTTGGTTACCAAACGGTTGTCTGTATTCAGGGTAACCCGAAGACCAAGATCCAGGTAAAATTTAAAAGGGTGGCTGGCCATGGTTTTGGCTGCCTGGGTTTGCACATTGCTTGATAAGCAGATTTCAAGTGGGATGCGATGGTCGATGACATAGTTCAACAGGTCTCCATGCTCCCTTAGCCTGGTACCGTGTCCTACCCTGTGGGCACCGCAGTAATGCAGCGCCTGGTGGATGCTATCCGGCCCATAGGCTTCACCGGCGTGTATGGTTACATTAATGTTGTTTGACAGGATGAGGTTGAAGGCATCCAGGTGGTCTCTGGCAGGATAATTATACTCTGCACCTGCCAGGTCAAAGCCCACAACGCCCCTGTTTTTAAAGGCAACAGCCAACTCGGCCATGCGCATGCTCACCTCGGGGGATATGTTCCTGATTCCACATACAATCACTCCACTTTTGATGTTGAAGTCACGTTCGGCATCCTTCAGGCCTTCCACAACCGACTCAAGAATGACTGTCAGGGGCAATCCTTTTTGTGTATGCAAAATGGGTGAGTACCTGACTTCAATGTATTCAACGTTTTCTTTTGCATTGTCTTCGGCCAGCTCATAGGCCGCCCGGTACAATGAATGCTCTGTCTGCATTACTTTCAGGGTGATGTCAAAGGCCTTCAGGTATTCGTTGAGATTGGCATGCATCTTGCCCGGGCCAATGAGTTTTTCAAGCTGTTTCACCGAGTCTGCACCAATGTCAATGCCGTCCTGCTGAGCCAGATCAATAATGGTTTCCAGTCTCAGAGATCCATCCAGATGCACGTGGAGGTCTGTTTTGGGTAGCTTCTCAAAAAAAGCCCTGTCAAAAGACTTCTTCGGAGTAATGAGATTGGTATCAGGTGAATATAACTTCTCTTTATTCTTCATCATATGTCGATTTAATACTTGTAACTTCCTAACCGCGAGGCCTGAAAGGCCGAGCCAAACTGCAGCGCAAAGCGCTGCCAACACACGGAGCGCAGCGACGTGCCAACTGCGAG